>NZ_HG916852.1:2012000-2661000 GCF_000577275.2 Rhizobium favelukesii
TTGGCGGGCGGTCGAAAATTGAAGGCTCGCTGGTCAGCCTTTTTGGAAAGTCGCACGCAGGAAAGACGACAATCCTGGAGGCCTACATGGAGGCAAGCTTTCCTGATGACGTCGATCCAGAAAAACTAGACAACAAAAGACCCCAGCGCAAAGTCGTCGCAATAACCTTGAACGGCGACTCTTCTCACATGAGTTTCCTCAAGCAAATTCTCCGAGCTTACAAAGACCCGTTTCCCGGTGACGGCAATGCGGACGACAAATTGGAAAGGATCATCAAGTACATCAATCACTACAAAACCGAGTTGTTGATCTTCGACGAGGCGAGCAACCTTCGCATCCGTAAAGCAACTGATCTTGACGCGACCAAGACCCACAATACGCTTCGTGGATTTGCCAAAATGGGGTGTCCCGTTGTTGTCGCAGGTACGGAAGAGGCCGAAAGTAAGATACTCAGCGACGGCCAGCTCGTCAGCATGAATCACGACGTGTCGATAAAGACGTTAAAGCAAGACTGTGCAACAGATATGCAACTCTTCGGGAGTTACTGCGCCGATCTCGGCTTAGCATTGAAGGAGCATAAGCTCTTTCCCAAGCGCAGCAACTTCGTCATCGACAATACCATCGCCTGTCTCTTTATCGCGAGTGGCGGCCTTCGTGGTCGTGTATCGCGCCTAGTCGAGCACGCCGCATATATTGCGCGACAGGAGGATGCCGATGAGGTCCGGTTCGACCATCTAGAGGCCGCAACGGACGCGTATTCGATCAAGAATAAGATCGTCACCTACAATCCCTTTCGCGAGAGCCGCAAGACCCGGAAAAAGGAGACGCGCGTTGCCTGATCCCCTGAGCATACATTCAAGTAACCACGAGGTCGATGACATTGTCCGAGCGTTGTATCGGCCGCCTGCAGATGGCGATGACTTTGATGTTCTGCGGGAGGAGACGATAGATATGGTTTTTCCGGTTGCGCTTGAGCTGCAACCCGGTGAAAGCCTTCGCGACGCTGCGTATCGCGCCACAGAGGAGAACGGATATCGGCGTACGCAGTTGGCAGTTCGTCTAGCGCGTCCCGTGTCGTTCAGGAGCTTATCGGGATTTACATCGATTGCCCACCAGGAGGATGTCTCTCGCATCGTCGATGTCCTCGGTATTCGCCGTGATGCCGAACACTTGCACAAGCTTTTGGAAAACCGTCAGGTCCGCTCCCGGCAGTTTGTTTCGTTTTTCGGTCACCACCTGCAGCGAGCCGACTTTTCACAGTTCCGTCGCGTCTCTCCCCGTGCACTTAGGGCGTCAGAGTATCAACGGGCAATTTGGTCGGTCCGCTGGCTGCCCTGTGATCCCGAGACGATGGAGCGTCTAATGGATCGCTGCCCGGTGTGTCATGCCAATCTGGGCTGGCAAACGACCAGCGGAGTATCCTTCTGCCACAGGTGTACAGGTCCCAAGACCGACCTGCGCGATTTTCCGCAGCCGTTGGTCGAATGCAGTGACCCGGATGCAATGCGGTTCGTCCTGGAGATTTTGGACCCGCTGATGTCGGACGGCTCCTTCCGGGCGCGATGGCCAACGGCCTATGCCGCGAACACACGAGCGGAGCTTTACCAATTCGTCGTTAAGCTGGCTATGGAATGCCAGCGCCACGAATCGCCGCCGTGGCCCTGTGAGCACCATCTCGACGAAGTGCCTCGAAATGGCCGCTCGTGCATTGTTAACTTGGCCCAAGGGGCTGGCTGAACTTGCTGATGGACAGAGCGTAATCCGCGACGACACTCGAATGCTCAGGTATCTTCAAGCAGATGCTTCGCTGAGTACCCAGGTTCGTGCTGAAATCAAAGCGATCCTGAATGTTCGCACCCGTAAGATGGCTTTGACGGTATTCCAAGGGATGGAGAACCCCCCGAGTTCGTCGAGCGCTGTCACGCCGAATGCCCCTAAACGCAACGCTCGTACCAGCATGATGGAGCTGATCAACCGACCCGGCCATGTTCGGAGTAGGGCGGAGGTCGCAGTTCGTGTCGTCCGGGACATTGGTTCGGCTCGGTGCATTTCGCGTTACCTCGGCGCTCCGGTACCCGATGTTGTCGATCTTTACCTGTCCGGTCTTCTTTGTAGTCTTCGCGTCGAGATATCCATTTTGGGAATTGATCCAGCCATCCAAGAGAAAGAAATCAACATCATCGAGTGGATGGAGGACAAACTGCCTTACGCGAAAGAGCCGAAAGGACATAGACTGGCAGCCGCGAAGTTTGCTCTCGACCCTAAGCACTCGCTCTCTTGGTCAGCGGTGTTACATGCCGCGTTGAGAGGGGACCTTGGCTTGCAGCGGGGGCCTCTCTCTGAGCGAGGATTTCTGCACGATCTCTATGTTGAGAACGTCAATCACCTTGAGACTCTCAGCCATCTCCCTTCAAGTGCCGACCGATTCGCCGATGTTTCGATTACCTCGACAGAGCTTGCCATGACTTTAGGGAAAAGCCGGACGGTCGCCGCCAATCTCGCAAAACATTTTCAGTGGCATGGCGCTACGACACTAAGAAAAGTTACCGACCTGCGACAATCATATGCGTTCGGTTTTGAACTGGCGGCCCTATGCTCGATCAGAGGCTTCACAGTGCCCGAAATATTTTCGGTTTTGGATCGGGCACGAGTACCGCGCGTCAACATAGACAAAATGTCTTTGTGGGATAGGGGCGTGGCTCTGTCGTGCCTTGGATTGTATCCCTGAGCGTGGTGGGCATGCCGTAAGTGCGCAGAAAGCTGCGAGCAGATGGCGGCCTGAAATCGGGAGCGGCCTTCCAGCAGCCCCCGATTTCACCATCGGAATCAGGCGGCTAAAGCCGATTCGAGGTCACTGATTTCTGCCCATTGAATCGCTCCCTCCGGCAATGGCTCATCGTGGTCCACCAGTCCTCTTAATAGCACTGTGATCACTTTCCGACGGCCCTCATCATTCTCCAGGCTCTGCACTGCAGTGTAAGGCTTTTCACCAGTGAGAGCGGTGTCGAAGAATGCGGCCTCAAAGTGGACCCTAGAGGCGACAAGCCGAACGGTCTTTGCATCAAGCTGTTTCTGCACGGCGGCGAGGATGTTGTTGTTTGTCGTCCAGGCAGGATTGACGATTTCCTCCCTCTCACCCGTCTTCTGGTTCTTCCGCATCGTCTTAGGCGTGTCCGTATCATGCAGGATGGAGTAGCTCGCGCCGAACTGGTTCAGGATTTTCGCCAACGAGGCTATCGTGGCCTTGCCGCGTGCCCTGATGACATGAGCTTTCGGAAAGCTTTTGTCCGTTTCCATGATCATCCGGAACGCGGAATATTCGGTGTCCCCCTCCACGAGGATCACCCGTCCGCCAAAGAAGAACTCTGCCACATACGGGTCATATATATTCAGAAGCTTCAGGTTTGCTCGGTCGCTCTTGTCGAGCTGGGCATTCTCGGGACGATAGAGGGTTGTACCCACGATCTCTCCCTTATCCCTCCGCTCGACCCGGACAATCGAGGTGTTGTCGCGAGAAAGGTCGATAAAAACCGGCGAGTGCGTGGTGATCATGACCTGCCAGCCGTCCTTCGATGCCAAGTCGTACAGTACCTTGCAAGCATCTCTGATCGCGCTTGGATGCAGGCAAAGCTCCGGTTCGTCGATCAATAGGACGTTGGCGCGTTTCTGGTCTGGGGCGCTGTCTTTCAGAAGCTTGAGGGTCGCCCAGAGCATTGTCCGCCGAGCACCGCTGCCTTGGGATTCGAGGTCCGACATATGGCCGTCCTTGTGACCCATCGTAAGCTTTCCGCCTTCCGGGAAAAGCTTCAGCGAGGAATCCGAGGCATCCGTTAATTGGATGTATTCGACCGCATGGTCGATGAAGATCGACGAGACAATCTCATTCAACATTTTTTCCGCTTCTTCGATCTTTCCCTTGTTGTGATCGACGGCGAGCTTCTGGAATTCCGTAACATCAGCAAGCAGCTTATCGTAGAGGTTGACGCCGTCCTTGCTTAGCTGCCGTGCTGATCCAATGATCGCCTTGCTAAGCAGATCATGTATCTGCTTAGCCTGTGCTTCCGGTGGGTCAAACGCTCTGACGGGATGAACGGCCGGTCGACGAGCATTTGCAACGTTCGCCCAACCCCAGGGCTTTTTGTCATCCCACGCTTGTTTGTCGACGTTCCAACCGAAACGAGTGCCTTTTCCGGCGGCTGTCCAGACCCATTTTTCTTTAACGTATTTACGGCCACCCTCTGCGGCAGGTTTGCCTTGAAGGTCCCCGATCCAATGCTGTCCTGGATCACCGGCAACTACCTCTGTCACAAGTTCGATCTCCGTCGGCGCATCTGCAGATGACACGCCATTCGGGAAATCTTCCTGCTTGAGTTTGCCGGGAGTCGAACCCTCGCTGACTGCGATCTCGTACGCTCGCAGAATCGAGCTTTTGCCCGAATTGTTCGGACCAACAAGAACAACAATATCGTCAAGGTCCACTTTAACCGGCTCGTTCCCGATACATCTGAAATTCCGCACCGACAGGGACCGTAGTTTCCCTCGCTCGACTTCTTGCGCCTCAGCCATTCACGCCCCCAGTTGATTCCGTGGATTAAAATATCAACTAAAGAGGGTGGTACGCAATGCGCTTCGTGAGCAGCCCATCAAGGTTTCATTGACCATTTTCAACACTTCTGGTGACAACGACATCCACACCCTGAAGTTTATTCGCCGGGCTCTGACATTAGGTTCCCTTTATACCGCATCAGTGACAACGGGCAGAGGATAACCTGGCGTGATTTTTGGATCGCAGTAGTCCGAAGAAGTAGATCGACCTTTCCAACATGGTAAGGTCGAGCACAGTTTGGCTGGGATTTTTTTGGCGGAGGGCGGTCGGTGAAGCACCTTTTCCTTCGCCGTTGAGGATGGATTAGGCAAGGATAGAGCGTGCGGAATTGCCCGTGCACAAGAAGAGCACGTTGTACGTCTTGTCGGTCATTGTGGTGATCCGTGGTTAGCTTGGAGCGCGGTTAAGTTTCATGACGGTTGCGGAAGCTGGGCAGATGCTCGACAGTTGTCGGTGGCGATGACATCGGCAGGAACGTCGGCGCGGTTCACCGCCGCAAAACCAAGTTTCTCGAAGAACGATGCAGCTGATGTTGTTGCGAGGTAGACCGCCGACCCTTCGCCTATGAAAGCCAGCGTCTCTCGCACAAGCAGGGCTCTCAGTTCCCGCCCTCGGTGTTCCGGCAGGACAACGACCGAACGAAGCAGGGCGTCGCCGCCGCACGCTTCAATTCCAGAGTAGCCGATAGCGTCGCCATCCTCGTTGCTCGCGCAAAAAAATGAGCGATCTGTGTAGCCTAAATCCTCAATCGGTAAGCCAGACGCTGCTAGCGCAAGTTTCAAGCCAGGATCGGTTCCGTGTATCCGATCCGTCGACTGAGCGGCATTCGCAGGGGCTTCGACTGGCTTCCCCCGCGAATGTCACGCTGCATTTAGTAAAGATAGACTCACTTCCAGCTCGTTAGCGATTTTACTGCCAGATCGAGCTTGCGAACTAAGTTGCGGACGGGCTCGCAATCAGGATACGCAGAGCCAATCAGTTCCTTGGCTTCAATCAGCCGCTCAATGTGCACTTCGCGACCAGCGACACCACGCTCATCATCGGGGACAGTCACACGCTCCCGGTAGTAGAGTTCGAAAAAGACATCGTTTGGAAGAGCGTCGTGGTCGTACTCCATCTGGACCCAATCGTCGAGTTCTGACCGAACGGACCCAATTCTATTAGCAACGCCAGCTCGATCACGGGTCGCCGTCAGCACATCTTTAAGCAGTTGCCCGACCCGCTGGTGGGTAGCGACGGCCATCTTTGCATTCGGTCGCCGTCCTGAGGCCATCACCATTTTGAAAGGAACGGTATGAGGGGTCGCGCGAGGAGGGCGCTTTTGCTTCAGCTTCAAAACCTTTGCAGTGGCATCGCGTTCCTGCCCGGGTGACCTGAAATACTCGCCATCTGGCACATGAACCTGCTTGCAGTTCTCCGGCACGGTCGCGGCCTGAATGCGGGACATGCCTGAAAGAACAGGACCAATAGGCAGTCCCTTCTTACGATCCGTTGCAAGATAAAGCTCGCTACCACCCTCGGGATAATACATTCCCGGCCAAATTGCTCTGGCGACTTCCCATCCATTCCGGCGGGCCCAATCGGCACGCTCGTCCTGGCGGTCCTTCACTGCGGCGGCGTAGGGCTCATCGACGTAGATGTATCGCCTCGATTCCGGATCGAACCAGCTGCTCCCGTGGTCTCTACCCGGCAGTCCACTTCCACGCCCGTCACTCACGGGCATAGCCTTTGAAGATGGCTGTAGTCCGGTTGCCGCCATGAATTGCAAGACCCGCGCTGCCTTGCACGCCAATGCGACTGCAGATGAGCTGTCGTTAGTCATCTCACAGTAAATAAGGTCTGACGCCGAACGCGTGAAGTATGCCAGTCCTCGTGCGTGCTTGTAGTTTCTGCTCGGAATGATGTCGTCCAGAGCCTTCGACAGCGATACCTCGATGATTTGGTTGCCGCTGACCTTCGTCTTCGGGTCACGCCAGTAGACGCTGATGAACGTCGAAAACCGGAATGTGACAGAAGTGGTGCCATAAGCCAGTAGCGAGCGGCGGGCGTGCTGAAAGTTTGAGAAACCAGCGCGGGACGATGCGCGGTCGAGCCCCACTGAATGAGGAACGCCGTCATGCTTCGAGATATCTCTCGCCAGGCGCTTTATTCCTTCAATGGTGGTAGGTGTGACGTCGTGTACGGACATGTTTTCTCTCCCGGACTCTCGTTTGAAGCGTCACCCGTCAACCACCTCGCGAGCCCGATCAAAAACATGAACGGGTGAACGTGTTATCAAAGGCAGTGCTGTCAACAGCTTCGCAACTGACGGGTGGCGTGCTCCTGCCGGGAACACCAGAAAGATAGTTGGGATTCGAGCAGCTTTCAAGTCTCTCCCGTATGGCGAGCTTCGGCCCTTGCTGTATGAGTTTCCTGGCGATGGAGGATTTCTTGGATTCGCTGAAGAATTTTGTCAGTGACGATTTTGGGAAAGCCATCTTTACGGTGGTGGGGACCTTGCTGGTCACGGGTTTTGGTGTCTGGCTCGGAGCCTTCAAGGAAATTTTCACCGACTGGTGGAAGCGCAGGCGGCAAGCCCGTTATCATGCGATGTTGCTTGCAGTGACGCTGGATCAGCTTGTCGACGACTGTATGACCGCAGCGTTCGACGACGGGATCGCAGATCAAGAGGGTGAACGCGTCAGGACCTCAGCAAATCCGGCTATTGTTTGGCCCGACGCTTTGGATTGGCCGCTCCTCAACACCGAGGTTATGTACCGTTGCCTGCTATTGCCGGGTATGATCAAAAGCGCCATCGAGAGTTTGGCCTTCATTCGAAGAACATTGCCGGTCCGCCGGACTATGAGGAGTATTTCGATGAGCGCCAGCATCGATCTGCCGCTATCGGTTTGTCGGCATTTCATCTGCTTGAGCGGATCAAGGGCAATTACGGCCTAACGTTTGAAAGCCAGCGAAAAGGCGATTTGCGGAAATCATTCGAGCAAAAAATCGAGGAGATCGAACTGTATAGGGAAGAAACACGCGTCTCAAGGCAGCGGCTTCAGGATGAGATCGCTCCGAGAGGTTCTGATGCGCGATATGAAAGGTCTCTTGAGCTGCTTCAGATTGATTGAGCTTTTTTTGATCTAGTCCCGCTGAGTCCGCCGAGGAACTACCAGAAGGCCAGCCCCATATAACAGGTTCGGATGCCATCCTCTTCCTGATTTCCTCGGCACGATCAGATGCTGGTAACAAGGCCATGAGCGTGACCGCAAGCGTCGGGGTGGCCGTTACCAAAGGGCAGAGGACTTCGCGGCGCTGATGAACCGAGCAGACGCTGCTCTCTATCGTGCCAAACGACGCGGTCGAAACAGAGTAACCGCTTAAGTGGAGGCACTTCTGTTTAAAGTCGACGTTTCAATGCATTTCGCTTGGCTCTGGGGCTAAACGGCATGTCGCGATCATTGATCCGAATGCGTGTTCCGCGCTGGCCCATTGTCGAAACAACTAGCGTGAAGCGGTTGAAGCCAAACCATATCTACGGTAGGTATCGTCAACGCACGGTAGTATTGGTTTTAGTATGATCATCGAGAAAATTTCGGTAACGGGCCTTTTTGGTAAAACCGGTGAAACAGTTTATGACCTTAATGCTGACCTTAATGTAATTACAGGTCGGAACGGGTCCGGAAAAACGACAATTCTGAAGCTTGCGTGGTTTATCGTGAGCGGAAACATTATTCACGCTTTGCAAGAAGTATCATTTAGAGTTTGCACGATAAAAACTGACCTATATACTTGCACGGTTCTGCGTACTGGCAAGGCACATTGCAAGGTAACCCTTGAGCGAAACGGCGATGTAACAACCTTTGAAGACGACGTGGGTGACCCGGAGGAGCACCCATTTTTCGAATCAGCAGAAGACAAAGTCCGTCCACACCTAGTTGAAGCAGGAAGCTCAATCTTTTTCCCGACGTTTCGACGCATCGAGGGTGGGTTCTCCTTGCCGTCGGAGAGTCCTTCACGCATCCGAGCGACTGCTTGGGGAACGACGACTTCTGACGTCGATGATGTTTTGTCGTCGCTATCCCGAAAGCTATCGAACAACGAACATATTTTTGTGGCGGCAATATCGACGCAGGACATCGTTGGTCTATTGCTTAGGCGGTACGCTAGGTTTTCTGAGGAGATCAATTCCTATCAGGAGCAGGTAAGCCGCAGTGTTATCGAAAAGATCAAGCACTACGAAAGCTCCCAGGGTTCACAAACCACAGCAGACTCTCTTCTTTCGGAAACGCGCGAAGAAATTGAAAGAATTGAGCAGTTTAGATCAGAGACGATGAGTCCCTTGGACGCTGTGCGTGGCCTAGTAGAGAAGCTGTTTCAGCACTCTGGCATTTCTTTCGGAAAGCGACTGAGTTTCGGAGATGCTGCAGCCGCCGTTAACAGCGACAAGTTGTCAGCTGGGGAAAAGCAGATGCTTAGCTTCATCTGCTACAACGCCTTTTACTCGAATACAGTCGTTTTCATCGATGAACCTGAACTCAGTCTCCACGTTGATTGGCAACGGCAGTTATACCCAATCTTGAAATCTCAGAATTCGCAGAACCAGTTTATCTTCGCGACCCACTCGCCATTCATTTACGGAAAGTACCCGGACAAGGAGATGGTTGTCGGTATGGACCGGGGTGATTAATTTATGTCGGCAGAGAAGGCTGTCCCCACAACCGACGAGCTTTTCGAAGTTCTGAAACGCTCAAGTCTACCCACGGTCCTAGTCGAGGGTAAAAATGACATAATTTTCTATAGAGGTATTGAGGAAGAGCTGAGGGATATCGGTATTGATATGCTACCGGCGGGCAATAAGGACGCTGTCCTTGAGCTGAAGCAAAGGCTTGATGCGCAGAAACTCAGCACGCCTTTTGCATTCGTCGTTGACAACGACTTATGGGTGCATACTGGAATTCCCGACCTTGTGGAGCTGAATGGGCTTATAACCACGGCGGGTTATTCGGTGGAAAATGACCTATTCTCAGACGGTGTTTTACTGAATTTACTCACGCCTGAGGAAAAGGTTCAATTTCACAGCGACGTAACACGCTTCTGTGAGTGGTATGCGTTGTCGATACACCGGCATCTCAACGGAAAAATTGCCTCGTTTAGAACACACCCCGGGAAAGTGCTCGATGACCAGGATTTTTTTGCCAGCAGTGTAGCGCTAGAAACAGGTGAGACTTATCCAACAGGTTTATATGATAAAATATTGATTGAATTCAGCAGCTTGCTGCGTGGCAAATCGCTCTTTGCTATTTTGCACCGGCAGCTGTCGAAGAAGGGCCGTGACGTCAAGTTCAGCGAGAAGCAGCTTATGGCCGTTGGCGCTGCCCAGAAAGGGCAGAATTTTCAGCGAATTGGCGAATTGGTTCGAAAAATTATAGGCCAGAATCTGGATTTGCCGAAACCTGGACAAGGGTAATTTGTTACCGATGCACTCTCCCACTTCAGGAAGAATAGTTTCGGTGAACCTCACGAGCAGACTTTCTGGTTGTGAGAAACTCCAATGTACTCTCCATGGAGAAACTCCTTGTCGCTCGTCCATGGAAAGTCGATCACAGATCAGGCGGCTGCCCGCAATGTGGGGGCAGAACACCGGTTACAGAAAGTGCGATGTCCGCAATAATTCAAATGCGCGAGGAAGTCAGTTCAGTAGATCAAGCCATTGCCTGGCACGACGGTGATCAACGGCCGACCATCGAGACACTCTTGGAAGACTGCCGGTTTCTTCGAGAGCAGCTAGATATGGCCGCTAGATGCATGAGCAGTGGCCTGACCCGTGGGTGGAAGCCCAGTTTGGATCGTGGGCAATAAGGCTGGCCGGTGAAGTTAAAGGCATTGATCCTGAAGCTTGGGAGGGACGGTTTTTGCCTATCGCGAATTCCAAATTCGTCGCAACTCAATAAGCCTCTCGTCATTATTAAGGGTCGTGTCAGCGTGTCCGATCCGGTCAAGCGTGGCGTCGATACCGTATGGCCATAGCTTTGCGTTGTCCGGCAAGACGGCATGCAGTAGCGCAAGGACAAGACCGGGGTGCGAATCCGTTACGTTATTTCCAGTTCTCCTCAAGGCTGGGAGAAACACTTGGCTTGGCCCAACCTTTCCGAGAAGCGGTAAAACAAGTTGTGCGACTTGCACAAAATTTCCTTCACTCGAAAAAGCGAGGTCGCAAAGGCGAGCTGTCACTTTCGGCGATTTCACAACGATCTGGCGTGGCCAAACATTTTCAAGCAGCTCGGTCAGGTTTTCTATCCAAGAGTTTTGATCTTCGGACTGGTCCGGCGGCGAGCGCTCCATATTCCACAAGACACGAACACGGAAATCGTCATCGGACTTAACCAGAACGTCCCGAAGTTCAGAGTCGGAAACCAATCGTTGTTGAATCTCAGGGTTCCTTGTCCGCCAGCCTGAAAGAATAAGGCCGGTTAGCGCCTCCGAGTGACCGCGCTTTTCGAGACTTCCAGACTTTGCCAATTCTAGCATCTGCGGCTTAAGGATGCCGAAGAGCTTGTAACCATGCGCTTGTCCACGCCACAGGAAGCCCGCCCAAAAAGCTTGACGGTCTTCAAATTCAATCGACTCTAGAACACTGAGCAAGTGCTGCTCAGTCCACCGAGGGTCAGCCCAGTAGAGCCAATTCAATTGGTGCGCAAAAATAACTAACGCATGCCTTCGAGGTTCACCAGGAGCGGAAAGCAACCGTTCCGCCATCCTGCTCCAAGTTTTGTCGAGACCCTGCAGGTGCACTATCTGATCGCGCTGAGGAACATCAAAGAGCGCTTCAGCCAAGTCACCGGTCGCTGAATTAATCGATTCCATTGTCCAATCCGGCTGTTCGGATGTTCGAACAATAGAGGATTTGCTCTGCGCCGGAAGCTCACGTACTACAGAGATCAGCCTTTCGAGCACCTTGTAGAAAAGGTCAGAGTGGGATTTCGCGAGAGCCTTTGTAGACTTCTGGAGCCAATCCGCTGCGGATCGGATGAAATTTGCGATCTCCGCTGGTTGATGCTTTAATATTTCACCTGCAATCACCGCAGAGAAACGTGCCGGATCGCTTTCTCTGGCCTTCGCGTTTAGAAACGTCCGCCAAGCCCATTCGGGATAGTCGCCTCTTCGTGCGGCATCTCGCAAAACCGCGAGTGTTCGCACTGGTCGCTGTTCGACAAAGCCACGGAATGGGTCATGTTCGGTGAAATCCACACCACGTCGTTTTGAAAGCTCAAGAGCTTTGGAAAGTACGTTCGCCAGTGGCTCGTCCACTATAGCGGTAGGGTCTGACACTGTTCTGACCGTGCCAACGCGACCCTCCAGCGAGCGTGCCTCTCTCGCTGCATACTCAAGCTTCCAAGCTGGAGCGTCCCGCTGCAATTCAACATTTCGGGCGTCCATATCGGTGGAAAGCTGAAGTCCGTTGAGCTTCATCCAATTGATACGATTAAGGACGGTCCACGCGCGGCGTTCGCGGAATTGCTTTTTTCCTTCCTTCTTTCGACGTGACGGTCCCTTAAGAATACGCCTTTCGATTTCGTTTCTAGTCGCACGGTCGAGGTCGGGCCATCGCGCAGATACGGCCAACAGTAAGTCCCTGGCGTGGAAGCTATCCCAGAAGACGTTGTCTGAGAGGCTTTTCACTACCATCCGAAAGGTCTTTGGACCGATGAGGTCTTTCTTAGCAAGCGCCCACATCCGCAGCCGGGAGAAAACGGTCTCGTCTTCTTCGTTCCAGCTCTCAAACTCCCGTAGAGCAGCCTGCGGGTCAAGTCGAAGCAACCGGTCCATCAGTTTGACGTGGTACAGCATCCACGAGGACAAACCGTGTGTCCGACCATACCGATCACCGTCGTCCTCGCCGTCATTGTGTGGCGAAATGGGACTGAGATGTCCCAGGCCGTAACCTCCAATCTCTTTTTCGAGTTGGACTGCGGTTTCTAGGTTTTTCCCAAGATTGCTCACTATGGGACGAACATAGCTGTCGGGAATGTTTAGATCGGCTGGGACGTCTGGGTACTCCACATCGAGCGAGACAAGTTGGCCGATCTCGACGTCTCCAATTTCAATTGGCGCGACTGGCCCATCGAATGATGCAGTTTCAACTTTGATAAATGGAAGTGCAATGTCCGAAAACTGACGGACCAATGTGCCGTTCCAACCGTTCAATCGGATGTCGTCTCCCAACTGAAAGAAATCGTCTGAGCTTCGCAGTTGTCGCTGCCAACTGTCTAAAAAGAAACGCCACGCTGATCGTAGCGGCTCGCCAAGCTTGTCGTCGCCCTTCTTCTCAAGCCAGAAGCCGATTTGACGGAGAAGTTGAGGGTGAAGATTACCTTGGCGAGTTGCCCACCAGAGAACTGCAGGCTGGTGAGAGACTTTCGCAATCCAAGTCCCAACTTGGTCTAGCCGCGAAGGAAGGCGAGGCACACTTGCTGAGGAGTATCCACGCAAGGAACTAATGTTTTCATCCAGCAGCGCCATCCGATCTGATTTGTTCAGAAGGAAGCCGTCCCAAGCATCCGGCGGGACCTTGCGCTTAGCGTAGTCATCTTCTGGGTCGACCTTCTCCGGGATCACGTCCGAATCCAAGCCGTAGAGGTCGAAGGGGTCGATAAACGGTGTTTCCTCGTCAAACCGCTTCTCGCGTTCGGGAGCAGCGTAGCGTCGATAAGGATCAAGAACCGCGAGCCATGTGGCTGGCGGCGGGGGTGTGGTATCGAAGAGAGCCCGTGCACCCTCAACGCTTCCTACGAGGTGAGCGACTTGACCCCGTTGATATGGCTCAAGGTTCTCCGGCCCGCCTTTCGCCATCTGCACAACAGATTGCACCCAAGCATCCGGATTCGTCGCTCGTTCGGCCCATTTCTCAAGGGTTGACCAAAGGGCAGCATGGCGATTGGCTGGATCATAGGCGATAGCTCGGACACCCTTATGCCTCCATCTCATTGTCGCGTATTCGGCTTCACCGGATTGCAACGCAAACACACCATCCAGACTGCCGTTTGTCTTGTTTAGGGCTTCCAGCAGATATTGCACGGGTGGATCGTCTGCGCCGTAGCCGATGAAAACGACTACATATCGCTCAATGATCTCTCTGATGAAGGTTGTCGCCCACCCATCCGATAGATAAGCGCGTCCAAACTCTGAGCTGGACAGGACAAAGCCATCCTCCTCTGCACCATTGTATTCTGGGGTAGCTTTTCCGTGGAGGTAAACGATGCCGTTCATTTCCTTTGGGCGTGCCGGATTGGGAAGGTGAGGTGGCTGAAATGTCTTGAGACCCGCTCTGCAGCCGTCAAACAGCCGGTCAAAGTTTGTAGTGACGATACGAACCAAGCCCCCCTAGTGGTTGCAAGCTTTACAAGAATTTCGTGTGCGCTTGCGTCGCTGGCCGGTCCAGGGTCGAGGGCATGTGCAACGGCTGCGTAGATGTCATGCTGAGGAAAATCGCGCTCAAGCAGGCCGAAGATGCGGTCGGCAGATACGAGGCCGTCGATCCCTGTGCGCTTGCCTATTTCCCGTGCCTCGCTAAGCACTTTTACGATGGGACTATCCGGCGAAATAGCAAGTTGCGCCATAACCTTTTCCGCAAGGCCGAAAAAGTCGGGAAGCGCAGCGCGTGCAAGCGATACGCCTGCTCCGCAGAAAAAGACTACTCGCCCTTGATCCCGAGCCCAGAGCAGTTCGTCAGGTATCGATGGTCCGATGGGGGTAAATCGCACAGGAATCTCTTTGCAGCTGATGATCGATACATGGCAGACTTCTCGCTCAAGTAGAAGCTGTGGCTGACAAATTGTGGGTGGGAACGTTATGGCTGTTGATTTTGATGCGATCATAGAACGTCAGCTGAAGGATGACTTTCCCGCGAAGCTTCATCGATTTCTTAAGCCTCAGCCGAACCCATCCGCTTTCGAGCGCACATGGAGTTACTATTCATTTGCCTATGAGGTAGCGTTCGAAACGATGGCTCGGGACTACTGTCAGCGCTACCCGGCACAAGAATACCTTCTGATACCAATGACAAATTTGGCTCGGCACAGCATGGAGTTGTCTCTGAAATACGCCCTGACCGAGTGCAGCTTTTTCGCAAATAGGCCGCTGAAGATCGAGGGCCATAGTCTGCTTGTACTCAATGATCGCCTCGACAAGTTCCTCATTGAGGAGGGTTTGATGGAAGGGGGGGATGGCTGGAATGAGCAAACACGTCGTGTGCTAGTTCACATCGACAACGTCGACAAATCGGGCGAAGCGTTTCGCTATCCTGCGGACCTAGCAGGCAATCGCTTCGATCCTCTTCTTATCGACGTGGAAGGCCTTATCGCCGCACATCACCACATTACAACGTTGGCGGATGCCACCGTAACTATGCTCCAAGAGACTGGTGCGTGCCGCTATGATAGCGATTATCGTTGATGCGGCACCGGTCCAAATGCCGTGTGGCCGCAGTCTCAGTATTGGGGTGCTATTTCGAGTGGAGGTAGCGGGTAGACGTGCTGGCCGCTACAAATCGCTTAGCTCAGGGTGCCAGTCTTCTTCGCTGTCCAGGTGGCCAGATAGTCCATCAGCCCTGGCGATAAGCAATCGTACGGTTCGAGACCAACCTCGCGCAGTTTCGTTCAAATGCCGTCCATCTCATCCGGATTCACGCAGATTCGATGACGGACGAGACAAACGCTGCAAAACCTGGAACGCGCCTTCGGATGGAACAGCTTTGCGGTCCTGGCGATGAGGGCCGGAAATCCAGAGTCTCCACAGAACGCGATCTCCGGGCAAGCTCAGGCGACGTGCCAGCTCCGCTTTGTAGTCGGAACCGATCCTGCTGACATTCCGGCGCTCAGAAGGCATCTTGATCGTGAGGGCTTCCAAAACGTCGAGATTGTGTCTCGTAAGTCGGAAGCGTTTCCTGCGACACGCACAGATGTCGACGGATCGTGGGTGAAGGCGGTCACGGTTTCGATAACAAGAACACACGGGAAGGCACCACATATTCTGCCGAACTTAGCTGGCTCCATTCCAAACGATGCCTTTAGCCATGTCCTTGGGGTGCCCACAGTTTGGGTGCCTCACAGCTACGGCGGATGCAATCAGCACGCTCCGAATGAGCATGTACTGGGAACGTTGTCGCGGGATGCGCTGCGAAACATGGCAGGGGTTTTTTGGGACCTCGGGAGATGAGAAACTAGGCTTCCTTCTTCCTTTTCTTATGAGGACCGGATTGTGCTGCGGGGCTCTCTGGAGTGGAAGTGTAGCTTAGTTTCGATTTGCGTATACCTGGGCCGTGAACAATGATCGGGGTCCAGTCGATGCTTGCTTCGACACCCTCAAAATGTGCAAGCATTCTCTCTGGAGATGTGACCGGCTTTGCCGTGTAGAACAAGGCGTAAAACTTGTTCCATTGGGACGGATTCCCAGCGTATCCCTTCATATCAGCAAATACCCCATCGATCTGGCTCCGAAGCTCCTTTTCGTCGAGTGCGTACTTAACCTCAACAAGCGTTTTGAGCGCGGAGCTACCCAAATCGGCTTTGTACTGCTTGATGACATGCGCAATAGGTATCTCGCGCCTCATATCCGGAAACACCAATTTCAGAACGTTGTACAATGCGTTGCGCACTTGGGATTCATTGGTCGGAGTAATGTCCGCGTCGGCGAGAATATAGGGGGTATGGTTGAGTATGCGCTCGAATATTGACAACGCACTAACCTGCGTCACTTGGTTCTGCAGTACCATTGATTGCAGCGCTTCAAAATGCTGCTCAATGTAGATCAATGGCTTGCTGTACAGAACGTCCTGGTCTT
Organism: Rhizobium favelukesii; assembly: GCF_000577275.2. Taxonomy (NCBI): domain Bacteria; kingdom Pseudomonadati; phylum Pseudomonadota; class Alphaproteobacteria; order Hyphomicrobiales; family Rhizobiaceae; genus Rhizobium; species Rhizobium favelukesii. Next base: position 2,028,430 of record NZ_HG916852.1, read on the forward strand.
CGCTCCAATGTATGACCGTCGCGAGGTTCTTGAAGGACTTGAAACCCTGTAGGTAGGTTTCCCGGTACATCGGTATTTTCGATTCTTCGATGAGTAACAATATTCTGAGGTGTGCTTGGAACAGAGTGTGCGCAAGGTATTTTTTCTGATCTCCAAATTCCTCAGTTTCCTGATGATCGTCGTTTCTATCCCTGTACCACTTGTTCGTTGTCTCACACACGCGAAGTTGCTGGCGGCATGCGTTGATCGCTGAATCAGCATTTATCCAAATCGTCGGTTGCTTTTCTTCCGAGACCATTCGATTCCCCCCAAACTGAAAAGTTGAATTAATGAGCCTCGATATCTAAGCTCGACTTTGTACAAAATCGGTGGTGATTTCGGGGGCATCTGAGCAGCCCTGGGTGAATCAATTCGCCGCAGGGTCCCGGCCTTGCGCCATTCGTTTGATCGGATTCGAACGAATGGATGAGCGAACAACATGATTGTAGCCGTGAGCCGGGAGACGCGGTCCCCCACATCCTTCGCAAATGGCTGTCGCCGTTTCGTTTCTGGTTTACCGCGCCAAGCTGGGAGCATCTGCTGGTCCTGGTGATGGGTGCGCTCCTTTCGCCTGGCAAGCGAACGGTGACGGCCTGCCTGCGCATCACCGGACGCGCGGAGGTAAGTAATTTTGCCGCCTATCATCAACTCCTCAACCGAGCCCGCTGGAACCCTCGCACGTTGGCGGCCCGTCTGCTGTCCATCATTGTTGCCCGGCTCGTGCCCGAGGGCCCTGTCGTGATTGGCATGGATGATACAATCGAACGGCGTTGGGGCCAACGCATCGCCGCGCGTGGAATTTATCGTGACCCGGTGCGCTCCAGCCATGGCCACTTTGTCAAGGCCAGCGGCTTGAGATGGTTGAGCTTCATGGTTCTTTCACCTGTCCCATGGGCAAAATGTATTAAAGCCCTGCCGGTGCTGACGATCCTGTGTCCCTCTGAGCGCCATGATCAGAAGAAGGGCCGAAAGCACAAGCTGCTGACTGATTGGGCAAGGCAAGGCGTCTTGCAGCTTTGCCGCTGGCTGCCGGGCCGCGAAATCATCTTTGTCGGCGATAGCAGCTTTGCCGTTCATACACTGGCTGCGGCTCTTCCCGACACGGCCACTCTCATCACGCGGTTGCGTCTGGATGCCAGTCTCTTTGCTCCACCAGATCAACGGCACGAACATACGCTCGGGCGACCGGCGCAAAAAGGCAGGCCATTGCCGAAACTGAAAACGCTCCTCAAAGACGCAAAGACCGAGTGGCAGCGCATCGTCGCATCGTCCTGGTACGGCAAGCAAACCGACAAAACCCTTGATGTCACATCAGGAACCGGCCTCTGGTATCGGCGTGGAACGCCCCCAAGACCAATTCGCTGGGTTCTCGTTCGCGATCCATCAGGCCGTCGTGAACCCCAGGCGTTCATGAGCACCAACGTCAACCTTGAGCCCGCTCAGATCATTGCCTATTTCGTTCGGCGCTGGCAGATCGAGGTCACCTTCGCCGAAACGCGAGCGCATCTTGGCGTGGAAACCCAACGGCAGTGGAACGACAAAGCCATCATGCGCACGACCCCGTCGCTGCTGGCGCTCTACAGCCTCGTCACACTCTGGGCATGCGATCTGCTCGGTCATGGCGTCCTTCCCTATGCCGCCGCCTGGTACAAGAAAACAGAGTTCACCTTCTCCGATGCCATCGGTGCGGTTCGCATGATCCTGTGGGATCAGGATATTTATCGACAGCACCCGCCAGACCCGGACATTCCTGAAACTCAACCAAGCCGCCTCAAGCGGATGACACAAGCACTTTGCTTCGCTGCATAATGTACAAAGTCGAGCTAAGAGGCTGCCTCAAAAAGAAGTGGGTGATTTCAACAGGTTGTGATTCCTTCGGATTTGCGAAGATTCGATGGAGTTCACGATGGCCTGGACCGAAACCACCCGTCGGCAATATGCCCGGCGAGCAGCACGCTATGCAAGCGATATGACGGATAGAGAATGGCGAATTGTCGAGCCGCTCCTACCTGCGCCCCGTCGACTTGGGCGACCGCGAACAACGGTGCTGCGTGAGGTCATGAATGCGCTTTTGTATATCGCCTCGACCGGCTGCCAATGGCGGATGCTGCCAAAGGACTTTCCGCCGTGCTCGACGGTTCAGCGATACTTCTATGCGTGGCGGGGTATTGGGCTTTGGGCCCGCATCAACCACCATCTAGTGATGGCGGCGCGCGAACTGGAAGGCAAAGAGGCCAGTCCTACGGCAGGCGTGATCGACAGCCAAAGCGTCAAAACCACCGAAAGCGGCGGCATTCGAGGTTACGACGCCGGCAAAAAGATCAAGGGCCGCAAGCGCCATATCGTCGTCGACACACTCGGCCTGCTGGTTGGCCTCATGGTTCACAGCGCCGATATCCAGGACCGCGATGGCGCTCCCGATTTACTGAAATCCATTTGTCACAGATGGCCATGGTTGCTGCATGTTTTCGCCGACGGTGGCTATGCGGGCGACAAATTGAAACGGAAGCTGAAGAAGGTCGGTCGCTTCACGGTCGAAATCATCAAGCGCAGCGACAAGACCAAAGGCTTCGAAGTGCTACCACGCCGTTGGGTCGTCGAGCGAACATTTGCATGGCTTGGAAGGTGCCGGAGATTGGCGAAGGACGTCGAAAAATCCATCGCTTCAGCCGAGGCATGGATCATGATCGCCCATATCCGCCTCATCACTAGACGTCTCGCAAGGTATTGTTACCATTGAACTCTTTTCGAGTCCGACTCTAAAACACGACAGGTCGAAAAGGGCTGACTTCCAGCTTGCTCAAATCGGCAACGAAGAAGGCCCGATCTGGCGACCGGGCCAAGCAGCAAGGCAAAGTGCCTCGCGGGGAAACGCTTAGTGAAAGAATTCAGCGATGAGGGTTCCGCAGATGAAGGTACCGGCGTTCGCGACAAGAGATACCACCACGATGCGCCAGCCTAGATTCCTCAAAATTGGAAGGTCTTTTGCTACTGACAAGCCCGCGTATGCGAGAACCGGCGTGACCAGTGGCAGCAGCGTTACCTTTGCAGCGAGTAGCCTAATGAATGCCGCCGTCGGAGAGAACGGGGCAATTGCCAGCACTGCGATGAGCGAAACCCAGCAAACTAAAAGGGATTTTGGTGAACGCCAGCAGCCGGTAGACGCCAGTACCGAGCGCGATGATGACCAACTTGATCAGCATTCCGGGCAGAGCGTCGGCGGGATGAGTGACCGATGCTATCCAGTTGCCGAAGATCAATACGGTTCCCGCAACGAGCAAAGTAGCGATTGAGACCCACGCTGGCACGTCGTGTACTTTCGACATTGCGTCCAGAGCGTCGTCCATGTCCGACGTGGAAATCAACAGGACGGGGAATGGCCGAGACCGAACAACGCTCATCCGACGCGAATTAAAGCTACATTACACGGATCGCTGGCCTACACCGAGGTTGGGCACGCCACTGATCGCGCCGTAGTCCTTGGTCTCTGTGGGTTTTTGCCCGCGACCATCGATCTTGATGCGGTCGATGCGACTTTGGAACTGTTCGAGCGAGCCGTCGCATCGAGCCTGCTGGACATCCAGGATACGATTTCGATCCTGATCGCGATCTCGTCCTGGATCGTAAGACGCCGCTACCTGGCCATGCGAATGGTATGGTCTTCGAAGCCTACGATAACAGCGGCGTCCTGCTGTTGCGCCGGACGTATTTCTCTATCGAGGGCGGTTTCGTGGTCTCTGGTGAGGGACTACAGACCACGAGAAGTGCAAGGCCAACCAACGAAAAAAATGTCCCGTACCCATTTGCGACAGCCACTGAGATGCTCAGCATGGCCGAGCAAAGTGGTCTCTCCATAGCTGCGATGAAGCGAGCAAAAGAGCTTGCCTTTCAGTCGGAACAATCACTCAACAAGGGTCTCGACCAGCTTTGGGAGACTATGAACGATTGCATCAACCGGGGGCTGGCTCACGAGGGTATTCTCCCTGGAGGGCTAAAGGTAAAGCGACGCGCGAGCAAAATCGGTGAGCGACTGAAAGCAGAAAAGGCTCAGAATTCCGTTGGTCCCATGCATGCAAATGATTGGTTGTCGGTCTTTGCAATGGCCGTCAACGAGGAAAACGCAGCTGGCGGCCGTGTTGTGACCGCTCCTACAAACGGCGCTGCTGGCGTTGTGCCTGCTGTGATGCGCTATCTCGATTACTTGCATAATGAGGTTGGAGTTGACGAGCGCCGGATGTTCCTTCTGACGTCGGCTGCTGTTGGTGGTGTGATCAAGCATAATGCGTCGATCTCCGGTGCAGAGGTCGGCTGTCAGGGCGAGGTGGGCTCTGCCTCCGCCATGGCTGTTGCTGGCGCTGCAGCGGTATTGGGTGGAACGCCAGCTCAAATAGGGAATGCAGCAGAAATCGCGCTAGAGCACCACCTGGGAATGACATGTGATTCGGTGGCGGGCCTAGTCCAGGTTCCTTGCATCGAACGGAATGCGTTCGGTGCGGTGAAGGCCATGACTGCCGCCTCGCTCGCCTTACGAGGCGACGGCACTCACTTTGTTCGCCTGGATGCTTGCATCGAGACCATGAGGCAGACCGGTAACGACATGTCTGAAAAATACAAAGAAACCGGCCTGGGTGGGTTGGCGGTCAACGTCCCAGAATGCTGACGCCACTTCGTATGGCGTGGCACCGGAGAACGCATAAGCAATAGCTAGCAGGTTCGTGTTTACGCGTGGTGGGACGCAGGAAAGGGAAATCGCCGGATGCAATATGGCCAACGCCTAACGAGCTAATCTTCAAGATTTTGGCGGGAGCCATTAACATCCACCTACTGCGAAAACATCCACTCGCGCTACGAAACCAGTCATTCTCGATTGAAGATACAGCCGTACAGCTCTTTGTAAGCGGCCATGCCTTCATCAACGTGGCGAGCGAGCGAAACTTTGAAGGTCTCCGCGTTGATGCTCCCCTTAATGCCACAGATGCTCTTGATGTGTCCGGTTACGTCTTTCAGGTTTTGATTGACGATGTCACAGACCAGGTTGTCGTAGGACGCCTCGTCGAATTGCAGGGCGTTGGCTGCGCAATATGCCGCCAAGACCTCTTTGTCGTAGAGGTAGTTCTCGATCTCAAATCGCTTCATAACCCTATGATTTTGTGGGTTTGTCTTTAGGTAGACCTGACGGTCATTCTCATCTGTGATCTTGCCCGAGGCCATGTCTCGATCCTTGAAGACCAAGATTTCGATCTCGGGAAAGACCTTGCTCAAGATCGCAATCGCAACGGCGCTTCGTTGATCGAGTTCCGTATTCCCGCCACTAGAAATGAACATGGCATCAGGCATGTCTCGGTTGAAGATCGCGTTGAAAGCCTGAGCGTCCATCCCCCTTTCAGAACCAGCTTTGCCTGGCGCATCGCGGCCCTCGCAATATATAATAGTCTTTGGGGCGACAAGCGTTGCGAGGTCGTCTAGGGCAACCGCGAAAAGGTCCCGCCAAGCTGAGGTGGATGGCTCCAGCGGCGTCAGTGTCTGAACGGTCGAGGCGAGGTTTAAGTCTCCACGGAATTGGATGATCTGACACCGATCCTTCATCTGTGTCTGGAGCGCCTTCAGAAAGCCGATGCTGTGCGTAGTGATCCATATCTGACAATCTGGGCCAACGAGGCGATCAATTTCGGTCAGAAGGCTGCCTTGGATGGCTGTGTTGATGTGGAGTTCTGGTTCGTCGATTAGGAAAACACTGTCATCATAGTCGTCGCGTCGGAGATAAAGATCGAGCAGAAGATCGATGACCTCCTTTTCGCCGGAAGAAAGCACGTTGAACTCGAATTCGCGCGGACTGTCAGGCTTGCTAAAGTAAAGCGTGCCTTGCGACGCTTCAACGTTCCCAACGCTTGTGATCTCAAGATCGAGACATTTGCTAATTGAAGCATTGAGGTCGCCAATCACCTTGGCGCGTGCCTCACTTGGCCTTACGTCATTGTCCTGCATGTATCGATTTACGAGCGCCTGAAGCCGTCGGTAGTTTTGCTCCATCTTGGAGTCGAGCGCGGACGCGTATCTCGCTCCGTAGTTATTCTCACGAATTGGAGTAGTTGACGTTATGGTGTCGATTTTCACATGGTTGTTGTAGCGGTACGGGCTTCGGAAAGAAAAAACGGTGTTTGGTTTCCCTTGCTTTTCGCGTGCGCTACGCACCTCTTGAAAGGAACCCTGCACGAAATCAATGATTATGGCCTCATAGTTTCCTGCATCGCCCATAAAATGGTAGGTGGGCCCGTCGTCATTCGAATGTGATCCAGTCGAGCCATGAGCCTGTTGGTGATAGAGCATACCGTCGAGCACGCTGCTTTTCCCACTGCCGTTGGGCCCGACGAGCGCTACTATTCTCGCAGGAGATTGGCCGAGATCGATTGTTAGATCATGGAAGCGCTTGTACCCGTTCTTAAGTCGAACTTTTTTAATGCGCATTCGCCCCTCCCGGTAGAATCGAAACAAGCAGAAGTTTAGAAAACCTCGCGTTGAGGTTTCAACTTGTTCTTTTACTTTTCGCCGGGAAGGGCGTCTCGATACATCCTTAAATTCGAATTGCCTGCCTGTTCGCTATTAGATCATCGACTACGGTGGGGTCGGCGAGGGTGGACGTATCGCCCAGCGAGCCGAAGTCTTCTTCAGCGATCTTGCGAAGGATGCGACGCATGATCCTACCTGAGCGTGTCTTCGGGAGGCCGGGCGCGAACTGTATGCTGTCAGGGGCCGCAATAGGGCCGATTTCTGTGCGGACATGCTTGATCAGCTGCTGGCGCAGTTCGTCCGACCCATCGTACCCGCCATCAGCGTCACGTAGCAATGGATGCCCTGACCCCTTAATCGCATGCGGATAGGCCTCTCGTCAGCAACGAGGTGTTGCTGAAATTGCATCTTGTCGCTGCGAAATGGACCTCGGGGCCGAGAAGGTCGTCTTTATTCATCTAGGCATAGGGGCGCTACTGCGTTTACGAACACGACGGTCCACGCGACAAAGCTGATCAGGAAAGCGCCGAAAAGTGCTCCAAACCGAAGAAATGCGGACCAAGAGGGGCCGTGGTCATGAAAGTTACTTTCTTCGAGAAAACGATTGTCAAACCCGAAAGCGGGCCTGACGCGCGTACAACCGAAAACCAGGGTCGAAGACGAGACGCGGACGGGTGGCGACGCGCTTCCTCTTTAGGCCACCGTCTAGTCCTGGTTGGGAATTTACAGTTCAATGTGGTATTCTAGTCGGAACCCAGATGAATAAAATTCTCCTCGGTAACCTAGCGGGTTGCAAATGATTCGGGTTTGATCTGCCATGTAGTCTCGGAATTTGTGGATATGTCCGTGGACCCACAGGCTTGGCTTCCGCCACCTGATAAGATCGGAAAGGTCAGACGCGAAGGCGGCGTTCGTCACATTTCCAAAGAACGCCGGATCGAAGCTTCGCATTGAGGGCGCGTGATGGGAAACGACAACGGTTCGTCCTTGAAAATCGACCGACAACTCCATGTCGATAAATTTCCGGCTATCTCTGTGGCGTTCGAGGATTTCCCGGGCCGTTACCATGCCGTTTTCGCCGAACTAAGAGAGTCCGACCGATAAATTCACTGGAAATCCTTCATGCGCGATGGCACGAGTTCGAAAGCTTTAACGCGCCGCTCTTCCGGCGGGATGTGCTCATCTTCCCCAACGGACACCGCGAAATCAGTCCATAAGGTCGCGCCGATGAACCGGCAGTCACCGATGGTGACGGTCTCGTTTTCAAGGAGATGGATTTGGCTTCCTTCAACGAGCCGTCGGGCACGCTCCAGTGCCCCGCTGATGCTGCTGCCGTAAAAATCGTGATTTCCTAGTACAAGCACCACCGGCATCTTTGGCTCGATGACCCGGCGGATATAAGAAATGCTGTCATCGATGAAGTTCGTGATGTCGCCCGCGCACACGCAGAGGTCTGCTTCTGGAACCTTGGGCGGGTCGCGTACTTAACCTGGTAAGGCGGCTTTCATGGATGTCGCTGATGATCCAAGATTTCACAGGGCCTCCGTCGGCCGTGTTAGAGCACGGCTCGTACCTGCTCGGTAGGGTTTTGATTACGTTAAGGACCGCTAATGTTGGCGGCGGCTTCGGCTCTGGGGTGTCGACGGAGGGGCCTTTCGCGACCCCGGCCAGTACGCCTCCAACTGCCTAGCATCGAGGCGCTTGTGTTTGACGAGCGCGTCCGCAAGCTTGAGCAGTGCGGGCTTGAGGCCATCGAGCATATTTCTTGCTCGCTGATATTGCTCTTGAAGAATTTCCGTAACGTCATCACGCAGCGCTAGGTCCTCCCAGAGCTTGGTAGGGAACGTCATGTCGACTGACCCAGGAAGATAATACAATGAGTTTCCAAAAGCGTATTCCGTCACCATTCGGATCGCCAACGTGGTCGCGCTGGCGAAATCGCTGCTCTTGTTCCCCGTCGACCAATTGGCTCGGTGTCCGAAAATCAAGTCTTCAGCTGCAGCTCCTGCCAAATCCGAGGTGATCATCTCCATCGCGTCCCAACGAGTCAAAAACTCCCGGTGAGGCTTTACCAGAAACATGCCGCCATTTGCATCGACAGCGGTGGCGAAGTTTTCAACGTTGTCGTAGATTTCGACCCACTCGATCTTGCCGAGCATCAATGCGTGGGTCACGAGGGCGTGCCCTGCCTCATGGATTGCAACACGGTATAAGGTTTTGGCGTCGAGCGGAGGGGGCACTTGCACCTGCGATCTAACGTCCGAAATGTTGACATTTCGATTTTCCTTCCGGGCGATCCTTCTCGCTTCTCGCGCCAGTCTTTCGATATCAGCGCCGCTCTTGCCAGGCATTCGCGCAGCTATTTCCCTGAGCGCGGCATCACCGCTCAAGGTAGGGAGATGAAACTCAAGGATTTCTCCTCGCGCTGTTGCGTCAGGCAAAGGAAATTTGACGTGTTTTTCGAGCCGACCGCTCCTTAGAAGGGCAGGGTCGATCCGCTCCGGATAGTTGCACGCACCAAGGACGATAACGCCCTCGCGTCCTTCCGTTCCGTCCAAGCATTCTAAGAGCGCGTTCACGACTGTTGTGGAATAGGTCTCGTGGCGACTAGGAAATTTGGCTCGGTCGCCAATGGCGTCGAATTCATCCAGGAACAATAGACAGGGCGCATTTTCCTTGGCCGAACCGAACGCTTGATACATGGCCTTCAACATGTCACCGAGATCGCCGTCTTTGTAAGACTGCCACTTCGGGATTGAGGTTGCTTCCAGATGCAGGCCGCAGTGAGCCGCAAGAGCGGCGGCAAAACGCGTCTTTCCTGTCCCCGGTGGCCCGTACAACAGACAACCCTTGTCCACCTCCGTCCATGGAAGTTTTCCTTGTCGCCAATCTGCAAGGTCTTTCTTCAAGGACTCAGCCCATACGCTCGCTTCGCCGAAGCCCTTGGTGACATCCAGAAGCCGCTCGTTGCCGGGAGCGGCCTTCGCCGCCTTCAATAGCTTTATCGCGGCCCGGCTCGCTGGTTGGTCCCGACGAAAGATGGCTTCCATGCGCTCCGACGCTTGTTCCGCGATGACCCCTGCCTGTTCGTCCGTCAGTGTGCCGCATTTGCGCAAGACACATAGGGCTCGTAGGTGTTGCACATCGCAAATAGCGAGCCTGTCAAAGAGCGTGGCCGCCAGCTCGAAATCCTCATGAAGGACAGAGCCCTCCTGAGTGAATACAATTAGTTTCTCTCCCGTCTCAAGGAATTCCGCTGGGTCGATCTCCCATCCACGCTTATGCTTGGAAGTGGGGTGAAGGCAGAATTTAACGCCCTTCTTGTCCTTAAAGATGATGTTCGCAGCGTCATGGACGTCCTTGAGTTGCCATTGGGACGGGACGGCGATCACTGCGACGCAGGAAGGTTCGGAGAGCGCACCGATGTTTCTGCGGAAGAGCGCCACAAGAGCGCAATAAGCTAGAAAGTTAGTGGCAGACTTGCGAGCGATTGCGGGTAGATTCCGTTTCGTCAGCCGGAATTCGATTGTTCGAGGGGTTTTGAGCTGTTCGGCTGCTTGCTGCAGCTTTGCAATATAACGGTCCAGGCTATCGGTCAGGGCTTTGTCCATGGTTCGCTCCCCCTTTTGTCGCTAGCCGATCAGCCCGTGGTCGAAATAGTACCACCTGCTGAGGGTCCTGCCGATTTTGCGTTTTTGATCGAGGTAAAAGAGTTCGCTCGTGACGCCCGGGCTACCTTCCTTGATATGCGGGTGACCGGACATCTCGCCGATAAGGCATGGCACGGAGCGCTGGACGAGCATGCAGTTGCGAATGGTGACAGGATTTGCGGGACCGTCTAAGCCGCCAGGCGATGACAAGCCTTGTAAGTCGGCTAGCAGGGACTGCAGCCGGGGAATGATTACACTGGGTGAAGTTCCAAGCCATTTGTCCATCGAGAGTACCTTCGATTCGGTTTGAGGAAGTTGGCCTGAAGCAAGAAATCCGATTCTTGACTCAAAATCAAAGGAAAATGACGCAAAACGTACTTAAGTGACGCACAGCGAATAATGTTGACATTTTCAGCCCTGGGCGTTTTTTCGGGGCATGAACCCGGTAATTCCGCTGTTGCGAGCTGCACGTTTTTTGCTTGGCTGGAGTCAGGCTGAAGTTGGCGTGGCGACGGGGATCAAAGCCAAAACCATCCAGTTGATTGAGGGTGGCAAGTATAAGCTGCTTCCGCGAGAAGCCTGGATACTGAAAGCTCATTATCAGGACGCAGGAGTCGAGTTTGTCGAGGCCGAACATGGGCACGGAGCTGGTGTCAGGTGGAGGACTCCTGGCACCGTTCTAGAAGATAAGACACTTGATCATTTCGGCAGTAGGATAATCCGAGCTTCGAGAGGCTTGGCAGACCTAAGTCAGCGCGAGCTAGCAAAGGCAGCCGGTGTCGATCCGAGCTTCATCGCTCGTCTTGAAAAGAACCGGTATGACGCTGTTAACGAGCGAACGCTGAACAGCCTAGTGAACGGGCTTCGCACGAAGAACATCGAGATGACGTCTGAGACAACTGCGTTCGGCGCGGGAGTTCGTTGGATAAAAGACGTCCGCCTTCAAGCTCCAACTGAAACGAAAAACACCGATACGAAAGACGATAGGTGATGCGATGACTGTAGGTTTTGAGCATCCTAGCGTGTCTGAACCGAAAGCCCTCGCTATCCCAGTCGAACCGCAACCAGGGGAGGGGTTGGCAGATATCGTCTTCCGAGCATGTGCGGAGAATGGTTTTCATGATCTTTGGATTATCAACCGCCTGCTTGGCAAACACAGTATAAAACAGGGGTGGGGTCATTCACGCTTCGCTCGGTCCGATTTCGACGTGAAAGTGCTAGCGGACTTTCTTGGAGTGCCCAACGGTGTCGCCGACATCGAGCGCCTCATGTACCGCAAGGGAAAACATGGCGTTAATTTCTTTGGCGTCGAGATTAGCGGGATCGAGCTAATTGCCACTCGTCGCATTTCGCCGCTCTCGTTACGTGAAAAACCCTTTGCAAAGGCGATCTGGTCTATTCGTAGCCTCTCGTTCGATCCCCGCACTAAAGAGCGACTTCTAGACCGGTGCCCAGAGTGCAGTTCGGTCCTTCAATATCGAATTGCCGGAGACATTTGCCGTTGTACTCGTTGTGGGATAGCCGACTTTCGCGACTATCCCCAAGCACTTGTTGAGGTTGATGATGTTGACGGCCTGGATTTCGTCACCAACTTGATAGACCCCGAGACCCAGAGCGTCTGTCGAGTACACGATGACTTGAAAAACTTCGGCACGGGAGAAATCTTTACGCTGGCGACTACCTTGGCGCGAGTTATTCAGACGGAGAACTCGGGAGGTAGCCGAAGGCCAAGCCCAACGGCTGAGAGTTTAAGCCTCGCGGGCAGTGCCATCAAAGGTTGGCCGAAGAAATTTGCTGAAGTCGTTGAGATTTACGCCCCAAACAAGATTCCAGATCAAAACCATACGCTCGATAGCAGTTTGTACGGTGTGACTGCCGAACTGAAAAAGGTTGTGAGGAAGGAACTTGCTACGGTTCTGAGCGGCCGCACAAGAAATTACGACGTGAAATCTCAAGCACGTCGGGCGGCCACTCGCGTAAAGTTTTGGTCATCACCTGCTGTGATGGAACAGGCCAGCAAGATGGGCCTGCCTGTTATCGACGTACTTGCGCTATATGCTGATCGGGTCATCGAATGCCCGGACAGACGATATGCAGAGCGGTTGGGCATCCCGAGCGGTGCACCGCCCATGGATTTCGCCGCCTTCGCCAGTCATAGGAAAAAAGTAAGCGGATTGGTCTCGGTCCTCGATGCGGTCTGGGGCAGTAAATCGTCCCGCCATCCCTGGTCGCGTGTCATGGAAGAGGTCGTCAATAAGAGGATTGGCGTGAGTATCCTATCGCCATCCTCGAAGAATTTCTTAGAAAGCGCTTACACGGCCGACTTAAAGCGCATCCGGTCTATATGCGAAGCCCACGAGTCGGCTGTCGACCCCAAAGCGATTGTAAATGTCAGAGAGGCAAAGTTTTACTTGCGAATGGGCACTGGAGATGTCGGGGCTCTTAAAGGTCAGGGATACTTCAAAGACGATATTATCACGATGGAACAAATCTGGCGATTCCAGGACGAGTTCATTTCCCCGTTCGAGATTAGGGCAAGACTGATCGTGGCGGGCGTAAAGCCACTGTCGGTCATTCAGATTGGGGCTCGCCTGCAAGCAGCTGGGGCGAAGCGAACCCTACTTGACTTGCATCGATATCACCGTGACGATGGAGAACAGTATCTCTTTTCGATCATCGGTAAATGAGCATTCAGAATCTAAAAAAATTTCCGATAAAGAGCAATTTCAAGCGCTTAGATGAATCAAAAAAATGTTCTCTGCACATGTCTGAGGAGAGCCAACCTATTGGCACCGTGTTTGGCGTGCATGCAGAGGGAACGTAACCAACGGATCCGAGATGTTTGCTCGCTGCATTCTGTAGTTCCGGTTTCAATGAAAGCGCGCCTTAATGTTCGTGTGCTAGTATCAGGACCATAAAAAGGGCTCCTGAGTATGAAATACGCGCGCTTCCGACTGCTTCTCCTCCTCTTCGTTCTTCCTCTTTTCGCTGCGCTCTCGATCTATACTGGGCTCTTCGCAGTCCTGGAGTTTGCCACCGAAAGGAGCGATAAAATCGCAGCCGAGCGTCAAACGCATCTTGCAGAGACGCTCGTTTCGAAAATGCAGGCGGCAGTAGCCCACGACCAGGAGAGTGCGACTGTCTGGGACGATGCGGTTCGCAACGTCAGCGACGGCAATGCGGACTGGATGGAGATGAACCTCGGCAAGTGGATGTTCACCTACTTTCAGCACGATCGCGCTTATGTGATCGCTCCGGATGGTCGCGCAGTATATGTTTTTGCTTCGGACGAGGCGAATTCGGCGAAAGCCTACCAAGAGGTCCGGGATGTCGTGTCGCCGTTGGCGGACCGGCTGCGCGCAAGGCTCGTTGACGGTGACGATACCGGGATTTCTGACCAAGTCTTGAGTATTGGGGAAAGTGATCTCTCAACCGTCAACAGCCACCCGGCAATTGTCAGCGTGAAGCCGATCGTCTCCGACACCGGGAACATCAAGCAGAGCCCTTCGGAGATATATTTCCATGTTGCCATTCGTTATCTCGATGGCAGCTTCCTGACGGGGGTGTCGAGCGAATATCAGTTTGATGACCTCACCTTTGCCTGGACCAAGTCGCCGCAAGTCAAACGGTCTTTCGCGGCAATTGGAAGTGCTGATGGCAAAGAATTCGGATACTTCTCCTGGCGTCCCTTTGAACCCGGGGAAGCTGTCGCCAAGTCAGTTCGCCCGGCTTTAAGCGCTGTCGGAGTGTCCGTGTTCGTCGCGCTGGCAGGAATGGGGGCGATGATTGGTGCGAGAAACCGGAAGTTACGGCAGAGCAGGGCCGAGCTTGAACATCTCGCTCGGCACGACACCCTCACTGGACTGGCCAACCGGGCGCAGTTTGCTGAGCATTTGGCTACAGTGATCTCGGGGTCTGCCGCGACCCAGTCGAACGCGGTCCTGTTCATGGATCTTGATCGTTTCAAGCAGGTGAATGATACATTGGGGCATCCTGTTGGCGATCGGCTCCTCGTGCTCGTAGCCGACAGGTTGCGCGAGATTTTTGCGGACAGTATCGTTGGCAGGCTCGGAGGCGATGAGTTTACAGCGGTCATCACGGATGTCACGAACGATCAGATCTCGCAGTCGTGCAAGCGAGTCATCGAATCCATGCGGCGTCCATTCGAGATCAACGGAACGCCAATCAGCATCGGTGCGAGCATTGGTGTTGTGATTGGTATCGGACCTGATGTTGATCCATCCGACCTGACGCGGAAGGCTGACATCGCTCTCTATAATGCGAAGGCGGCGGGCAGGAACCGCTTTGCGATCTTTGGGCCCCACATGGACGACTTGGTCCAAGACCGCCGCGAACTTGAATGCGACCTGCGGCTGGCGGTCCAGAATCGCAGAGATCTAGAGGTGCATTTTCAGCCGGTCTACGCAGCCCCGAATGGAGCCTTGTTTGGCGCCGAGGCGCTCCTTCGATGGAAGCACCCCTCAAGAGGTCTTATCAGCCCGGAGGTGTTCATTCCTATTGCCGAAGAGTGCGGCGTCATCGCCCAACTTGGCGATCTTGTTCTTGAGGAGGCCTGCCTGGCGGCCCAGCGGTGGCCGGATCTCGAGATTGCGATCAACGCCTCACCCATCGAGCTTCGAAACGAGGCGTATGCGCTCAGGGTCACTGCGGCTTTGAACAATCATGGGATCGATCCGACACGGCTGGAGATCGAAATAACCGAGGGCACGCTTCTCGACAGCGTAGGGGAATGTCAACGGAATATCGAGGCACTTCGCTCCAAAGGCGTCCGCTTCGCGCTGGACGATTTTGGCACGGGCTTCTCCTCCTTCGGTCGCCTACAGTATATCGCAGTCGATCGTATCAAGATCGACAAGAGCTTCGTGGACGGCTTCGGCAGCGAAGAGGCTGACAACCGAGCTATCGTCGAGGCGATGATAAGGCTGGCAAGGGCCAAGGGGCTAAAGACAACTGCGGAAGGCGTGGAGACCGAAGAGCAGCGGGCAATCCTCAAAGAACTCGGTTGCGATCATCTGCAAGGGTACCTGTTGTCGAAGCCTATGACCAAGGACGCATTCGACATGATGGTTGGGGCAAATGTCATTGATTTGCAGGTGAAGCGATAAGTTGACATGCGCGCCTGGAGAAGCACGCGGGCCAAACAGGGCGCCCATCCAGCGGCTCGTGGCGCAGAGCGCGATCGGCAACGGGTGCCAATTTCGCGGATGAGCGGCTCATCGGTCCCATTGCCAAGTTGAGTTCAAACCCTGAAAATTTCGGCTCCGCTGACCTGGAATGGGGCAGCTTCGAAACGAGTACGAGGCGTTCTCGAATGCGCCCGCAGTTGCTAGGGGCTTGCAATTGGTCCGGCCACGCCAGCTTCGAGACGAGACCCTTGCGATCCGATCACCATCCTGTTTCCGCGCCAATCGAAGCTCCCGGCCATCCAGCTCCTCATCCAGATGATTGGGAGCAGAGCATCGCGCGTGACCATTGCGACGAGCGACAGCGGGGACATGTACCAATTCTTGCGGGCTGCAAGAATAAGTTCTGGTGCGTAGGCGGCGCATAAAACCGCCAAGGCCGCTACGAAAAGACTGGTCCCGGAAATAAGCGCAGCGCTCATGCATAGAAATAGAGGCGGAACCACGCCAAGCAGTATTTCCGGCGCGAAAAAATGAGGGAAGGTGACGCGTCTCAACCGCGCCCAACGGCACTGTCTGGCCCATACGTCGCGGAAGGTTCTCCTTCCCAGGGGCTGCTCGAACGGCCCGGCGACGAGATGTACCTTAAGGCCCATGGTGTTCACAAGTTTTGTAGCGGCGGCGTCTTCTGCGATTTCAGCCGCAAGTGCTTGGATGCCGCCGTGGGAGTCGAGGGTTTTCTTGCGCCATAGCATGCTCTTGCCTTGCGCGAAGCCGAATCCAAGGGCCTCTCCCGCATATTGCCAACGCGCTTGATGCGTGTTGAGAAACGCGCATTCGACCTCCGCCCAAAATCCGTTCGGACGGGAACCAAGTGGCGTCGAGCAGACAAGTCCGCTATCAGGCCGCCATGCGGCCATCAGGCGTGCGAGATAGTCCGTGGGCATCAAGACGTTGGAATCGGCAAGAACCACCCACCCATGCGACGCCGCGTTCCAGCCCTTGACGCAATTGTTGAGTTTCGGATTTGCGCTGATGCGATCATCCCCGACGGAAATCATCGCCTTTGTCAGCGGTTTTTTTCGGAGCGCCTCCTCAGCCAGGCAAACAACCGGATCGGTCTTGTCGGCAACGCAGAAGATGATTTCGTAATCGGGCCAGTCCAGGCTCAGTGCGCTTTCGAGCGTCTCTCGCGAAAACTGTTCCACGCCGCAAAGCGGTACCACGATTGAGACAGGCGGACGCGCGGGGACGCTTGGCGTTTCGTCTTGGCGCGATCGAATCCGCCATCCCGCGATCATAAGGCTGAGGGTATTGGCTGCCAGTAGGGTACCAGCGACGGCAATGATATACAGCATCAGTCATTCCAGCGGTGAACAGCGCCGGAATGAAAACGAGTCTCAGCGCCCGGTGCGTTAAGACATCACCGTCACATGACGCGATGATGACATCCGCCCGGCGGCGACATCTTAGCCCATGGGAAGGACTGTCCGACCAGGTGTCTGGCGCCTGCTGCGATGCCGACGCCGACTGGCCTAGCTCAATGTTTTCTCCTCAGAGCCCGCTGAATCTTCACAACCTCACCCTTCATCAAGATCAGAAAGTGCTTCCTGTCGAGGCGATTGGCGACCTCGCCATCCACCGTCACGTAGTCGGTTCTAGGGCTGGAGATGGCTTCATCGGCAACCCTGATCTGTTCAATGACGATGCAGGGATTTCCAGCGTCGCCCGTGCATTTGAACCGCCGCGTCTCCTGGTACTGTGACATCGCTACCCTCCTGGCTGAGGGCAAGCATCATCGTTTCCGAAGCCGCGATTTCAAGTTCTATTTTAGTTGATGCTGAATTATCCGAAGGGTGAATGTCGTGCGCGAGATGACGGGCAGAGCCCGGTGCTGGTTTGGACAGCGCCGGGCCAATGTGACTGCAGTTGAGGGACATGCAGTCCGTGCAACGACAACGGGTTGCGTTGCGAAGAAAGAACGCCGCTCAGCGTTGAATGTTCCGGGGCCACGGCCCATCGGGGTTGTCGACGATAGGCGGTCGTTTTGGCGCCATGAAACGAGCGGTTGGTGCGAGCTTGTCAGGTCTAGCGTCGCGCCTCGGCGGTGAACACGAGCGCCGACATCCGCCCTTCGATCGGACCTTTGCCAAAGATCTGTTCAAGGATCTCGGTTACCCGTGCCAGGACATCGACCTTCGGTTCGCGTGCTTCGATTTCCATGCGGAGCGGACTGCCCTTGCAGAAGGCGGTCGCCGCGTCCCTTGCCGAGGATGCGCGGGCAGTCTTTTCGACCTTTGCGAAGGTCGCCAACTGGAAGCCGGCACGCTCGAGTTCAGATAAGATTGCCTCGGCATCAAAGTAGCCGTGCGGTGTCCGCCGGAAGAAATCCGGCGGATCGTCTGGAAACAGTGCATCCGTCGCAGCCTTGACAGCCTTTGCGAAATCGTTGTTCTCGACGGCGTCCCAGGTGTTGAAGAGGAACGTCCCCTTCGGCCTCAGCACGCGCAGGATTTCGCGGTAGGCGCGGTGCTTGTCGGGAAAGAACATGACGCCGAACTGGCTTGTGACGGCGTCAAAGATCTGATCGGGGAAGGGCAGGCTCAACGCATCGGCCTGTCGCCATGCGACATGCCCCCCGGAATGTCTCAACGCGGCGACATCCAGCATGGCCTGGTTCAAATCGGTGGCGATGATTTCGGCGTGCGGAAGCGCCGACGATATCGCACGCGTCAGGGCGCCGGACCCGGCTGCGACTTCGAGAACGCGGTGCGGATGAAGCAACGCCAAGCGCTGCGCCAGATCGGCCGCATAAGGGTCAAACAGGATCGGCACCAGGTACCGATCATAGGCTGCAGGGATATCACCTTGGAAACACGCGTCATTCATCGCCATGGTCGTTCCGCTCCGTAGCCACCCGGAGCGTATATTAGAACCTTTTACCGCGTCTTTGAAGGCGCAAGGATATACGCTGCGTCCTCAGCAAGGGGGTGTCATACCCAAAGCTTGCAGACCGAGGTCATCGGCGAGATGTCTCGGCAGTCGCGCCAACTGGTCTCGCGTTCGATTGCGTGTCTGACGTGTGATCTGACGCGATCTGAATGCGTAGAAGATGTCGAAGATTGCGTTGAGAGTGCTCATCGCGGCCTCCTTTCATCAGTACTAGCCGCTACGATCGAAGGATATTGCCCGGTTGACTTTCAATCAAACAAAATGATATGGAATTCAAATTCAGAAAAATTGAAAGATGCGACGATGAGCATTCCCTTTCGCCGTCCCATTCCTTTGCTTGATAACGACGTGCTGCGCACGTTTGTTGCCATCGCAGAGACCGGCAATTTTTCCACGGCCGCCGAGGCTGTCTATCGGACACCATCGGCCGTCTCCATGCAGATCAAGAAGCTGGAGGAACAGCTCGGTGCCACGCTCTTCCTGCGGGATGCGCGGTCGGTCAGCCTGACCCAGCATGGCGAACTGCTGCTTTCCTATGCGCGAAACATGCTTGCTTTGTCGAACGAGGCGGTTTCACGATTCATTATGCCCGACCTCAGCGGCGTCGTGCGGCTTGGCGCGCCGGAGGATATAGGCGAACGACTGCTGCCGAGCATCCTGAAAAGCTTCGCCGAGAGTTTCCCGAGCATCATGGTCGATGTCACCATCGACATGAGCATCGGGCTCAAGAAGCGCATGGAAGAGCAGCGGCTGGACCTGGCACTGATCAATTGCGCGACGCGTCCCCTGCCGACGGATGGCGAGATCGTTTTTCGCGAGCGGCTGATATGGGCCGGCGCCAAGTGCGGTACGGCGCACCGCCGCGATCCGCTGCCGATCTCGATCTGGGAGGATGGCTGCATCTGGCGCTCCGAGGCACTGTCTCAACTTGAGCGCATGAAGCGCGGTTATCGTGTCGCTTTCCTCAGCGGCCACACCATGGCCCAGCGAGCGGCTGTGGTTTCCGACCTGGCGATCGCGCCGCTGCCGCGCTCCTATGTCACCGATGAGATGACAATCCTCGGCGTGCAGGAGGGGTTGCCTGAACTCGGCTCCTTCGACATCAGGCTTCTCACTGCGTCGCAGATGAATGGCCCGATGCGGGCAGTGGCCGAAAGCATCCGCTTTGCCTTTGCGGAAAAAGCCAAGGCCGTTGCTGCTTGACAAGTTTGCGGTGACCTCCTTTCTTCCTTCGGCGTTTTAACGCGCGCGGCGGCTGTCGCCGCGCCCTGGACGGTTGAGAAAGAGGATTTCGCAATGACCACAATGGCCAAAATCGGCTCCGCCCTCGCAATTCTGCTCGTGCTTTCCTCGTGTGGGAATACGATCCGCGGCATCGGTCGCGATACGGCAAATGCGGTGAACGCGACTCAGGATGCGGGCCGTTCGGTCGGGCGCGCGGCGACGCGGTAATACGCCATCAGATCACTGCCGGCGGGTAGGCCTTTTCCACCCCGCCGGAACGCAAAATGCCCGGTCCGCAACGCCACATAGGCCGGATGATGGCTTGATTTCGCGGCCTCCATGAGACGTATCTGCAGGAAGGCCGGCGCCGCCTCGCCAATCCGTTTCCCAAGATTCTCGAATTTCGGCGTGTTCACAAAGGGTGCGCTCGCCGCGTTGTTCAGGTGGCGGTAAAGACCATCGATGACGTTCTCGTCCTGTGCCGCATTTTCCATCAGCAGGACGACGTAGGATTTCGCCCGTTCGTCAAGGCTCGCAAGCTTTGATGCGATTGTGTCGCGGTCGGGAAACGGAACGGATGTCATCTTTGTTCTCCTCGTCTTGGCAGCGGCTTGGCGCGATTCGGGCAAGCAAGCAGTCGCCGCTTAGAGGAAACCCATACCGCCACAAGCAAGACGTTCACGATGCCGATCGATCGCGCGCGCGGTTGTGCGAGGATCTATCGAGAAGGCGCATCGGCAGGCGAGGGATTGCCTTGCTCACCTTAAAGCCCAGCCTTGACCTTCTGGGCGACATCGGCGGGAACCCATTTGGTCCACAGGGCGGCGTAATTCTGGAGGAAGTAGATCGTGGCGTCCTCGTTGCTCTCGTGGTTCTCATCCTGCCAGGCAAGCACTTCGTTGATCGTCGTGTTGTCCCAGGAGCGGAGCTTCAGGTAATCCATGGCCGGTCCGGCTCGCTCGGCGAAGGCTTTAGTCACGATCGTGTACGCCCGGGAGACGGGATAGGAATTCACTTGCGGCCGAGCGCAGCCGGGGACCGATGTGCATTTGTCCCATTCTGCCTTGTCATGAGCGACGCCGAAGCTCAGGCGCGTCATGTCGTATTTTCCGAGGATGGGCGTCGGGGCCCAGTAGTAGCCAAGCCAGCCGGCCTTTTTCTGGAATGCGTTTGCGATGGAATCATCGAGGTCCTGCGGGCTGCCGGTTTCGATAAGCTGAAACCCGTCCCTCTCGGCGCCCAGCGCACGGAACAGATTTGACGTGGAAATCTGGCAACTCCAGCCGACGGGACAACTATAGACCGCGCCCTGCGATGAATTGCCCGGCGCCGGGAACAGTTCGGGATGCTTGAGGGCATCCTCTACGCTGCGGATATCCGGGTTGGCATCGGCGATGAATTTCGGAATCCACCAGCCCTCGACAGCGCCCTCCGAGAGGATTTCAGCCGCCTGGATCAGCTTGCCTTCCTTGACCGCGCTATCGAGTTCGGTACGTACCGAGTTGATCCAGAACTCGGAAGCGATATCCGGCTCGCCTTTTCCGTTCATCGACAGGAAGGTCGGCATCGTGTCGCCCGGGACGATCCTAACCGAGCAGCCGTAACCCTTCTCGAGAATGAATTTATCGAAGTTGGCGGCAATGCCGGCCGAAGCCCATTTCATTTCAGCGACGGTAACGTTGCCGCATTCGGCAGCCTGCGCAGTCGCGGCGGCTGCACAAACTCCTGCGGCGAGCAGGATTGACGTGCGGAGAAGTCTCATCTTGCGTTCCCATTCTTGCTGCCGCGGCTACAACCTAGGCGTTCCCACCTTGCGGAGGTCCTCGTTTATCCGGGCTGTAGCTGTGGCGCTCGTCCTGGCACCTTGGAAAGGCAGCCTACGCGTTCGGCTGCGGAAATCAATTCTCTTCTGTGGTTGAGGCGTGAAGCATAAGCGCCTGATTTGAAATCGTTAATGCTAGTCTCATCAAAAGGTTACCGCGAGCGTTCGGAGATCGTGCTGGTATGCTTGCCAGCGACGCCACGATCGAGAAGAAAAGTCAGAAAATGCTGAAATTCACCTTTGCTTAAGGACTTGCTAACCCTCCGGTAACAATGTGGCGCTATCTGTTGTTGCGTAGCGGGGGACACCGCTGCTTCTCCGGATCAGGTATTGCGTCCCGGAGAACGTGAGCTTCGCCGTGTATGGGCGAACGCGCCAGCGTATTTCGGCAGGCCGCGCAACCCTCAACGGTTGACGCGGCCTTCGCATTTTCGACGCCTGCGATTGACCGCAACAGAGACGTCGTTGTAGGCCGAGGCGAGTTCTCCGGAGTTCCGCGACAATGACCAAGGCCATCATGCTACAGGGTACCGGCTCCGATGTCGGCAAGACCGTTCTTGTTGCGGGGCTTTGCCGGCTTGCTGCCAATCACGGCCTTGCGGTCCGTCCCTTCAAGCCGCAGAATATGTCGAACAATGCCGCGGTCGCTGACGACGGCGGTGAGATCGGCCGGGCGCAATGGCTGCAGTCGCTCGCTGCGCGGGTGCAGTCCTCGGTGCACATGAACCCTGTGTTGCTCAAGCCGCAAACCGAATACGGCAGCCAGATCATCGTTCAGGGCAAGGTCTGGGGGCAGGCCAAGGGACGGGACTATCAGAAGCTCAAGCCGACACTCCTCGATTACGTGATGCAGAGCTTTTCGGAGATTTCGGTCGGAGCGGATCTTGTGATCGTGGAAGGGGCGGGCTCGCCTGCCGAAATCAATCTCAGGGCCGGTGATATCGCCAATATGGGATTTGCGACGCGTGCCGGCGTGCCGGTGGTGTTGGTCGGCGACATCGATCGTGGCGGCGTGATCGCCTCGCTGGTCGGCACGCATACCATCCTCTCCGATGACGACCGGGCAATGATATCCGGCTACATCATCAACAAGTTTCGTGGTGACGTTTCGCTCTTCGATGCCGGAATCGATGCAGTGCGGCGTTTTACGGGATGGCCATGCCTCGGCGTCGTGCCATGGCTGAAGCACGCTTCGCGGTTGCCCGCCGAAGACTCGGTCGCGCTGGAGAGCCTGGCACGGGGCGGTTCGGCCGCGCTGAAGATCGCAGTGCCGGTCTTTCCCCGCATCGCGAATTTCGACGATCTGGATCCGCTGGCGGCAGAACCGGATGTCGAGTTGGTTTTTGTTCGCGCCGGAGAGCGGTTGCCGTCGGATGCCCGGCTGGTGATTCTGCCCGGTTCGAAATCGACGATCGCCGACCTGGCGGATATGCGCGCGCAGGGTTGGGATGTTGATCTTTTGACCCATGTGAAGCGGGGCGGGCGGGTCATCGGCATCTGCGGCGGCTATCAGATGCTCGGACGCAAGGTGCATGATCCCCTGGGCATCGAGGGGGACCCCGCGCAGGTCACCGGCCTCGGGTTGCTGGACGTCGAGACGGAGATGGCGCCGGAAAAGACGGTGCGGAACAGCGTCGCTATGGCGGTGGAAGACGGCGCACCGCTTGCCGGCTATCAGATCCACCTCGGCATCACCGTAGGAGAGGATTGCGGCCGGCCATTCGCGATCGTCGATGGCGAACCGGACGGTGCCGTATCGGCCGACGGTCGGATTGCCGGCACGTATCTGCACGGGCTCTTTGCGAGTGACATCTATCGTACCCGTTTGCTGTGGAGTTTCGGTCTTTCTGGTGAGACGAACGATTACCGTGCCGGTGTCGAGAAAGCTTTAGACGACGTTGCGGCCGAGCTGGAAGCCTGCCTTGACCGGCGCTGGCTTGACGAGCTCTTCGGCTAGATCTCGCCGGATATTTCGCGGCGACGGCGATCGAGTTCTTCGCTATAGCGGCGCAGCGTGTAAGCCTCGCTCAGCTGCCCGACAACCTTCCTCTCGATCAGATTGTTGACGACCGCGAGCGCTTCGCTTTCGGTTTTGTCGAAGATGGCGGCTGCCTGCTTGGCGTTCATCTGCGGCTGCAGGAAATCGTTCTTGTAGCGGATGAATTCGCTGAGATCCTCGCCGGTGTCGTCGGTGTCGGTCAGGTTCGCGTAAATATCCGGGACGAGCACTAGCCCGCTGTATTTGCCCGTATCGTCCACCAGGACGACGCGCTGCGCCGAGCCAATGGGGAAGCGTTCCTTGAACTCTTCGATCGAAAGGCCGGCCTTGGCGGTCTTGACGTCGGCGCGCATCAGCCGGCCGACCGTCAGGTTGCGAATCCAGCCGACATCGTGGGCGCTGCGAATGCTCTCGCCGCGCAGATGGAAGCGCCATGTTGCGAAGGAGTAGCCGAAGGTGCTGCGCACGACGAGTGAGGAGGTGATGACGGCCGCAAGGACAAGTGCCGTGATCGGAAAGTCGCCCGTGATCTCCAGCGCCAGGAACGTCATCGTCAGGGGCCCGCCAATAACGGCGACTGCGAGCGAACTCATGCCGACGACCGCGTAGATAACGGGTGTCAGCGTCGCGTGGGCGAAATAGGGCGCGGAATAGGCAAATAGCTTGCCGAGCAGCGCCCCCATGAACAGCGACGCGAAGAAGAGGCCGCCTCTGAAACCCGAGCCGATCGAGATCGCGGAGGCCAAGGCCTTGAGGAGAAGCAGCCCAAGGAGGACCGGAATCGCGAGATCGCGCCCGAGATTGAGGTGCAGCGCTCCGTGTCCCGCTGACAGGATCTGCGGCGTGATAAGGGCGAGGAGACCGACGACGATGCCGCCAAGGGCAGGGCGCAGCGGTGTTGCGATGGAACTCCTGCGCGCCAGTTCCTCGATCGAGGCGACGCCCTGCATGATGAGAATACCGACGCCGGCGCAGACGGCACCGAGCAGCAGCGCCGGGACATAGTCGGCCGGCATGACGGAGCCGAATTCGCCGACATCGATGAGGAAATCACTGCCGGCCAGCAGCCGCGCAATCTGGGTCGCCACCAGCGCGGACACGACGACTGGTGTCAGCGAGACGATGGTGTATGTGCCGATGATGAGCTCGAAGGCATAGAACGCGCCGGTCAGTGGCGCATTAAAGGCCGCCGCAATCGCACCGGCCGCGCCGCATCCGACGAGAACGCGCAGGTCCGATCGGCGAAGCTGCAACTTCAGGCCAAGCTTCGAGGCCAGACCGGCTGCCAACTGCGTGTAGCCGGCTTCCAAACCAACGGAGGCACCGAAGCCGTTCGAAATGAGGTTCTGAACGGCAACGAGGATGCTGTCGGTCAGCGACAGGCGTCCGCCATGTAATGCGTTCGCCTCGATCGGGTCGACCATCGGCTTCTTACGGGTCTTGGCGAGGATGAACAGCAGAAGACCGAGCAGGATGCCGCCGCAAACCGGTGCCGTCAGCAGCAGGAACTTGTCGTCGATCTGGGAGGAGCTCAGCCTCTCGACGTCGCTGATTCCGAAGATCAGCCTGTGCATTGCGCGGGAAACGAGGCTCATGCCCGTCACCGCCAGGCCGGAGATCACCCCGACGATCGCGCCGGCGATGACCATCCCCATTTCGCTGCGCCGTAACAGAGCGCGCATCCGCCCGATATCGAGAAGCGTATGAAACGGACCGAAACGGCGGATATTGATTTTTAGGAGCATGACAGGAAAACTAGGCAGGTGTAGGCGCGATCAAGTGCAGAAAGGGACGGGCAAATCAGTGGCGCAACCCGCTTGCGATGCAATTGCGGCAAAAGACCGGCGCCGGCAACAATTATTTGTGACGTAAGCCACTGATAAAAGACGATAAATTTGGTAGAGAAGGTCGTCTTGGTCGCGGTTTCAGGCATGCAATGTCATATTGCGAGACGACGGCTTACGATTGACTTCGCCAGGGGCCTTGCCTAACGATGACTCCATAACGGATGGTTCCGGACCGGTTGAATCGGTGCGGATGAAAAGGGAATGTGAAGCGGTGGACCCAATCCGGGCGCCGTCATCATAGCCGACCCCGCGACTGTAGAGCGGTCAGGGTTTTCCGTCCGGCGTTGGTTCCTCGTGGTTGACAGTCTGCAATAGTGCAGGCGGGCGGCGCGGAAGCGGCGACGGAAAAGTCACTGGCAGTGCGTCATGATCAACCGGGGCTGGACGCCTCTCAAGTCTACGAATCGTCCGCCTTTTCATGAAATGCAGCCGGGAAGACGAGGAAAATCCGCTGGCACGATCAGGGGCGACCGGTTTCCGGTCTGCCCCGATCGCGGCCAAAACCCGCGAGCCAGGAGACCTGCCAATCGTGCCGGGCAAAAAGCCCATCCCTGGGCGATGCCCGCTGCCAGCACGGAGGTTGTCATGGCTGAAAGTAAGATTTTAAGGCTGCGTGCAGCCGTTCCGGTTCCGTGCGGAAGGCGTCCGCAGATGGGACAGTATTTTCCATGAGCCTGATATCATCTGACACGACCTTCGTTCTCGGCGGTGCGCGCTCGGGAAAATCGCGCTTTGCCGAGCAACTGGTCGTTTCGGGCGGCCTGGAGCGCCACTATGTGGCGACCGGCCGGGCTTGGGATGAGGAAATGCGCTCCCGGATCGACACGCACAAAGCCGACCGCGGCGATCTCTGGCACACCCATGAAGAGCCGCTCGATCTTGTCGGATGCCTGCGGGCAATCGATGGCGAAGGACGGGCGATCCTGGTGGATTGCCTGACGCTTTGGGTCACCAATCTGATGATGGAAGAGCGCGACATGGTGGCGGAGTTCGCCTCGCTTGCCGCCTACGTGCCTGCGGCACGCGCGCGCCTCGTCATCGTTTCCAACGAGGTCGGTCTCGGCATCGTTCCGGAAAACCGCATGGCGCGGGAGTTCCGGGATCATGCCGGCCGCCTGCATCAAATGATCGCGGCGGAAGCTGCGGACGTGTATTTTATCGCGGCAGGTCTGCCGCTGAAGATGAAGGGTTGAATTTCATGAACCAGCAGAAAATCCCGGCGACCGTGATCACCGGCTTTCTCGGCGCCGGCAAGACGACGATGATCCGCAATCTGCTTTCCAACACGAACGGCAAGAAAATCGCGCTGATTATCAACGAATTCGGCGATCTCGGCGTCGACGGCGAGGTGCTCAAGGGCTGCGGCGCCGAGAATTGCACCGAAGATGACATCATCGAGCTCACCAATGGCTGCATCTGCTGCACGGTTGCCGACGACTTCATTCCGACGATGACCAAGCTTCTGGAGCGCGAACAGCGCCCCGACCACATCGTCATCGAAACCTCCGGTCTCGCGCTGCCGCAGCCGCTCGTGGCGGCCTTCAATTGGCCTGACATTCGCACGCAGGTCACCGTCGACGGCGTTATCACCGTTGTCGATAGCGCTGCCGTGGCGGCCGGCCGTTTT
This sequence comes from Rhizobium favelukesii, assembly GCF_000577275.2. Lineage (NCBI taxonomy): Bacteria > Pseudomonadati > Pseudomonadota > Alphaproteobacteria > Hyphomicrobiales > Rhizobiaceae > Rhizobium > Rhizobium favelukesii. Next base: position 2,055,241 of record NZ_HG916852.1, read on the forward strand.
GCCGACGATCACGGTGCCGTGGAAGCCCGTCGCGTGGAGGATGAATCGCTCGATCATGAAAGCCCGATCGAAGAACTTTTCGAAGATCAGCTCACCTGCGCCGATCTGATCGTGCTCAACAAGATCGATCTTCTTGACACGGCAGGCCTCGGTCGCGTGCGCGATGAGGTCGCGTCCCGTATCGCCCGCAAGCCCGTGATGATCGAGGCGCGCAACGGCGAGGTTCCGGCAAGCGTGTTGCTCGGGCTCGGGGTCGGTACCGAGGATGACGTGGCCAACCGCAAATCCCACCATGAGCTCGAGCACGAGGATGGTGTACCGCATGACCACGACGAGTTCGATAGCTTCGTCGTGGAACTCGGCCCTGTTGCCGATCCTGCCACGTTCGTGGATGCGCTGAAGGGCGTCATTGGCGAACATGACGTGCTGCGGCTGAAGGGCTTCGTCGATGTCCCCGGCAAGCCGATGCGCCTGCAGCTGCAGGCGGTCGGAAGCCGTGTGGACCATTATTTCGATCGCGCCTGGGCGCCCGGCGAAGCACGCGGCACCCGCCTGGTCGTGATCGGCCTGCACGACATGGACGAGGCGGCAGTTCGCACGGCAATCGAAGCGCTGGCATAAGGCAGACCAATGCATCTGCTCCTGGCACAACAGGGAACGATCAGCGACGGCGAGGAGGCGATCGATCTCGGTCAATCTCCCGGCGATGTCCTATTCCTGTCGGCCGCCGATACCGAGCTTGCCGCCATGGCGGCCGCGTATGATGGTGCGGCCGCCGGTTTTTCGCTGCGGCTCGCAAGCCTGATGAGCCTGAAACACCCGATGTCGGTCGATGCCTATATCGAGCGGACAGCCCGGCACGCGAAGCTGATCGTCGTCAGGGCGCTCGGCGGTGCCAGCTATTTTCACTATGCGCTGGAAGCGCTTCATGCGGCGGCAGCGCGCTATGGCGCGCTCATCGCCGTACTGCCGGGAGATTCGAAGCCGGACGCGGGTTTGACACCGTTTTCGAATGTGCCGCTCGAAGAGTTAAATGCCCTCTGGGCCTATCTTATCGAAGGAGGTGACGCCAATTCGCATGCGTTTCTCTCCTATGCCGGCGCGATGCTCTCAGGCGCGGAAAAGCCCGAGGCGGCTTCGCCGCTGATGAAGGCTGGGATCTGGTGGCCAGGCAAGGGCGTCGTCGGCGTCGAGGAGTGGAAGTCGGCGTGCGACGAGCGGGTTCGATTCCCGCAGGAGGTGCCGCATTCGCCAGTTGTGGCAGTCAGCTTCTATCGCGCGCTCGTGCAGAGCGGCGAGACGCGACCGGTCGAAGCGTTGATCGATACGCTGCTGGCCGAACGCATCCGGCCGCTGCCGGTGTTCGCCTACAGTCTCAAGGACCCCGTCTCGAAGGGCATTCTCGAAAGCGTCTTCGACGCCATCAAACCCGAGGTGGTGATCAACACGACTGGCTTTGCAGTGTCTGCGCCCGGTGCGGATCGCGAGCCGACCGTGCTTGAGGCCAACGACGCGGTTGTGCTTCAGGCGATCTTTTCGGCGTCGTCGCGGCAGGCATGGACCTCCTCCTCGCAGGGGCTCACCGCGCGCGACCTTGGAATGAATGTTGCTCTGCCGGAGGTTGATGGGCGCGTGCTTGCCCGTGCGGTCTCGTTCAAATCGGCGGCCCGCTATGACGCGAGGGTCGAGGCCAACATCGTCGGCAGCGAGCCCGATATCGAGCGAATGCGCTATACAGCCCAGCTTGCTGCCAACTGGGCGAAGCTGCGCACGACATCCGCCGGCGACCGGCGCATTGCGCTCGTGATGGCGAACTATCCGAACCGCGACGGAAGGCTCGGCAATGGCGTCGGGCTGGATACGCCTGCCGGCACGGTCGAGGTGCTGAAGGCAATGCGTGCCGCCGGTTACACAATCGCGGGTGTGCCGGATGATGGCGACTCCCTGATCCGGCGCCTGATGGAAGGACCGACAAATTCCGGCACGGATGGGAAGCTTGTAAGTGAAGTGCTTTCATTGAGTCGTTACAATGCCTTCTTCAGAAGTCTTCCCAAAAAGATTCAGGACGAAATCAACACGCGCTGGGGTGCGCCTGAGACCGATCGCTATGTGCTGGACGGCGCTTTTGCACTGCCGTTCCTGCGGCTTGGAGAGGTGCTCGTCGGCATCCAGCCGGCGCGCGGCTACAACATCGATCCGAAGGAAAGCTACCATTCGCCGGACCTCGTGCCGCCGCATGGCTATCTCGCCTTTTACGCTTTCCTTCGCCACGAGTTCGGCGCTCACGCCGTCATCCACATGGGCAAGCACGGCAATCTCGAGTGGCTGCCAGGCAAGGCATTGGCGCTCTCCGAGGAATGCTATCCAGAGGCGATCCTCGGGCCTATGCCGCATCTTTATCCGTTTATCGTCAATGATCCCGGCGAGGGAACGCAGGCCAAGCGGCGGACCGGGGCTGTCATCATCGACCATCTGACACCGCCGCTGACGCGTGCCGAGAGCTACGGGCCCCTGAAGGATCTGGAGGCACTGGTCGACGAATACTACGAGGCGTCAGGTGGCGATCCACGCCGCATTCGGCTTCTCAGCAAGCAGATTCTCGATCTTGTCGCAGATATCGGTCTCGACCGCGATGCTGGTATCGACAAGGGCGAGAGCGAAAACGAGGCGTTGAAGAAGCTCGATTCCTATCTCTGCGATCTCAAGGAAATGCAGATCCGCGATGGTTTGCACGTCTTCGGTGTCTCGCCGCAGGGTCGATTGCTGACCGATCTGAGCGTGGCGCTGGCTCGGGTCCCGCGTGGTCTTGGCCACGGTGGCGACCGCAGCCTACAGCGGGCGATTGCTGCCGATGTAGGCTTGGATTTCGACCCTCTCGACTGCGACATGGCCGGGTCTTGGCCGGGGCCGTTCCCGGATACCCTTGCGGCGGCCATGGATGGTGTCTGGCGCACGAATGGCGATGCGGTCGAGCGGATCGAACTGCTTGCGGCACGGCTGGTCGCCGGCGAGGTCGCTTGCCCGGAAGATTGGGGGGCTACGCGCGCCGTCCTGGGGATGATCGAAACGCGGCTCAAGCCTGCCATCGTTGCATGCGGGGCCGCGGAGATCGAAGGCCTGCTCCGGGGGCTCGACGGTCGTTTCGTGCCGCCCGGGCCGTCGGGTGCGCCGACGCGAGGACGCCCGGATGTGCTGCCGACCGGGCGGAACTTCTATTCGGTAGACAGCCGCGCGGTTCCGACGCCGGCGGCCTACGAACTCGGGAAAAAGTCCGCCGAACTGCTGATCCGCCGGTATGTGCAGGATCACGGCGAATGGCCGGTATCCTTCGGCCTGACCGCCTGGGGCACATCGAACATGCGCACCGGCGGCGATGATATTGCCCAGGCGCTGGCGCTGATCGGCGTGAAGCCGGTATGGGACATGACCTCGCGGCGCGTCACCGGTTATGAAATCATCCCGCCGGCGCTGCTGCGCCGCCCGCGTGTCGACGTGACGTTGCGCATTTCCGGCTTCTTCAGGGATGCGTTTCCCGAACAGATCGCGCTCTTCGACAAGGCGATCCGTGCCGTCGGTGCGCTGGACGAGGACCCGGCGGACAATCCGATTGCCGAGCGCATGCGCGGCGAAGCGGCGCGGCTCGAGGCTGCCGGGCTGGACGCGGCGCAAGCCCGACGCCGTGCCGGCTATCGTATCTTCGGCTCGAAGCCGGGCGCCTACGGTGCCGGCTTGCAGGCATTGATCGACGAGAAGGGATGGGAACGCCGGGCCGATCTCGCCGAAGCCTATCTCGTATGGGGAAGCTACGCGTACGGCGCCGGCGAGGAAGGCCGGGCCGAGCGCGGCGTCTTCGAAGAGCGCCTGCGCTCGATCCAGGCGGTGGTGCAGAACCAGGACAACCGCGAGCACGACCTTCTGGACAGCGACGACTACTACCAGTTCGAGGGCGGCATGGCTGCCGCGACCGAGATGCTGGCGGGTGACCGACCGTCGATCTACCACAACGACCACTCGCGACCGGAAAAGCCGGTCATCCGATCGTTGGAAGAGGAGATCGGGCGTGTCGTGCGTGGCCGCGTGGTCAATCCGAAGTGGATCAATGGCGTCATGCGCCATGGCTACAAGGGAGCCTTTGAGATCGCCGCGACCGTCGATTACCTCTTCGCCTTTTCCGCGACGACAGGCGCGGTGGGCAATCATCATTTCGAAGCCGTCTATCAGGCCTTCGTGGTCGATCAGAAGGTGCGCGATTTCATGGTCGAGAAAAATCCGGCCGCCTTCGACGACATGAAGGAACGGCTGCTCGAGGCCATCGATCGCCGCCTTTGGACGCCGCGCAGCAATTCGGCGCGGTTCGACCTTTCAGACACATTCAAGCTTGCATCCGGGGAAAATTGAGATGACTGACGAAACCACTGAGCCGGCTGGCCACGACGACGCACGCCACGCCGAGAAGATGGCCAAGAAGAAAGCCGCCCGCGACAAGATCATGGCCTCAAAGACCGATGAGAAGGGCCTCATCATCGTCCATACCGGTAAAGGCAAGGGCAAGTCTTCCTCGGCGTTCGGGATGATTTTCCGGCATATCGCGCATGGAAAGCCCTGCGCCGTCGTGCAGTTCATCAAGGGCGCGATGTGGACCGGCGAGCGCGATCTGATCGAGAAGCACTTCTCCGACATCTGCCAGTTCCACACCATGGGCGAGGGCTTCACCTGGGAGACGCAGGATCGCGCCCGTGATGTCGCCGCCGCATCCGCGGCCTGGGAGAAGGCCAAAGAGCTGATCCGGGACGAGCGCAATTCGATGGTGCTGCTCGACGAGATCAACATCGCGCTTCGCTACGACTACCTCGACATCAACGAGGTGGTGGCGTTTCTGAAGACCGAAAAGCCGTATATGAGCCACGTCGTTCTGACCGGGCGCAACGCGAAGGACGAGCTGATCGAAATTGCCGATCTCGTCACCGAGATGGAGCTGATCAAGCATCCGTTCCGCTCGGGCATCAAGGGGCAGCCGGGCGTGGAGTTCTGACAGGAACTGTCTCGGGGTGCCGCCGGTCTCCGTCAGGACGCTGTTGCTTACGCTCTTCTAGGAGCCAAGCCGGCACACCGGGCGCCAGCGTCAAATCTCCAGCCAGACGCGGATCGGATTGGCTGGATCGGCCAGAAGCTTGATCGTGAAGGCGACGCAGACGACGACGAGCAGCGGCTTGATCAGGCGCGCGCCGGTGCGCATCGCAAGCCGCGAGCCGAGCTGCGCCCCGAGGAACTGGCAGACGCCCATCATTAGCCCGATCTTCCAAAGGATCGCACCGAAGGAGACGAAGACGACGAGCGCGCCGATGTTCGAGCCGAAATTCAGGAGCTTGGTATGCGCCGTGGCCTTTAGCATACCGAAGCCGGCCAGCGACACGAAGGATAGCATGAAGAAGGAGCCGGTGCCCGGACCGAAGACGCCGTCGTAAAATCCGATTGCCGGAACCAGCGTCAGGCCGAAGACGAAGGGCATCATGCGGCGATGCTTGTCGACGTCGTTCAGGTTTGGCTTCAACGCAAAATAGAGCGCGATCGCCACAAGAAGGACCGGCATGATTGCCCGCAGGACGTCACCAGGCACGATCGTTGCCAAAGCGGCTCCAAGGGAGCCGCCGAAGATTGCCATCAGCGCCATCGGCAGCTGCGTACGCAGATGAACATGTCCGTTGCGGGCATAGGCGATCGTGGCGGAGGCTGCGCCGAACACCGACTGCACCTTGTTGGTGCCAAGTGTTTGCAGCGGTGGAATACCCGCAATCAACATCGCCGGGACCGTGATGAGGCCTCCGCCGCCAGCGATGGAATCGACGAATCCAGCGAAAAAGCCGGCTGCGGCGAGCATGAAGAGCAGATGAGGGGCAAGGTCGGACAAGGGAGGAAACTCTGGAATGCAGTATGCGGCGCACGCATGTTGCATTTCCGGCCCCTTGCTGCAATGGCTTGAGGGACACAGGGGCGGGTTTCATTGTCGCACGTGACTGGAATTGTATTCGATAGGACCCACCGGTACGTGCTCGGTCTGGGCTGCGAGCGCGGAACGTCGGAGGACGAGGTAAACGAGCTTGCCCGTACGGCATTGGCGGCAGCGGGCATTGTCCAAGCCGAGCTAGCGGCCGTCGCCACCATCGACTGTCGCATCAATGAAGCCGCGATCGTTGCAGTAACACGTGACCTCGGCGCGCCGCTCTTATTCTTCGCTGCCGCGCGGCTCGAAGAAGAGACGCCGCGGCTGAAAAATCCGTCGGCGATCGTGTTTGCCCGCGTGGGATGTCACGGCGTCGCCGAATCGGCTGCGCTGGCCGTGATTGGACCGCATGCGGAGCTCATCGTCCCGAAGATCAAGTCGCGCCGTGCCACTGCAGCGATTGCGTGTGCCCTGTTGCAGAAAGATTAGCGGGCGCTATGGTGGCCGCCGATTTCGCGGCGCCGTCCGGCTGCCCTACGACAATAACGAAAAGAGGCATACTCATGCACAAGGTCATTTATGACACGGATCCGGGCGTCGATGATGCAATGGCTCTGCTCTTCCTGCACCGCCATCCCGAGATCGATCTGATCGGCATCACGACGGTCTTCGGAAACGCCTCGGTCGAGACGACGACGCGCAACGCGCTGTTCTTGAAGCGTGAATGGAACATTCCTGCTCCCGTCGCCAAGGGGGCGAGCGTGACGATCGATCCGGAGCGTCGGGAGGGGGGGTGGCCGACCTTCGTGCATGGCGAGAACGGCCTCGGCAATATCAAGGTGCCTGAAACGATCGATCTGCCGCTCGATCCGCGTTCTGCGCACCGCTTCATCATCGATACTGTCCGCGCCAATCCGGGCGAGGTCAGGCTGGTTGCCGTCGGTCGCATGACCAACCTGGCCATGGCGCTCAAAGAGGACCCGGAGATTGCCGGTCTCGTGAAGGACGTTGTCATCATGGGCGGCAACTTCTACGTTCCGGGCAACGTGTCGCCGGTCGCGGAAGCCAACATCCATGGCGATCCGGAAGCGGCCGACATCGTCCTGACCGCGCCCTGGAGGGTCGCCGTCATTGGTCTTGACGTGACCGCGATCACGACGATGAGCCGCAGCTACCTCGCCGACGTTGCGGCCAAGGGCGACAGCGCCGCGAAGCTGCTGAACGATCTTTCGCAGGACTATATCGATTTCTATAAGCACGCCGTCGAAGACGGCATGATGGTTCACGACAGTTGTGCATGTGTCTATGTCGTCGCTCCCGAGCTGTTCTCGACCATCCATGGTCCGGTTCGCGTCGTCTGCGGCGGTATTGCCGACGGGCAGACGATCGTGAAGCCGGACGGCCGCCACTTCCCGCCCGGTAATTGGGACGGTCTACCGAGCCAGGTTGTCTGCACTGGCATCGACTCCGAAAGGGTGATCAATCTCATACGCGATGCGGTTTTGCGCGCGTGAGAACTTGCGCTCGGTCGGGCGCGGATCTTTGCGCGTCCGTTGGACCGGCAGAGGGGTCTGAGAGAGCCTGCCTTTCATATCTTTCTCTTGCCCAGCGGCGTTGACCTCGCCACCTGCGGAGCATAGATCATGCCAATGATCGAAGCTGCGTTTTCACATCTGCCGGCTCTTGAGCCGGGCAGCGTCTGGCTTGTGGGTGCGGGTCCGGGCGAGCCGGGATTGCTGACGCTTCTTGCCGCCAAGGGGCTGGCGGAGGCGGACGTGGTGGTTCACGATGCGCTTGTGAACACCGATTGCCTGAAGCTCGCGCGGCCGGACGCCCTGCTGGAATATGCCGGAAAGCGAGGTGGAAAGCCGTCCGCCAGGCAGCGCGACATTTCGTTGCGGTTGGTTGAACTTGCCCGTGCCGGAAAGCGCGTCTTGCGTCTCAAGGGTGGCGATCCCTTCGTCTTCGGGCGTGGCGGCGAGGAAGCGTTGACGCTGGTCGAGCACAATGTTCCGTTTCGCATCGTTCCGGGCATCACGGCCGGTATCGGCGGATTGGCCTATGCCGGCATTCCTGTAACGCACAGGGATGTCAACCATGCGGTTACATTCCTCACCGGGCATGACTCCTCAGGAATCGTGCCGGATGCCATCGATTGGGAGGCCATCGGCAAGGCCTCGCCTGTGATCGTGATGTATATGGCGATGAAGCATATCGCCCAGATCAGCAGAAATCTCATTGCAGCGGGGCGGTCCCCGGAAGAACCGGTCGCCTTCGTCTGCAACGCATCGACGGGCGATCAGCAAGTGCTCGAAACGACACTTGGCGAGGCACCTTCGGCGGCCTCGGGGCTCGAGCCGCCGGCGATTGTTGTGGTCGGGGAGGTGGTGCGGCTGAGGCAATCGCTTGATTGGCTGGGTGCTCTTGCGGGACGCAAGTTGCGCTCTGATCCCTTCCGGGACTCGAACAGCAGGGAGACGGCATGAGCGGTTTGTTGATTGCGGCCCCGTCCTCCGGATCGGGCAAGACGACGGTGACACTGGGGCTCCTGCGGGCGCTTCGAAGGCGCGGTGTCGCGATAGCACCCGGCAAGGCGGGCCCCGACTATATCGATCCGGCCTTTCATGCGGCGGCGAGCGGCGTTGCCTGTCTCAACTTCGATCCATGGGCGATGCGCCCGGAACTGATTGCCGCCAATGCGACCCTGCATCGCTCCGGCGACCGCATCCTCGTCATCGAGGCGATGATGGGGCTCTTCGATGGTGCGACCGACGGGAAGGGGACCGCAGCCGATCTTGCCGCCATGCTTGGTCTTTCCGTGGTTTTCGTCGTCGATGCCTCGCATATGTCGCAGTCGGTGGCGGCACTGGTGACTGGATTTGCTGGCTTCCGGGCCGATGTTCGCATCGCCGGCGTGATTCTCAACAAGGTTGGGGGCGAACGGCATGAGATGATGCTTCGCAAAGCGCTTGATGCGGTCCGCATGCCGATCGTTGCCGTCGTCCGCCGCGACAATGACATCGCCCTTCCCGAAAGGCATCTCGGTCTCGTTCAGGCGGGAGAACATCAGACGCTCGAGAGCTTCATAGAGCATGCAGCCGATGCCGTGTCCGATGCATGCAATTTCGAATTCCTGCTGCGCATCGCGCGTCAAGGGCTCAATCGTCCATCTACTGCCAACATCGCCCGGTTGCCACCGCTCGGTAGCAGGATCGCCGTGGCGCGCGACGTCGCCTTTGCTTTCTCATACGAGCACATGCTTCTCGGCTGGCGTCGGCGCGGTGCCGAAATCTCGTTCTTCTCGCCGCTTGCCGATGAGGCGCCGGATCCCGCTGCAGACGCGATCTATCTGCCAGGCGGCTATCCCGAGCTTCATCCCGGGCGGATCGCGTCTGCCAGCAACTTCAGGTCAAAGGTTATCGACGCCGCGGGCAAGGGCGTGCGAATCTATGGGGAGTGCGGCGGATATATGGTTCTCGGCGAAGGGCTGGTTGACGGCGCCGGCGAGCGCCATCAGATGCTCGGCCTCTTGCCCGTAGTCACCAGCTACGAGGAGCGCAAACGGCATCTCGGCTATCGGCGGGTGAAGCCGTTGAACGCTGCCTACTTCGAACAGCCGATGACCGCGCACGAGTTCCACTATTCGGCCGTGGTTTCCGAGGGCGGGGCCGATCGTCTGTTTCAGGTGACCGATGCGTTGGGCAACGACCTCGGGCAAGCCGGCCTTCAGCGTGGACAGATTGCGGGATCCTACATGCATCTGATCGACCTTGCCGAGGGGGCAAGATGAACGCCCCGATCGTCCATGGAGGCGGCATCACCGCTGCCGCTGCAATCTACGGCGGCGAGGCAGAACACTGGCTTGATCTTTCGACGGGCATCAATCCGTGCCCGGTGCCTGTGCCCGAGATCCCGATGCGCGCCTGGCACCGGCTGCCCGACAGGCATCTGATTGATCAGGCGCGCGCGGCGGCGCAGAGCTATTATCGCAGCGGCGATATTCTCCCGCTGCCTGTTCCCGGCACGCAATCCCTCATCCAGCTATTGCCGCGGCTTTTCGACGGGGGCGGCAAGCGGGTTGCGATTCTCGCTCCGACCTACGGCGAATATGAGCGCGCGTTCCCGATGGCAGGCTGTTGCGTTGAGCTTATCGCCGGTCTGGATGACGTCAGAGCCGATCACGCAGTTGTCGTCGTCGTCAATCCGAACAACCCTGATGGTCGCATCTACGCTCCGGAGAGGCTCGTCGCACTCAGCGAAGAGATGAAGGCTAGGGGAGCTGTTGTCATTGTGGACGAAGCCTTCGGGGATACATGCCCGGAGATGAGCCTGGTCCCTCTTGCCTCGCGAATGCCGAACGTTGTCATCTCCCGTTCCTTCGGCAAGTTCTTCGGGCTGGCAGGGTTGCGCCTGGGGTTTGTCGTGGCCGCTCTGCCGATCGTGGAGCGCATCGAAGGCTTGCTTGGCCCGTGGGCTGTCTCCGGTCCTGCTCTCTCGATCGCAGCAGACCTCCTCCGATCGGACATCGCGCCGATACAGCTTCGGATCTCAGAGAGGTCCGGTGCGCTACGCAAGGTTCTCGATCAAGGCGGTCTGCGCATTATTGGCGGAACCGATCTCTTTGCGCTTGTCGACCATAAGCCGGCAGCCCAGTTACATCGGCATCTCTGCCAACATCATATTCTGGTCCGCAAGTTCGACTATCAGCCGCGTTGGTTGCGTTTTGGTCTCACCGCCGATGCGGCTGGCGACCAACGGCTTTCGGATGCATTGCAGAGTTATACGTCATGACACTCGACCATAACCTTCTCGTGCTGGTTCTGGCCCTTTTGCTCGACAGGATTGTCGGGGATCCGGATGCGCTATGGATGCGGCTTCCGCACCCCGTCGTGCTGCTCGGAAACGCGATCTCCCGCGTCGACCGGATGTTCAATCGAGCCGAGCTCCACAAACGCGATCGCCGGCGCAACGGCGTCTGGTCGATCGCCGGTCTCTTGTTCCTAAGCGGTGTGGCTGGTCTTGTGCTGTATTGGTTCTTCTCGCTGTTCGGTCTTCCTGGAATCCTCCTGGAAGTCATTTGCGTTGCCGTCTTCATGGCGCAGAAGAGCCTTGCCGATCATGTGGAAGCTGTTGCCGCTGGGCTGAAGAGCGGAGGCCTCAGCGGTGGCCGACTGGCTGTTTCGCGAATCGTTGGGCGTGATCCGGAAACACTGGACGAGCCCGCCGTCTGCCGCGCCGCGATCGAGAGCCTTGCCGAGAATTTTTCAGATGGCGTGGTTGCTCCAGCTCTATGGTACGCCGTTTTTGGCTTGCCCGGCCTCTTCGCCTACAAGATGCTGAATACGGCGGATTCGATGATCGGCCACAAATCCGAGAGATACGCGGATTTCGGCTGGGCGGCCGCGCGCCTGGACGACTTCGCCAACTGGCCGGCGGCGCGCTTTTCGATTCTCCTGATCGCGGCCGGAGCCTGGCTGCGGCGAGGAAGCACGGCCTGCCGGGAGGCGCTGCGCATTGCCGCGCGCGACGGCGGCCTGCATCGCTCGCCGAATTCCGGGCGACCGGAGGCGGCAATGGCGGGGGCACTGAATGTGCAGCTCGCCGGACCACGCGTTTATTCCGGGGTTGTCGTCATGGAGCCGATGATCAACGGCGGCGGGCGCGATTCGGCAACGGTGGCCGATATCGAAGATGGCGTCTCGGTCTTCTATGCGAGCTGTTCAATCCTTGCCGCGGCCGCCTTGGTTCTTTTCCTCGTGCTGCTCTAAGCGCAAACAGGGGTGTTTTGCCAACGCATTGCGCGACAAACGGCGCGTTATGCGTTGCTGTTTAAGCAACACTGGTCTTGCAAATTGCGTGCCGAGACGGATGAAAGCATTGGCTTTTTGAAATGGATTTGCCTATGAGGAGGGTTAAATCGTCATTTCAAGAGGTAAAGGCGTGACCGCTACATTCGATAAAGTTGCCGACATCATTGCAGAAACCAGCGAGATCGATCGCGATACGATCAAGCCGGAGAGCCATACGATCGACGACCTCGGTATCGACAGCCTCGATTTCCTCGATATCGTCTTTGCGATCGACAAGGAATTCGGCATTAAGATCCCGCTCGAGAAGTGGACACAGGAAGTCAACGAAGGCAAGGTTTCCACGGAAGAATATTTCGTGCTGAAGAACCTCTGTGCCAAGATCGACGAGCTGCGCGCCGCCAAGGCCTGATCGGCACCGTCATCTTTTTCTCCGCCCTGCCGCTGTTAACCATGGCGGCCGGGCGGTTTCGTTCCTAAGTAGGCCTAGCCGCGGGGCAAGGTGTCCTTGTGGCCGGAGGATCCGATGCTACTGGAATACTTCCAGATGATAGACCGCATCGAGGCGGTCGACCTTCAGAAAGGGACGCTCAAGGCGCGCTCCGTCGTGCCGGCGAAAAGCCCGGTCTTCGAAGGTCATTTTCCCGGTATGCCCCTGGTTCCCGGCGTGCTGCTGATTGAAACGATGGCGCAGGCATCCGGCATGCTCGTGCTGGCGGCCACTAATTTTGCGGCCATGCCGTTCCTGATGTCCGTCGACGGCGCCAAGATGCGTACCTTCGTTGAACCGGAGGCGGTACTGGATATCGAGGCATTTCTGGAGCATGACGGCTCGGGATTTGCGGTAACCAAGGCGAAGATCACAAGCGGCGGCAAGAAGGTTTGCGACGCGCAGCTGAAGCTGCGGACCATGCCTTTCAGCGAAGTTCCGCTCGGGGATATCGTCAAGAAACGTGCCGGTGAAGTTGGCCTGATGGATGCGATCGCTGCGCAGGGAGTGAATGGATGAGCAAGGCTCATAATGATGTCGTGATCACGGGCGTCGGCATTGTAACGTGCCAGGGCGTCGGCAAGGAGCCGCATGTTGCGTTGCTCAACGCCGAGAGCCCACCTCAAACGATCGTCGAGCTTGAGAAGTTCAAGCCGTATCCGGTCCACCCGCTGCCGGAGATCGATTGGTCGCAGCAGATTGCCAAGCGCGGCGATCAGCGGCAGATGGAAAACTGGCAGCGCATCGGTGTCTTTGCAGCCGGGCTCGCCCTCGATGACGCTGGCTTCAAGGATGATGCGGAAGCCTGCGGCAGCATGGATATGATCGTCGCGGCTGGCGGCGGCGAGCGCGACATCAACGTCGATACGTTGATCGTTGACGAGGGCCTGAAGCGCAACGACCGCGAGGTTCTTCTGAACGAGAAGCTGACGACGGAGCTGCGTCCGACGCTCTTTCTGGCGCAGCTGTCCAATCTGCTCGCCGGCAACATTTCCATCGTCCATAAGGTAACGGGGTCTTCGCGGACCTTCATGGGCGAAGAATCTGCCGGCATTTCGGCAGTCGAAACGGCCTTCTATCGTATCAAGTCGGGTGAATCGACGCACGCCCTGGTTGGCGGAGCTTTCTCGGCGGAGCGTCTGGACATGGTGCTCTTGTTCGAAGCCATCAACTCCCACAGCCGCAACGAATGGCAGCCGCTCTGGTCGCGCGACCAGGGCGGTGTGATTTCCGGCTCGCTCGGCGCATTCCTCGTTCTGGAATCGCGCGCCCATGCTGAGGCACGCGGCGCGCATATCTACGCGTCGATGTCCTCCATCGAAGGCGATCGTGGCAATCGCAATCCCGGCAATCTTGAGAAGCGCCTCGAGCGATTGCTGGAAGCCGCGGTCGACGTTCCGCCGGAAAGCACGGCGATCTTCTCCGGCTCGACAGGCATTCCGGATCTGGCGGGGCGCGAAAAGGCCGTTCTCGAACGTCATCTGCCAGGCGCGGCTATCCGCGGTTTCGGCGGCGTTACCGGCCATGGACTTGAGGCGCACTTCACGCTCGGTCTGGCGCTGGCGGCATTGGCCATCGACAGCAAGGCGAAGGTCCCGGTCTTCGACCCGACCCACGAAAAGCCGATGGGCGCCGCGACCAAGGCAGCCATCGTTACGACAGTCGGTCATCAGCGCGGCGAAGGCGTCGCGGTTCTTTCGGCGGAAGCGTGAGGAGTGTGCAAATGAAAGATTCGGCTTACAAGGATCACCTAGGCCGCCCGATCGTCGCAGTGACGGGTGTCGGTATCATTACCTCGCTGGGGCAGGGCCTGAAGGACAACTGGTCGGCACTGACGGCCGGTACCTCAGGCATTCATGCGATCAACCGCTTTCCGACCGAGGGGCTTTCGACCCGCATCGCTGGCACCGTCGATTTTATCGACATTCCGGTCGCAAACGCCGTCGAACGCTCCTATGCGTTCGCCCGGGAAACCACGATCGAAGCGCTCGCCGATGCTGGTATCAGCGGTGATTTTGATGGACCGCTGTTCCTGGCTGCGCCGCCGATCGAACCGGAATGGAGTGCGCGTTTCGAACTCGCCGACCGTTCGCCGCCGGCCGATCACGCCGGAGACGCCTATGACCGGTTCCTGGCTGCCATGCGTCAGCGTCCCGATGCTGCTTTCCATGAGGCATCGCTGTTCGGTGCAATTTCCGAACGCCTTGCTGATCGTTTCGGCACGCGCGGCCTGCCGGTGACACTGTCCACGGCCTGTGCGTCTGGCGCGACGGCGATCCAGCTCGGCATTGAGGCGATCCGCCAGGGCCGCACCTCGCGCGCACTCGCTGTCGCGACCGACGGCTCGGTAAGTGCAGAGGCACTCATCCGGTTTTCGCTGCTTTCGGCTCTCTCCACGCAAAACGATCCGCCGACCAAGGCCTCCAAGCCGTTCAGCAAGGATCGCGACGGCTTCGTCATCGCCGAAGGCGCCGCCACCTTGGTGCTGGAATCGCTCGAAGCGGCCGTCGCGCGCGGCGCGAAGATTCTCGGCATCATGAAGGGCGCCGGCGAAAAGGCCGACTCCTTCCACCGCACCCGTTCCTCTCCGGATGGCGGCCCGGCGATCGCGACGATCCGCGCAGCGCTGGCCGATGCCGGAATGGGTGAGGGCGAAATCGGCTACATCAATGCGCATGGCACCTCGACGCCTGAAAACGACAAGATGGAATATGCCTCCATGCTGGCGGTATTCGGTGAGCGGATGGCGTCCATTCCGCTGTCGTCCAACAAGTCGATGATCGGCCACACACTGACGGCCGCAGGTGCGGTGGAAGCGGTGTTCTCGTTGCAGACGATGCTGACCGGCACGTTGCCGCCGACGATCAACTACACCAACCCCGATCCATCGATCGTTATCGACGTGGTGCCCAACACGAAGCGGGAGAGCCAGGTCAGCGCCGTACTGTCCAACTCCTTCGGCTTCGGCGGGCAGAACGCCAGCCTTGTCATGGCGCTCGAACCGGCTTAATCGGTTCCCAACAAAACATCGAGATAGAACGCCCTCGCGGCGAAGGACTTTGCCATGCGCGCTTTGCAACTGATTGACGATCGCAAGCTTGAGATCACCGACCTGCCGGAACCTGAGGCTCCGGGCGCAGGTGAGGTTACACTGCGCGTCAAGGCAGTGGCTCTCAATCACATCGACGTCTGGGGCTGGCGCGGCATGGCGTTTGCGAAGCGCAAGATGCCGCTCGTTATCGGTGCGGAAGCTGCGGGCGTTGTCGAATCGATCGGACCCGGCGTTGCCAATGTCCTGCCTGGCCAGTTGGTGTCGATCTATGGCGCGCGCACATGCGGCCTCTGCCGTCCGTGCCGCGAAGGACGCGACAATCTCTGCGAACATGTTTCCGGCGTTCATGGTTTCCATCTCGATGGTTTCGCGCAGGAGAAGGTGAACCTGCCGGCACGCCTGCTCGTTCCGGCACCTCCCGGCGTCGACGCCATCGGCGCGGCACTTGCTCCCGTAACCTTTGGAACGGTCGAGCACATGCTGTTTGACAACGCAAAGCTGGAGCCGGGTGAAACCATCCTGGTGCACGCGGGCGGCTCCGGCATCGGCACGGCGGCGATCCAGCTGGCCAAAAAGATCGGCTGCACCGTCATCACGACTGTCGGCTCCGACGACAAGATCGCGAAGGCCAAGGCGCTCGGCGCCGATCACGTCATCAACTACCGCACCGACCGCTTTGAAGGCCTCGTCCGCAAGCTGACCAAGAAGAAGGGCGTCGACGTCGTTTTCGAGCACGTCGGCAAGGATACGTGGGCCGGTTCGATGCTCTCGATGAAGCGCGGGGGCCGTCTTGTCACCTGCGGTTCGACCTCCGGCGTTTCCACTGACATGAACCTTATGATGCTCTTCCAGCAACAGCTGAAGCTGCTCGGCTCCTTTGGTTGCCGCATGGAGAACATGGCGAATGCCATGCAGAAGATGGGGCGCGGACTGGTCCATCCTGTCATCGACACCGAAGTAAGCTTCGCTGACATCGACCGCGCACTGGAGCGGATGGAATCGCGTCAGATCTTCGGCAAAATCATCCTCAAGATGGATTGAGTTCTTGAAGCTCTTCATCACGCGGATCGTCCTTGCGCTCGACCACTTTCGCCAGTGGTTGATTGCGCAGACCATGTTCGGTTTCCTGAACGTCCTGAAGCTGTTTCCGGCCGACGGTGCGATCAACTTTGCGGATTGGCTGACGCGCAAGCTCGGGCCACGCATGAAGCGCCATCGCCTGATGCTCGCCAATCTCCGCAATGCCTTTCCTGAGAAGAGCGAGGCGGAGCTCCAGGAGATTGCGTTGGCGAGTTGGGGGAACATGGGGCGGCTTGCTGCCGAGTATGTATTCCTCGACAGGCTGTTCGACTTCGATCCTGAACGCAATGAACCGGGCAGGGTGGAAGTCTCGGGCATACCGATCTTCCTCGATCTGCGCGACAATCCGCGTCCGTTTATCGTTTTCACAGGGCATACAGGCAATTTCGAGCTGCTGCCGGTGGCCGGCGCGGCGTTCGGACTCTATGTGTCCGTCCTCTTCCGTCCGCCGAACAATCCGTATGTCGCGCAGAAGGTTTTTGATTTTCGGAGCGCGCGAATGGGTAAGCTGGTGCCGTCTCACGCCGGCTCGTCTTTTGCGTTGGCGCGGCAGTTGGAGGCCGGGCAGGGCGTGGGCGTGCTGGTCGATCAGAAGTTCCGCAAGGGTCTGAACACCAAGTTCTTCGGGCTCGATGTGAAGACCAACCCGCTGCTCGGCAAGCTCGTCCGCCAGTTTAATTGCGAGGTTTATCCGGCGCGCTGCATCCGGCTGCCGGGCAACCGCTATCGGCTTGAAATCGAGCCGAAGATTGAGACGCCTCGGGATGAAAACGGTAATCTCGATATGGTCGCGACGGCGCAACTCCTGAACGATAAGGTGGAAAGCTGGGTGCGGGAATATCCCGAACAGTGGCTCTGGTATCACGATCGTTGGAAGATAAAGCACGACGTGCTGTAGGCCGGCGTCGATCCCTACATCTTATCATTGAAAAACAGGGGCATGCGTTCATTGAATATGAACGTGCGTCATGTTACCGATTACCATCAAGGCGAGTGGCTAGGCGTCGGCGGTTTCAACTTCCGTAACGCAAGCTCAGCCGATCTCTCGGTCGCATTCCCTTAAGGAATGCATTGGAGGCGTCTTGCTAGGGCTTTTTCGGGCGTTCTCATTGTGTTGTGCGCAGATCGACGCAGCAATCGCTGCGGGCGACGATGCGCGCGTGAACACGCTCGATTGCTCAATCGAGCCTCTTGTCGATGCTATCCTTGGATACCCAGCCGCAAATATTCTCGAAGTTCATACGCAGCTCGAGTTCGTCGGCTGCCTGATCGATCAGTATGCTGAGGACAGCGAATCTGTGCGCGCCTATGTCGCACTGCTTTCCGAACTTATGGAAAAGTATTTTGGCGGAGCGGCACCGCCTTGGCGCATGCCGCCGTCCGTCGAGCGGCCGCCTGTGGCTGCCCCCCTTGCGTTTACGCCGAACGTCGACAACGGCAACTTCCTGAACGCTGCGATCCTGGAGGCGATACCGGACCGCGTCGCGGTGCTGACGCGGGATTATCGCTATCTCTATTCCAACACGGTCAACTCGGCATATCTCGGCAGGAAGCCGATCGATATGATCGGCCGTCACCTGATCGAGTTCATTGGCGAGAAGCGCTTTTACGAGGGCGCGAAGGCGAAGCTCGACGCTTGTTTTGCCGGGTGCGGGAGCGATTACGCTTACGTGCGCCGCGACAGCGACGCCGTGAAGACGGTTCGCTGCCGCATGTCGCCACTGCACGATTCCTCGGGTGGCGTGATCGGGGCGCTGATCATTCTCCAGCATGCGGGGGCGACTGCCTCGACCGTCGCTGCCTGATCAACTCTTCGTCCACACGGCAAGCTCATACCCATTCGGGTCGCTGAAGTGAAACCGGCGACCGCCGGGAAAACCGGTGATCGGGCGAACTATTTTTCCGCCGGCACCTTCCACGCTTGAAAGGGCGGCTTCCAGATCGTGCGCATAAAGGACCACGAGCGGTCCGCCTGGCCTCGGAGTGCCCAGCGTCGTAAAGCCACCTTTTAGTCGTCCGTCATCGAATTCGCAGTACTCGGGGCCGTAGTCGGTAAAAGACCAGCCGAAAGCCCTGCCGTAGAATGCCTTGGAGGCTTCTATATTGCCGACGTTGAATTCGACATAGTCGATGCGTCGGTCGTCCGTTGCTGCCGTCATGATTGTCTCCTATCCTTCCATCAATGCCTTCAATGCCGCGAGATCTTTCGCGATATGGGCGGCATCGGCCTCGAACTGCTCATCCGTCATGCCCGGGATACGCAACAGCGTGAACATGACCTCGCAGCCGTCGCCGTTCGGCACGATCCGGAGTGCGTTGTAGACGCGCAATCCGCTCTCGATCGTCACCGTATGGTCGATGACGCCGAACTCGTTGTGCGGGACGAAACTGACCTTCACCGTGCCGAGCGCGCCTGTGGCAATCCAGTCATCGCCGTTGCGCTCCAGCCCTGAGGCCAATCCTGACGCCCAGAGCGGCATATTCTGCGGGGCGGCGGCAAACGCATATACGTCACGCCAATTCCTGTCGATGGAACGGTGAATGATCCTGGCGGGCATCGTAGACATTGCGCTTTCCTGTATTGCTCTAAATGGAGATAGCAGAACAGACCGTTTCGTATTGAAGAAAACGGACATTCAGCCGGCTATCTGTTGCTGAAGCTGCATAGGTGTCAGCGTGGAGATTTCCCGTGCGTCGCGGGTCATATGAGCCTGATCGGCATAGCCGGCCGCTACGGCCAACTCCGCGAGCGGAAGGACCTTGCTGCTCCGGCAGAGGCCGAGCATGCCCTGAAACCGGCGAATTCGGGCGAGGGTCTTCGGCCCGTAGCCGAAATGAGTGTGGCAACGTCGGCGAAGCTGGCGCGCGCCGATGGAGAGTTCGTCGAGCATCACATCGGCCACGTTCTCGGACTTCGAAATATCGCTCGCCCGCGCAAATACTGAGCCCATGTCGCTTGCCGGTGGCTCGCGTTTGGCGGCTTTCTGCTCGAGCGCCGCCTTCAACTGCAGCAGCCGTTCATGCGGTTCGGCACAGCCGCTCAGCAATTCATTCAATCTCAGCGCCGGAGCGCCCCAGAAATCCTCCAGAGGAATTGACTGGCCGACGATGTCGCAGAGCGGCACATTGAGCCACTCGGCCGCTGCGCCCGGGGCGAAGCGCGCGCCCACTATTCTCTCGCTACCGGCAAGGAACGGGAAAGCACTGCTGCGGTCCGGCCCGGCGACCACAAGCCTGCCTCCCATCCAGACGATGTCGCAATAGCCGTCCGGCACGATCGCGATCCTCTGATTGGCTCCGTCATGGATATCATGTGACCAAAGGCAGCAAAAATGAGCCCCAAGCACAGGCGAGGGCGCATACTCCCTGTATCGGCCAGCGCGTGTGGCCAAAACGGCATCGTCTTGTGGTGCTGCGCTACTCATCGGTTCTCTTCCTGTGAGAATATGGCTTAGTTTGCAATGCCGGCAATACGAGGCCGAACCGAAGCCGAATCGAACTTGCCGTTTGAGCCAGAGAGTGCCACAACACCGGTCCAAAATGACTCATCGGAGGTGTATCGTGGAAAAGGCAGAAATCGGGCTGATCGGCCTTGCCGTTATGGGTTCCAACCTGGCGCTCAACATTGCGGAAAAAGGCAACAAGATTGCCGTCTTCAACCGCACGCCTGAGAAAACGGATGAATTCTACGAAAGCGCCGGCGAGCTCAAAAAGCAGATCATTCCCTGCAAGACGATCGAAGAATTCGTCGACGCGATCCGCCCGCCACGCCCGATCATCATCATGATCAAAGCCGGCGAGGCCGTCGATCAGCAGATGGAAGCGCTGCGCCCGCATCTCTCCAAGGGCGACATCATGATCGATGCCGGTAATGCGAACTTCCGCGACACCATCGCACGTTTCGACCGCCTGAAGAACACCGATCTGACCTTCATCGGCATGGGTGTGTCGGGTGGCGAGGAAGGGGCACGCCATGGTCCTTCGATCATGGTCGGCGGCACCGAAGACTCCTGGAAGCGCGTCGAGAAGGTTCTGACCTCGATCGCTGCCAAGTACAACGACGACCCTTGCGTTGCCTGGCTCGGCAATGACGGCGCCGGCCATTTCGTCAAGACGATCCACAACGGCATCGAATATGCCGACATGCAGATGATCGCCGAAATCTACGGCATCCTGCGCGACGGTCTCGGCAAGAGCGCCAACGACATCAGCGGCATCTTCGGCGAATGGAACAAGGGCCGCCTGAACTCCTATCTTATCGAAATCTCCGAGAAGGTGCTGGCCGCGACCGATCCGGTTTCCGGCGGTTCGATGGTCGACATGATTCTCGACAAGGCTGGCCAGAAGGGCACCGGCAAGTGGTCGGCGATCGAAGCCCAGAACATGGGCATTCCGGCAACCGCGATCGAGGCCGCCGTCGCCGCTCGCAGCCTGTCGTCGATGAAGACTGAGCGCGAAGCCGCCGAGAAGATCTTCGGCAAGCAGGAATACAAGTTCCCGATCGCCTACGGACCGGAGCTCAACAAGGATTTGGAACTGGCGCTGTTTGCCGCCAAGATAGGTGCCTATGCGCAGGGCTTCGCGGTCATGGCGGAAGCGTCGCGCGAGTTCAACTGGTCGCTGCCGATGCCTGTTATCGCCAAGATCTGGCGTGCCGGCTGCATCATTCGTTCGCAGTTCCTCGATGAGATCACCTCGGCCTTTACCAAGGCTCCGGACGCTGCAAACCTGATCGTGACGCCGGCTTTCTCCGAGATGGTTGAGGAATCTCTGCCTGCCCTGCGCCGCGTGGTTGGTGCCGCACTGCAGGCCGGTCTGCCGGTTCCGGCGCTCACCTCGGCTCTGACTTACTTCGATGCCTATCGCCAGGGCCGCGGCACGGCCAACCTGATCCAGGCACAGCGCGACTTCTTCGGCGCACACGGCTTCGATCGCCTCGACGGCAAGGACTTCCACCATGGCCCGTGGGGCAGTGGTGCGGCGACGTTCTAAGTCTGCTAAAAGGCCAGCCGGGTTTGCCCGGCTGGCCTTGCGTTTCTAGTACTACAGTTGCAGATGATCTCGTGTTTTGTAGTGAGTGATCATTGCTGACGCCTGATGCTTTCGTCGCCAAACTGACCATTCCAATATGAAGGAGAGCTTCGGCGGCCTTCGGATGGAGAGACGCATAATTAGGCCGCGTATTTCGGCAACGGAGGGGATGAGGGCAATTTTGCGGGTCAGGCAGCGATTGACGGATTTGGACTCCTTTCGTTCGGTTTGCCAAACGCCGAACGACGCAAATCAGCACTGAGCCTTGTGAGGAAAGCGGCCGCCGCCATGACCAACGTCATATGGCGGTGCCAGCCGTGCCAGGATCGGGCCTCGCAGTGGTCGAGGCCGAGATCATCCTTCGCGCGCTGGAAACATTCCTCAATTGTCCAGCGCAAACCTGCCGCACCCGCCAGTTCTGCAAGGGTGGCTTCTGCAGGCGCAAAGACCAGATAATAGCTCACCGCATCTGGGTTGGAGCGGCTTTTGCGGATCAGCACGTAGCGGGCAAAGCCAGGCGCCACAGCGTACGGCAAAGATATGCGCGCCCAATCGTAAAGCCGCAGTCCTTTGGCGCCTTCACCCGCCGGCAATGCCTGCCATGCGTCATCGGGTAAATCGTCTGCCATGTCTCGGGGATCGGTTTGCAGTAAGCCCTCGTCTGTCAACAACCGCAATGTTTGATTGGACCGGACGGACAGAACATAGGGTTGTTGGCGTTCCTCAAGCATGCGGCGGGTTTTATAATCACTGCCATAGACGGCATCTGCCAGAACCCATGCGCATGGTACTCCCTTGTCGAGCGCCTCACCGAGCATCGCCCGCGCCATAGCCGGCTTGGTGGCAAAAACGGTTTCCTTGGGAACCGCGGCGTCGTTTCGGCGCTTCTCATCTGTTGCCCATGCCTCGGGCAAATAGAGCCTGCGGTCGATCAGCGCCTGACCAAAGCGGCTGGCATAGGTAATAAAAACGCCAATCTGGCAGTTCTCGATGCGGCCCGCCGTTCCAGAATACTGGCGCGAAACACCGACAGAATGCTCACCTTTTTTGACAAAGCCAGTCTCATCGACCACCAAAACACCCGACGGATCGCCCAGTGTCTCCACAACATAATCGAAAACAATGTCACGCATTCGGTCTGCGTCCCAATTCGAGCGACCCAATAGAGCCTGAGTCCGCCACGGCCTGGAAAAGCCCGCCTGTTCGGCCATCAGCCAACCAGTTTTGCGTTCTATTCCAGACAAAAGGCCATCAATGAACGTTGAACACGTCTCTCTCGCCTCGCTGCGACGAAACACCGAGAAAAGCTGAACCTTAAGTGCCGAAAGCTCACGCTCCCAATCAATCGCAGTGCCAGTCCACGATGAAACGCTCATGCCGAATCCTCCACACGACAACCGCTTGAAGGGAATCACGAAACCAACACTAATGCAACTGTAGTACTAGGCTTTGTACGCCGGGAATGGCGTGTCAGAAGCGAATATCCGCCATCGGACGGACCAGGATGCGGGCGCTGCCGGCATCGAAATCGTCGAGCGTTTCGTTGTGATGCGCGACGATATCGGCGAAGTTCAGCGTATCGGAGTCGGCCGTC
This sequence comes from Rhizobium favelukesii, assembly GCF_000577275.2. Taxonomy (NCBI): domain Bacteria; kingdom Pseudomonadati; phylum Pseudomonadota; class Alphaproteobacteria; order Hyphomicrobiales; family Rhizobiaceae; genus Rhizobium; species Rhizobium favelukesii. The sequence continues at coordinate 2,078,236 of NZ_HG916852.1, forward strand.
GTATGGCCATCGCCAACCAGCGTAACATCATAGCCCAGCGACACCGCACGCCTGACTGTCGTGTCGACGCAAAACTGCGTCATGCAGCCGCCAACGATCAGATGCGTGACATTTCGCTCCGCCAATCGGTCGGCAAGATCCGTTTCGAAGAACGAGTCTGAGCTCTTCTTGTGAACAATGGTGTCGCCCTCGGCAGGCGATAGTTCCGACCGGATGGCCCAGCCGGTAGTGCCGACCGCCAGGCGATGACCGGGATCGCCGTCGTGCTGGACGAGCACGACCGGTGCCTCGACGCGATGGGCCTCGGCACGAAGCGACTGGAGCCGTGAAACCGTTTCATTCAGCGCAGCATCGATGATGGGTTGACGCTCGGGAGTACCTTTTCCCGCAAGGATGGCGTTTTGTACGTCGATGATCAGCAGTGCCGTCGTCATATCCAGTGCGTCTCCGCTGTGATTGCTTGTCTCTCTACTGCCACCAGATCGGGGTTGGCGCGCCGATGGTCTAAATGCTCCTCCGCGACCAGACGGGCTGGCTGATGCTTTGCAGCAGCTCCGGCTCGATTCCGTCGATGCGCGCTATGACCGCCTTCGCCATTTCCCGCCCGGCATGGCGGACATCCTCATAGGCGGTGATGATCTCGGGACGGATCCAGTTGAGGATCGGCGCCGATTCCTTGGAGACCATGTCGACGTCGTGGCCAAGTCGCTTGCCGGCGGCCTCGATACCCGCGTTGACGGCGATGGCGGCGCTTCCGGCTGAGCAGACGATGCCGTCAGGCGCATTCTGGGCGCGCATCATCACCTCGACGGCATTGCGGATTTCCTCTAGCGGGTTGTCGATCGTCACGCGTAACGGCACTTCCTCGGCTCCGTAGTCATGCAGTCCGGTCTGAAATCCGATGCGCGTGTGCGTGTAGTACGTCAGCTTGCTTGGAGGCTGGAGCAGCGCAATGCGCTTGCGGCCCCTGCCGACCAGCTTTTCGACGGCCTGATGGGCGAAAGCCTCGTTGTCGAAGTCGTGAAAGGGATGGGTGAGGCCGGCATCGGTGCGCCCGTGCGTGGCAAAGGGCATGCTGTGCTCTGTGAGCAGGCGAACACGTGGATCGTCGGGCTCGATGCGCGAGATGATGACGCCGTCGGCGGACCCTGTTTCCAGGATGTAGCGTACCGGCAGCATCGGATCCTTGCTGTGGGAGTGCGGCGTGACGACGATATGGTAGGGTGTGCCGGTCAACACCTCCGAGATGCCGAATACCATCTGGCTGCTGAAGCCCATGATTTCTTCATCGATGCTCAACACCAGCGCAATGACGTTGGTCTTGCCGGTTCGCAGGCGCACGCCGGCCCTGTTCGGCTGGTAGCCAAGCTGGCGGGCGACCATGCGCACGCGTTCCTTGGTTTCCGCACCGATGTCAGGAGCATCCTTGAGCGCGCGCGATACCGTCGTCACGCCGAGCCCGGTCATGAAGGCAATCGTTTTCAGTGTCGGCCGCTCTCGAGTTGCCTCGGAGACCGCTCCTGCAAAATTCGCTTTGTTTTCCATCCCTCTAGGCCGTCCCGCGCGATTTGGTCCCGCTTATAGTGTCTTTTCGGAGCGCTGTAAGCACGAAGAACGCAAAAGCCGCTCCTCCTCTAAGAAGCAAAATCTGTAACGATACAGTAGAAATGTCGAGGACTTTTTATCGAGGGCAGATCGCGACTGCCCGCAATGGTTGAAATCGCTAATTTTTCCCGAATTTTGTGCATGTGCGAACGAAAGCACCGTGGAATGTTGTCGCACAGTTGATATAAATGCAGTTTTATCAAACATATAGCCAAATTGTGCAAATGCTCGTTCGGTTGCTCATCTTTGCGGCGACCTGTCGAAAATCAGCGCGTTCCGACAGGCATTGGTAGTAAATGGTGGCCAGGAGGAAAATTTTCTAGGCGGGCTGTTGCGCCGAAATATCGATTGAATTAAGTTTTTCCGGCAACGTTTCAGTGAGGGAGGAGAACTCATGAATTTTCGTTTGATGGCGGCTGCACTTGCCGCTTCCGTCGTGCTGCCGCTCGGTGCGGCGGACGCGACCGATCTTGAAGTCACCCATTGGTGGACATCTGGCGGCGAAGCTGCTGCCGTGGCGGAACTCGCAAAGGCCTTCGATGCGACCGGCAACAAGTGGGTCGACGGCGCAATCGCCGGTTCCGGCGGTACTGCGCGTCCGATCATGATCAGCCGCATCACCGGCGGCGACCCGATGGGCGCGACACAATTCAACCACGGCCGCCAGGCGGAAGAACTGGTTCAGGCTGGGCTGATGCGCGATCTGACCGATGTCGCTACTGCCGAGCACTGGAAGGACATCATCCGTCCGTCGAGCCTGCTCGATTCTTGCACGATCGACGGCAAGATCTATTGCGCCCCGGTCAACATCCACTCCTGGCAGTGGCTGTGGCTCTCGAATGCAGCCTTCAAGAAGGCCGGCGTCGAAGTGCCGAAGAACTGGGACGAATTCGTCGCTGCTGCTCCCGCGCTTGAGAAGGCCGGCATCGTCCCGCTCGCCGTCGGTGGTCAGCCGTGGCAGGCTGCCGGCGCGTTCGACGTGTTGATGGTTGCCATCGCCGGCAAGGATACCTTCCATAAGGTATTCAAGGACAAGGACGCTGAAGCGGCTGCCGGTCCGGAGATCGCCAAGGTCTTCAAGGCTGCCGACGACGCTCGCAAGATGTCGAAGGGCAGCAACGTTCAGGACTGGAACCAGGCAACCAACCTCGTCATAACAGGCAAGGCCGGTGGCCAGATCATGGGTGACTGGGCGCAGGGCGAATTCCAGCTGGCCGGTCAGAAAGCCGGTTCCGACTATACCTGCCTTCCGGGCCTCGGCGTGAACGAGATCATCTCCACGGGTGGTGATGCCTTCTACTTCCCACTGCTCAAGGACGAAGCCAAGTCGAAGGCGCAGGATGTTCTCGCCAAGACGCTTCTCGATCCTAAGACGCAGGTTGCCTTCAACCTGAAGAAGGGCTCGCTGCCGGTGCGCGGCGACGTCGACCTCGCGGCCGCCAACGACTGCATGAAGAAGGGTCTCGATATCCTGGCCAAGGGTAACGTGATCGAAGGTACGGACCAACTTCTGTCGGCTGACAGCCAGAAGCAGAAGGAAGACCTCTTCTCCGAGTTCTTCGCAAATCCGTCGATGACTCCGGAAGCCGCTCAGAAGCGCTTCGCTGAGATCATCGCTTCTGCCGACTGATCGTCGCATTCCGACGCTGTTGCGACCCGGCTCCGGTCAACGGAGCCGGGTTTGCCCGGAACTCCCATCGTGATCCGGGTGGCGGCGGCGCTCGATACCGGCGCGTGCTGATGCATGGTGGTCCGGTTTCGGTACGGGAGTGAGAAGAGGAGGCGACCGGCAGGAGGTTCGCCGCTCTGGATCTCAGAGGAATTGCGATTCAGGAGGAATTACAATGACGGGTCAAGCGAAAGCAGGCCGGCCAAATCAGTTACTGCGCAATCTGAATTCGAAGATTGCATCCATCCCCATGATCCTCACCGCCCTCGTTATCTTTCTCGGCGGCACGGTCTGGACGGTATTCTATTCATTCACCAACTCGAAGCTCCTTCCGCGGTTGAGCTTTGTCGGTTTCGATCAATACAAGCGCCTTTGGGCTGCTCCGCGCTGGATCGTCTCCATCGAGAACCTTGCCGTCTACGGCGTTCTCTCGCTCATTTTCAGCCTTGTCATCGGCTTCGTGCTGGCGGCGCTGATGGACCAGAAGATCCGGTTCGAGAATACGTTCCGCACGATCTTCCTTTACCCCTTTGCCCTGTCCTTCATCGTGACGGGTCTCGTTTGGCAGTGGGTTCTCAATCCGGAGTTTGGCATCCAGTCGGTGGTGCGTTCGCTCGGCTGGACGAGCTTCACCTTCGATCCGCTCTATACGCCGAGCATCGTCATTTACGGTGTTCTGATCGCAGCACTCTGGCAGGGAACCGGGCTCGTCATGTGCCTGATGCTCGCCGGTCTGCGCGGTATCGACGAGGATATCTGGAAGGCCTCGCGCGTCGACGGTATCCCGATGTGGAAGACCTATCTTTTCATTGTCATTCCGATGATGCGGCCGGTGTTCATTACCACGCTCGTCATCATCGCCAGCGGCATTGTCAAGGTCTACGACCTCGTGGTGGCGCAAACCAGCGGCGGTCCCGGCATTTCGTCGGAAGTGCCCGCCAAGTACGTCTACGACTACATGTTCCAGGCGCAGAATCTGGGTCAAGGCTTCGCGGCATCGACCATGATGCTTGTGACCGTCGCAATTATCATCGTTCCCTGGGCTTATCTGGAATTCGGGGGAGGGCGTAAACGTGCCTGACACCATTGCTCTCAAGAACACGGATACCGGTATCGTGACGGACAAGACACTTTCCGGGCCGCGTGGTCCGAAGCCGAAGCGGGTGATTTCTCCGCGCAATATCATGCTCTACGGCACCCTTTTCGTCGCTGCGGCCTATTACCTGCTGCCGCTCTACGTGATGATCGTCACGTCGCTGAAAGGGATGCCCGAGATCCGTCTTGGCAACATCTTCTCACCGCCGGTCGAAATCACCTTCGAGCCTTGGGTCAAGGCATGGGCGACAGCCTGCACCGGCCTCAACTGCGACGGTCTTTCGCGTGGCTTCTGGAACTCGGTGCGGATCACAGTTCCTTCCGTGGTCGGCTCAATCGCAATCGCTTCGGTGAATGGCTATGCGCTTGCCAACTGGCGCTTCAAGGGATCGGAGCTGTTCTTCTCCATCCTCGTGATCGGTGCATTCATTCCCTACCAGGTCATGATCTATCCGATCGTCATCGTACTGCGTGAACTGGGGATCTACGGCACGCTGACCGGCCTGATTATCGTCCACAGCATCTTCGGCATGCCGATTCTGACACTGCTCTTCCGCAACTATTTCGCATCGTTGCCGCAGGAGCTGTTCAAGGCGGCGCGCATCGACGGCGCGGGCTTCTGGCAGATCTTCCTAAAGATTATGGTGCCCATGTCGCTGCCGATCTTCGTCGTCGCAATGATCCTGCAGGTCACCGGCATCTGGAACGACTTCCTCTTCGGCGTCGTCTTCACCCGGCCGGAATATTATCCGATGACCGTCCAGCTCAACAACATCGTCAATTCTGTCCAGGGCGTGAAGGAATACAACGTCAACATGGCCGCAACCATCCTCACGGGTCTGGTGCCGCTGGTTGTGTATTTCGTGTCAGGGCGACTTTTCGTCCGCGGCATTGCCGCTGGCGCAGTGAAAGGCTGATCCATGAATTCGAGCGTTTCCATCAAAGATCTGTCGTTGAACTTCGGCGCGGTTAGCGTTCTCAAGGATCTCAATCTCGAGATCAATGACGGCGAATTCCTCGTGCTGCTCGGATCGTCCGGTTGCGGCAAGTCGACCTTGCTGAACTGCATTGCCGGTCTGCTGGACGCGTCCGACGGTCAGATCTTCATCAAGGGCAAGAACGTCACTTGGGAGGAACCCAAGGATCGTGGCATCGGCATGGTGTTTCAGTCCTACGCGCTCTATCCACAGATGACGGTCGAGAAGAACCTGTCCTTTGGCCTGCAGGTCGCCAAGATCCCGCAGCCCGAAATCGACAAGCGCGTGGCACGCGCTTCGGAAATCCTGCAGATCCAGCCGCTTCTGAAGCGCAAGCCGGCCGAGCTTTCGGGCGGTCAGCGTCAGCGCGTGGCGATCGGTCGTGCGCTGGTGCGCGATGTCGACGTGTTTCTCTTCGATGAGCCGCTTTCCAACCTCGATGCCAAGCTTAGGTCGGAACTGCGCGTCGAGATCAAGCGCCTGCACCAGTCGCTGAAGAACACGATGATCTACGTTACCCACGACCAGATCGAGGCGCTGACGCTCGCCGATCGTATCGCGATCATGAAGAGCGGCATCATCCAGCAGCTCGCCGATCCGACGACGATCTACAACAGGCCGCGCAATCTCTTCGTTGCCGGCTTCATCGGTTCGCCGTCGATGAATTTCCTGCGCGGTGAGATCACCAAGCAGGGCGAGCAGACGTTCTTCACTGCCAATGGCGTGAACTTCTCTGTCGCAGACTATCACACGCCCGAAGTGCTGCAGGCCGGCCGCAAGGTCATCCTCGGCGTTCGTCCGGAGCATGTGAAGGTCAACGAGAATCTCGGCGCCGAGGTTCACGATGCGACCGTCGACATCGAGGAACCTATGGGCGCCGACAACCTGCTCTGGTTGAAGCACGCCGGCCACACGATGTCGGTGCGCATCAACGGCGCACGCCGCTTCAACCCGGGCTCTGCCGTCAAGCTCGGCTTCGATATGTCTCTGGCGTCGATCTTCGATGCCGAGACCGAGCTTCGCCTCTAGAAACCGCAAATGCGGGCGGAGCAACCGGTTCCGCCCATTCGTCCAATCGGCCATCCGGCCACCAAGTTCGGCTGCGGCCCGCGGGTGCGGGCATTCCCAAGCGCGGCCCGATCGGGATAATGCTATGACATCCTTGCCGACAAATGGGTTTAACCTCGACCTATCCGGATCGTGGACCCTCACCTCAGCCGATGGCGACGTCACGACATCCATCACGCTGCCGGGCGATGTGCACACGGCACTGCATGCCGCCGAGCTTATTCCCGATCCATATTTCGGCCGCAACGAGGAGGTCGTTCAGTGGGTGGCGCACCGCGACTGGGTGCTTGAGCGTAGCTTCACACTGTCGGAGCCGAACGGCGACTGGTTTCTCGATATCGACTATCTCGATACCGTGGCTGCCGTCTTCATCAACGGTTCGCCAGTGCTGCTCGCAGATAACAGCTTTCGGCGCTATCGACCTGACGTCGGCGACCAGTTGAAGGCCGGCGACAACGTTATTCGCGTCGTCCTGCATTCAGGCATTGCGGCCGGTGCCGACCGACAGGCCAGGCAGCCTTTCTACATTCCCTATTCGACGGGCAATTCGCCGATCCCCAACGGTAACATGCTGCGCAAGCCGCAATGCCATTTCGGCTGGGACTGGAACATCGCGATTGCGCCGCTAGGGCTTTACGGCACGATCACGCTGCGCAAGCTCGAGACGGCACGCATCGAGCACGTCACGACGCGGCAGGTTCACAATCTCGACGGTTCCGTGGATCTGCAGGTCAGCGCGACGTTGTTTGCCAAGAACCTCGGGATTGTACCGGTACATTTCTCGCTTGATGGCGAGCGCGTTCGCCTCGACGTCGGCGTTGGTACCGGCGAGACGGTGGTCAATCATGTCTTCGAGATCGACAAGCCGCGGATCTGGTGGCCTGCCGGCAGCGGCGAGCAGGCGCTTTATGCACTGACGGTCGATCTGCCAACGGAGGCGGTGACCAAGCAGATCGGCCTTCGCACGGTCGAACTCATCACGACGCCCGATGCTGCCGGCAGCCGCTTTGCGCTGAAGGTCAATGGCCGCGAGATTTTCTGCCGCGGCGCCAACTGGATCCCGGCCGATGCGCTGTTCTCGCTGTCGAGCCCTGAGAAGACCGAGGATCTCTTACGGTCGGCCAAGGCCGCCAACATGAACATGATCCGCGTCTGGGGCGGCGGGTTTTACGAGCACGGCCATTTCTACGATCTCTGCGACCGGCTCGGCCTCATGGTCTGGCAGGACTTCATGTTCGCCTGCAACCTTTATCCCTCGACCGAGGACTTCCTCGACAACGTCACGCTCGAAGTCGATTATCAGGTCCGTCGGCTGTCCTCGCATCCGTCGATCGCACTCTGGTGCGGCGACAACGAGCTGGTTGGCGCACTGACCTGGTTCGAGGAATCGAGAAAGGATCGCGACCGCTATCTTGTTTCCTACGATCGCCTCAACCGGACGATCGAGCAGGCGATGAAGAAGGCGGCACCCGATGCCATCTGGTGGCCGTCGAGCCCGGCGTCGGGCTATCTCGATTTCGGCGACGCCTGGCATGCCGACGGTTCCGGCGATATGCACTATTGGTCGGTCTGGCACGAGAACAAGTCGTTCGACAATTACCGCACCGTGCGCCCGCGCTTCTGCTCGGAATTCGGCTTCCAGTCCTATACGTCGCTGCCCGTCATCAAGACGTATGCCGACGCGAAGGACATGAACGTTGCTTCGCCTGTGATGGAGCTGCACCAGAAGAATGCCGGCGGCAACGAGCGCATAGCAGGCACGATGTTCCGCTACTTCCGCTTCCCGAAGGATTTTCCGAATTTCGTCTATCTATCACAGATCCAGCAGGGTCTGGCGATCAAGACCGCGGTGGAATACTGGCGGTCGCTGAAGCCGCATTGCATGGGCACGATTTACTGGCAGCTGAACGACACATGGCCCGTCGCCTCTTGGTCGAGCCTCGACTACGGCGGGCGTTGGAAGGCGATGCACTATCTGGTGAAGCGCTTCTTCCAGCCGGTCGCGGTCGCGGCGATCCCGTCCGAGGATGGCAAGCAGATCCGCTTCTCGCTGGTCAACGATACGCTCGCCGAAGTCAGCGTCGATCTGTCGATCTCGATCCTCGACATGAGGGGCGAGCGCAAGCACCTGAAGGACGTCCAGGCCGTCTGCACGCCGGATGGCGCGGTTACCGCCGCATCCATCGATGTGGCAGATCTGCCTGCGGGCACGCTGCTTGCGTGGCGCTTCACGGCGTCGAACGGCATGGGCGGCGAGGGGCACTATGTCCATGGCACCTATAAGGCGCTGGAACTCGAGCCCGCCGGCCTGATGGTCACGCACGAATATGTCGAGGAGGCCGGCTCCGTCTGCCTTAACGTCACCGCCAAGGGACTTGCGCTCTTCGTGATGATCGAGACCGACACCGAGGGCAAGTATTCCGACAACGCCTTCGATCTGGCGGCGGGCGAGACGCGCCGCATCACCTTCGCCCCGGCCAGGCCGCTCGAGGACGGCCAACTGCCGGAATTCCGTTTCTACGACCTGCAATCTTGTCAGTCCGTGGATTAACCCTGACTGAAATGCAATGGGCACGAGGCCCGAGGAGGAATGATGACGAAACTGAGTTTCCAGCTTTACAGCGCCCGTAACTTCCAGCCCTATTCGGCGATCTTCGAAAAGCTCGGCAAGGCCGGCTATCAGGAAGTCGAAGGCTTTGGCGGCATCTACGCGGATCTCGACGATGCCGGCCTGAAGAGCCTGCGCGCGGAACTCGACAAGAACGGTCTGACGATGGCAAGCGGCCATTTCAGTCCGGATTTCCTGGATGGCGAAGTTCAGAAGTCGCTGAACATTGCAAAGATACTCGGCATGGACTCGATCTATGCCCCGCATCTGGCGGCCGATCAACGACCGACCGACGGTGCCGGCTGGCTCGCATTCGGCAAGCGACTGCATGAGATGAGCAAGCCCTACAAGGACGCCGGTTATGAATTCGGCTGGCACAACCACGACTTCGAGTTCGTGAAGCTCGCCGACGGCTCGCTGCCAATCGAGCGCATCTTCGAAGGCGCCTCTGACATTTCCTGGGAAGCCGATATCGCCTGGGTCGTCCGCGGCGGTGCCGATCCCTTCGCATGGATCGAAAAGCTCGGCTCGCGCATCACCTCTGCCCACGTCAAGGACATCGCTCCATCAGGTGAAAACAAGAACGAGGACGGCTGGGCCGATGTCGGCCACGGCACACTGCCTTGGGCAAAACTCATCGCAGCACTCAAGGACACCACGACCAAGCACTACGTCGTCGAGCATGACAATCCGGCCGATGTCGATCGCCTGATCACCCGCTCGATTGCATCCTTCAAGACCTACTGAGGCACACCATGACCAAGGAACTTGGCGTCGGCATCATCGGATGCGGCAACATCTCCACCACCTACTTCTCGCTTTCGCCCCTGTTCAAGGGACTGAAGGTTCTGGCCTGCGCCGATATCAACGTGCAGGCTGCCCAGGCCCGCGCCGAAGAATACGGCGTCAAGGCGCAGACGATCGACGAGCTTCTCGCCAATGACGAGATTGACGTCATCGTCAACCTGACCATCCCCGACGCGCATTTTCCGGTTTCGAAAGCGATCCTCAGAGCCGGCAAGCACGTCTATTCGGAAAAGCCGCTGGTCCTCACCCTCGAACAGGGTGAGGAGCTGCGACGCATTGCCAAGGAGAAGAACCTTTCCGTCGGTTGCGCTCCGGATACCTTCCTCGGCGGCGCGCATCAGCTTGCCCGCAAGTACATCGACGAAGGCGGCATCGGTCGCGTCACCTCGGGTGCCTGCTATGTCATGAGCCCGGGCATGGAGATGTGGCATCCGAACCCGGACTTCTTCTTCCTGCCCGGCGGTGGCCCGATCCTCGATCTCGGCCCGTACTACATCGCCAACCTGATCAACCTGATCGGTCCGGTGAAGCGTGTCGGCGCCATGACCTCCATGGCATCGGAAACCCGCACGATCACCAGTGCGCCGCGCAGCGGCGAGATCATCCCGGTAAAGACGCCGACGACGATCCAGGCGATCCTCGAATTCGTCAGCGGCGCGACCGTCACGCTGACGGCGAGCTGGGATGTGTGGTCTCACCGCCATGCGAACATGGAGCTCTACGGCACCGACGGTTCGCTCTACGTGCCGGATCCGAACTTCTTCGGCGGCGTCGTCGAGGCCAGCGGCCGCGACAAGGAGATCAAGGCGCTCGACGGCTGGGAGCATCCGTTCGGTATCTTCAACCAGGAGAGCCCGCAGGGACCGCGCGCAAACTACCGCACCGCAGGTCTCGCCGACATGGCGATGGCGATCATCGAGGGCCGCGATGCGCGTTGCTCGCTCGATCGCACGCTGCACGGCGTCGACGTCATGACGTCGATCCTGAAGTCGGGCGAGGAAGGCCGTTTCATAGAGCTGACGACGACCTGCACGCAGCCGGCCGCACTCGGCATCGAAGAGGCGCAGGCGCTCTTGAAGTAAGCGACCAAAGGACTATGGTCCGGCGCGGGCGACAAGCCCGCGCCTTTTTGCTTAAAGGATCAGAATTATGAGCTGGCAACCGGCTTCCGACCGCTATTCAAAGATGAAGTATAACCGCACAGGCCGTTCCGGCCTGAAGCTGCCGGCCGTCTCCCTTGGCCTCTGGCACAATTTCGGCGGCGACACGCCGCATGACCGCAAGATCGACATGTGCCGCACGGCCTTCGACCTCGGCATCACCCATTTCGACCTCGCCAACAACTACGGCCCGCCTCCGGGCAGCGCCGAGATCGCCTTCGGCGAGATCCTGCGCACCGAATTTGCCGGCCTGCGCTGCGAGCTGATCATCTCGTCCAAGGCCGGCTACGACATGTGGCCGGGCCCTTACGGCGAGTGGGGCAGCCGCAAGTATCTGATCGCTTCCTGCGATCAGAGCCTGAAGCGCATGGGCCTCGACTATGTCGATATCTTCTATTCGCACCGCTTCGACCCGGATACGCCGCTCGATGAGACCTGCGGCGCGCTCGATCATATCGTGCGTTCCGGCCGTGCGCTCTATGTCGGCATCTCCTCCTACAATTCGCAGCGTACGCGTGACGCGGCGGCGATCCTCAAGGATCTCGGTACGCCATGCCTGATTCACCAGCCGAGCTATTCCATGCTCAACCGCTGGGTCGAGGACGACAAGCTGCTGGATACGCTGGATGACGTGGGCATGGGCTCGATCGTGTTCTCGCCGCTGGCGCAGGGCATGCTGACAACCAAATATCTCGGCGGTATTCCGCAGGATAGCCGCGCTGCGCAGAACCACTTCCTCAAGAAGGACTTCATCCGTCCCGCGATCATCGACAATATCCGCAAGCTCAATGAGATCGCCGAACGCCGTGGTCAGACGCTGGCACAGATGGCGATCGCCTGGGTGCTGCGCGGCGACCGCGTGACGTCGGCGCTAATCGGCGCCAGCCGCTCGTCGCAGATCGTCGATTGCGTCAAAGCGCTCGATAATCTCGAATTCACGGCAGACGAACTCAAGGAGATCGATGGCTACGCCCGCGAGGCTGACATCAATCTCTGGGCAAAGTCTGCGGAACGGGAATAAATCCAAGCGCCCGGAACGATCTTTCGGGCGTTTTTCAAATGCTTTTTGATGTACGTGCTGCAAATCCAGCGTGTGTGGGAGGAGATGTCACCATGATCCGCAATCCTATCTTGCCGGGCTTCAACCCCGATCCGTCGATCTGCCGCGTCGGCGACGATTATTACATCGCGACCTCGACCTTCGAGTGGTATCCCGGTGTTCAGATTCACCACTCGCGCGATCTGGTCAATTGGACGATGGTGCGGCGTCCGCTTGAGCGCCAGTCGCAACTCGACATGCGCGGCAATCCCGACAGCTGCGGCGTCTGGGCGCCCTGTCTTTCCTATGCCGACGGGTTGTTCTGGCTTGTTTACACCGACGTCAAACGCTTCGACGGCAATTTCAAGGACGCGCACAACTACATCGTCACCTCGCCTGATATCGAAGGCGAGTGGTCCGAACCGGTCTACGTCAACTCCTCCGGCTTCGACCCCTCGCTGTTCCACGACGAGGACGGCCGCAAGTGGTTCCTCAACATGCAGTGGAACCATCGCACCGAGAGCTTCGGCGGTGCGCCGAAGTCGCCGGCCTTCGACGGCATCCTGCTGCAGGAGTGGGACGCGGCGACAAATTCGCTGAAGGGGCCGACCAAGAACATCTTCGCCGGCAGCCCGCTGGGCTTGGTCGAGGGCCCGCATCTCTTCAAGCGCAACGGCTATTACTACCTGACGACCGCCGAGGGCGGCACCGGCTATGATCATGCCGTCACGATGGCTCGTTCGCGGACGATTGAGGGCCCCTACGAGCTGCATCCGAACCGGCACCTGATCACGTCAAAGGATCATCCCGAAGCCATTCTGCAAAGGGCAGGGCACGGCCAGCATGTCGAGACGCCGGACGGCCAAGTCTACCACACCCATCTCTGCGGCCGCCCGATGCCGCCCAAGCGTCGCTGCACGCTCGGCCGCGAAACGAGCCTTCAGAAGTGCGTGTGGAAGGAGGATGACTGGCTATATCTCGAAAACGGCACGACCGTTCCGGATGTCACCGTGCCAGGACTGACCGGTGCAGTGCCTGTCGAGAAGCCGGTGCGCAGCGAATACTCCTTCGATGGCGTCACTCTGCCCGATGATTTCCAGTGGCTTCGAACGCCAAAGCCCGAGCGCATCTTCAACCTCACCGATCGCGCAGGTCATCTGCGACTGATCGCGCGCGAAAGCATCGGCTCGTGGTTCGAACAGTCTCTCGTCGCCCGTCGCCAGGAGAACCACAGCTTCCGGGCGGAGACTGTCGTGGAGTTCGATCCCGACACCTACCAGCAGGTTGCCGGCCTGACCCACTATTACAACAGGCATAAGTTCCATGCGATCGGCGTCACCCTGCACGAGAAGCTTGGACGGTGTGTCACGGTCTTTTCGTGTGATGGCGATTATCCAAACAGCCGCCTCAGCTTCCCGGCCGGCAGCGGCGTTGCCATTCCGGCCGAGGGACGCGTGCAGCTTTCCATGGAGATCCGAGACAACGACCTGCAGTTCTTCTGGCAGACGGAAGGGAAGGGCGCGTGGCAGCCGATCGGTCCGGTGCTCGATGCGGGCATCGTTTCCGATGAGGGCGGGCGAGGCGAGCATGGCTCCTTTACCGGCGCATTCGCCGGGGTCTTTGCCTTCGATACCTCAGGCCGCGCGAAGACAGCGGATTTCGACTGGTTCAACTATGAAGAGCTTTGATAGATATGCGACATCGCCCAGAAATGCCGGGCGATGTCGCAATCTTTAATTTAGAGTATTCTTCTAACCATATGTTATTATTACAGAAGTTTAATTTAAGTTTCAGTTTCAGTTCATCATTTTGGGCCTAGGTTCGGGCCGTGTTCAACACGAGGAACCTCCCATGAAAAAGCTTACCACCGTCTTTCTCGCTGCTGCCGTGCTTGCTGGTCCGCTGCTGGCAACGACCGAAGCGAGCGCTCAGGATCATCGTCGGCCGGTTGTCGTGGAGCGCGACGTGCACGTTACGAAGTATCGCTGGACGCGCGGTCACCGCATGACACCCGTCGAACGCCGCCATATGCGCGACGTGCGCGACTATCACCGTTATCGCCTGTCGGCTCCGCCACGCGGCTATCGCTGGGTGCAGATCGATAACAACTTCCTGCTCATCGGCGCCGTCAACGGTGTGATCGCGAACATCGTCATTCGCTGAACGGCCACGTCAGGAAAGGGCGGCTTTCGTGCCGCCCTTCTCATTCAATCGGACGCTTGTTTGCGGGCCTCCAGCAGCCGCTGTACGAAACCGGCCAGCAGGGGAAGCTGCTCGCACTCCTCACAACGGCAGCGATAGGCTTGTTTCGTCACGCAGCGCGTTCTCCCCAGCTCGCGAACGGATCCGGCAGTGCGCGCCACTTTTCCGGTGTAAAGGTCTCTGCCGGCACGAGGCAGCCGTCAAGCTTTTGCCGCATCCAATCTTCGTCCATCGGTTCACTGCCGATGAAGACGATCTCCTGTCGGCGGTCGCCCCAGACCGCGTCAAGATAGGGAGTTATGGTGGCCAGGAAGCGCTCATCCTCCGGCCATCGTTCACGCGGTACCGACGCCCACCACAGCCCCATCCTCGCTGTCCGCAGGAACGCTCCGGCCTGGCTGACTTCGCCGACATGACGAGGGCGCGTTGCAAGCCAGAAAAACCCTTTCGCTCGGACAACGCCCGGCCAGGCAGAACCGAAGAAGCGCTGCAGCTTGGCGGGGTCGAAGGGCCGTCTTTCCCGATAGACGAAGGAGCGGATGCCGTACTCCTCCGTCTCAGGCACGTGCTCGGAAAAGCCGTGCAGCTCCTTGTACCAGCGCGGATGCGTCTCGGCGCGATCGATGTCGAAACGTCCCGTCCCGAGGACCTCGTCCAGGTCCACTTGGCCGAAGTCGGTTTCGATCAGCCTAGCGTCGGGATTAAGTCCGACGATGATCTGACGCACTGCCTGGCGTTGTGCCGGCGTCGCGGTGCCGATCTTGTTGAGGATGATCACATCGGTGAATTCGATCTGCTCGACCAGCAGATCGATGATGGTGCGATTGTCGCCGTCGCCCGCGGTTTCGCCGCGATTAGCCAGAAAGTCTGCGGATGCATAGTCCGAGAGCAGGTTGGTGGCATCCACAACCGTCACCATCGTGTCAAGCCTCGCTACATCGGAGAGGCTGGCGCCGTTCTCATCGCGGAATTCGAACGTTGTCGCCACCGGCAGAGGTTCGGCAATGCCAGTCGATTTGATCAGGAGGTAGTCGAAGCGCCGCTGTTCCGCCAGGTTGCGGACTTCCTTCAGGAGATCATCTCTCAGTGTGCAGCAGATGCAGCCGTTCGTTTCCACCAGCTGTTCGTCGGTCCGTGACAGGTTGGCACCGCCGTCGCGAACGAGGGCTGCGTCGATGTTGACCTCGCTCATGTCGTTGACGATGACGGCGACGCGCAGGCCTTGCCGGTTTCCGAGGATGTGGTTCAGCAGCGTTGTCTTGCCGGCTCCGAGGAAACCAGACAAGACCGTTACGGGAAGTCTTCTATCCATCTTTTCTCTCTGATATGGTATAATATTACATTCGGTACGCTAGAAAAGGCGGGCTCCGGGCCTGGCTCCGGGCCCGCCTTTTCTGTGTCAGCTTTCTCGCGCAAGGCAGTCCTTCATGCTGTTGGCAATGCCGTGCATGAGGTTGAAATAGAGGTCCGGCCCGGCATCGAGCGTTGCCGCTTCGGGATCGAGCACACCGGCCTTCGCCTTGGTGCCCTCTATGACCACGTCGACCAATCGCGGCTGGAATTGCGGCTCGGCGAAAACGCAGGTGGCACCCAACTCGCCGACCTTCTTGTGAATTTCCGCGATGCGTTCGGCGCCTGGGATCGTTTCGGGACTGACGGTGATCGAGCCGGCGATCCGCACATTGTAGCGGTGTTCGAAATATTGATAGGCATCGTGGAAGACGATGAACGGCTTGTCCTTTACCGCTGACACGATGCCGGCGATCTCCTTGTCGAGTGCGTCGAGCCGGTCGTCCAACGTCTTCGCGTTCGCCTGATAGGTGAGGGCATTGGCGGGATCGGCTGCGACCAGAGTAGTCGTGATCTCGGCTGCCATCGCTTTTGCATTTTGCGGATCGAGCCAGAGATGGGTATCGAACGCGCCGTGATCGTGGTCGTGATCCTCATCCGCATGGGCCTGGTCGTGCCCATTGCCGTCGTGGTGGTTTCCATCATTGTGGTCGCCGTCATCATGCGGCTCGAACGCACCGCCTTCGCGGAATTTGAGCTTCGTTAGACCGGGAGCCTTGTCGAGTTCGGCGACGAGCGCATCGGACCCGATCGCCTCGAGAGGCTTCTCCAGAAACGCTTCGAGCCCAGGGCCGACCCAGAAGACGACCTTGGCATTCTGAAGCGCACGCGCGTTGGAGGGCTTCATGTTGTAGGTATGCGGCGAGGCGGCACCGTCGACGATCAGTTCGGGCGTGCCGACTCCCTGCATGATAGCCGATACGAGGGAATGCACCGGCTTGATCGAGGTCACGACGACAGGCGCATCGGCCGCTCTGCCCGCCTCGGCAAAAAAGATGGCGGGGACTGCGAGGATAAGGGCCGTCGCGAGTTTCATCTGTGTGCTCCGCTTGAATTGCAGTTGTAATGTTATTACATCAATTGCGTTATGCTATAACGTGTGCGATAGCAAGTCGCAACAGCACATTCGGAAAAATGATGTCCTTTCCCGCAAATTCCGAAGCGAAGCCGCTGGTGTCGCTTTCCAATGTCGGCGTCCAACGGGACGGCCGTTGGCTCGTCCGCGGCGTCGATTTCTCGGTCTCGCGCGGCGAGATCGTCACGCTGATCGGCCCCAACGGATCGGGCAAGTCTACGACGGTCAAGACGGCGATCGGCGTGCTGAAGCCGGACGAGGGCAGGGTGGACCGTGCCTCTGGTCTCAAGGTTGGCTACGTGCCGCAGAAACTGGCGATCGATTGGACTTTGCCGCTCACCGTTCGCCGGCTGATGACGCTGACTGGGCCGCTCTCCGAAGGCGACATGGCCGCTGCGCTCGATGCTGTCGGACTGTCGCATATGCTAGGCGCGGAAGTGCAGCATTTGTCCGGCGGCGAGTTTCAGCGGGCTTTGATGGCGCGGGCGATCGCCCGCAAGCCCGATCTCCTTGTCCTCGATGAACCCGTTCAGGGTGTCGATTTCTCTGGCGAGATTGCGATCTACGATCTGATCCGGTCGATCCGCAACACGACCGGCTGCGGTATCCTGCTGATTTCTCATGACCTGCATGTCGTCATGGCGGCGACGGACACCGTTATCTGCCTCAACGGCCATGTCTGCTGCCGCGGCACGCCACAGGCGGTGAGCCAGAGTGCGGAATATGTCCGCCTGTTCGGCAGCCGCGCAGCGCAGGCGCTCGCCGTCTACAGCCATCACCACGATCACACGCATCTGCCGGATGGCCGTGTGCTGCATTCGGACGGCTCGGTGACCGATCACTGCCATCCCGATGACGGGCACCATCACGGCCACGAGGGCCACGACCACGATCACGCCGGCCACGGTCACGATCATACCCATGCCGCCGGTGATCATCATACGGATGATCACAAACACGACCGCGATCACAGGCAGCCTGCAGGAGAACGCCATGTTTGACGATTTCTTCGTCCGCGCGATCCTTGCCGGCGTCGGGCTGGCGCTGACGACCGGCCCGCTCGGCTGCTTCATCATCTGGCGGCGCATGGCCTATTTCGGCGATACGATCGCTCATTCGGCCTTGCTCGGCGTAGCGCTCTCGCTGCTCCTGCGGTTCAATCTGACGCTTGCCGTGTTCCTTGTTGCGGCGACCGTGTCGATCCTTCTGCTGTTCCTGCAGAAGCGGCAGGCGTTATCTGCGGACGCGTTGCTAGGGATTCTCTCGCATGCGACGCTGGCGATCGGCCTCGTCATGGTCGCCTTCATGAGCTGGGTGCGTATCGACCTCATCGCTTTCCTGTTCGGCGATATCCTTGCGGTCTCGAAGACAGACATTGTCATGATTTGGGGCGGCGGCATTCTCGTGCTGGCGGCGATTGCCTGGCTCTGGCGTCCGCTACTGGCCTCTACGGTCAATCCCGAGCTTGCCGAGGCCGAGGGACTGCAGCCCGAGCGGGCGCGGCTCTTCTTCATGCTGCTGATGGCTGTCGTCATCGCCATCGCGATGAAGATCGTCGGCATCATGCTGATCACTTCGCTGCTGATCATCCCGGCGGCAGCAGCGCGCCGTTTCGCCTCGACGCCTGAGGTCATGGCCGCCTTCGCCTCGCTGATCGGCGCCGTCGCCGTCGTCGGCGGGCTGTTCGGCTCGCTGACGTATGATACGCCCTCCGGCCCGTCGATCGTCGTGGCTGCCCTGATCCTCTTCATCCTGAGCCTGCTGCCGAAGCGCTGGCGCGGGCAGGCCCTGGAAGGACAACGTTCATGAACGCACCTGCTTTGACCAAAAACCAGGCCCTCGTCTTCGAGGTACTCGAGAAGGCAGACGGACCGCTCAGCGCGTACACGATCCTCGACAAGCTGCGCGACCATGGCTTTCGCGCACCGCTGCAAGTCTATCGCGCGCTGGAGAAGCTGCTTGAGTATGGTGTCGTCCACCGGTTGGAGAGCATCAACGCCTTCGTTGCCTGCGCCCATCCGGATCAGAACTGCCACAGCCACGGCATCGTCGCCTTCGCGATCTGCGAAAGCTGCGGGCATGTCATGGAATTCCATGACCACGAGGTCGATCACCGCCTGATGAACTGGACCCGCGGCAAGAAGTTCAAGGCGGAGAAGACCACGATCGAGATCCGCGGTCTGTGCGAGACCTGTGCGGCTTAGGCTGCAACCACGCGCTCTCAATGATTGCTATGCGGCGGGGGTTGGGCACCGCACATATGCCAAGACGCCATCTGCTGTGGCTGATACGGACGGTTCCGCTCAGCGGATGTGCCACCGGCTTACAATGAGGCCGTGTATGCGAAGCGAGACGGCGCGCATTCGAGCCTGACAAGATCGAAACCACGAGGCAAACCCTCGGCCCACCCGCCCGGGTGGCCGACAACATCGAACGCTGCCGACAGGCGATTGAAGGATCGCCGGCGGCGTTTGAGGCAAATGGCCCGCAAGCCAATGAAACCGAGAACATTTCGATTGTGCCGAATACCTGCGGGATCGCCAGAACGATGGAAGGCTCATTGCTAGGAAAGCATCCAACCGGTCGATACGAGTTTTGCGCCGAAATCTGCTAATGAGCTTCTCGAAGGTCTTCGGTCCGTTGCCGCGCGACGGCGAAGAAGCAATGGACGGCCAATCGTGACGAGTTGACCTACCAACTCAACTACATCGCCCAGAAAACCAGCAAGGTCATGGCATAGCTCGCGCCAAAAAACCATTACAGTCAAGGCCGCAGACCTGACGCTGCATCTTCTCGAAGTCAATCTCAACAGTGCGCTGGCCGGGTTCGAATTCTTCATCTAAGGGGCCGCGCAGAAGAAACTGACGGCGGATTTCGGTCTTGTGAAGATCGCCGTCAAGAATGTCACCAGCGTTGGCCTCCTGTTCTGACGGCGGTGTCAGAGCGGATGCAGGTCGCGCGCGAAACGCTGCCAGTTGCCGACATACTTCTCGGCAGAGCGGCGCAGCCCTGCTATTGCTGCATCGTCGAGCGTGCGGACAACCCGCGCCGGCGAGCCGACGATGAGCGAATTGTCGGGAAACTGCTTACCCTCAGTGATCAACGCATTGGCGCCGACCAGGCAGTTGCGACCGATCTTGGCGCCATTAAGCACAGTGGCTCCCATGCCGATCAGGGAATTGTCGCCGATCACGCAGCCATGGACGATCGCATGATGACCGATGGTGCAGCCTTCGCCGATCGTCACCGGAAAGCCCGGATCGGTGTGCAGCATGGCGCCTTCCTGAATGTTCGTCGACCTGCCGACGGTGATCGGTTCGTTGTCGCCGCGCAATACCGCGCCGAACCAGACGCCCACATCCTCGCCAAGCGTAACTTGACCGATTACATGCGCGTCGGGGGCGATCCAATAGGTGCCGGCGGGCGGCAGGTCCGGCGTCAGTCCGGCGAGCGCGTAGACAGGCATGGCGTCTCCTCTCAGGCCACCTTGACCGACAGCGTGGCGATGCCGTCGATGCCGCAATCGACGCGATCGCCCTTCTTCACGGCACCGACGCCGGCTGGCGTGCCGGTCATGATGACATCGCCCGGGGCCAGGATGAAAAGCTTCGACAGTTCGGCGATGATCTCCGGCACCTTCCAGATCATCTGGTTGAGGTCGCCATCCTGCGCGCGTTTGCCGTTCAGCTCCAGCCAAATGCGTCCGCCCAAGGGGTGGCCGAGTTTGCTTGCCGGGACGATCGGCGACACCGGCGCCGAATATTCGAACGCCTTTGCGACCTCCCAGGGACGGCCGAGCTTCTTCGCCTCGGCCTGCAGGTCGCGGCGGGTGAAATCGATGCCGACGGCGTAGCCGTAGATGCAGTCGAGCGCCCTATCGACAGGGAGATCCTGGCCACCGGCCTTCAGCGCCAACACGCACTCGACCTCGAAATGCACGTCGCTGGAAAGCGGCGGGTAGGGAAAATCCCTGCCTGCGGGCAGCAGGTTGTCGGCGTTCTTCTGGAAAAAGAAGGGCGGCTCGCGGCTTGGGTCATGCCCCATCTCGATCGCATGCTCGGCATAGTTACGCCCGACGCAGTAGACCCGGCGCACCGGGAAGAGTTCGGCGGTGCCTTCTACGGGAAGCAGAACGGGCTGCGGCAGGGGGATGACGGTGGCGGGGAGGGACATCGCGAGCTCTTGCTGTTCATGAGTCCCCCGCATCTTAGACGGAAAGCGACCGCGGAGGGAAGCGTGGTTCAACAAGTGACCGTCGCCGTCGTTCTGCATCCTGACATTGCTGTCCTGCGCGGGGAAAACTGGCGTTTCGCCCGCCTTTGCGCTGTGAGCGCGGCATGACGACATCCAATTTCTACACCGAAGGCCTGAAAACCGGCCGGCCAACGATCGCCGCGGAAAACACGACTGGCTTTTTTATGCGAGCCTAAAACGTAACGAGTTTTTTAGGCGCGACAATGCGCGCCGGTCCGCCTTCATGGCGCGGCTTCTTGTACACCAATGGCCGGCGCGGTCACCACCTGCGCCAAACACAAGCAGCGCGCCGGCCGGTGTTTTTTCGGGAAGTCCGCAGCGGGAGCTGTTCATCGGAGGTTAAGGCCTATTAACCCAGACTCGCAACCTGAAAGGATGCGCCGATGATGAAGAAGCTTTTTCCCACACTCGCAGCCATGGTCCTGGCTGCATCTTTCGCCCTGCCGCTAAACGCCATGCCGATCGTCGTGCCGAAAGCAGCACCTATCCACACCACCGATGTCGAGCAGGTCAAAAACCGCGGTCATGGCAATGGATATGCGTATGGCCACTGGAAGAATCGGCGGTACGCTTACCGCGACTGCCGGTATTACGGCTCGTGCTACCGTCCGCGATACTACGGCTATCCCCGATATTCCGGATATCCCCGGTACGGCTATGGTGGCGACTACTACCCCTATCATCGCAGGTCAGGTGTGAGCCTGTATTTCAATTTCTAGTCGGCATGCCACGGACAGTGGCCACATGAGGAGGCTTGAACCCGTCGGACGAATGCCGGCGGCTTTTTCTTGGTGGCATACGCGAAAGAAAGACCGCCTCAACATGACCAGTTGAGACGGTCAATGCGGATGCAAAATCCGCCGCCCCAGTGCGTTGACGCAGAAGCACCGAGGCGCTGTTGCCGCCTCATCGTGTGGGTTGGGGTGAGATGAGGCAATGAGAACCTATCAGCGCCCGGCACCTTGCGAAATTATACGTAGGTTGTCGGAAGCTTGTGCGCAGGTATGAGGCGTCCAAACGCGCCATCTGTTGGCTGAGGCCGCGACGTAAGGACGCCGTCACGCGCCATTCATGTTCCACGGAACGAACCCGCGACCCCCTGATTACCAGCCAGCACGCCCGCGGCTGTCATCTAAGGGCGCGCCACCGAGGAGACCGCAGCCATCGGCGCGAATGCCGGCCCCAGTCGCAGAAGTAATGGGTGGCTACAGGCAACATCGAATAGTCATTGAAATTGGTCCGTCTCTCTGAGGCGGACTTTTTTCGTCTTTGGAGAAAAAGAGCCCGGCGTTGGTCTGGCCGGGCTCCGGCACCACGGCCTGGCAGCATGAAAGCTGCAAGCCGTACGACACTACAGGATCGGTGCCGCTGTTAAGTGAACTTTTGGCCCGTTGAAAGGTTCCGCGAAGAAAGCAAAGCCCGACGGGCTAGGGGGCGGCGCCGGGCCATTTGCGGACCTGCATAGGGCGATGCTTGGTCCCACAGCGTGTTGGAAACGCTGCATTGGTATAACCGGCGGCGGCGGAAAAGGTTCCCTATTGGCAAGCCTCCTCAAGCCACTTCCATCCAGCAAACTTGTCACCGACCTCGCGCAGGTGAGAGTAGCGTTGCAGGCTGTTCCATGAGCGGTGCCCGCTGACACTTGCGGCGAGCGGAATGGTGCGGCCCATCTCGAACAGGCGAGATACGCCTTCATGCCGCAGGTCATGGAAATGAAGGTCATCGATTTCGAGGAACTGGCAGGCCCGGGTGAACGCCGCACTCACTGCGTCGACACTATACGGGAAGATGCGTTCGCTTTTTCTTGGCATTGCCTTGATGATGCGCAGTGCCTCGGGCGGTAGTTCAACCCAGACATCATTTCCCTTCTTCTGTCCAGGATGCTTCATGTCGCGCACAAGGATGCGGCTGTGCGGCTCGTCAAGGTCATCCCAACGAATGCGGACAACCTCTTCCTGCCGGCGCGTCGAATAGGTCGCGAAGGCAACAATCTTGTGCATCGGCGAGGACTGCGGGGCGCGCGCTTGGCGGTCGACAAAGTGCTGCATGATCTTGTCGAGTTCAGGCAGGGTAGGGCGCCGATCGCGCTTCGCTGACTTGCTGATGGTTTCCTGGCGGGACAGAGCCGCTTGCGCGTTTCGCATCGCCTGGTCGTCGAGAGGAATGCTCCAGAGCGCACGGGCGTCCTTGAATACGGCCGAGAGGTGCGAGATGTAGTTGCCGACGGTCTGTGGCTTCCTGCCGCCGCTCAAAAGCTCGCGCGCAAAGGCCGATATGTCGCTGGCCTTGATCGCTGCGCAATCCATCGAGGCAATGGCGTATCCCTTGATAGAGCGGAGACATTGCTCTTTCGTGCGCCCAATGTCTTTCTTCTCTTTGGTGTACAGGTCGATCACGTCGGCCAGCGTAGAGGACTTTGCAGAAGCCCGTTCGATTGCGCCTGGCTGATCCAGTTCCGATTCACGAAAGCGGATCCACGCCTCGGCTTCGCGCTTCGTATCGAATGTCTTCGCCTCGCGCCAAACTATCGCACCGCCTTTCTTTCTGAGGATTTGAGCGGTATATCCGGTGCTTCCGTCCTGACGCTTGCGGGCGCTGATGGTTCCCATGGTACGAGATTTCTCCCTCGAAGTACTACAATGTTGTATCTTACGCTGAAAAACGGTGCAACAGGCGGAAAGAGCCTGACAAAGCATGACAAAGACCACCGAGGCTAACGAATTGAATTTCTACCAGAAAGCCTTGATTTCAAGGGTTCCGATCTTCGCCGTTGCGCCGATGATCGACTGGACCGATCGACATTGTCGCTATTTCCACCGGCAAATCAGCCGCAATGCGCTGCTCTACACGGAAATGGTCGTGGCCGATGCGATCATCCATGGGCCGCGCGAACGTCTCCTGTCCTTCGATGCGGTGGAGCATCCGGTGGCGCTGCAGCTCGGCGGGTCAGATCCGGCAAAGCTCGCAGAAGCGGTCCTGATCGCCGCGCCCTATGGCTACGACGAGATCAACCTGAATGTCGGCTGCCCCTCGGACCGGGTGCAGTCGGGCACCTTCGGCGCCTGCCTGATGCTGACGCCGGAGACGGTGGCGGCCTGCGTCAAGGCGATGAAGGCGGTTGCCGACCGGCCCGTGACGGTGAAGTGCCGGATCGGCGTCGACGAGCAGGATCCGGAAGCGGCTCTGCCCGATCTTCTTGACCGGGTGGTCGATGCCGGCGCCGACGCCGTCTGGATCCACGCGCGCAAGGCGTGGCTCAAGGGCCTGTCGCCGAAGGAGAACCGCGAAATCCCGCCGCTCGACTACGAGATCGTCTACCGCATGAAACGGGCGCGGCCGGATGTCTTCATCGGCATCAACGGCGGCATCCAGACGCTGGACGAGGCGGCCGCTCACTTGAATCATATCGACGGCATCATGCTCGGACGCGCGGCCTACCAGAACGCCGCTGTTCTCGCCGACGTCGATCAGCGATTCTACGGTGCAGCGGCCCAGGAGGCTGATTGGGGCGCGATCCGCGACCGGATGATGGCCTATGCCGAGCGCCATATCGAAAGCGGCGGGCGGATGCAGCAGGTGGCGCGGCACATGGTCGGGCTGTTTACCGGGCTGCCCGGCGCGCGGCGCTATCGGCAGATCCTTTCGACCGATGCGGTGAAGACAGGGGCGGGGCCCGAGGTGATCGCGGCTGCCTTCGCGGCGGTGGATTTCGAAGGCGCGCGGGAAGCGGTCGGCGCCTAGAGAGCGGTCAGGCAAGGCGGCCCCTCTTCGAGCCGGCGCCCGCTGCCACGATCGCTTTCCTCAACGGCCCTCCTGCCCATCCCCGCAAACGAAAACGGCGCCCCTTGCGGAGCGCCGTTCCATCCTGCCGAAACAGGAAATTTAGATTAGTTGGCCGAGATGTTGACGGCCTTCGGGCCCTTGCCCATGCGATCCGGCTCGGTGTCGAAGGTTACCTGCTGGCCTTCGCGGAGCGACGGGATGCGGGAAGCCTGGAGCGCGGAGATGTGAACGAAAACGTCCTTCGCGCCGCCATCCGGAGTGATGAAACCAAAACCCTTGTCCTGGTTGAAGAATTTTACGACGCCTTTGGTGGCCATTGGGATAGTCCTTTTCCCTTAGTCTGTCTGGTATCCATCCCCCCGAGAGGAAATGGACGGCTTTAGCTTTCGCGCTCCCTCATCGAAATTCAGCGCGCGAAGGGTCAGTCGAGTAGTTCACGAACGGGGAAAGAACGTCTACGCACGCGGGTGTCCCCCACGCTGCCTTCCTGCCGGAAGGCGTTACCACATCAGTCCAGTCACCGGCATGCAAATGCCCGAGAGCTGCATTTGGTGACAGCATTCGAAGCAAAAGGCAAGCGGCAATATTGTGGCACGCGATTCCGCGCGCCGGGAATGGCCAAAGATTCAGACACTTGACGAAAGGTAAGGATGCACAGCCGGCACTGTATCTTTTCCGGATTCTGTGCCGGAACGGCGCTGTTTCGGCGTTTTCGCACCCTCCGCCTCGATCCAGCCTCATCTGAAAAAGGTGCAAATGACGCCGTCAAGTGCCCGTTTGGCGGTTTGTGCTCGCAACGCCGGTCTCTCTGCAGCCCCCTATGTGTGCCGCACTTGCCCGGATGATGCGTGTTCTTGTGAAACACTGCAATCATTCGTGGCCATAGCCGTCATGCCGGCTTGATCCGGCATCCAGCGGCGCGATGTCGATCGCGCGAAGGCCATTTTGGGTTCGGGTTCATGTTCGCTGATCCATTCACCACGCGGACACGCGGTGAATGGATCCCGGATCAAGTCCGGGATGACGGGAAGAGGGTCAGGTCAGCGCCCCGGTCGCCCGGTCTTCCCCTTTGTCCTGCCCTTGCGCTTTTGCTCGGCCGGGTCCTCGTAGGAGCCAATGCCCGTCTTGCCGCGGACGAGGGGGCGCGGGTCGTCGGTGGGTCCTCGGGTCTCGCTGCGCTCGCCCGAGGATGACGACGGAGAGGGAAGCGGCGAGGCGCGCTTCTTCGTACCGATCGATTCCCCTGGCTTTTCCGGCAGCGCGCCGCTGACCGGTCTTTCGGTGCGGCCGACGGTCATTTCGTCGAGGCTGTTGCGGCGGAAGAGGCTCTTGCGCGCGGGCTCGGCGATGTCGCGGCCCATTTCGTCTCGGTCCGGCTTGCGGAAGAGGGGCGTTGCGGTGTCGGTGCCCGGGCCCATGTCGTCGAGGCCGGGCTTTGCGAAGTAGGAGGTTCCTCGCCCGCCCTCGTGGTTCGAGACGGCCCTTTGGGCCTCCTCACGATGAGGGCTCTCACTGTGGCCACGGCTCGCTGCTGCGTCCCCACCCCGAGGGCTACCCGCTGCAGTCGTCGCTCCGTCCTCATCCTGAGGCGGTCGCGCAGCGCCCCTCGAAGGACGAGGGCGGCCGCCTTCCATCGCCCTGGATTCTTCGCGGGCCAGAGGGTCGTCCATGGCTGCGAGTTCGACGGCCCTGAGGCGCTTGATCTCGTCGCGCAGACGCGCGGCCTTTTCGAAGTCCAGGTCGGCGGCGGCGTCGCGCATCTGTTTTTCCAGCGCGTTGAGATGGGTCTGCAGGTTGGCGCCGACGAGGTTTCCGCCGTCCGCAAAGCCCTTGCCTGACGCACCCGAGATGTCGGCGCGGACGTGGTCGCGTTCGTAGACGGAGTCGAGGATGTCGGAGATCTTCGCCTTGACCGATTCCGGGGTGATGCCGTGTTCGGCATTGTAGGCCATCTGCTTTTCGCGGCGGCGGCCGGTTTCCTCCATCGCCCGCTTCATCGAGCCGGTGACGTTGTCGGCGTAGAGTATGACCTTGCCGTCGACGTTTCTTGCGGCGCGGCCGATGGTCTGGACCAGCGAGGTTTCGGAGCGCAGGAAGCCTTCCTTGTCGGCATCGAGGATGGCGACGAAGCCGCATTCGGGAATGTCGAGGCCTTCGCGCAGAAGGTTGATGCCGACGAGCACGTCGAAGGCGCCGAGGCGGAGATCGCGGATGATCTCGATGCGCTCCAGCGTGTCGATGTCGGAGTGCATGTAGCGGACGCGCACGCCCTGCTCGTGCAGGTATTCGGTGAGGTCTTCGGCCATGCGTTTGGTGAGCACGGTGCAGAGGGTGCGGTAGCCCTTGGCCGCGGTCTCGCGGATCTCGCCGAGCACGTCGTCGACCTGGCTGCGGGCGGAGCGGACCTCGACGGGCGGGTCGATGAGGCCGGTCGGGCGGATCACCTGTTCGGCGAAGACGCCGCCGGACTGATCCATCTCCCAGCCGCCTGGCGTGGCCGAGACCGCGATGGTGTCGGGGCGCATCGCGTCCCATTCCTCGAAGCGCAGCGGCCGGTTGTCCATGCAGGAGGGCAGGCGGAAGCCGTATTCGGCGAGCGTCGCCTTGCGGCGGAAGTCGCCGCGGTACATGCCGCCGATCTGCGGCACGGTGACGTGGCTTTCGTCGATGAAGACGATGGCGTTGTCGGGGACGTACTCGAACAAGGTCGGCGGCGGGTCGCCTGGGTCGCGGCCGGTGAGGTAGCGCGAATAGTTCTCGATGCCCTGACAGGAGCCGGTGGCTTCGAGCATTTCAATATCGTAGCGGGTGCGCTGCTCCAGACGCTGGGCCTCCAGCAGGCGACCGGCCTTCTCAAGCTCGACGAGGCGGCCCTTCAGCTCCTCCTTGATCGACTTGATGGCAGCGTTCAGCGTCGGGCGCGGGGTGACATAGTGCGAATTGGCGTAGATCTTCACCGATTTCAGGTCGCCGGTCTTCTGGCCGGTCAACGGGTCGAACTCGGTGATGGCGTCGACCTCGTCGCCGAACATGGAGATGCGCCAGGCCGCGTCTTCCAAGTGGGCCGGGAAGATCTCGATCGTATCGCCGCGGACACGGAAGGAGCCGCGCTGGAAATCCATGTCGCGGCGCTTGTACTGCTGGGCGACGAGGTCGGCCAAGAGCTGGCGCTGGTCGAGTCGGTCCCCGACATTCATCTGGAAGGTCATGGCGGTATAGGTCTCGACCGAGCCAATGCCGTAGATGCAGGACACGGAGGCGACGATGATGCAGTCGTCGCGTTCGAGCAGCGAGCGCGTCGCCGAGTGGCGCATCCGGTCGATCTGCTCGTTGATCGAGGATTCCTTCTCGATATAGGTGTCGGAGCGCGGGACGTAGGCTTCCGGCTGGTAGTAGTCGTAATAGGAGACGAAGTACTCGACGGCGTTATCAGGGAAGAAGTTCTTGAACTCTGAATAGAGCTGGGCGGCGAGCGTCTTGTTCGGCGCCAGGATGAGCGCCGGGCGCTGCGTTTGCTCGATCACCTTGGCCATGGTGAAGGTCTTGCCGGAGCCGGTGACGCCGAGCAACACCTGGGAACGGTCGCCGTTCTCCAGGCCCTCGACGAGGTCCCTGATGGCGGTCGGCTGGTCGCCGGCGGGCTGGTATTCGCTGTCCATTCGGATCGAGATGCCGCCCTCGGATTTCTCCGGCCGCGCGGGACGGTGCGGCGTCCAGATCTTGCCGTTCTTGTGCAGCGGGTTGCCGCTCTCGATCAGCGCCGACAGTGCCTCGACAGTGGCGGTGACGGCGGTGCCGGCCTGCAGCGAGGCGGCCTCCTCCAGCGTCGTATCCATGCCCGCAACCGGGTTGAGGCCGGCTGCCGCGCGGGTCTTCGGGTCGGTCGAGCCGCCCATCGACGTGCCGCGTGCGGATTTCGACGCGGCGATCTCCACTTTCTTGCGATGCTTGCCCGCCTTTGAGGCGATTTGCCGCTGGGTCTCGACGCCGGAGGCCTCCGCATCGGCTTCCAACTGCTTCACCCAGTCGGCGACGGAACCCTCAAGAGGGGCGCCTTCAAAAGACGGCTGTGGGGCTTCCTCGAAGCCATTCGGGGCGGGAGATTTCTTCGGAGTTTTGGCCATGGGCGGAATATGGCGGGAGTCATTGCGAAAGTGAAGAGGCAAAGAGTACAAAAGGGAAACAAATGAATCGTTCGGATTTGGTAAACAGTGGCGTTCGATTTTCTCCTAACCCGCTGTCGGCTGAGGCCGCGGTGGGACGTCCTTGACATCTGAGGCGGGCTGCGAAGAGGCCCACGAAGGGGAGTAGACATGAGAAAGATCATCACAGGTGCATTCGCCAGTCTCGACGGCGTCATGCAGGCGCCGGGCGGCCCGCATGAGGACCCAATCGGCGGCTTCAAGTATGGCGGCTGGGCCGCCCCTTATTTTGACCAGGCGATGGGGGAGGCCGTGGGCGAGATGTTCGCCAATCCCTTCGATTTGCTGCTCGGCCGCAAGACCTATGATATCTTCGCCGCGCATTGGCCCTATGTCGCTGCCGACGACCCGATCGGACCGCTGTTCGATCGAATCACCAAGTACGTTGCGACCCGTAACCCGGACCTGAAGCTCAGCTGGCAGAACAGCCAAGTGCTCGGCGCCGACGTCGTCGGTGTGATCAAGGCGCTAAAGAGCAGCGATGGCCCGGATCTCCTGACGCAGGGATCGACCGACTTCCTGCAGACCTTGTTCCAAAACGACCTGGTCGACGAACTGCATATTTCATTCTTTCCCGTTGTGCTCGGCAAAGGCAAGAAACTGTTCGGCGACGGCGCCTTTCCGGGCGCGCTGAAACTCGTCGGTTCGAAGGTCTCCGGTTCCGGCGTGACGGTGAACAAATATGTCCGAAGCGGCGACATCATCACCGGCTCGTTCGAATTCGAGCAGCCCACTGCGGCAGAGCTGGAGCGGCGCAGGAAGCTGAGCTGAGGCGATGGGATGGGGTGCCGTCTTGAACCAAATGAGGAGCAGCGGATCCCGGCGCTGCTCTTCGTTTTCCTTGGACGCGGTTTCCAGAGGTGAGTCGTGGAGGAGCTTCCGCTGATCAAAACGCGGCGCAAGGGCAAAAACTCTATTCAGAGCATGCTGATCCCGAGCGAGACGATGGTCGCCGACGAATTGCGCGCCGCCCGGCCGGGCCATCTGTCGGATATCGCGGAGTAAGGCGCGCACTCGCGGCGAAGTACGAAGCGGATGCGTGCTGCCCGGTGACCGTGCACCGGCATCTGGTACGCATCAGCCAGGACGACAGCGCTCCCTTTTGGCGCGTTGTCGACCCCGAACGGCCGTTCGCCCGACGCATGGTAGGCGGGCCGGATCATATCCGCGAGAAGCTTGCCGCCGAGCGCTGAGCGACGGTCAAACTGTCGCAGGCGGGAACCACGACAGCATTGCTGACGTTAGCCGAGGCTGCCTGTCACAGCTTCGACCTCGCCCGTCCCTGGTCGATCCCTCTCTTCGACGGCATCCGGACATTGCCCGCCTCGCCGCCGCTTTCGGACGGAGGAACAATGATGTCCGCACTGCAGAGCCTGCGCGCGCTCACCCCGCAGCAGCGCAACACCGTGATCGCCAGCTATCTCGGCTGGACGCTCGATGCCTTCGATTTCTTCATTCTGGTTTTCGTTCTTAAGCACATTGCAGAGGAGTTTCATACCGACGTTCCGGCCGTGTCGGTTGCGATCTTCCTGACGCTGGCCATGCGGCCGCTCGGCGCGCTGCTGTTCGGGCTGGCGTCGGACAAATACGGCCGGCGGATCACATTGATGGTCAATGTGCTGTTCTATTCACTGTTCGAGTTCCTGACCGGCTTTTCCACCGGGCTGACCATGTTCATCGTGCTGAGAGCGCTCTACGGCATCGTCATGGGGGGCGAGTGGGGCGTCGGCGCCTCACTCGTCATGGAGACCGTGCCGGAGGAAAGCCGCGGCATCGTTTCCGGCATCCTGCAGGCCGGCTACCCCTCGGGCTATCTGCTTGCCTCGATTGTCTTCTTCCTGCTCTTTCCGGTCATCGGCTGGCGCGGCATGTTCTTCGTCGGCGCACTGCCGGCGCTGTTGGTGTTCTATATCAGGCGCAATGTCGAGGAGAGCCCGGCCTTCCTCAAGCGCCGGGAGCAGGGACGGCGGCCTTTCCTCAGCGTGCTGCGGGAGAATGTGCCGCTGTTCATATGGGTCGTGCTGCTGATGACGGCGTTCAACTTCTTCAGCCACGGCACGCAGGACATCTATCCGACCTTCCTGGAAACACAACGTAACTATGACAGCTACACAACGGGCGCGATCGCGATCGTCTACAATATCGGCGCGATCTGCGGCGGCCTGTTCTTCGGCGCGCTGTCGCAGCAGATTGGCCGCAGGAAAGCGATCGTTATCGCTTCGCTGATCGCCGTGCCGGTGGCGCCGCTCTGGGTCTATGCGCCGGGGCCGGTGCTGCTCGCCGTCGGCGCCTTCCTCATGCAGTTCTTCGTGCAGGGCGCCTGGGGCATCGTGCCGGTGCACCTGAACGAACTGTCGCCGGACGAGGTGCGCGGGACCTTCCCGGGCTTTGCCTACCAGCTCGGCAATCTGCTGGCCTCCGGCAATGCGACGCTGCAGGCGGGGCTGGCCGCGCATTGGGACGGCGACTATGCCTACGCGCTCCTGATCGTGGCGGTGATCGTCGCCATCGTCGTCGCGCTGCTTGCCGGCTTCGGCTTCGAGAAGAAGGACGTGCGGTTCGGCACGGATGAGGCAGAGGAGCCGCACGGCGTGCGCGCATGATCGGACAAGCGAACCGCTGAAGGCAGGCGCGGCATGGCCGCGCCTGCATTTCTTTCGACTACCCTTGGGTCAGACGATGACCGGCATCAGGAAGCGGACGAATTCAGATTCCTTCGCGACGGAGCTGTTCTTCTCTAGCCGCGGAAAGGTCCTTTCGCACACCGTGTTGCCCTGGTTGCCGCCAAGCAGCGTTACCGTCGTGCTCGTCCAGGCGACCACGAAGCCGACATGGCCGTTGCCTTTGGGCCCAGCTCTGGTCGGTGAAGGGCGGCGCATAGCGGCGAACCGCGGTGGCGCCCGGCTGCGGGTCTTGCCGCACATGAAACTGCTTTTGCTTGTCCCGGAAGAAGGAGCGGGCGCCCGGATGGTCGGTGCCCATGTGGCAGCTTGTGACGAGGAGTAGTTCACGAAAGCCGCGCACACCTTGAGGTCATTGAGGATGTGCGGGTTCTCTCCGGGATCAGGCCATTGGCTGCGTTCACGCGCTGGAAGGGCCGCCACGCGGCGGGCGATGGTCATCCAGTCCTTGCGTGGTCGATGCCGCCGACGACGCAACGTCGATGGACGCACCCGCCAGCGCTGCCTTTCCGGCATCCTCGTTAGGAACGATCGCGAAGCTGCCGTCGTCGCCGATGGCGAGACGTGCCCTTGCGGATATTGGCCGCATTGCAATCGCGCCGGGAGCGGGAGCCGCCTTCGCGGATTTCGTCGCGGTCTGTACAGAGGATCGTCTCCGGCGCGATTGCGCGGGCGTGGACGAATGGTCCGGGCGCGCCGGCTACCGGCGGGGTAGGGCTGTCCATGTTGGCAACGGGCGGCGTGCTTGGCAAAGCTTCTCGGCCGTCTGGCCGGTTGTCATGTTTTTCGCTTCCAACATTTTCATGACCTTTGCGTGGTATGGACATCTCAAGCACAAGGGCACGGCGCTGTTCATTGCCATCGTCGTCAGCTGGGCGATCGCCTTCTTCGAATACTGCCTTGCCGTGCCGGCCAACCGCATCGGTTCGGTGGTCTACTCGACGGCGCAGCTGAAGACGATGCAGGAAGTGATCACGCTGCTCGTCTTCTCCGGTTTCTCGGTGTTCTGGCTCGGCGAAACCCTGACCTGGAACCACGTGATCGGCTTTGCCCTGATCGCGATCGGCGCATCCTTCATCTTCCGCGGCTAACGGTCTGGAATTGCGGGCGACTTAACGGGCGGAATCGTCCCGGTCTCAGCGCGACAAGCCGATGCCGTTCCTGCACGCCCAGACAGATCTACCGCTCCACGAAGCCGCGCAGGCGTTCGAGCGCGGCGTCCCATTGTCGCGAGACGCTGTCGAGATAGGCGCGCATCTCGCCGATCCGATCGGGTTGGAAGGCGTAATGGCTTTCCCGCCCGACTTTGGCGGAGCGGACCAGGCCGGCCTGTTCCAGCACGTGCAGATGCTTCGTCACCGCCTGCCGGCTGAGTGCGGTCCCGACGGAAAGCCCTGATATCGAGCGTTCGCGCCCGTCGCTGAGGGTCGTCAGCAGCGACAGGCGCGTCGGGTCCCCCAGCGCGGCGAACAGGATTGCCGCGTTCGCGCGGTGGAATTCGACGTTAGCGATCGACGTATTCCTCGATGTTTTTCATCTGTTCGGCCCAGCCGCCGTCGTTCATGCGGAAGGCTTCCTCGCGGCGATGCGGCGGGACCTTGTCGAAACCCGATTCCGTGACGGTCAGGCGCGAGCCCGATGACGTCGGCTCCAGACGAAACTCGACCAGGGTCGGCGGCTCGCCGGAGTAGTCGACATCGGGATCGATGGCGTAGGGATGCCAGGTGAAGGAAAACAGTTCGGGCTCTTCCATGCGCTTGACGGTCGCCTGCCAGCGAATGTGCTCGTAGCCGGGGTAGGTGATGTGACCGGTCGAATTCTCGCCCGGCACGAAGGGGCCGTCCAGCTGGACGCGGAACCATTCGCCGAATTCGCGGTGATCGGTGATGGCTTTCCAGACGCGCTCGACCGGCGCATTCAGTTCGATGATCTTCTCAATGCGGTCAGACATATCAGCAACCTCCTGGTTGCCTTTTAAATCGCATATTCGCGATGAATTGGCAACCAAAAAGTTGCGAATTGTTACCCGAGGATGTCGTAGATGCGGAAGATGAAGCTGACCTGATAGACCAGATTGAGCCAGACAAAGGCCGTGTGGAAGCGGCGGTTTGCGGTCCATGCGGCGATGAGGCAGAGGATGACATAGACGATGTTGCGCGCCGGATACTCCCAGCCGATGGAGTGGATGTGGTCAGCGCCCTTGATCGCAGTGTCGACGATGTCGACAGCGTAGGTGAGGGCGAGCGTGCCGAAGAACCAGCGCCGGCGGGAGTGTACGGCATAGGGCTTGGCCTTTCCCGGATGCTGGATGATACCAGCGATGCCGGTCAGCAGCCGCGCAAGGCTCAGCGAGATTACCATCCCCA
The DNA here is from genome assembly GCF_000577275.2 of Rhizobium favelukesii. Lineage (NCBI taxonomy): Bacteria > Pseudomonadati > Pseudomonadota > Alphaproteobacteria > Hyphomicrobiales > Rhizobiaceae > Rhizobium > Rhizobium favelukesii. The sequence goes on from NZ_HG916852.1 coordinate 2,112,177, forward strand.
TCACCACCTTGATGTGGAGAAAGACCTCCGGCGAGGCGACCGATTCCATGGCCTACTCCGCGGGAACCGGCTTGGGCTTTCCGCTCTCGTCGAGCGCAACCATGATGAAAGTCGCCGCTGTCACCTTTTCCATGTTGTTGTAGCGGGCGCGCGTGGCCCAAGCCTCGACCGAGAGCATGATCGAGGTGCGGCCGACGGCTTCGATCGTCGTATAGACCGACAGTGTATCGCCGATCTTCACCGGCAGGGCGAAGGCCATCTCCTTGACGGCCGCAGTGACGACACGGCCCTTGGCGCGCTCGGAGGCGGTGATGCCCGAGGCAAGGTCCATCTGTGCCATGACCCAGCCACCGAAAATGTCACCCGCCGGATTGGCATCGGCGGGCATCGCCACGGTGCGAAGGGTCAGCGCGCCACTCGGCTTGGCGTTGTCGGTCATGCAAGGTTCCTCTTCAGCATATGGATAGCGATTCCGAAGGACCGTAGCGCAGATGCCGTTGAAGCGAAACGCGGCCCTGTCGAGAGACGGTGCGTTGGCCGCCGCACCTGCTACCATAGTTCTATGAGATCTTACCTAGCGCGGTTTGCACGGGTCGTGGCTTGTCAATAAAAATCAATGCTTTGCCTTGGAAATATGCGGTGGTGGCGAAAGTGCTCACGCAGCGGCAGTTCAGTAAACTCTAATTAAAATTCACGATCCGGTAAGGCTCGCATTGCAGTATTTGACTATTCTCAAATTCTGAACTGCCGGGGCTCAATGCGTAACGTCAAGATTTCCACTCGCCTCTATTCTCTCGTGGGGCTGGCGCTGACCATTCTGGTGCTCGCCATCACCTTCTTCCTCAACTATTCGCACGCGAAGCTGGAGAGCGAGCGCAAGCATGGTCTTGCGCAGATGGATGCGACGGCGATCGCCATCTTCCAGAAATACTACAAGTTGGAACAGTCCGGCGCCATGACGCGGGAGCAGGCGCAGACCGCGTCGAAGGAGGTGATTTCAGCCATGCGCTACGGCGGCAATGGCTACTTCTGGATCAACGACATGCACCCGAGGATGATCATGCATCCGATCAAGCCGGAGCTGAACGGAACGGACCTGTCCCAGAACAAGGATCCGACCGGCAAGTTCATCTTCGTCGAGTTCGCCAATACCGTGAAGAAGAGTGGCGAAGGCTTCGTTGATTACTACTGGCCAAAGCCGGGTGCGGCCGATCCGGTGCTCAAATATTCTCATGTGGTCGGCTTCGAGCCCTGGGGCTGGGTGGTCGGCACCGGCGTCTATGCCGACGACCTTGCGGCGCTCTATCGCCAGAACGCGATCTGGGCCGTAGGGGCTTGCCTGATCGGCGCGATCGTGATCATCGGCGTCGCCTTCGGGATCGTACGCAGCGTGACCTCGCCGATCGCTCGGCTGAAGGGCGCGATGAACGCCATTGCCGATGAACGCGACGTCGGCGAGATCGTCGATCACGAGCGGCGTGACGAGATCGGCGCAATGGCGAAGTCTCTGCTTGTGCTGCGTGACTCCGTCCGCGAGCGTACCCTGATGCGCGATCGCGAGAGCCAGCACCAGCTGCAGATCGAGGAGGAGCGTCGCGGCAACGAGGCCAACTGGCGCTCGGCAGCCGATCGCCAGACCTTTGCGATCCAGTCGCTCGGGGCAGGCCTGGAAAAGCTTGCCGCCGGTGACCTGACCGTATCGATCGGCGATCTCGGCGACGATTACGCCAAGCTGCGTTCCGACTTCAACTCAGCCGTCGACGCGCTGAACGGCGTGATTCAGGCGATCGCGGAATCGACCCGTGTCGTCAACGACAGCGCCGGCAATATCAGTGCAGCCACGAACGATCTGTCGAAGCGCACCGAGCAGCAGGCGGCCGCCCTTGAAGAGACGGCGGCGGCACTCGACGAGATCACCGCGACCGTGCGGACTGCTTCGGAACGTGCGGCGGAAGCCCGCGAGATGGTGGCGGAAACCAAGACCAGCGCCGGCAAGTCGGGCGAGATCGTCCGCAATGCGGTCACCGCGATGAACCGGATCGAGGACTCATCAAACCGCATCAGCCAGATCATCGGCGTCATCGATGAGATTGCCTTCCAGACGAACCTGCTGGCGCTGAATGCCGGCGTCGAGGCGGCACGTGCAGGCGAGGCGGGTCGCGGTTTTGCGGTAGTCGCACAGGAAGTACGCGAACTGGCTCAACGCTCCGCAAACGCAGCAAAGGAGATCAAGGTACTCATCAGCACCTCGGCAAGCGAAGTCGGAAACGGCGTAACGCTGGTGCGTTCTACTGGTGATGCGCTGCTCGAAATCGAGGAGCTGGTCAATCGTGTCAACAACCATGTCGCCTCGATCGCGACTGCAGCGCGCGAGCAGGCCACGGGGCTCAACGAGATCAACACCTCGGTCAACCACATGGATCAGATGACGCAGCAGAATGCCGCGATGGTGGAGGAGACGACGGCTGCAAGCCAGACACTGGCCGAAGAAAGCCGGCAGTTGAGCACCTTGCTGGCCAATTTCAGACTGCGTGCTGCCCGTGGAAATGGTGCAGGACGGATGTCCCGCGCTGCCTGATGAGTTGACTAACAAATAGATCGAGGGTCTCCCGGGCGACGCCACGGGGGACCTTTTTCGTGATGCCTACCTGCCCGTTGCGTCCTTTGAATTTGCGCTTTCAGATAGTAATGTGCATGGCGTCCGCAATGGAGTCCACGAATGCTTCGGTTCTCGCCTTGCTTCCCATGCATGAGCTTGTTCGGCATCGTTTTCTGCTTGTTGTCGATTGCAGCCTGGGCGCCTTTCCTGAAGGACAACAGATCACTTGCCGGCTTCGATACCGATGTGGATGTGTCGTTCTCCAGTATCCTCAACCATCTCGATTTCGTGCTGATGGGGAATGTCAAAGTCACGAACGGCAAATGGTCGGTCTCTACAGGCGCGAGAAGCAAATGAGAGGGAACGCATGAGACATTTGCTGCTGCGCCTATTCGTGTCGCTTTCGACGCCGGGGTTGGCACTTGGCTTCATTTTCTTTGCCGCGTCGCTGACGCCGAGCCTCATGCCGCGCTCCTTCTTCATTCAAGGCGCGCTGTCGGGCATCGCCGCCGCCGTAGGGTATCTTTTCGGGGTAACCTTTACCTGGCTGTGGAAATACCTGGAGCTGCCGGTCGCCAGCGGACGCAGACTGCCCGGCAACCTGATCGTTTGCGGACTGGGTGTTGTGCTGTCGGTGGTCGTCCTTTGGCGCGCTGCCGGCTGGCAGAATTCGATCCGTGACTTGTGGCACATGGAGCGCGTCGATACGGCTGAGCCTTTCAGTGTCGCGCTTGTCGCAACCGTCGCCTTCTTCGTTGCTCTTCTGATCGGTCGGCTGTTCCGGTTCACGTGTCTGTTCCTGTCGAAGTGGCTGTCGCGCTTCGTGCCGCGCCGCGTCTCGCAGCTGACTGGGGGTGTCCTTGCGATCGCCCTCTTCTGGTCTGTCGTAGACGGCGTGCTCCTGCGTGCGGCGTTGCATCTAGCCGACAGTTCATTCCAAAGGGTCGATGCGCTTCTGGAAGACGGCGTTCCTATCCCAGGCGATCCGGCAAAGACCGGAAGCGCCGCCTCGCTTGTCGCCTGGGAGGGACTTGGGCGTCAGGGCCGTAATTTCATCGTCTCTGGGCCGACAGCCGCGCAAATCGGCGATTTCTGGAAGACGCCGGCGCGCGAGCCGCTGCGAACCTATGTGGGCCTCAACAACGCAGAAACGATCGAGGAGCGCGCAAAGCTCGCACTCGAAGAGATGAAGCGCCAAGGCGCATTCGAACGCTCGCTCCTCATCATCATCGTTCCGACGGGAACCGGCTGGATCGACCCGGAGGCAATGGACACGCTCGAGTATCTGCGTCACGGGGACGTGGCGAGCGTCGGGCTTCAATATTCCTATCTGACAAGTTGGTTGTCGCTGCTTGTCGAGCCGGAATACGGTTCGGCGTCCGCCAGGGCGTTGTTTCGCGAGGTCTACGGCTACTGGACAACGTTGCCGCGGGACGAGAGACCGAAGCTTTACCTGCACGGCCTCAGCCTTGGAGCACTGAATTCCCAAGTCTCCGCGGATATCTTCGACATCGTGGCGGATCCATTCCAGGGGGCGTTGTGGAGCGGGCCTCCTTTTGAAAGCAGGATGTGGCGAGACGTGACGGCCGCGCGCAATCCCCAATCACCTGCGTGGTTGCCGCAGTTCCGCGACGGATCCCTCATCCGATTCACCAACCAGACGAACCAGTTGGATATTCCCGGCGCAAACTGGGGACCCATTCGCATCGTCTATCTGCAGTATGCCAGCGACGCCGTGACGTTCTTCGATCCCTATTCTTTCTATCGGGAGCCGGCATGGATGAGGCGTCCGCGCGGGCCAGATGTTTCGCCGAGCCTGCGCTGGTTTCCGGCGCTGACAATGCTGCAATTGCTGGTCGATATGGCGATCGCAACGAGTTCTCCGATGGGGTACGGCCACGTCTATGCCCCCCAGCACTATATCGATGGCTGGATCGCCGTGACGGACGCGAAGATTGACCGCGAGCGGCTCAACGCCTTGAAGCGGCTGTTCGAGGAGCGGTCCGTGCAGACGGGCGAGGGCGACTAGTTATCCACAGACCGTGTTTCAAACAGGGAAACGCTATACGTTAACCATGTTCATTAGGCCTTCATTCAGCGTCTCGTATCAGTTTGCGCCGCAGTGGCTGGGAAACCACAGCATTGAGGCTCGAAACAATGACCTACAGCGGCTTTCTTCTTACTGCCATCGTGGCTGGTCTGATCACAATTCTGGCGGTCGGCAGTCGCCCGGCGACCGAGGCTGCGTCCAACTGGCCGCAGATGGACGTGATGAAGACGGATCGGATCGTCACGGGCAGCGTTCCTGCGCGATAAATGAGGGCGCGTCAGTTTTGTTCTGCGCCAGCGGCGGCGGGTGCATCAAATTGGTACTTCGGACGTCTCTCAGAGAGACGATGTTACTGATATTCAGACTCTGTTAGGTATCTCGGGGGCAAGGCCTTTTTCAACCCCGGCGGATGACCTAAGCCGACATCATGGGAGAGAAATCATCATCCGAATCGCGGCCGTGCCTGATCGATCTGGTGATCGTCGGGGTGGCCGCGGGGCTTCTGGCCTGCCTGCTGCGCGGCGGCAACATCGGTGCGATCGCGCCGGGAACTGCCTTGTCCTGGTATTTTCTGGGCTTCCCGATCATCAGGACAAGAAATCGCTCGCGCTAATTGGGAGTCCGAAGCAAGGGCGCGTTAATAGTAGGGGCTTAAACGGGTAGGGTTCGTAAGGCAATTTACCCATGTATAGTTCCGATCAACGATACGACGTCATTTGCGACCCGCTCGATCTCTGGATGGTGTGGGACAACCAGACTGAAGAGCCTGCGTCCTTCGGCGGGCAGATACTGCATGGCTTGACGGAACGCCACGCCGTCGAGGTCGCCAAAATCATGAATGAACTCTACGGCAGTGAGAAACGAGATGCGCCCACAGCGTTTCGCAGCGTCGGGGGCTGACGCTCTGAGGGCACGTCACCGGTGCGTTTAGCCGTCGGGCTGCACCGCCACAGAGTTCAGGCTAATCTCCGCCATCGCATGCTTTGGCAGCGCGATATGGGGAGGCGGATGCCATGGGCACGAAGGAATTGTTCTCAATCGCCGCCGATCATGCCGTGCGCTTTCGTGACACGGCCGACAGTCGCCCCCATCGCCCATTGCGTGACTATGCCACCGCCGTGGAGGCCTTTGCCGCCCCGCTGCCTGAACAGTCATCGCCGATGGTCGACGTGCTCGACGAACTGGTGACGACGGCGGAGCCGGGATTGCATCTGATGACCGGCGCGCGCTTTTTCGGCTGGGTCATCGGAGGCTCTCACCCGATGGGAGTTGCCGCCGATTTTCTAACGAGCGCGTGGGGACAGAATGCCGGCAACCATACGGCGTCGCCGTCGGCGGCCGCCGCTGAAACGGTAGGCGCGCGCTGGCTGCTTCAGCTGCTTGGACTTCCCGCTGGCTGTTCTGTCGGCTTTGTCACGGGCGCGACCGTCGCGAATTTCACCTGCCTTGCGGCCGCTCGAGGCGAGGTGCTGCTACGGTCAGGCTGGGATGTCGATGCCAACGGGGAGCGCCGCAAATCACGGTGCTGATCGGCGATGATGCGCATACGACGGTGTTCTCCGCGTTGCAGTTTCTCGGCCTCGGCCACGATCGCGTGGTGCGGATCCCGACGGATGATCTGGGGAGCATCGCGCCGGTGGCGTTCGAGCAGGCCGTTGCCGATGTCTCTGGCCCTTGCATAGCGATCCTCCAGGCAGGGCAGATCAATACGGGCGCCTGTGACGATTTCGGCAACTTGATCCCGATTGCCAAGTCGAAGGGCGCATGGGTGCATGTCGACCGGGCGTTCGGCCTCTGGGCGCAGGCCTCGGCGCGGCGGCGTCATTTAACCGCCGGCGTGGAGCAGGCGGACAGCTGGGCCACCGATGGGCACAAATGGCTGCAGACGCCCTGTGATTGCGGCTATGCGATCGTGCGCGACGAACTCGCGCACCGGCGGGCCATGCCATATCGGCGAGCTATCTGCCGCTTGCCAGCGAGGGCGAGCGCGATCCTTCGCACTATGTGCCGGAGCTGTCGCGGCGGGCGCGCGGCTTTGCCACATGGGCGATGATCAGGCATCTCGGGCCCAGCGGCGTCGAGGCCCTGGTCGACGGCGCCTGCGACGCTGCGACAGGCATGGCACTGGTGCTTGCCGGGGAACCGGGAATTGCGATTGGCAACGATGTGCTCCTCAATCAGGTGATTGTGCGCTTCGGAGCGGACCTGCCGCCTGAGCAGGCCGACGAGCTCACCAAGCGAACGATCGGCGCCTTTCAGCGCGAGGGCGCTCTGTTTGCCGGCGCAGCGACATGGCGCGGCAGGCAGGTCATGCGCCTATCGGTTGCCAACTACCAGACGAACGCTGCCGAAGCGGCGAAGGCGGTCGATGCGATCTTGAGAGCCTATCGGGCAGAGCGGCGCGACGCCGTGTAACCTTATAGTGACCTGTCGTGTCGTGGTTGCGACGGGACGCATGCCAGTCGCCGTCCAGCGTGGCCCGGCACTACTGCCCGCGACCCCTTAGCCAGTGATCGATTGAGAGAGTGCCCGCTCCGGCGGCGGCGAGCACGAACATGCCGCCCGCGATGGCCAGATCTTTTTCGAAATGAAGCAGTTCGTTCTGATCGCTGAAGTTGGTATGGAAAAGCGTGGCAGTGGCGACGCAAAATAGGCCTAAGGCGGACGCGCCGATGCGGGTCAAAAGCCCGGTGGCGATGGATAGGCCGGCGCCGATTTGGAGAGCGATCGTTGCTACAAGCAGTGGAACGCTCAATCCGAATTGTGCAGCCATCTCGACGGCCCCCGAAAAATTGAGCGCCAGCGAGACGCCCTCATGCAGAAAGATCCAGGCGAGAAGCAGTCGGCCGATCAATAGCGCAATGTCGATCGCTCCTGTGCCGACCGAGGATTTGCCGTCTGCCATATGAACCTCCGTGCCGCGCTGCCAACGACCTCAGGCAGCGCGCTCGCATCATAGACCAGAGACGAGAATTCGCCAGCCTTGCCTCCTGAGCCCTAGCGCGAGCAGGAGGCTAGGCAGCGTCCATCTCCGGATTGTCGATACACGCGGGAGCCTCGTGGACCTGGAAGCGGTTCTTGCCGTCAGTCTTGGCCTTGTAGAGTGCGGCATCGGCACAAACAAAGATGTTGGAGTTCATTGATGCATCGAAGAAGGCGACGCCCACGGACGCGCCGACATGCATTCTGGCGCCGTCCCGTTCGACCGAGTGGGTGAGGCAATGGACGACGGTCTCAGCGAGCTTGGCGACGCTTTCGGCGCTGTCGTAGCCGCTGACAAGGACCGCAAATTCATCGCCGCCAATGCGGGCCACGAGGTCTGCTCCCTTGCACGCTGAAAGCAGCCGCTCTGCCGTTTCCTTGAGGCACTCGTCGCCAGCCTGGTGGCCGAAGGTCGTTGATGCCCTTGAAGCCGTCGAGATCAATGAGCAGCAGGGCGGCGCTGCTGCCACTGATGCAGCGTAGTGGCAGGCGCTGCAGGGCCGTCTGAAACTGCGCGCGGTTCGGCAGGCCCGTCAGGATGTCGAATTCGGCGAGATAGCGGATCTGGTCAAACATCATCTTTTCGGCCGTGATGTCGAGCTTCATGCCGAAGATGCGGGCAGGGACATCGCCCTCACATTCGACGGTGGCCGTAATGCGGATCCAACGCGTATTGCCCTTGGGTGTCACGATCTCCGCGTCGAGCGTAAAGCCGCTCTGCTCCTGGATCGCGCGGCTGCGCAGCCGTACAAGCTCGGCAAGCGACTCCTTGGAATAGCATTTCAAGATTTCCGCGCGATCGAGATCGGCCTCGTATGGCACGTCGAAGAGATCATAGACCATCTTGGTCCAGACAAGGCGGTTGTCCGGCAGGCTGCATTCCCACACGCCGATCCTGGCGGCTTCGGATGAGCGATCGAATATCTTTCGGCTGTGGGCGAGGGCAATCGCCTGCTGTTCGAGCTGCTGCTCTTTTTCCGCGACGGCACTTTGGAGCGCCTCTATGACAGTCTGGCTGCCACGCCGGGATGGTGCCAGGCGAGCGGCGATTTTGGCGAAAGTAGCGAGGAGCTTCATGCCCGACCCAACGGTTGGCGATCCAAATCCTACAATCGTTGGAATGACTTAAGATTTCGTTCTGTGCATTGTGCAGCAAATTGCGTTGTCGAACAAACCGATGCCCAAACCGGAACATCTGCGCGTCCGGGCAAGCGTTTCTCCCTCGGGCCTGCGTGTGCTGTTGCGGCTCTATATCGGGCTCAAGACGCGGGCGGTAGCAATCCAGGTAAGCTTTCGTTCACCGTTCTTCATTAAATTTCGGCTTAAGTTTTAGATCCCTGCCGTTCCTCGGAAGCGATGAGAGCATGGCGTTTGTTTCCATTCTTCGGCAATACGTGTTGCCAGTGCTGCTCTCGACAGCACTGGCAACGTGTTCGACCGATGGCCTTATTCCGCCCGGCGACGTAGACAATGGCACACGGGTGGGGTCGATCTCTCCGCCTGAGCGTCGCGCGCCTGCTGCGCGGATGCAGATGGCACCGAGTGAGCAGGCCTATCCGGCAGCAAATGCGCCGGTCAGTGATGCTGCCGGATCCGTCGACTACCTCAACACGCCCAATCTTGCCGGAACGGGAAAACGCCGCGCCCAGAGCCAATCGCAAGCGCTTCAGGCACCTGCGCAGGCCGGGCGACTGCCGATGATCGATAGCGACGAGGCAATGGCGGGCGCACAGGGCGCAGCCGGCTCTCTTCGCAACCAGCCTACGACCTGGGGCGGCACGCAGCAGCTCGCCGTGCCTGCGGGCGGCGTCAATATGGACGCTGAACTTGGAGCCGAGCCCGCCGTCGGTCTTGCCGAGGAGCAACAGCAACAGATTGCCGAGGGCCAGTCCGATCAGCCCGTTGTCGATGGCATCGGTACCGACAATCCCACCCAGCTCAACCGCGTGCGGATCCCCGCGCCGGCCGCGCAGGCGCAGATGGGCAACGCGCCTGTGTGGACCGATGGAAGGCCGGTGGTCGCGCCGGCGCGCGTGCCGGAAGAGAACGAGGAACAGCAGGTCGCCATGCTGCGACCCAACAACCCGACCGCGCCGATGATGAGTGAACCGGCCGCCCCCGCAGATCCGAGCGTGATGCCGGCCTCGGAGCTTGCCTGCCGTCGCGACTTGAAGCGCATGGGCGTCGTCTATTCCGAGAAGCCGCCGATCTCGAACGGGCCTGCCTGCCAGGTGCCGTACCCGATTTCCCTGCAGGGCCTTTCCGGCAATATCGGCGTCCGGCCAGCGGTGACACTGAATTGCCAGGTGACACTCGCCTTCGCCAAATGGGTCAAGAACGAACTCGCGCCTTCCGCCCGCTTTCGCTACTGGTCCGGCATCAAGACCATTCAGCCTCTCGGCGGATATAGCTGCCGCCGCATGAACAACAGCCGGCAGCGCTACAACCCGATGTCCGAGCATGCCCGCGGCAACGCAATCGATGTCGGCAAATTCGTCCTGAAGAGCGGTCACGCGATCGACGTGCGCAAGAAAGGGCTGTTCTCGTTCCGGGAGGGCCGGCTGTTGCAGGCCGTGCGCAGCGACAGTTGCAAGTATTTCAATACGGTGCTCGGACCCGGCAGCAATCCGGAGCACTGGAACCATTTCCACTTCGATCTCCGGGCGCGCCAGAGCGGCAAAGTCTACTGCGATTGAAAAGGAAAGGCCGGCTCGAAAGCCGGCCCAAGGCGAACGCAGCGCGGGCGGCGCCGCCCGGCCGGGTCAAGGCATGTGATGACTGGATACACTTCACTGCATGTCGAGGAAGCAAAGGGAGCGTAACGAGATCGCTCAGGCAGCTCTCCGCAAGGGGTGCGGCGGGACGGAGAGCGCTTGCTTGCCTCGCCGTCTTTATGGCTGAGAAATATCACCGGTTGATGACATCTTGCCGCTTTGGAGTTTTCCACAGGCGCGAATGGTTTTTTCTTTCAGACGCGTTTTCACGCAAGTGAATACTCTGTTCGTCTGTGCCGGGATGTCAAAACTACTCAAAGCGGATATATAGCGCCCCAGCAACTCCCGCCGCAGATGTCAGAAGAGCCCTTTATGGCCCCGATCATTTCCATCCGAAATCTCACCAAGACTTATGCCAACGGATTTCAAGCGCTCAAGGGTATCGACCTTGATGTCGAGCGCGGCGAGATTCTGGCCTTGCTCGGACCGAACGGCGCGGGCAAGACGACGATGATCTCGATTGTCTGTGGTATCGCCAATCCGAGTGGCGGCACAGTGACCGTTGACGGTCATGATGTGGTCAAGGATTTCCGGGCGACGCGCTCTTTGATCGGCCTCGTTCCCCAGGAGTTGACCACGGACCAGTTTGAGACGGTGTGGAATACGGTCAGCTTCTCGCGCGGGCTGCACGGCAAGCGATCCGATCCGGCGCATATCGAGAAGGTGCTCCGCGACCTTTCGCTGTGGGACAAAAAGGACAACATGCTGCGGCAACTGTCGGGCGGCATGAAGCGGCGCGTGCTCATCGCCAAGGCGCTGTCGCATGAGCCGGAAATCCTCTTCCTCGACGAGCCCACCGCGGGCGTCGATGTGACGCTGCGAAAGGACATGTGGCACGTCGTCGAAAAGCTGCGGCGCTCCGGAGTCACGATCATCCTGACCACGCACTACATCGAAGAGGCAGAAGAGATTGCCGATCGCGTCGGCGTCATCAACGGCGGGGAGCTCCTGCTGGTGGGAGACAAGACGGCGCTGATGGCGAAGCTTGGCCGCAAGCAGCTCATTCTCGAATTGAACGAGCCACTGCAGGAGCTGCCGGACCGTTTTGCCGGCAACGGTCTTTCGCTCGCCGCAGACGGCAGCCGGCTGATCTACGATTTCGATGCCCAGAACGAGCAGGAGAGCGTCGCAACGCTGCTGACGCGGCTCGGCGAGCACAATATTCACTTCAAGGATCTTTCGACGCAGCAGAGCTCGCTGGAAGACATCTTCGTGGCGCTCGTGGGAGGAGCGAAATGAACGTCGAAGCAATCAAATCCATCTACTTCTTCGAAATGGCGCGCACACGCCGGACGCTGTTGCAGAGCGTCGTTTCGCCTGTCATTTCGACATCGCTTTATTTCATCGTTTTCGGCGCGGCGATCGGCTCGCGGATCCAACAGGTGGAGGGCGTTTCCTACGGCGCCTTCATCACACCGGGGCTGATCATGCTGACGCTGCTTGGCCAATGCATCAGCAATGGATCCTTCGGCATCTACTTTCCGAAATTCACCGGCACGATCTACGAGGTATTGTCGGCGCCGGTGGCCATGAGCGAAATCCTGCTCGGTTATGTCGGCGCTGCGGCGACAAAGGGGCTGATGATCGGGGTGATCATCCTGTTGACGGCGAATATATTTGTGGATGTGAGGATCGAGCATCCGGTGATGATGGTCCTGTTCTTCCTGCTGACGGCGATCACCTTCAGCCTGTTCGGTTTCATGATCGGCATCTGGGCGACCAACTTCGAACAGCTGAACCTCATCCCCATGCTCGTCGTGCCACCGCTGACCTTCCTTGGTGGCAGCTTCTATTCGATCAGCATGCTGCCGCCGTTCTGGCAGGCGGTGAGCCACTTCAATCCGGTGCTCTATCTCGTCAGCGGCTTCCGCTGGAGCTTCTTCGGCATTGCCGACGTCAATCCGCTGGTGAGCCTCGGGATGATCTCGATCTTCCTGGCGATTTGCCTGGGGACGCTGGGCTGGATCTTCAAGACGGGATACAGGCTGCGAAATTAACTGCTACCTGCGCGAGGTCCAAGGGCCGTCCCTAGTCTCGCATCCGCAGCTCGTCCGTCTGGATCTGCAGAGATCCGAGGGTGGAGAGGAAGCTCATACCGAGGAGGCTCTGGTCGAGCTTTCCGTCCTGCGCGACGCTGGCCGGAACGTTATGACGGATGATCGGGCCGATCGCGACCTCGGAGAGCGTCACACGGGCTGCGCGGGCGCGACCGTTGGCCGTCATGACGCTCATCGAATAATCGAGATTCTCGGGAATGATGCCGACCCGCTCCGCGTCCTCGCGGGATAGCGCGATCATGCTTGCACCCGTGTCGACCAGCATCGAAATGCTCTGGCCGTTGATCGTGACATAGGCCTCGTAGTGACCGTTCAGGAGCTTGTGAAGGATCACCTCCTCGACGCCCTCGCTGGTGGTCACGACGACTGCGCGGCCCGGGACAAGGCCGGCGAGCAGGCGGTGGCCGATGCCAAGCGCCTCCTGCCGATATAGATAGATGGTCGCAAGAGCGAGGATCAGCACAAGCCAGATCATCAAATTGCGCAGGGTCTCACTTGCGCTCGTGCGCCGTGCCCAGACGCCGGCGGCCAGCATCAGCGCGATCGGAAGCAGATAAACGACGCGGCCGAAATCGTCGGTCCTCATGCCGAAGATCCGGTTCGTGTCATCGCTGAATATGAGTACGGCGAGACCCAGGCCAAGGACCGCAAGGACGATCGTCAGACGGTTCATGCACGCTGCTCCGCTGTGGCCTGCATCATCGGCTGTGGCGGGATTGCCAGTCGGCTTGCGGCAAGCCGCGCGGGCAATATGGCTATCAGCTGCCGGCGTTCCTCGTCGGAGAAGGACATCCAACCGCCGATCTCGGGAAGCGTACGGCCGCAACCCATGCACAGGCCGGTTTCCGGATCGATCGAGCAGACATGGATGCAGGGTGTTTGCATGCAATCTATATCGAGGTTTCACAAAGCCATGGCAAGGGCGCAGACGGTGGCGATTTCCGAAATCTGCTGGGCCGCGCCAAGCGTGTCGCCTGTATGCCCGGCGAGCTTGCGACGGACGAACCGGGTAAAGGCCATGACCGACAAACCACAGGCAAGAAGCGCGCAGACGAGGGGCAGGAGGCCAAGGCTTGGCCAGAGCAGCAGAGCCGACAAAAGGCAGCCGGAGGCAAGCGCCATATGCATCGTGCCTTCGCTCGGCTGTCCTGCGGCGGCGGCTACGCCATCGGGTTTTGCCGATGGCAGCCGATGCCAGTGCCAAACAAGCGCGCCACGGCTGATGCAGGCTATCGCCGGCAGAGCGAGCGCTGCGGCCAAGGGCGGGGCTGCGCGTGCGACTGCGGCGAGTGCGCCTGCTCGAAGCGCAAACGACAGGATCAAGGCGATTGCGCCATAGGTGCCGATGCGGCTGTCCTTCATGATCGAGAGTGCATGCTCGCGGTCGCGCCCGCCGCCGAGGCCGTCGGCGCAGTCGGCCAGACCATCTTCGTGAAGCGCGCCTGTCAATGCCGCCTGTACGGCAAGCGCGACGAAAGCCGACATCAGCCGGTCTGCATGCAGGCAGAGCATCACCAGGAAGACAAGCGCGGGCAGGAGCGCAATGACAATGCCTGCGACCGGAAAGGCGCGGGAGGCCCTGTCAAGCTTGCCGTTGAAATCGACGAAGGCAGAAGGCGGCATCGGAATGCGGCTGAGAAAGGCAACGGCGCGAGCGACGTCGGCCGCATAGTTTCCAATGTTCATCGTGCAGCTCGACCCCGCGACCATATGCAGCGCTTTTGGAGTTGTTCGCCTCCGCGGCTGCCTTTAAGAGAGTGGCGACGAAAGAAGCTGATTTGCAGCGAAAAGACAAGTTATCGACCAAGACAAGGAAACCGAATTCATGAGCGTCTCAGGCCTGCCATTCGATGATTTCCGGGCACTTCTGCGCGATCTGCCGGGGCCGGATGCCAGGGCACTCGCAGCCGCACGCGAACGCGATGCGCAGCTGACGAAGCCGCCCGGCGCGCTCGGCCGGCTCGAGGAAATTGCGTTCTGGCTTGCCGCTTGGACGGGCAAGGCACCGGCGGTGAACCGGCCGTTGGTGGCGATCTTCGCCGGCAACCACGGCGTTACTAGGCAGGGCATCACGCCGTTTCCGTCGGCCGTGACGCAGCAGATGGTCGAGAATTTCGCGGCCGGCGGCGCGGCCATCAACCAGATCTGCGTGGCCTATGATCTCGGCCTGAAGGTATTCGATCTCGCTCTCGACTACCCGACCGGCGATATCACCGAGGAGCCCGCGTTGTCGGAGCGCGATTGCGCGGCGACCATGGCATTCGGCATGGAAGCGATCGCAGGCGGCACCGATCTTCTCTGCATCGGCGAGATGGGAATCGGCAACACCACGATCGCAGCGGCGATCAACTATGCGCTTTACGGCGGCAACGCGCGCGACTGGGTCGGTCCGGGAACCGGCTCGGAAGGCGAGATGCTGGAGCGCAAGATTGCTGCTGTCGAAAAGGCGGTCGCGCTGCACAGCGATCACCTGGACGATCCGCTGGAGATCATGCGCCGCCTCGGCGGCCGCGAAATCGCGGCGATGGCTGGAGCCATCCTTGCCGCGCGAGTCGAGCGGATCCCGGTATTGATCGACGGTTATGTCGCAACGGCGGCCGCCGCCATCCTGAAGGCCGCCAATCCTTCAGCGCTCGACCACTGCCTGATCGGTCACGTCTCCGGCGAACCGGGTCATCTGCGGGCCGTCGAGATGCTCGGCAAGACGCCGCTTCTGGCGCTCGGCATGCGGCTCGGCGAGGGGACGGGAGCAGCGCTGGCGGCCGGGATCGTCAAGGCAGCGGCGGCCTGCCATTCCGGCATGGCAACGTTCTCGCAGGCCGGCGTCAGCAACAAGCACTGAGCTTTCGGGTTTGTGACAGGTTGATGACAGAGTTCTTGCCGCGGGGGTCGTGAACCGGTATTCGCAATTTCTGACTGGTGGCGGCAACGGCCGCCATTGATGGACAACGAGGGCACTTGATGAAACCTGCCGTGACAAAACTCACTGGCATCAGCCACTTCCTTGCAGCAGCCGGCTATTCGATCGGCGGTTTCCGGCGGCTGATCAAGGAGGCTGCGTTCCGGCAGGAACTGTTGTTCTTCGCGGTTTCGCTGATCCTGCTGATCGCTGTCGGTGCGGCACTCGCCGAGCTGATGATCGCCACTGTGTTGTTTCTCGCACTCTTCGCTGTCGAGGCGCTGAACACGGCGATCGAGGAAGTCATCGACAGGATTTCGCCCGAGATCTCGATGGTGGGAAAGCACGCCAAGGATCTCGGATCTTTCGCCGTCGTCTGCATGATCGTCGCATGCGGCGTGTTCCTGGTGTTCACGATCGGGAAGCATCTGCTGTTCGGATGACGGCGCCCGCAAGGTGCGCTCCTCGGCGGATGCATCGCTCGGCAAATAGTGATGCTTTTGGCCGTAGGCGGCAGCCATCAGAAACCACTAGCGCGGTAGCTTCGCCGCGGGCGTGGCCGCGAGTTTCTTGCCCAGTTCGACTGCCTTGATAGATCCGTTGGTCTGGTAGAGCAGGCTCGCAATGACGCGTTGAGACTGTCGCTGACCGACAGGCTGGATGCCCGAGACGGCATCGCGAGACGCTGTCTTGCATGCTGCGCGCAAGGCGCCGTAGAACTCAGCGAGACCGCCAAACGAGCTCTCAAGAACCTGACCGATCCGACCGGCATCGACAATGACCTGCAGGACTTAAAAGACGACCCTGATTTGAAGCGGATCATCGACTAATTTAGGACGGCTACGCAAAGCTCCGACGCTTGCGGGAAACCACCGGCGTATCCTCGACTGCCGGGACGGTCTGCAGCACGCGCTTGGCGGGCAGGATCGCTATAACTTCGGTGCCTTCGCGCAGCTTCGACTTGAGGATGAACTGGCCGTCGTGCTTGGCGAGGATCGCCTGAACAATCGGCAGACCGAGGCCGGTGCCCTGTTCTGCGCTCTTGATCGCGATCGACCCCTGGCCGAAAGCCGACAGGACTACAGGGATCTCTTCTTCCGGAATTCCGGGACCGTTGTCCTTGATGGAGATGTACTGGCCGCCGCCTGCCGTCCAGCCGACCTTCACGTGGATTTCGCCGGCTTGTGGCGTGAACTTCACGGCGTTCGAAAGCAGGTTGAGGATGACCTGGCGCAGCGCTTTCTCGTCTGCCCAGACGGCAGGCAATTCGGCCTCGAACTGCTGCGAGATGGTGATGTTCTTGCCGCGGGCGCGCAGTTGCACCATGCCGATGCAATCTTCTGATATGTTCAGCAGCGAGATTGCGTCCTCGCTGAGCTCGTATTTGCCAGCCTCGATGCGCGACAGGTCGAGGATCTCGTTGATAAGGTTCAGCAGATGCTCGCCAGAGCGGTGGATGTCGTTGGTGTATTCCTTGTAGGTGGGGTTGTTGAGCGGCCCCATCACCTCGGCAGACATGACCTCCGAGAAGCCCAGGATGGCGTTAAGCGGTGTGCGCAATTCATGTGACATGGAGGCGAGGAAGCGGGACTTTGCCAGGTTCGCTTCCTCCGCCCGACGACGGGCTTCATCCGACATAGATTTTGCGACTTCCAGCTCGGCGATCAGATCGTCCTTCTCGGCCTGATATGCGAGGATCTTCAGGTTGGACTGGAAGAGCCGGTCGCTGATGTAGTTGAAAAGGATCACCGTCGTGGTGAAGATGGCCGTCAGGCTGATCTCGAGGATTTCGCGGGAGAGCCCGGCCTTGGCAACCAGTCCGAGAACGACAGGTGCAAAGGTTATCAGGACCGACGGCGTCAGCATGAAGTTCGACATTGCCGTGACGGAGAGCGCAATGAGCAGCGTGGCACCTTTGTAGAGCAGGAAGCTAGAGGGCTCGCATGCGGTGCAGTCCTGCAGGGCGAACACCGCCCAGCAGCAGCCAACCATGAATTGCCCAAGCAAGAGAACGCGGCGCCATTTGCGCGCGGTTGTCGCGTTGATCTCCTGACCGCGGGCGCGTCGCGCGAGGAACACGTTTGCGGCATGGGCCGTCAGCGTGAGCAGCGCCCACAGAAAGATCTGCGTGTTTTCGGTGAAGTAGACGCCGAGAGCGGCAATAATGATGACGAAGAGCGGTACGATCGACGCGCCCTGGAGGACAGCATTGATGTACATCACGAGGACGTCGCGATCGAATGCGCCGCTTGCTGCGTGGCTCGACTGGAGGCGTTCCCGCGTCAGTCGAACAGCCTTCGACACAGGCTTGTTCCGGTGACTGCGTGACTTGTCGACGATGTTCTTATCGGCCGATGTGCTAACGCCTGTACTCATTGTGCACGTTGAAACTTGATCCGCGGGTGTCTACACCCTAGACCGCAATTCTTAAGATGATGTTAGGCATCTTTGCCAAGGATTTGTTTTTGAAGGAGGCGAAAGCGTGACACGCGGTTTGCGGGTGATGCGCGACGGCGTGACGGCGCTGGCTCTGCTGGCATTCCTATGGCTGATTGCAGCCAAGCTGAACGACGGGGCCGAGACGGTTTATTCCGGCCAATTTCATGCGGCGGACGGCGACAGCCTGAACCTCGGCAAGGAGCGAATGCGGCTTTACGGCATCGATGCGCCGGAGCTCAGCCAGAGGTGCGAACGGGCAGGCAGCGCATGGGCATGCGGGCAGGAGGCGAAGCGGGCACTGCAGGTTCTTATCGTGCCGGCAGATACGCAGTGCAGCGGAACGGAGCGGGACCGCTTCGATCGTCTGCTTGTCGTCTGTCGTTCCGGCGGCGTCGATCTTAACGCTGCAATGGTGCGCAGAGGCATGGCGGTATCCTATGGCGCCTATGGCGACGAGGAAGCGCGGGCGCGGGTGGAGAAAGCCGGACTCTGGGCAGGCACGTTCGAGATGCCCCGCAGCGTCCGCGACCATGCGCCGCGTGCAGATGCTCGTGGCATCATGGGGTTGCTTGGATGGTGATTGGCAAAAACGCGCCGGACGAGTGGGTGCTGGATGCTCTTCGGCAGGAGATTGCAGCCTGCCGCATCTGTCGTGACGCGCCGCTTGGCGGGGCGGTCGCTCGTTTGCCGCACGAGCCACGGCCAGTCGCCGTGATATCGTCGAAGGCGAGGATATTGATCGCGGGGCAGGCGCCTGGCCTCAGGGTTCACGAGACCGGCATTCCGTTCAACGATGCATCCGGCGATCGCCTGCGCGACTGGCTGCAGGTCGATCGGGAGACGTTTTACGACCGCGATCGCTTCGCCATCGTGCCGATGGGCTTCTGTTTCCCCGGCTATGACGCCAAGGGTAGCGACCTGCCGCCGCGCCGCGAATGCGCACCACACTGGCAGAGCAGGACGATTTCGGCGATGCCGCAGATTGAACTTCTGCTGGCGGTCGGCCGATATGCGCAGGCCTGGCACATGGGCGCCAAGCGCCGCGAAAACATGACCGAGACAGTGCGGGCCTGGCGGGCGACGCTGTCGCATCGGCGCTCACCGGCAATTTTGCCGCTGCCACATCCGAGTTGGCGCAACACGGCCTGGATCAAGCGCAATCCGTGGTTCGAGGCGGAGCTGCTGCCAATTCTGCGGGAACGCGTGAAACTCCTGACTGACTGAAACAAAATTCTTTTAAACTGCCGGAATCGCGCTATACAGAGAAAATAATTCGAAGGGGCTTTGCTGTATGGACCGTCTTGACCGCAAGATCCTGCGCCTTTTGCAGGAAGATTCGACTTTGGCCGTTGCCGATCTCGCCAAGAAGGTCGGGCTTTCCACGACACCCTGCTGGCGGCGCATCCAGAAGATGGAAGAGGATGGCGTCATCAAGCGCCGCGTCGCCATCCTTGATCCGGAAAAGGTCAACACCAAGGTCACGGTCTTCGTGTCGATCCGGACAGCAACGCACTCGATCGAGTGGCTGCGGCGTTTTTCGGAAGTCGTTGCCGATTTTCCCGAGGTGGTCGAGTTCTATCGCATGAGCGGCGACGTGGACTATTTGCTGCGCGTGGTCGTGCCAGATATTGCCGCCTATGACGCCTTCTACAAGCGGATGATCGCGAAGATCGAGATCCGCGACGTGTCTTCCACCTTCGCCATGGAGCAGATCAAGTATTCGACGCAGCTGCCGCTCGATTACATGATTCTCGACAACGCCAAATCGAACGAGGACTGAGGGGACGCCGCTGGTCGCTGCGCCTTCTGCTACTCGCTTTGCCGCAGGTTTCTCAGCCGGTCGAAAAGAACCGCGAGAACGATCGCGCCGCCGATGAAGGTGCCCTGCCAGAAGGCATTGATACCAAGCAAGCCAAGGCTGTTTCGGATGACTTCGATCAAGGCAGCGCCGACGATGGCACCGAAGGCGGTGCCGACGCCGCCGGCGAGATTGGCGCCGCCGATGACGGCTGCGGCAATCACCTGCAGTTCCATGCCCGCGCCGATGTTCGTGGTTACGGCGCCAAGCCAGCCGGTCTGGATGATGCCGGCAACACCGGCCGACAACGCCGAGATCATATAGATCGCGACCTTGATCTTCCTGACGGGCACGCCAGTCAGCGTCGCGGCGTGCTCGTTTCCACCGATGGCGAAGACGTAGCGACCAAATCGCGTCCAGCGCAGCACAAAGCCGGTCAGAAGTGCCAGAACCGCCATGTATAGCACTGGGTTGGCGATGCCGAAGAGCCATGCGCCGCCGCCGAGCGCCAGCAGCTTGTCGTGATCCGGGCCAAACTGGAAGACGACGGTGTTGTTCGAGGCCACCATCGCGAGGCTGCGGGCAATCGACAACATGCCGAGCGTGACGACGAAGGGCGGGAAATCGAGATAGGCGATCAGGATGCCATTGAACGCGCCGACCACCAGCGCTGTGCCAATCGAGGCTGCAATGCCCGTTCCGATGCCGTAGCCGGCATGCATGGTAACCGCGAGCACCATACTACAGAGGCAAAGGACCGAACCGACCGAGAGGTCGATGCCGCCCGTGATGATGACCAGCGTCATGCCGAGCGCGATGATCGCGATGAAGGTGACGTTGCGGGTGATGTTGTAAAGGTTGGCGGGCGTGGCGAAGGAGCTGGTCGCGAAGGACAGGAAGATACAGGCGAGAACGACGGCAACGAGGACCCAGAAGGTCTGGCTCGCGAATACCGATGCGAACCAGCTGCGTTGCTTCTGCGCTATCGTCTGATCGAGGGTTATTGCCATGGTCGACCTTCACTTACGTTAGGACCGGGTACGGATCACACTTGTTCGATTGCGCCCGTTATGAGCCCTGTGACTTCCTCCGGCGAACTCGCCGCGATCTGCTTGTCGGCAACCTTGCGCCCGCGCCGCATGACAATCACACGGTCAGCAACCGAGAAGACATCAGGCATGCGGTGGCTGATCAGAATGACGGCGATGCCACGATCGCGCAGTTGGCGGATGAGGGCAAGAACCTCGGCAACCTGGCGCACGGAGATGGCGGCGGTGGGCTCGTCCATGAGCACGAGCTTTGCCTCCGCCAGCATGGTGCGGGCGATCGCGACCGCCTGGCGCTGACCGCCCGACATCTGCTTGACCAGGTCTCGCGGGCGCGTCTCCGATTTCAGTTCCCTGAAGATTTCGCCGGCGCGCCTGTACATCGTCTTGTAGTCGAGAATGCGCAGGGGCCCGAAACCGCGGCGGATTTCTCGGCCTAGGAACACGTTGGCGGCAGCCGTCAGATTGTTGCAAAGCGCCAGGTCCTGGTGGACGATCTCGATGCCCCGCTGCCGGGCTTCGACCGGCTTGTGCAGAATGAGGTCTTGACCATCAAGCTGCATCGTTCCGTGGCTTGGGCGGAAATTGCCGGCAATCATTTTCACGAGCGTCGACTTGCCGGCGCCGTTGTCGCCCATCAAGCCCACGACCTCTCCCGCCTCGAGCGAAAACGAAACGTCGTTGACCGCCTGTATGGCGCCGAAATGTTTTGAGATGTTGGCGAGCTCGAGAACTGCCACCAGCCGTCTAGCCTCCCAAAGCCGCGACCCTGTTTCGAGCCGCGATTTCGCCCGCCAGTTTCGTCCCCGCGAGCGCTCTCGACATTTATCCAGAACCACGCGAAACCGTCAATCGGATGTCGCTAATTTGCGGTCCCCGCTACAATTATTCGTTTTGTAGTACAATTTCGTTGACGCGCGGAAGTGTCTGTATATTAGCTGTTGTTGGAGGAGAGCATGCTGATCCTTGTCACCGGTGCAACGGGCAAGGTCGGGCAGCACTTCATCGTTGGGCTGCTCGACGATCCGCGATTTTCAAAGGCGCGCATTCGCGCGCTTTGTCATAATCGCTTGTGCCCAGAAACCGAGCGTGTCGAGGCGGTGCGCGGCTCGATCAGCGATCGCGAGGCGGTGAGGAATGCGCTCGCTGATGTCACGCATGTCGTGCATCTCGCGACGTGCAAGGAGACGCCAGACGAGGTCATGGACGTCACCGTCAAGGGACTTTTCTGGCTTCTCGAGGGCTTCAGAACGAGCGCCACTGCGCGCCAATTCATTCTCATCGGCGGCGATGCGGGGATCGGCCACTTCTTCTATCGCCATGAAGCGCCAATCACTGAAGCGACGCCGCATCAGGCCTATCCCGGCTGCTATGCGCTGTCGAAGGTGCTGGAAGAGGTGATGCTGGTGCAGTTCCAAATCCAGTACGGCATCAATGGCTGCTGTCTGCGTGCGCCCTGGATCATGGAGAAGGACGACTTCAAGTTCACATTGTCGTTCGGCGACGACGTTTTCGGCGGGCCGGACTGGAAGGCGCTCGTGCCGCGGGCTGACGCGGAACGCTATGCACGGGAGCACGCGGTTCCGCTGTTGCGTGATGCTGACGGCAGGCCCTTGAAGCGCAATTTCGTTCACGTCGACGACCTCGTCTCCGCGATCCTTGCCGCGCTCGACAATCCGCGCGCCAAAGGGCAGCTGTTCAACATTTGCATGGACCGACCCGTCGACTACGGTGAGGTTGCGGCCCACCTTGCGCGGACGCGCGAGCTCGGCTCGGTCGACATACCGAGCCAATTCCATTCGAACTGGATGGACAACAGCAAGGCGAAGTACCTGCTTGGATGGCGGCCCGTCTACGATCCGGAAATGCTTATCGACTCGGCCTGGGGGTATGTGCGTTCGGAGGAGGATCCTCGCATCGTCTGGTATCCGGGTTGATCATGTGGCGGGCGATGGCGTCCGCCATTTTCAATGGGAGGTAACTATGAGGAAGGCATTATTGCTTACAGCCGCGGTGCTGGCGCTGACGGCCGGACAGGCCCTGGCGGCCAAGAAACAGTTGGTCATCGTCGTGAAGGGCCTCGACAACCCGTTCTTCGAGGCGATCAACCAAGGTTGTCAGAAATGGAACAAGGAAAATCCGGACTCCGAATATGAATGCTTCTACACTGGTCCTGCATCGACCTCCGATGAAGCCGGCGAGGCGCAAATCGTTCAGGATATGTTGGGCAAAGCGGAAACGGCGGCCATCGCCATTTCACCGTCGAATGCCAAACTGATCGCACAGACGCTGAGAACGGCAAGCCCTAAAGTGCCTGTCATGACGCTCGACGCCGACCTTGCGGCAGAAGACTCAGCACTGCGCAAGACGTATCTCGGCACCGACAACTATCTGATGGGCGCACGCATCGGCGAATACATCAAGAAGGCAAAGCCGAAGGGCGGCAAGATCTGCACGATCGAAGGCAATCCTGGCGCCGACAATATCCTGCGCCGCGCTCAGGGGATGCGTGACACCCTGACCGGCCAGAAAGGCCTGGCCGAGCTGAAAGGCGAGGGCGGGTGGACGGAAGTTGCCGGTTGCCCGGTCTTCACGAACGACAACGGCGCCACCGGCGTGCAGGCGATGACCGATATTCTCGCCGCCAACACCGACCTCGATGCCTTCGGCATCATGGGCGGCTGGCCGCTGTTCGGCGCGCCGCAGCCCTATCGCGACCTGTTCAAGCCGATGGCTGAGAAGATTGGCAAGAACGAGTTCGTCATCGGTGCGGCCGACACGATCGGCGATGAAGTCGCCATCGCCAAGGAAGGCCTCGTGACGGCACTTGTCGGCCAGCGGCCATTCGAGATGGGCTACAAGGCACCATCGGTGATGATGGATCTGATCGCCGGCAAGCCGGTCGAGGATCCTGTTTTCACCGGCCTCGATGAGTGCACGAAGGATACGGTCGATACCTGCATCCAGAAATAGTTGGCAGGAGGGACAGCGGGTGGGCGAAGATCGTCCGCCCGCTGCTCTTTGACGGACGAATGCGGCGATCACTGCGCCGCCGATGTCCGCTCCAGCCTAGCGACGACCTTCTCGCTCGTCAGTTCCCGGACTGCATCCTTGCCGATCCAGCGGGCTGTCCGGTCGTCCGACGCGGCAAGGCTCTCGGCAAGTGCCAGCGCGCGACCATGACAGCGGAGGTTGCGTTTGCCGATGTTTCTCAGCGCCCAGTTCACCGCCTTGCGCACGAAATTGCGCGGGTCGGCAGCATGTGCCGCTATGAGCGGAAGCCATGCCAGCAACGTCTCGTCCGGCTCTTGCTTCAAATGAACGGCAGCGCCTGCCATCATCGCGAAGGCGGTTCGCCGGACAAACTCCCGATCATCGGCTGCGAATTCGGGGACTAGTGCCTCGATGCGGGCCTCGACGCAAAGATCGGCCGCGCAATCGACTATTTCCCACGAGTCGAAATCATCGGCCCAGGTTCGCGCGATATCTGGTGTGAGCTTCTTCGGTTCGGCCGTATAGAGTGCGAGTAGACGCGCCTCGCGGACGTTGCTTTGCCAAAGCTCGAGGGCACGGGCGTGGTTTCGCTTCGCTGCTCTGGCGATCTTTTGGAGGTCTGGATTGGAGATTCCGAGCGCCGTTTCGGTGACGATGCCGAAACGGGCCATACCTGCGATATTTTCCTCCGAGCGCAACGCCTGCAGATGCGCAATCAGCTCCGCGGCGGTGGAGGAAGGACCGATCATTTCTCGAGTCGAGCCAACAGCGAGGACGTATCCCATCTGTTGCCGCCCATGGCCTGTACGTCGCCGTAAAACTGGTCGACAAGGGCGGTGACTGGCAGCTTCGCGCCGTTGCGGCGCGCTTCGTTGAGGACGATACCGAGATCCTTGCGCATCCAATCGATGGCGAAGCCGAAGTCGTACTTGCCCGCGTTCATCGTCTTGTGCCTGTTCTCCATCTGCCAAGAGCCGGCGGCACCCTTGGAGATAACCTCGACAACCTTCTCGATGTCGAGGCCGGCGCGCTTGCCGAAATGAATGCCTTCCGCGAGCCCCTGGACGAGACCGGCGATGCAGATCTGGTTGATCATCTTGGTCAGCTGACCGGCGCCGGCCGGTCCCATGAGGCCGACCATGCGGGCGTAAGCATCGATCACCGGCTTCGCCTTCTCGAACGTGGCTTCATCGCCGCCGCACATGACGGTCAGAACGCCGTTTTCGGCGCCTGCCTGCCCGCCGGAGACGGGGGCGTCGATAAAGCCACAGCCCTTGTCTTTCGCCGCGCCATAAAGCTCGCGGGCGACTTCTGCGCTCGCGGTCGTATTGTCGATCAGGATCGCACCCGGCTTCATCGTCTCGAGAGCGCCGTTCTCCGCCATTGTCACTGCGCGGAGATCATCGTCATTGCCAACACAGGTAAAGACGAAATCAGCATCCTTTGCGGCTTCCGCGGGCGTGGGGGCTGACTTGCCGCCGAATCTCTCCGCCCAGGCGGCGGCCTTTCCTGCGGTCCGGTTATAGACCGTGACGTCATGGCCGCCTTTCACCTTGAGGTGGCCCGCCATGGGAAACCCCATCACGCCGAGACCGATGAATGCGACTTTTGCCATGTGCCTATCCTTTCGCGATTGCAGGGCACGAGGATTAGCCGAAAGTACCGCGCGCGAAAAGTCGCCGGGGCCGCAAGTGACCTCGCAGCGGAAAAATTTTCCCCGAAAGCAGCGAATACTGGTCCGGATAATCCCGCAAGCGCACAAAGATAATAAATATAAATGTCGATTGAGTTTATAGAGTTTATCAGAATTGGAGTATCGAAACATTGGAGCGGTGAGACCTGCCGACTTCCAAGGAGGAACAACTGTGATTTCACGACGTCAAACACTGGGGCTTTTCGGCGCGGCTGCGGCCACGGCATTGTTGCCGGGAATCAAAGGCGCGCGTGCGGCAGCGTCCGAGTTCCGCATCGGCTGGCAGAAGAACGGGGTACTCGCTTTGGCCAAGCGGCGCGGCGCGCTGGAAAAGCGGCTTGCCGACAGAGGCATCACCGTCAGCTGGTCGGAATTCACCTCCGGTCCGCCGCTGCTGGAGGCGCTCGGCGCAGGTGCGCTCGATTTCGGTGCAACGGGCGACGTGCCGCCGCTTTTCGCCCAGGCGTCCGGTGGACACCTCTACTATGTGGGACTGTATCGGGGCAGTTCGGCAGGCTCGGCAATCCTTGTCCGAAATGATTCGCCGATCCAGACGCTCGAAGACCTGAAGGGCAAGAAGGTCGCTTTCAAGCGCGGTTCGAGCGCCCACAATGTAACGGTCAAGGCTTTGCGCAAGGCTGGCCTGACGCCGGAAGATATCGAGGGTCTGGATCTCAGCCCGCCGGACGCGGCCGCTGCTTTCAAGAACGGCAGCATCGATGCATGGTCGATCTGGGATCCATATCTGGCCATTGCTCAGGCCGATCCCGAAACTCGGGTTCTGACCACGGCCGAGGGCATTGTCGACTCCTACAGCTTCTTCCTTGCGAATGCCGAGTTCACCGATGCGAACGGACAGGTCATCGTCGACGTGCTTGATGAACTTGCGCAGGTCGGCCGGTCCGCACAGAGCAATCTCGAAGCGACAGTCACGGAGCTCTCCGAAATCACCGGCGTGCCGCCGGAGGTAACGCGCGTGACGCTGACGCGTGCCGGCGCCGATCTCGGCAGCGTATCCGGCATTACGGACGCCGCTGCGGCCTACCAGCAGGCGCTGGCAGATGAGTTCTACAAGCTCGGCATCGTCCCGAAGCAGCTGAAGACCGGCGATATCGTCTGGCGTGCGAAGGCAAGCTGATTTCAATTCCGACTAGAAGGCATCAGATCCATGACCGGCAAACACGATCCTATCAATTTTCTCTGGTTCATCCCGACCTCGGGGGATGGCGCCTATCTTGGCTCGAACGAACAGACGCGTGCTCCAGAGATCGGCTATCTCACGCAGATTGCCCAGGCAGCCGATCGCCTGGGCTATTCTGGTGTATTGCTGCCGACGGGCGTGGCCTGCGAAGAATCCTTCGTTACCGCCGCAGCTCTTGCCGCCAAGACCGAGAGGCTGCAGTTCCTGGTGGCAATCCGTCCTGGCACGGCCTCGCCGGCATATTACGCGCGTCTAACGACGACGCTCGATCGTATTTCGAACGGGCGCCTGCTGCTCAACATCGTCGTCGGCGGCAGTCCGGCAGAACTTGCAGGCGACGGCATTCATCTCGCGCATGACGAGCGCTATGCCCATGCCGATGAATTCTTCACCGTTTTTGAAGAGCTGCTTGAAAAAGGTACCGCGAGCTACGACGGCAAGTACATCAAGGCGACAAATGCGCGCCTTGGCTTCCCCTCCGTCCAGAACCCGCGTCCTCCGCTCTATTTCGGTGGTTCGTCGGACGCCGGCATCGATTTCTCGGTCGGTCGCGTCGACAAGTACCTGACCTGGGGCGAGCCACCGGCCCAGGTTGCCGAAAAGGTTCAAAAGGTGCGCGCCGCTGCCGCGCAAAAGGGGCGCGAGGTCAGCTTCGGCATTCGCCTGCATTTCATCGTCCGCGAAACGGACGAGGAGGCATGGGCAGCGGCCGATCGCCTGATCTCGAAACTCGACGATGAGACGATCCGCGAGGCGCAGGAGCGCTTCGTCAAGGAATCCGATTCTGTCGGCCAGAAGCGCATGGCGGCATTGCACGGCGGTCGCCGGGAAAAGCTGGAGGTCTCGCCGAACCTGTGGGCCGGTGTCGGCCTAGTGCGCGCCGGGGCAGGGACGGCACTGGTCGGCTCGCCGAAGACAGTGGCCGCGCGCCTGCGCGAATATCAGGATGTCGGTATCGATACCGTCATCGGATCCGGTTATCCGCATCTCGAGGAGGCCTACCGCGTTGCCGAGCTGCTGTTCCCCGAACTCGGGATCACGCGCCAAGAGCAGCGACACGGCTTCCAGACCGATTTCGGCAAGCATCAGGTCTTCGGCGGCGGCAGCCATGGCGGAAACCTGAAAGTGGTCTCCGGCTCCTGATCCGCCAATTGGCGCCGCCCCGGTGTCGGGCGGCGCTTTTTCATTGGGGAACGCACCGGGTCCGGAAGCTAGATAGAGTACGCAGAAGCGAGGAAATTCTTCATGTCGACTTTCGATACGCCGATCGGGCGGGCGCTGACCGAGCGCGCTGAACGCAAGAGAAGCCTCCGAGTCTCGCTTCCGGGGCGCGATAAGGTGTTTCCCTTCCTCGTGCCCGTGGCAATCATTGCCGCCTGGCAGCTGGCCTCGTCAGTCGGCTGGATCTCCTCCCGCATCATGCCATCACCTGTTGACGTCGCCGCGGCCTTCTGGTCGACGACCGTCACCGGGCAGCTTCCCCATGATATTCTGGTCAGCGCCGCCCGCGCCTTTGCGGGATTGCTGGTCGGCGGCTCGATCGGTTTCCTCCTCGGCATCGCCAACGGCGTCTCGAAAGTCTCGGAGCAGCTGACGGATACGACACTGCAGATGCTGCGCACGATCCCGCATCTCGCCATGATCCCGCTGGTCATCCTCTGGTTTGGGATCGGCGAAGAATCGAAGTTATTCCTGACCTCTCTCGGCGTGCTTTTTCCGGTCTATCTCAACACCTATCACGGCGTTCGCAACGTTGACCGCGATCTGATCGAGATGGGCGGGGTCTATGGGATGGGAAGCTGGACCTTGTTCCGGAAAGTGATCTTCCCCGGCGCGCTGCCGTCGATCTTCGTCGGCCTGCGCTATGCGCTCGGCATCATGTGGCTGACCTTGATCGTGTCTGAATCGATCGCGGCTTCATCAGGCATCGGTCACATGGCGAATAACGCCCGCGAATTCATGATGACCGACGTGGTCGTGCTGGCCCTGGTGATCTACGCCGTTCTCGGCAAGCTTGCCGATGTCGTTGCCCGTGCCCTGGAGCGCCGGGCGCTCAAATGGAACCCGGTTTACGAAAAGTAGGAGTGGCGCCATGACCATCATCGCGCATGAGCGTTTTCAAGGGGCTGCGGATGAAATTGAATACGAGACAGATCGTGCGACACCGGCCGGCACCGGTGCTGCGGCAATCACGCTGAAGGGACTTGAGAAAAGCTTCGGCAGCAACCGCGTGCTGCGCGGTATCAACCTCCACATTCCGGCCGGCCAGTTCGTCGCTGTCATCGGCAAGAGCGGTTGCGGCAAGAGTACGCTGCTGCGGATCCTGATGGGGCTCGACGAGCCGACGAGCGGCGAACTGCATTTCGAAAACCCCGATGGCGCGGATTCCGAGGCGAACGCCCGGATCGTGTTTCAGGAGCCTCGTCTGCTCCCCTGGCTGAGCGTCGCCGAAAATGTGGCGGTCGGGCTCGGTGACGGGATCGACAAGCGGGTCGCCGCCGCTGAGGTCGAGGCGGTACTCGGTGAGGTACAGCTTGCCGAGAAGGTGAAGGAATGGCCGGCTCGTCTTTCAGGCGGCCAACGGCAGCGTATCGCGCTGGCGCGGGCACTTGTGAGCAAGCCCGGCGTCCTGGCGCTCGACGAACCGCTCGGCGCACTCGACGCACTGACGCGGATCACCATGCAGGAACTGCTCAATCGCGTATGGCGAGAGCTGGGCTTTACCGCGGTGCTGGTCACGCATGATGTCAGCGAGGCGGTGCATCTTGCCGATCGTGTCATCGTCCTGGACGAGGGGCGCGTTGCGCTTGACCTGGCGATCCCCTATCCGCACCCGCGCCGCCACGGCAACCCGGAGCTTGCCGAACTCGAAGGGCGACTGCTCGCGGTGATCCTGGGGACGGACACCGCTCACTGAACTGAACCGTTCGTGATGTCCGACAGGCGAATCTCAGATCGCGCCGTCGACGATCACCATCGGTGTGCCCTGCGAGCAGCGCTCGATGCGGGCGTTGATCTTATAGATGTCGCGAAGCATGGCGTCTGTGATGACGTGCGACGTCGGCCCGCTCGCCGCCATCATGCCACTGGCAATGACGATCGTGTTCTCACAATAGCGCAGCGCGTGATTGAGGTCGTGGAGCGCGATCAGCACGATCATTCCGTTGCGGCGGGCAAGGTCGGCGATAAAGCTTAGCACTTCGACCTGTCTGTGGAGGTCGAGTGCAGAGGTCGGCTCATCCATCAGCAGCACTTCAGGCTTGCGGACCAATGCCTGCGCGAGGGACACGAGCTGACGCTGACCTCCGGACAGTTCGCCAAGGCCGCGGAAGGCGAGGTTTTCGATACGGAGGGCCTTCAGGATCTCATCGATGCCATCAAGCTCGTCGTCGGCGACCCGCCAGCCGCTGCCTTGCTTGGCCGACAGAAGGATCGATTCAAACACGGTCAGTACGGCATTGGCGCCCGTATCCTGCGGCATGTAGCAGATCGTTCGCGATCCGCGATCGGTGTCGGAAAGCTCGACCAGTCCGGGACCCTTCACCAAGCAAGCAATCCGCTTGAACAGCGTCGACTTGCCGGCCGCGTTGGGGCCGATGATGGCGGTGACGCTGCCGCCTTTCAGATCGTCGATGCTCACGTTTGATAGAACGGTCATGCGCCCGTAGGCGGCGCCGACGTCTGCGAGGGCCAGCGCTACCATGCGCGCCTCCTGTTGCTGAAGATGAGAATGAAGAAAAAGGGTACGCCAACGAGCGCCGTGATGACGCCAATCGGCAGGATCGCCCCTGGGATCAGGATCTTGCTGACGACCGATGTCACCGACAGGAGAAGTGCGCCACAGATGACCGAACCCGGCAGGAAGAAGCGCTGATCTTCGCCGACAACCATGCGGGCGATATGCGGGCCGACGAGCCCAACGAAGCCGATCGTGCCGACGAACGACACCGGGATGGCGGCCAGAAGGCTGACGATCATCATCGTTTGCAGACGCAGCCGGCGGACGTTGATACCGAGACTGGCGGCCTTGTCGTCCCCGAGCCGCAGGGCGGTCAGCGCCCAGGCCTGTCGCATGAAGAGCGGCACAGTGACAGCAAGCACCGCGGCAGTGAAATAGACCTTCGCCCAAGTGGCCTTGGTCAGGCTGCCCATCGTCCAGAAAACGACGGCGGCCAGCGCCTGTTCGGAGGCGAGGTATTCCAGCAGCGACAGTGCGGCATTGAAGGTGAAGACGAGGGCAATGCCGAGGAGCACGATCGTTTCGACGCTCACGCCGCGCATGGTCGAGGCAAAGTGGATGAAGAGCGCAGCCGCCATCGCCATCAGGAATGCATTCAGCGGCACCATGTATTCGATCGCGCCCGGAAAGATCGCAACGCCGCCGACAAGTGCCAGAGCGGCGCCGAAGCTCGCGGCGGCGGAAATGCCCAGCGTGAAGGGGCTCGCCAGCGGGTTTGAAAGGATCGTCTGCATCTGCGCACCCGCCACGGAAAGCGAGGCACCGACGGTGACCGCCATCAAGGCAATCGGCATGCGGATATCCCAGATGATGACCCGAAGCTGGTTGGCAGCCGCGGCGGGGTCAAAGAGCGCCGACAACACGTCCGAAAGCGCATAGTTGGCAGGCCCGAGCGCCATATCGGCCGAGATGCTGAAACAGAGCGCCGCGGTGAGCGCGACAAGGATGAGGATACGGCGAAACGCAAGGGCGCGATATTGCTCGCGCCCCGTCGTTTCAACCTGAACCTGACCGAATGAGGCCATCAGTTGGAGCCTTTTTCAAGAGAAACGAAATAGCCCGGCTTGTACGTCACCGGCAGGAACTTCCTGTGGAATTCCGCGAAGTCGGCTTCGGGATCGAGATCGGCGAAGAGTTCCGGGTGAAACCACTTGGCGAATTGCTGAATCGGGAAGAACTCGTAGGGCGCGCCATAGAACTGATGCCAGACGGCATGCACGTTGCCGCTCTTCACGGCCTTCAACTCAGGAAATGGTGTGCGTGTCATGAGATTTGCCAGCTTCTCGCGCGCCAGCGTCATATCCGCGCCGCGCCCAACGGGCACGAACTGGTTGATGTCGGATTCGGCTGCCCAGTTTGATCCGGTAACGATGACATGCTCCGGATCCGAGATGACGAGTTGTTCGGGATTGAGATCGCCGAACGTTGTCTTGATGCCGTCGGCAGCAACATTGTGGCCGCCAGCCTGTTCGACCATGGCGCCGAAATTGACCGGGCCGAAGGTGCGGCAGCACGTGTTTTCGCCGGAAATGCCGGGCGCGCGTTCGATAAAGACGCTTGGCCGCTTGAGATCCTCGACGGTCGCAAGTCTGTCGGTCACGCGCGCAATCTCGGCGCGGCGATAGGCGATAAACTCCTTGGCCCGCTCTTCCGCGCCGAAGAGCTTGCCGACAAGCTCGATCGAAACCTCGCTGTTTTTGTCCGGATCAATTCGGAAATCGAGATAGACGACCTTGATGCCCGCGGCGGCCGCCTTCTCCTCGAAACCGCTTTCCTTTGCGGACTTTTCCGATTCGAGATTGAGCGTGATGACATCCGGCGACAACGAGATCGCTGTTTCGAGGCTGAAATCGCCCTGGGGCACATAGCCGAAACGCGGTAGTTTCTCGATCTGTGGGAAACGTTCGGCGTAGGCCTTGTAACTGTCGGGGTCCTTCTTGATGAGGTCGTCGCGCCAACCGACGATGGTGTCGAAGGCCTGCTCACCCTTGAGCGCCGCGATCACATGGATCTGGCGCGCCTCGCCAACGATGACGCGCTTGGCGGGCAGGTCGGCCTCGACCGTGCGGCCGGCGACATCGGTGATTTCCGCTGACAGGACGGGGGTGGTCAGGAGCGCCAGCGAAAGGGCGGCAACGTGCCGGAGTGTCGTGAACCGCATGGAGACCTCTATTTGAAGCAAAAACGAACCGAGCCGCACGTTTGCGGCTCGCCCTGCGGTGCGCCGGCTGACCTCTCGGGTCATGCCGGCTGCGTCTTACCGGTCGTCCTTCAACGAAACGAAGTAACCCGGCTTGTACTCCAGTGGCAGGAAGCGGGCGTGCAACTCCTTGAAGGTTGCCTCAGGGTCAAGATCCGCGAAGAGATCCGGATGCAGCCACTTTGCAATCTCCTGGATTGCCACGAACTGGTAGGGGTTGTTGTAGAACTGGTGCCAGATGGCGTGAACGTTCTTGTCTTCGACGGCCTTCACGCCGGTAAAGGCAGGGCGCTTGGTCAAGGCCTCGAGCTTGCGGTGCGCTTCCTTGAGGTCCGAGCCATAGCCGACGCCGACCCAGGCGCCGCCTGGCACATACTTATCCCAGTTGCCGCCGGTGATGATGATCTGGTCTGGATTGGAGGCGATGATCTGCTCCGGATTGACGGTGCCGAAGGTGCCCGGAATGATGTCCTTGGCCATGTTCTTGCCGCCTGAAATCTCGACCATCTTGCCGAAGTTCTCGTCGCCGAAGGACATGCAGCAATCGTCGGAATAGCCGCCGGCGCGCTCCACGAAGACGACCGGCTTGGCCGGGTTGTTCTTTTCGAGAACGTCGGTCACCCGCTCGATGCGGTCGGCGCGGAACTTGATGAAGTCCTCGGCGACAGCCTCCCTGCCCATCAATTGACCCATGATGCGCATGCTGGGCTCGGTGTTTTCCATCGGCTTTTCGCGGAAATCCACATAGACCAGCGGGATGCCGACCTTGGCGAGCTTCTCGATATAGCCGGCTTCTTCGGTTGCTGTCTTGGCGTCGACGTTCATCAGGATGACATCGGGCTTGAGGGCCACGGCCTGCTCGATATCGAAGGTACCGTCCTTCATGCCGCCGAAGGTCGGAAGCTTGGTGATGTCGGGATACTTCGTAAGATAGGCCTGGTAGGATTCAGGATCGGCCTTGGGCAGGTCGTCGCGCCAGCCGACGACGTGCTCAAAAGGTGCTTCCTTGTCGAGGGCGGCCAGGAAGTAGATCTGCCGTCCTTCGCCGAGAATCATGTGATTGACGGGAGCGTTCACTTCGACGCTACGGCCGGTGACATCCTTGACCGTGACCTTGTCGGCCAGGGCCGGCAGGACCATGGAGACGAGAAGACCCATTGCAAGCGCTGCTGTTTTGCCTGTAAGTCGCATCGAAAAGTATACCCCCGTGGAAAACTTTTCGTCGTCTATTATTTTCTGACTTAAACAGTCAAGTTATATCTATTAGAACGATTTCAAACTGAAATAGCGATTGGCATGAGCATGAGTGAAATGGGAATTGCAGGCGGGCACAACTACGGGCTTCGCGAGGAGATCAAGGCTTACTGGTCGGCCCGCGCGGCGACCTTCGATCTGTCTCCCGGGCACGAGATTTTTTCCGAGCCCGAGCGTGTTGCCTGGCATCGCCTGATTCTAAAGCATCTGGGGCCCGGCGACGGCAGGCTGGCCCTCGACCTCGCAAGCGGCACCGGCGTTGTTTCCCACTTGATGGACGATCTTGGGTTCAGGGTCACGGGGTTGGATTGGGCTGAGCCGATGCTCGAGCGGGCGCGCGCCAAGGCAAAGGCGAGGGGACGGTCTATTTCATTTCGGATGGCGGACGTCGAGGCGACGATGGAACCCGATGCGACGTACGACGTCATCATAACCCGCCACCTCGTCTGGACACTCGTGGATCCCGAGGCGGCTTTTTCCGAATGGATGCGCGTCCTGAAGCCCGGCGGAACGATTCTGATCGTCGATGGTGACTTCGTGAAGGCGGGCCGTGTGGAACGGATGCTGAAAGCACTTGCGAAGACCATGGAGAGGGTCGGTTTGCTCAAGGCTGATCCGCAGCATGCACCGCTGGAACTGATGAAAAATCACAACGACATCGTTTCGCGCGTTCATTTCTCGAACGGGGCGCGGGCCGAGCTGGTCGCGGGAATGCTCGGCGGCGCGGGCTTCGAAGGCATGACGATCGACACGAACCTGCGCGAAATCCATAAGAGCCAGGCGAAGCACTGGAATTATCTGAAGGCGCTGTCACGTGGCATCCAGCATCGTTTTGCCATCAGTGCACGTAAACCGGGCGGCTGAGGCGGCCACCAGGAACTGCAACAACGAGCGGCGATCCTCGAGGCGGCTAGAACAGCAATGCATTGACCGTGACGATCACGAAAAAAGCAACGACGACCAAGGAAGCTGCCCACACAACCGTGCGGTTGGCATTGGCCAGGACTTGTGGTCTGGGGCCGCGCTTGGGATTGAATTTGTGCCGCCGCTTTAGTGCGGTTCCACTGTGTGAAGATCGCTTCTCTGCAGCCATACCGCCTCACTTGCAGCCGTGGGATTGTTAAGACGCAAATCTAGCATGAAAGCGGTCCAATATTTAGTGTGCGGTGCTGACGTCGCGCTCGACGTACGCTTGGATGCGATCGACCAAAATCTCGGTTCCCTGCCGACGCGAGCCACCGTCGCCGTAACCATCGAGGAAGACGACTTGCTCCGTGAAGAGCATGGTTGTTCCTGATGGTGTCGCCTCGAAGGTGATTGTCGCGAGCGAGGCCGAAATGCGTGTTTCGCCAAGCTTCATGTCGTAAGCATAGATGATGCGGGCTTGCGACACGATGTCGAGGTAGCGCGCCTCGTACGCGTGCGGAACGCCGTTGCTGTCGGCAACGCGGTTCCGTTCCTGGCCGCCGACGCGGAAGTCTAGGCTATATTCGAGGGATACCCATTCGTCGTGGCAAGCAAACCACTGGCGCTTGGCCTCCGGATCGGCCCAGGCAGCAAAGACGCGTGAGACGGGCGCCCGCATCTTTCGCCCGATCGCGAATGTCTCGTGCATGGCGGAATGCTTCGTCATGTCGTTCTTCGCTCCGGTTGGTCGTCTGCGAGGAACTGCTCCAGGCGGTCGAAGGTTCTGTTCCAGCTTGCTTTGCGCTCGGCAAGCCAGCGCTCCATCTGCGCTAGCGCCTCCGTCTGCAGGCGATAGGTCCGCACACGGCCGCTCTTTTCCGAGCGGACGAGTCCGCTCTTTTCCAGAACCGCAAGGTGCTTCATAACAGTCGGAAGTGCCATCGACAGAGGCCCTGCGAGATCCGACACGGAGGCAGGCCCACGACCGAGACGATCGATCATCCCGCGCCGGCTGCGGTCCGACAGCGCCTGGAACATCTGATCGAGCGCGGCAGGTTCGTGGATCATTCCGCAGCTTCATCCGGTCGGAAGCGAGCAGGCAGCCGCTCGCGATAGGGATAGAACTTGAAGTATGGTCGCGCCTCTTCCAGAACGCGCGCAAACGACGGGCGCGCCAGAAGCCTGCTATAGTAGCCGTGCAATCTTGGCTGGTTCACGAAAGGCACAAGGGTCTCTGAGTAGAAGAGGGCGGGGGCGGCGGCACAATCGGCCATGGTGAAGCTGTCCCCGGCGATCCATGGGTGATCGCCAAGTTGCTGCTCGATCAGGTCGTAGGCTTTCCGAAGGGCCGCCTCGGCCTGGACCACGCGGGCTGGATCGCCGCCGGCGCGCAGTCGTTCGGCGACGATCTGCTGCATCGGCTCCTGCACGTGCAGGTCGAAGCAACGATCCCACAGTCTAACTTCGAGCGCTTTATCGAAATCGTTCGGGATAAGGGCATCCGCACCCGGATAATACCGATCGAGATACTCGATGATGATTGTCGTCTCGGGGATCGTGCGATCGCGCGCTTCATCGCGCAGCACCGGCATCTTGCCGAGCGGCGAGACGCTCAGGAACGCGGCTCTCGACGCCTCGTTTCCGAGGTCGACATGTACCGGCTCAAAGGGTGTGGCGTTCTCGTAAAGCGCGACAAGGACCTTGTGGCAGAACGATGCAAGCGGATGACTGTGGAGGAAGAGCGACATACGGCCAGCCTTTCACGTTGTTTGAAAACTTGCGTGAATGGCTAAGTATCAGGCCATCGATGTATCTTCAATAAAAAAGTTGCGCGAATGGCTAACTATCAGCGGACGGAGGAGCCGCGATTGTTGGCCCGTTGTCCAGCCGCTTCGAACGCTGGGCGGGTGCGACGATTCCATGCGACCTCTCCTCAGGGTTGCTGATGAGAAGTTTAGCTTTAAATCATCATTCGTCTACCAATGGGTCGCAATCAACGATTGCATTCAGTGGCCCCGGCGATGTATCGCGATATTCCGTCGCTGCTGGTATCAGCCAAGGCGCGCGATGACCAGATGGCCCGGGCTTGGATGACCTTCCTGCATGCGCACGTTGATCCCTCTCATCTCGACGAGTTCGAACCCGGTCGCTGCGAGCCGATCGCTGAT
Organism: Rhizobium favelukesii; assembly: GCF_000577275.2. Taxonomy (NCBI): domain Bacteria; kingdom Pseudomonadati; phylum Pseudomonadota; class Alphaproteobacteria; order Hyphomicrobiales; family Rhizobiaceae; genus Rhizobium; species Rhizobium favelukesii. Next base: position 2,148,976 of record NZ_HG916852.1, read on the forward strand.
ATAGGCGGCGGAATGAAGGAAACGCTGATGGGGTCCGACCATGTAGGGTTGGCCCTTGGCCTCGGCTTCGGGGAGCTCTTCCGACGAGAAGATGAAAAGGCCACCTGGGTTGAGGTTTTCGGCGGCACCGAAGAACAGCGGTTCGAGCGCGCCTAAATAAGGCAGGACGTCTGTTGCGGTGATGAGGTCGAATGGATCCTCGTCATTGTCATCCAGGAACTCCTCGACTTCTGCGACGAAGAGCGTTTCGTAGAGCTCTTTTTCGTGGGCGATCTCGACCATCTTCTCGGAGATATCGAGGCCCGTCATGTCCTCACAGAGATCGCCGAGCGCGCCGGCGGTGAGGCCGGTGCCGCAGCCGAGATCGAGCATGCGCTTGAAGGGGCCGAGGTTGAGCTCCTGCAGGCGCTGGCGGACCATCATCGGTACGTGGTAGCCGAGCTGTTCCACCAAAACATCCTCGAAGACCTCGGCGTGCTGGTCGAACAAGGTCTCGACATAGGCATCCGGCGCCTTGGTCGGCGTTTCGCCGCGTCCCATGGAGGCGATCCTGACGGCTGCGCCCCCACGGTCTTCGGGATCGATGGCGAGCACTTCCTCATAGGCTTTCACAGCCGCATCGACATCACCTGCCTTCTCGAGAGCAAGCGCCCGGTCGTAGGCTTCCGCAAGTGCGTCTTCGTCGATCTTCTTGGCCATAGCAATCCACCACCGTTTTTATTCCAGAGCTGCGTCTACGGCGACTGAATGCCTTTTGCATTGGCAACGTTCGGGGAGCAGAATAAGCTCCCTCTAATGGATAAAAACAAAATGGAGGAAATGCCATGGTTGCCGAAATCAGCAAGGCAAATTTCGAGAAGGAGTTGGACAGTCCGCGCCCGGGGCTTCCGGCGAGCCCCGGGGAGATCACGAATACGCTCAGCCACTACTATCGTGGCGAGCTCGGCCGGATGATAAGCTGGCGCGATCGCATCGACCGAACATCCAACTGGGCCATCACGGTTGCGGCAGCGCTGCTTTCGGTATCTCTCTCGACACCGACCTCTCACCATGGCGTGCTGCTTTTCGGTATGATGCTGATCACGCTGCTGCTGCTCATCGAGGCGCGCCGCTACCGTTTCTTCGATATTTACCGTGCCCGCGTGCGAAAGCTCGAGCGGGGATATTTTGCTCAAATTCTTGCGCCAGACGGCGAGCCCAAAGCCGATTGGGCCGGCGCCATCGCCAAAAGTTTGCGCAAGCCGCAATTTCTGCTGAGCTATCGCGGGGCGGTGCAACGCCGCCTGCGCCGGAACTATTGCTGGATGTACCTCATCCTGCTTCTCGCATGGTGCCTGAAGATCACGACACCCAAGCTTCAGACCGAAGGCAATCCGCTAACGCAGGCGCATTCCTGGACCTATGTCATCGACAACGCGGCGCTTGGCCCTATCCCCGGTTTGGCCGTGCTCTGTATCGTCGCGCTGGCCTATCTCGGCATTCTATATGGCGCACTGCGTCGCCAGATGGACGAAGGCGAGTTCGTCCAAGGGGAGGCTCATGTCTGACCAGCCGCTGCACGGTCAGTTGAGGATGAACTCACCTTTCAGCGCACGCCATTCGGTCGCCGAGATGAGCTTGCGGTGTATGTAGCGTACCGAATGCAGCGGCCCGTCGAGCTTTTCCTGCCAGAATTTGAGGAAGCCGCGCATCTCGGGAAAGTCCGGAGCAAGATCGTAGTCCTGCCAGATGTAGGTCTGAAGAATCGTCTGGTGATCCGGCATGCGGTAGATGATCTGGGCGGTCGTGAGGCCGTAGCCTCGAAGCTGCCTTTCCATGTCCTTGTGCATCGTCGTCTCGCTTCTCGTTCCAATGATCGCGCATTAGCGATCCTTGAAATGGAACCATGACATGCTTAACCGAAGCGAGACGAATTGCTAGAGGAATATGGATTTATTCTGAAATTTCAATTCGTTAGCAGCTCTCTTTGGCGAGTGCTGCCAAGTCCTTAGCGTTTCAGGTGGCGGGTCAGGCGACGCTCGATCCAGCCCCAGAGATGGCGTAGCGCTTCGACCATGCTGAGATAGAAGATCGCCGCCCAGAGATAGGTCTGATAATCGAAGGTGCGCGAGAAGGCGTAACGCGTTTCACCCATCAGGTCGAGGACGGTGATGATGGCAACGACCGCCGAGCCTTTGATCAGCAGGATGATCTCATTGCCGTAGGGCCGCAAGGCGACGATCAGCGCTTGCGGCAGGATGATCTTGCGGAAGGCGATGATCTTGTGGATGCCGAGCGAGGCTGCGGCCTCGTGCTGGCCGCGCGGAACGCTCTGGACGGCGCCACGCAGGATTTCAGCCTGATAGGCGGCGGTATTGATGGTCATCGCAAACAGGCCGCAGTACCAGGCTTCGCGGAAGAACCACCATAAGCCGACAGCTTCCAGTTGTGGACGGAAACTGCCCAGGCCATAGTAAATGAGGAAGAGCTGGGCCAGCAGCGGCGTGCCACGGAACACATAGACGTAGCAGTAGGCGATGCCATTGATGAACCTGTTCTTTGACATGCGGGCAAAGGCCAGCGGCAACGACAGGATCGCTCCGAAGAACACCGAGATCGCCACCAGCGCGATCGTCGTGTACAGGCCATGCAAATAGCGGGGGCCGTAGCGGGTGAACTTCTCGGGATCCCAGCCGCTCACCACCATCGCGATAAGGGCGGCGGCAAGGACGATCCAGATGGCGACGACGACGTAGCCGGTGATGCGCGTGGCGGTGATCGGCTTGTGCGCTTGCTTCGGCGCCGGCTGCGCCGGAATGAGCGTCTGGGCATGGCTCATCGGCTGATCTCCGACCGCTTGGCCCACCGCTCGATGTAGCTGAGGCCGAAGGAGGAAATGACGGCAAGGCCGAGATAGAGAGCGCAGGCGACGGTATAAAACAGGAACGCCTGCTTGGTGACCTTAACGGCGACACCGGTCTGCCGCAGGATATCGGCAAGGCCGATGATCGAGACGTAGGACGTATCCTTGAGAAGGATCATCCAGAGGTTCACCAAGCCGGGAAGGGCGATGCGCACGAGTTGCGGCAGCACGATCAAGAGTAGGGTTCGCCCGCGATGAAAGCCCAGAGCGTCCCCTGCCTCGTACTGGCCCTTCGGAATGGCCCGGAAAGCCGACAGCAACACTTCCGAGCAATAGGCGGAGAATACAACCGAAAGCGCAATCATGCCCGCGAAGAAGGCGTTGATTTCGATGCGGCCGTCGTAGCCTATCGAGGCGAGGACCGACTGGATCAGGATCTGCATGCCGTAATAGATGATGAACAGGGTCAGCAGTTCCGGCAGGCCACGAAAGATCGTGGTGTAGATGCCGGCGGCCAGACGAACCGATTTCTCTTCCGATTGCTGGCCGAGCGCCACGAGAAAGCCGATGATAAGTCCGATTGGCAGGGTAACCAGCGCGACCGCAACGGTGACCTTCAGGCCGGCGGCGATCTCATCGCCCCAACCGGTGTCGCCACAGGCCAGGATCGTCGAAGAGGCGAACCAGGTGAAGAGTCCTGCAGGTCCGCAAAGCGGATCGAAGATATACCCAATCCAGGCCCAGAATGAGCCTAGCGCGGAAAATAATCCGCCCATGCCAGTTTTCCCCTCGCGGTTTGTACCGCTTTGATCTTTCCATTCTTGTCAAACAAAAATGGCGGAAGAGCAAGCCTTCCGCCATCAGCTTTATGAGCGACCTACAGCTTTTCTTATTGGCCGTAAACGTCGAAGTCGAAGTACTTGTCCTGGATCTTCTTGTATTCACCGCTGGTGCGGATCGCAGCAATCGCCGTGTTCAACTTTTCGCGCAGTGCGTCGTCACCCTTGCGCACGGCAATGCCTGCACCAACGCCGTTGATTTCCTTGTCGACTGGCAGGGGCGTCAGGATCTTGCAGCATGCGCCGGCATCCGACTTGACCCACTGCGACAGAACGACGATGTCATCGATGACGGCGTCGACGCGGCCATTCGTGATGTCGAGCTTGTACTCGTCTGCGGTCGGATAGAGTTTCAGCTCGGTATCGGGCAGGTGCTTTTCAGCATAGTTCGAGTGGGTGGTGGAGGTCTGTGCACCGATCGTCTTGCCCTTCAGGCCGGCAACGTCGGTGACGGTCGAATCCTTCGGTACGGCGATTGCCGGCGGGGTGTTGTAGTACTTGTTCGTGAAGTCGACGAGCTTCGAGCGTTCCGGCGTGATCGACATCGACGAGATGATCATGTCGAACTTCTTGGCCTGCAGCGCGGGAATGATGCCGTCCCAGTCGCTGCTGACGATGGTGCACTCGGCCTTCATCTCGGCGCAGAGCGCGCGGGCAATGTCCATGTCGAAGCCCAGGAACTGGCCGCTGGCGTCAACATATTCGAAGGGCGGATAAGTCGAGTCCGTGCCGATGACATACTTCTCGCCATCAGCCATCGCGGCGCCTGCGAAAAGAGACATCGCGGCGACGGAAGCGGCGGCGAGAATACGGGTGGAGATACGCATGTTAGTCCTCTCTGTTGGTGCCGCCGTTCGTATTTTTCTTTTGCGACGGAGGCAGAATGGGGCGGTGCGGACACTGCCTTGGCGCGATAATCAAACCTTTTTCAGCGGAATTGCAACTGGAATCGCAGGGGCGCGGCGGACAGCCAACTATGGCGAAGATGAACAATGCCGCACTGCCACATTCATACCGGGTTAATAGTCCAGTTCCTAAGCTCGACTTTGTACATTATGCAGCGAAGCAAAGTGCTTGTGTCATCCGCTTGAGGCGGCTTGGTTGAGTTTCAGGAATGTCCGGGTCTGGCGGGTGCTGTCGATAAATATCCTGATCCCACAGGATCATGCGAACCGCACCGATGGCATCGGAGAAGGTGAACTCTGTTTTCTTGTACCAGGCGGCGGCATAGGGAAGGACGCCATGACCGAGCAGATCGCATGCCCAGAGTGTGACGAGGCTGTAGAGCGCCAGCAGCGACGGGGTCGTGCGCATGATGGCTTTGTCGTTCCACTGCCGTTGGGTTTCCACGCCAAGATGCGCTCGCGTTTCGGCGAAGGTGACCTCGATCTGCCAGCGCCGAACGAAATAGGCAATGATCTGAGCGGGCTCAAGGTTGACGTTGGTGCTCATGAACGCCTGGGGTTCACGACGGCCTGATGGATCGCGAACGAGAACCCAGCGAATTGGTCTTGGGGGCGTTCCACGCCGATACCAGAGGCCGGTTCCTGATGTGACATCAAGGGTTTTGTCGGTTTGCTTGCCGTACCAGGACGATGCGACGATGCGCTGCCACTCGGTCTTTGCGTCTTTGAGGAGCGTTTTCAGTTTCGGCAATGGCCTGCCTTTTTGCGCCGGTCGCCCGAGCGTATGTTCGTGCCGTTGATCTGGTGGAGCAAAGAGACTGGCATCCAGACGCAACCGCGTGATGAGAGTGGCCGTGTCGGGAAGAGCCGCAGCCAGTGTATGAACGGCAAAGCTGCTATCGCCGACAAAGATGATTTCGCGGCCCGGCAGCCAGCGGCAAAGCTGCAAGACGCCTTGCCTTGCCCAATCAGTCAGCAGCTTGTGCTTTCGGCCCTTCTTCTGATCATGGCGCTCAGAGGGACACAGGATCGTCAGCACCGGCAGGGCTTTAATACATTTTGCCCATGGGACAGGTGAAAGAACCATGAAGCTCAACCATCTCAAGCCGCTGGCCTTGACAAAGTGGCCATGGCTGGAGCGCACCGGGTCACGATAAATTCCACGCGCGGCGATGCGTTGGCCCCAACGCCGTTCGATTGTATCATCCATGCCAATCACGACAGGGCCCTCGGGCACGAGCCGGGCAACAATGATGGACAGCAGACGGGCCGCCAACGTGCGAGGGTTCCAGCGGGCTCGGTTGAGGAGTTGATGATAGGCGGCAAAATTACTTACCTCCGCGCGTCCGGTGATGCGCAGGCAGGCCGTCACCGTTCGCTTGCCAGGCGAAAGGAGCGCACCCATCACCAGGACCAGCAGATGCTCCCAGCTTGGCGCGGTAAACCAGAAACGAAACGGCGACAGCCATTTGCGAAGGATGTGGGGGACCGCGTCTCCCGGCTCACGGCTACAATCATGTTGTTCGCTCATCCATTCGTTCGAATCCGATCAAACGAATGGCGCAAGGCCGGGACCCTGCGGCGAATTGATTCACCCAGGGCTGCTCAGATGCCCCCGAAATCACCACCGATTTTGTACAAAGTCGAGCTAAGACTCGTGGAACAAATGCAGTCCTCGCGCGGTTGTCGCCGCGGGTGAGTGCCCCAAAATCGGACGTGGCCACGACCGCGTCTCAAAAAGCATAAAAGTCAACGAGGAGCCCCTATGGGTATGAAATCGAGATTGTTTGCCAGTGCCGCCTTTCCGCTGTTGTCACTGTCGCTCGTAATGCCTCCAGTGCATTCCTTTGCCGCAGTTGCCAGCGTTGATCAGGTTCGCGCAGCGCCGCAAGCGGTCGCGGGCAGCTTCGAGGTTGCGCAGGATGCGCCCTCCGACGAAGAGCTTCTGAAGAAGCGGCATAAGCAGCACGACGGCGGCGGCAAGGAACAGGCGCCGGCGGCCCAGGAGCAGCCCCCACAGCAGGCGGCGCCTGCCGAGCAACCGCAGCAACAGCAGGAAGCGCCCGCCGAAAAGCCCCACAAGCAGCGTCAGCCAGCAGCGGAGGCGCAGCCCGAGCAACAGGAAGCACCGGCAGAGAAGCCCCGCCGTCAGCAGGAGCCTGCGGCCGAGCAGCAGTCTCAGCAGCTACAAGAAGAAGTTCCCGCCGAAAAGCCGCGCAAGAAACGGCAGCCCGCCGCCGAGCAGGCAGAGCCTGCCGCGCCGCAGGAGCAGGTAGCTCCCGCACAGCAACAGCAGCCGGCGGAGAACCAGGAAAAGCCGCGTCGTAAGCGCGACAAGCAACAATCGCTGGAGGAGGCCGCGCCGCAACCTCAGACGGAACAGGCCGCCCCGCAGCAGGAGCAAGCTCAGCCGCAGGGTGCAGAGTCGCAGCCCAAGGGTAAGGGGGGAAGCAAGCAGCAGGCGACCGAAGGCTCGGAGCAGCCGGTAAAGCCACGTAAGAACCCGGCCGCCGCTGAAGCGCAGCAGCAGCAAACGCAGAAGCCGGCAGCGGAACAGACCCCCGTTCCACAGGACCCGCCGGCTCCCGAGAAGCCGCCCGTTCCGGCACAGGAACCGGCGACAGAGGCCCAGCCTGGCGGTGCGCAGCCGGCCCAACAGCAGGGCGAACAGGTCCCAGTACCTCAGCAGGGTGAGCAGGCGCCTGCCCAGCAGCAGGGCGAGCAGATCCCGGCGCAGCCGAAAGGAGCACCGACCGATCAGCCGGCAACGGGTCAGGCCGAACAGGTTATTCCGGCTCCAGAGACGATCACGCCCAAGGAACTCGAGCGTCGCAAGGCAATTGCCGCGGATCCGAGCAAGAGCACGGAAACCGTCGTTCTGCCTGTTGAAAACGGTGCCGCCGTTCTCGATAGCGACAAGGACGCCGATCGCTCCGGTGGCATCCAGTCCCGTCGCGATCGCGACAGGCAGCGTGGCCAGGAGCAGAATTTCCGCGTTCCGAAATCCGATGCTGACGCCCAGATCGTAACCGAAGGCGCCAAGGCCGCGCCGATCAGGATCGAAGCCGTCACCAGCGAGGAAGGCCGACGCCTCGACAGGCGTCCGCAGTTCGAGCGGCCGGAAGGCGCACGCTTCGGCGAGCGCGGCGACGACAATCGCGTGATCATCCAGATCAATAACCAGACGATCGTTCGCGGTGATGACGACCGGCGCTTCCTACGTGACGGCGAGCGTCCGATTTACGAGCAGCTGCCGCGGGACCGCTACCGCGAGACGATCGACCGTGACGGCTATCAGATCGTGACGATCCGCAACCGCTATGGCGACATCATTCAGCGGTCGCGCGTAGACAATCGAGGGCGCGAGTCGGTCCTCTACTATTCGCCGGATCTCTACGAAGATCCGGACCGCGGCTACTTCGAGGATCCGGGTCGCGATCTGCCGCCGATGCGCCTGCGCATTCCGCTTGATGACTACATCATGGACACGAGCAGCGATGACGACCGCAACTACTATGACTTCCTTCGCGAGCCGCCTGTGGAGCCTGTGGAGCGTGTCTATTCGCTGGATGAGGTGAAGTATTCGGCGCGTATCCGCGACAAGGTTCGCCGTATCGACCTCGATACGATCACGTTTGCGACGGGCAGTGCCGAGATCCCGATGAGCCAGGCGCGCAGCCTGCGCAAGGTTGCCGATGCGATCAACGAGGTGCTGCGCAAGGATCCGGCGGAAACGTTCCTGATTGAAGGTCACACGGATTCAGTCGGCTCCGACCAGAGCAACCTTGTCCTGTCGGACCAGCGCGCGGAATCGGTGGCGAACGTCATGACCGACGTTTACGGCATCCCGCCTGAAAACCTGGCGACGCAGGGCTACGGCGAGCGTTACCTCAAGGTCAACACGCAGGGGCCGAACCAGGAAAACCGCCGCGTCACCATCCGTCGCGTGACGGCACTCGTACGTCCGGTCGCCTCACGCAACTGAGCCGACAGTCAGAACTGATCGAGAGCCGCCGGGAGACCGGCGGCTTTTTTGCACGCCACACCCTTTGCCGTGGGTAGCGAAGCTCTAGGTCGTAAAGCGGGCGTCAACGATCGGTGTTGCGAGGCCGCAAAGTATTGTCGGATCGAGCCGCAGGCCGCAGGCCTCAATCATGCGGCGCGAAGCCCTATTGTCGGCGTGCACGAACTCAACCACTTCGTCTGCGCCCAGCTTTTCGAATGCGGCCATAATTGCCAGAGCGTTGACAAGCCGGCCGAGCCCTTTTCCACGCTGATCTGCTGTGACCGTTGTCAAGCCGACCCAGGCGACGCCACGATAGCTGCTGTAGGTATTGAAGGGCAGATTCGCGTGAGCCGTGGCGACGATATCGCCGTCCTCGCCTGCGACGGCGACCGTCACAGCCGGCACGATCTTGCCAAGCAGCATGTCGGTGGAGAACGGCGCGATGCCATTGTGCGCCATGCAGAGCTGAATGCGCCGAACCGTCTCGTCTTCGGGACGGGCCAAAACGTCGAGGCAGGTTAGCCTGTCGGGTAGGCCGGCCGCCCGGATCGGGGTGCAAGCGGCGACTGCCGTCGTGCGGTCCGCCCTACAGACGGTCCACACGTCAACCCGGTAGGACGATCCGAGCTTCCAACGGATGTCTTCGATGCGCGTCGTCGGCATCATGCGAAAGCCGAAGACACCGTCTTTGGCGAGGCGCTCATCGACAAAGGCCCAGTCGATGCGGTCGAAATCGTCGAACGAGAAGAACCGACCCGCTTGCACGAGGCCGGGTGTGGCCGCAATCCTCGCCTGTGCCTCGTCGGACTGACGCTGCAGTCGCTGCTGTTTTTCGGTGCCGTAGTGGTTCATGGCTCCCTCGCAACAAGCTACTTTGCAGGTAGTTCCACCATTCCCGAAATGAAATCTGCGATCGCCTGCGTATCATCGAGATTGAAGACCGGCAGAAAGGCTTCGGCAACCGGGTGATCGGCCGCAATGGCGGCGATGAAGGGATCTGTCGGCGCGAGAGGCTCCTGGTGGGCTGCTTCCAGCCGCCGGGCCTCAATCTTTGGGATCGGTTCGCGCTTGTAGCCCTCGATCAATACGAGGTCGCAGGGCGCAATCCGGCCAAGGATCTCTTCGAATGTTGGCTCGGGGGCACCGCGCAACTCGTGCATGATGGCGAAACGCGTGCCGGAAACGATAGTGACTTCGTGGGCGCCGGCCTGCCGGTGGCGGTAGCTATCGGCACCGACCTTGTCGATGTCGAAATCATGATGGGCGTGCTTGATCGTCGAAACGCTGTAGCCGCGGCGGGTAAACTCCTCGACGAGGCGGACGGCCAGGCCGGTCTTGCCCGAGTTCTTCCAGCCTGCGATGCCAAAGACTTTCGGGTTTTCCATCAGACCAGCACCCTCAGCCAGCGTTCCGCCTCGGCGAGATCGTCGGGCGTGTTGACGTTGAAAAACGGATCGAGAAGGCTCGCGCGCGTCGGGCGCAGCGGAAAGGCAACTTCCGTAACGTCATGCCGTAAGAGGAAGTCCCGCACGCGGCGTTTTTCGTCGGTGGCGATCCAGGCTTCCAGATCATCGGCAAGCTTGAGGGGCCACAAGCCAAACACCGGATGACTGCGGCCTTCCGAGGCCGCGATGGCAATTTTCTCGGGCCCATCGATGGCGGCGGCGAGCCAGTCGACTAGGTCGCGGGGAAAGAATGGACTGTCTACCGATACCGTGACCACGTGCGTAACACCTCCGAGCGTCGCGCCATAGGCCATCGCGGCATGGATGCCGGCCATCGGTCCCGCTTTGCCGGGAACTATATCAGGAATGAACAGGTGGCGGCAATTTTCCGGCGTCGCGTCGGCGTTGACGGCAAGGATACTTACCTGCGGCTCAAGCTGTTCGACGACACGCTCCAGCAAGGTGCGGCCGCTGAGCTGCACGGAGGCTTTGTCGCGGCCCATCCGCGAGGAGCGCCCGCCGGCCAGGACGACGCCCGGTATATTGGATCTATCCAGCGAAAAATCGTTCATAATTGCCTCAGACAGGTGTTCTCGGCTCGGACTCTTGGGCGACCGGGGATACATGGCGCTTGGCCTCACGATAGAACGTGTAGAGGCCGGACGCGATGACGACTGCAGCACCGGTGAGTGTCCAGAAATCAGGGAGTTCCGCAAAGAAGACGAAGCCCAGCAATGTCGAGAAGATCAGGCTCGTGTAGCGGAACGGCGCCACGAAGGAGATTTCGCCCGTTCGCATCGCCATGATCACGGACTGATAGCCGATCAGGACGAGAATGGCCGCGAGTAACAGATGGAAAAGCGACGCAACGCTAACCGGCTGCCATCCACCGAGCAGCGGCGTCAGCAAGGCGCCGACGATCGTCACGGAGACGGCAGTGACCACGGTGATCATCAGCGACGGGATCTCCGGGCCGATGCCGCGCGTGGCGAGGTCGCGGCCGGCCGTGGTGAGCACGCTGCCGACGCACAGGAGTGCGGCGGCCGTGAAGCCGTCCGGTCCCGGTCGAATGATGATCAGTACACCAAACAGCCCCACGAGAATCGCCGACCAGCGACGCCAGCCGACTGGTTCCGAGAAAAACAGCGCCGCGCCGAAGGTCACGACCAGCGGCAGCGATTGCAGGATGGCTGAAGCATTCGCGATCGGCATCATTCCAAGCGCAGTAATATAAGTAACGGCTGCCAATATCTCGCAAATGACGCGGACGATGACCATCGGCTTGAGCACCATGCGCCACGACCGCAATGCGCCCATGTAGCGCGCGATGACGTAGACAAAGATACTGGTGAAGAGGCCGCGCAGGCACATGATCTGGCCGGCATTCATGTAGGCGATGACTGATTTGGAGAGTGCGTCGCTGCAGGAAAATCCGGCCATGGCCGAACTCATGTAGATGGCGCCCTGGGTATTGCGGGACCGCGGCATGTCGATATTCCGATTCTCGTACACGTCCTTTTAGAGGGTGCCAGGCGGGATGGGAATCGAAGGAAAGCCACACCTGACATAATTCGATTGCGCAGTGCACAATAATGCAGGCGATGCGTGCCGACACTGCAGGAAACGGGTGGCTGCCAGCCCCAATCTCTGAGATTTGGAATACCGCCAACAACAAGCGGAGGTTCCGATATGAGATATCTGGATGGCAAGGTTGCGATCATAACAGGCGCGAGTTCCGGTATCGGCCGGGCAGCGGCCAAGCTCTTCGCCGCGGAAGGTGCGCTGCTGGTCGTGGCGGCGCGGCGCGAGGCCGAACTCGGCATGCTGGTGGAAGAGATCGGGGATGCAGGCGGCGAGGCGGTCGCGGTCGCGGGCGACGTGCGCGAGGAGGCTTTGAACCGGCGGCTGGTCGAGGTGGCGTTGCAACGCTTCGGCGGTCTAGACGTCGCCTTTAACAATGCCGGCAGCGCGGGCGAATCCACACCCGTGGCCGAACTGTCGCTCGGTGCCTGGAATGAGATGATTGCGGTCAACCTGACGAGTGCCTTCCTTGCGGCGAAATACCAGGTGCCGGCGATGATCGAGCGCGGCGGCGGATCGATCGTCTTTACCTCGACGTTCGTCGGCCATACGGCGGGGATGCCCGGCATGGGTGCCTATGCAGCCAGTAAGGCGGGACTGACCGGTCTTGTGCAGGTGCTCGCGGCCGAGCTCGGTCCGAAGAACATCCGCGTCAACGCGCTGTTGCCCGGCGGCACTGATACCGCGATGAATCCGGCCAATTTCGAGAATCCCGATAGCGAACTCGTGGCCTTCATCCACGGCCTGCATGCGCTGAAACGCCTGGCGCAGCCAGAGGAGATCGCCAAGGCGGCGCTCTTCCTCGGATCCGATATGGCGAGCTTCGTCACGGGAACAGCCATGCTGGCGGATGGCGGGGTATCGATCAACCGGACGTAGTTTGCACGATCCGGCGAGCGTCACCCGCCGGTGACGCTCATGTGGCGGGCAACGGCGGGTCGATTATGGGTGCGGTCGATGATGAAGTCGTGGCCTTTCGGCTTGCGCGAGATCGCCTCGTCGATCGCGGCATAGAGCAACCCGTCGTCTGGTGTGGCGCGCACGGCAGCGCGCAGATCGGCGGCGTCGTTCTGTCCGAGGCACATATAGAGCGTGCCGGTGCAGGTCAGCCGCACGCGATTGCAGCTTTCGCAGAAGTTATGCGTCATCGGCGTGATGAAGCCCAGCCGGCCGCCGGTCTCCCTGACTTCGACATAGCGGGCCGGGCCGCCGGTGCGGTAGCCGATCTCGGAGAAGGTGAACTGGCGTTCGAGATCGGCGCGCAGCTTCGACAGCGGCAGGTAGCGATCGGTGCGGTCTTCCTCGATTTCACCCATCGGCATGGTTTCGATGACGGTCAGATCCATGCCGCGACCATGCGCGAAGCGGATCATCTCGGGCATTTCGACGTCGTTGAAGTCCTTGAGCGCCACCGCATTGAGCTTGACCTTGAGGCCGGCTTTCTGTGCCGCATCGATGCCTTCCATCACCTTGTGGAAGTCGCCCCAGCGGGTGATCTGGCGGAACTTGTCGGGATCAAGCGTATCGAGGGAAACATTGATGCGGCGCACGCCGCAATCATAGAGCTCGTCGGCGAAGCGGGAGAGCTGCGAGCCGTTGGTGGTCAGCGTCAGCTCGTCGAGGCCGGAGCCGATCTGCTTGCCGAGTTCGCGCACCAGATACATGATGTTCTTGCGCACCAGCGGTTCGCCGCCGGTGAGCCGCAGCTTGCGCACACCTTTCGCGATGAAGACGGAACAGAGCCGATGGAGTTCCTCGAGCGTCAAAAGCTCCTGCTTCGGCAGGAAGGTCATGTGTTCGGCCATGCAATAGGTGCAGCGGAAATCGCAGCGGTCGGTGACGGACACGCGCAGATAAGTCACGGCCCGCTTGAACGGGTCGATCATCGGTTTTGCCTCTGCGACCAGTGGCGATGCGCTGCCTGTCGTTCCGACGTTGCTGTTCACGAATGCCTCCGCAATGCTACTAATGTGCGTATAGGCTATTGCCGCGTCAAGGGAAACGCTTCTTGGGCACGGCAAATTGAACTTGCCTCGCCACGCTGCATTGCCTACTCGTGATTTTGAAGGGGAATGGGATCATGAGCGATATCTGGCCGACTGAACTCAGAGTTTCGAAAGACCGGCAGCACCTCGTTGTCACGTTCAACGACGGGCAGAGCTTCGATCTTTCCGCCGAGATGGCGCGTGTGCTTTCTCCATCCGCGGAGGTGCAGGGGCACGGGCCGGGACAGAGGGTGACGGTGCCTGGCAAGCGCAATGTCGCAATCATCTCTCTGACACCGACCGGCAACTATGCGGTGCGCATCGGCTTCGACGATATGCACGATACCGGCATCTATACCTGGACCTATCTGCGCGAACTTGGCGAGCATGGCGAAGAGCTGTTTGCTGCCTATGAAGAAGAGCTGCGCGACAAGGGCATGAACCGCGACACGTCAGAGAAGCCACGCTGAACGACAACGGCCACAAGGGGGAGTGCATGGCGGGAACGAGCAAACGAAACTGGCTGCGCGCCAAGGGCAGCCCGAGTGAAAGTAGGGTGACCTTTCTCGAACTGTTCTTCGATCTCGTTTTCGTCTTCTCGATCTCGCAGCTCTCGCACGCCCTGGCGGCCCATTATACGCCGATCGGCGCTCTTGAGGCCGGCCTGATGACGTTTGCGGTCTGGTGGGTGTGGATATTCACCGCCTGGGTGACCAATTGGCTCGATCCCGACAAGATGCCGGTTCGGGGCATGCTCGTCGTGCTGATGTTGCTTGGCCTCGTTCTTTCCGCGTCTATCCCGGAGGCTTTCGGCGATAAGGGGCTGCTCTTTGCCGGCGCTTACGTGCTCATGCAGGTCGGTCGATCTCTTTTCGCGGCCTATGCGGTCAAGTCGGACGCCTCCAAGTACCAGAACTTCGTCCGCATCAGTAGCTGGCTAATTTTTTCCGGCGTATTTTGGATCGCCGGCGGCCTGCTGCAGCATGACGCGCGGATGATCGCATGGCTTATTGCAATTGCCATCGAATATGCCGGTCCGGCGAGCGGCTTTGCCGTGCCGGGACTTGGCAAATCGACCACTTTAGACTGGGACGTGTCAGGCGCCCACATGGCCGAGCGTTGCGCGCTTTTCGTCATCATCTGCCTCGGCGAGGCGGTGCTGGTTTCGGGGCGGACATTTTCTGAAATGCCATTTTCAACGTTGACCGCGGTCGTCTTCGGGACCGGATTCGTCGGCACGGTGGCGATGTGGTGGCTCTACTTCCGTTTCGGCCACGAGCGGGCGGCGCATCGCATCGAGCACGACGAAAAGCCGGGAGGCGTGGCGCGGCAGGCGTTCACCTATGCGCATATTCCAATCCTGGCAGGGATCATTGTCCATGCCGTCGCAGTCGAGTTCATGTTCTCGCACCCGCACGAGACCGGCAATCTTGGCGTAATAGCGTCGGTGCTCGGTGGCTCCGGACTGTTCCTTGCCGGCA
This sequence comes from Rhizobium favelukesii, assembly GCF_000577275.2. Classification (NCBI taxonomy): domain Bacteria; kingdom Pseudomonadati; phylum Pseudomonadota; class Alphaproteobacteria; order Hyphomicrobiales; family Rhizobiaceae; genus Rhizobium; species Rhizobium favelukesii. The sequence goes on from NZ_HG916852.1 coordinate 2,164,060, forward strand.
ATCTCTGGTTCAAGGGAGCGACCAGCGCGCGCTTGCCGCTGTCGCACCTTGGGGGCCTCGTGCTGCTGATCCTGCTTGCCTTCATCGCACCGTTCATCGAGCTCTACCTTGCCGGTATCCTTGCGACGCTGGTGCTGATCATCGTGGCCGCATGGGAATATAAATCCCTTGCAGGGGGGGCAGTCGGCCACACCGTTCACTGAATCAGTCTTCGTAGACCAAGTCCTGCTGTAGGACACGGATGATCCGTTCCATCGAATCGGCCATCGCCATGCATTGTTCGATCGGTTCGGGTGACAGCACGCGCTCGATGAGATCGGTCTGAATAACCATGGCCTTTTGCGTGACATCGCGGCCTTCCGGCGTCAAAAAGAGCCGAAGCACGCGCTTGTCCTTCTCGTCGCTACGCCGTTCGATCAGCCCGCGCTTTTCCATCTGCGGCAGGAGCATGCTCATGTTCGAGCGGCCGACCAGCAGTTTGCGCGCGAGTTCCTGCTGCGAGATACCTTCGAAGCGGTAGAGATTGATGAGAATATCGAGATGCGGGGTCTTGATATCGAGTTCGGTGAGCGAGCGGCCGAGCGACTGCTGCATGAGCTGGCAAGCGCGGGCGACAGCGATCCAGCTGCGAAAACGCGGATGATCCCAGGGTAGGGATTGATTTTTGTTCATCGTTGTACTTTATTGTTCAGTGTTGAACATTGTTGGATTCCCACTATGACAAACTTTGCGCTGAAGGTCACCCGCCTCGGATTTTCGCTGTTGCAGTCGGTTTCGCCGCGCATCGCCGGAAAGGCGGCATTCCGTCTGTTTTGCGTAACGCCCTCCACGAAGCCCAAGGGCGAGAAGGCTAAAGCAGCACATGCAGCGGGCGCGGAAAAGCTCGCCGGAGCGGAGCGGTTCACGCTTCGTCTTACCGGCGGCGGACGGGCGCATGCCTATCGGCTGAACGGCGGCGCTTTGGGGCGCCGCCCCCGGTATCTTGTGACGCACGGCTGGGGATCGAGCGGCGCGTATATGGGCGATCTCGCGGAGACGCTGGCGGCAACCGGCGCGGAGGTAATCGCAGTCGACTTTCCCGGCCATGGCCGCGCGGCGGGGCGGGTTCTCCACATGGGCATGGCGGTAAAGGCAATCGCGGCAGCTGAGCGTCGATTCGGGGCGTTCGACGCTGCAATCGGCCACTCCTTCGGCGGCGCTGCACTGATGGTGGCGGCGGCAGGGATGCTGCCCGGTGTTACTGCCGTGCTCCCGGAGAAGCTCGCGCTGATCGGCTCGCCGAGCGAGATGCACTGGCTCTTCAAGGATTTCGGCAAGATGATCGGCCTTGGACGGTCGGCGCAACAGGTGCTTGAGACCGAGGTGTTCCGGGTCACCGGCCGGCGATTGGAGGAATTCGACGCGAGCAGGGCCGCCGACGCGATCCGGCGCCCGGTGCTGATCGTGCATGCCGAAGACGATAAGGAAGTGAACGCCAACCACGCGCGGCGTTACGCGGCGGCAAGCGATCATGTGCGGCTCTATTGGGCCAATGGGTTCGGGCATCGCCGGATCGTCGGGGCGCGGCCGGTTCTGGATGCAATCACCGGTTTTCTCGCTGAGGGCGATGCGGACAAAGCTGCTGAGATCATTCCGCTTTTCGATCTTCCCGCCAGGCGTATGTCATTGTAACGTCACGCTAGGCAGCTAAAGGCCGCCACGACAACGCGGGCAGGACAACCATGAAAATCGTCGAAACGGTGGAAGAACTCGCGGCGATCTACGCTGGCGGGTTGACGCAGGCATCCGTGGCCAAGGTGACGGATTGTCTGACGCCGCTGTATCGCGAAATGATCGAGGCATCGCCCTTCGTGGCGCTGGCGACCGTGGGACCCGAAGGGCTCGACTGTTCGCCGCGCGGCGATATTGGCGGGGTTGTGCGCATCATCGACGACAGGACGCTGCACCTGCCGGACTGGCGCGGCAACAACCGCGTCGATTCGCTCTCCAACATCGTCCGCGACCCGCGCCTGGCGCTGATGTTCCTCATTCCCGGATCGAACACAACGATGCGCATCAACGGGCGCGGCGTCGTGACCAATGACGAGGCGGTCCTTTCCAGCTTCGAGATGGACGGAAAATATCCGCGGACGGTGATCGTCATCACGATCGACGAGGTTTATTTCCAGTGTGCTCGTGCGCTGATCCGTTCCGAGCTATGGAACCCGGAAACCTTCGTCGATCCGAAGAGCCTGCCGACACCGGGGTTGATGCTGAAGGCGGCGACCGGGGATTTCGACTACGAAACCTATGATCGCGAATGGCCGCAACGCGCGGCCAAGACGATGTGGTAACTTCAGTCGTTCTTCCGAATAGGCTCGCACGCAGGCTATCGATGGCTGTTGCTTGCGATAGCGACAGGTGTCGTGACGATCGCAGCTCATCGACGGCAACGGGCAGGCCGGGACGGTATCGGCTAAGATTTATGCCTTGTAGATCAGCCAGCTTTTTGTGAAGTCTTTCTGCATACCGTCTTCGAAGAGGACGCTGCAGTTGCGGCCGGAATTCTTGGCGCCGTAAAGCGCCACGTCGGCCTTGTGATAAAGCTCGCCGGCGTCCTCGGCGTAGGATGCCATGCAGACGCCGACCGATACGGTGACGGGTCCGTAGTTGACCCTCGTGCGCGAGTTCGTGAAGGGTGTCGTTTCCAATGTGCGGCGGATGCGTTCGGCCGTTCCCATCACTTCCTCGGAAGTGTTGCCCTCGATGATCAAGGCGAACTCCTCGCCGCCGGTGCGGGCGACGAAAACGTCGCGGCGTACATTGGCTCGGATGACCGAGGCGACAGTCGCAAGGATCTTGTCACCCACCGGATGACCATAGGTGTCGTTGATCTTCTTGAAGTTGTCGATGTCAGCAAGCACGAGCGCGGTAACTGGACGCATTGCCGGATTGTTGAAGACGGCCGACAGGCGGTCGTCGAAGGCACGTCGGTTCGACAGGCGCGTCAACGAGTCAGTATTGGCAATGCGCTTATACTCGTCGAGTTCCTTGCGGACCTGATCCATTTCCTGCGAACGCTGAACGACGTTCTCGACCGTGCGTTCGCCGTGCGCCATGGTGTCGCCGGTTGCCTCGGTAAGCAGGGTGAGGGCGTTTTCGATAAGCTCCACGCTTGTATGGTTCTTCGAGCTGATCCGCTTGTAGGTTTCGCCGAGAAGCTTGTTGTAGCTCTCCAGCGATATTTGCTCCTGGCGAAGGACGCGCAACAGTGTCTCGAGCTCGGCGGCGATGCGACCGTGCGCGTCGTCGAACACGCGGGCAGGGCTGTGCGCAAAGTATTGTGCACCGAGGGCATCCAATTCGCCCTGCGTCGCCTGACTGCCGAGCGCCGCGAGGTCGCGAGTCAGCGCCGGGTTGGAGCCGATGTAGGCTTCGTAGAAGAGTTCGTAATTGCGAGGGATCGGCGCAACGCCCATGGAGCGCATGGCGAACGTGATCTGACCTGCCACGTCGGGAACCTGCGCCCTCGTTGGCGCTGCGGCCGTCGTCATGCGACTACTCCTCAATTGAATGTCAAATGCAGTCTTTAATTGGTTATCCTACAAATATTGGGAAATGATTAAGGGGGGATATACCAATGATTACATATGAGATTTGTCCGATCTTCTCCATACTTGCTTATCGCATTGATTTTATCTGAGAATTTGCATCGACGTAACAATTGTTGCGCCTTATGCGCGAGTAACGCGAAATAAAAAATCCCACCGGCCGTTTTGGTTGCTTTCGATCGTCTCTAAATTGTTGACAGTCGGCGTCGATTGGTCGCGCTGTTGTGCGTCGCCGAAGTGGCGCACGTCCCTTCCCAGCGAGCCGCGGGGCTCCGCTGGAAGGCCAGAGAGCATGAAAACGTCTTGTGACACTTCACCCATCGTGCTCGTCGCCGTCGTTGTCGCTGGGTCTGTCGCGCTGAACCAGCAGGACGGCTCCTTCGATGGGGTCTTGCGCAGCGCCGTCCTCGCCAGTGTGAGGGCATAGGATGTACTCAGCATTGCGGGCTCCAAGAGCGAGATCGATAGCGCTGCGGTCGACCATCGGGCGACCGCAGCGACGAATTGAGGCCGATCAGCCGAGGTTGAATTCCTGGAAGAAGTCGTTGCCCTTGTCGTCGGTGACGATAAAAGCCGGGAAGTCTTCAACCTCGATTTTCCAGACGGCCTCCATGCCGAGCTCCGGATATTCCAGGACGTCGACCTTCTTGATGCAGTCCTGCGCCAGCCGCGCGGCCGGTCCGCCGATGGAGCCGAGGTAGAAGCCACCGTGCTTCTTGCAGGCTTCGCGCACGGCGCGGGAGCGGTTGCCCTTAGCAAGCATCACCATCGATCCGCCGAAAGACTGGAACTGGTCGACATAGGAATCCATGCGGCCGGCCGTGGTCGGGCCGAAGGAGCCGGAGGCATAGCCTGCCGGGGTCTTGGCCGGACCGGCGTAATAGACCGGATGGTTCTTCATGTAGTCGGGCATGCCTTCGCCCTTTTCCAGCCGCTCGCGGATCTTGGCGTGGGCGAGGTCGCGTGCGACGATAATCGTTCCCGTGAGCGAGAGACGGGTCTTGACCGGATGCTTGCTGAGCTCGGCGAGAATGCCGGACATCGGCTGGTTGAGGTCGATGCGGACCATCGATTCCGACAGGTTCGACTGGTCGATCTCGGGCATATATTTCGACGGATCCGTCTCCAGCTGCTCGATGAAGATGCCCTCGCGGGTGATCTTGCCCTTCGCCTGACGGTCGGCGGAACAGGAGACGCCGAGGCCGATCGGCAGCGAGGCGCCGTGGCGCGGCAGGCGGATGACGCGTACGTCATGACAGAAATACTTGCCGCCGAACTGAGCGCCGATGCCCATCTGCTGCGTCAGCTTGTGGATTTCCCTCTCCATCTCGATATCGCGGAAGGCGTGGCCGCTTTCAGAGCCTTCGGTCGGCAGATCGTCGAGATAGCGCGTCGAGGCGAGCTTGACAGTCTTCATGTTCATCTCGGCGGAGGTGCCACCGATGACGATCGCAAGATGGTAGGGGGGACAGGCTGCCGTACCTAACGTAAGGATCTTCTCCTCAAGGAAGTCGATCATGCGGTCATGCGTCAAGAGCGACGGGGTGCCCTGGTAGAGGAAGGTCTTGTTGGCCGAACCGCCACCCTTGGCGACGAACAGGAAGTCATAGGCGTCGGTTCCCTCCTCGTAGATATCGATCTGCGCCGGCAGATTGTTCTTGGTGTTCTTTTCTTCGAACATCTTGACAGGCGCGAGCTGCGAGTAGCGCAGGTTCTTCTTTTCGAAGGCGTCCATCACGCCTTTGGCGAGAGCCGAATAGTCCTCACCTTCGGTCCAGACGCGGCGGCCTTTCTTGGCCATGATGATCGCCGTACCGGTATCCTGACACATCGGCAGCACGCCGCCGGCTGCGATGTTGGCATTCTTCAGCAGATCGTAGGCGACGAAGCGGTCGTTGTCGGTGGCTTCCGGATCCTCGAGGATCGAGGCGAGTTGCTTCAGATGGCCGGGCCGCAGGAGATGGTTGATGTCGGCGAATGCCGTTTCGGCCAGCAGGCGAATGCCTTCCGGCTCGACGGTCAGGATGTCCTGTCCCTTGAAGCTGTCGACAGAGACGTAGTCGCTGCTGATCTTGCGGTATTGGGTGGAGTCTTTGCTGAGGGGGAAAAGATCGTCAGCCATCGAAGGGCCTTTCATGCGGATCGAAATCGCAGATGGTCTATTCGGGCATCTTCGCAATTGCAATAATTCTAAAACTTGTTTGTTTTAGTCATGAAAGCCCGTGAAAACACCGCCGCGAGGGCGGCGGTGTTTGCGACTTCGATCAGGCTCTTCGCCGGATTTACTTCGGGCCGATCATCGTTTCGGGACGGACGATCGTGTCGTATTCCTCAACAGTGACGAGGCCGCTCGCCAGGGCTTCTTCCTTCAGCGTCGTACCGTTCTTGTGTGCGGTCTTGGCGATCTTGGCGGCATTGTCATAGCCGATCTTCGGGGCGAGCGCCGTGACCAGCATCAGCGACCGGTCGAGGCCGGCCTTGATGTTGTCCTCGCGCGCCTCGATGCCGACGACGCAATTGTCGGTGAAGGAGACGGCGGCGTCACCGAGCAGCTGTACCGACTGGAGGAAATTGTAGGCCATCATCGGATTGTAGACGTTGAGCTCGAAGTGACCCTGGCTGTCGGCGAAGGTCAGCGCCGCGTTGTTGCCGAAGATGTGAATGCAGACCTGTGTCAGCGCTTCGCACTGCGTCGGGTTGACTTTGCCCGGCATGATGGAGGAGCCGGGCTCGTTTTCCGGCAACGCGAGTTCGCCGAGGCCGGCGCGCGGGCCGGAGCCCAAGAGGCGGATGTCATTGGCGATCTTGAAGAGAGCGGCGGCGGCCGCATTGATGGCGCCGTGGCTGAAGACCATCGAGTCATGGGCGGCGAGCGCTTCGAACTTGTTCGGGGCGGTGACGAAAGGCAGGCCGGTGATCTGCGCAATCTCGTCGGCGACCTTCTCGGCAAAGCCGACCGGCGCATTGAGGCCCGTACCGACCGCAGTACCGCCCTGGGCCAGTTCGCAAAGGCCGGGGAGCGTCATTTCGATACGCTTGATGGCGGAGCCGACCTGCGCGGCATATCCCGAAAACTCCTGGCCAAGCGTCAGCGGCGTCGCATCCTGCGTGTGCGTGCGGCCGATCTTGATGATGTGACTGAACTCGGTAACCTTCATGTCGAGGGCGGCATGAAGGTGCTTCAGGCTCGGCAATAGGTGGCGCACGATCTGCTCTGCGCAGGCGATATGCATCGCCGTCGGATAAGTATCGTTCGACGACTGGCTCATATTGACGTGATCGTTCGGATGTACCGGCTTCTTCGAGCCCATCACGCCGCCCAGCAATTCGATCGCGCGATTGGAGATCACCTCGTTGGCATTCATGTTCGACTGCGTGCCGGAACCTGTCTGCCAGACGACCAGAGGGAAATGGTCGTTGAGCTTCCCGTCGATGACTTCCTGCGCCGCATCAACGATGGGGTTGCCGATCGCCGGCTCGAGCTGGCCGAGCGCCATGTTTGTGCGGGCCGCTGCCTGCTTGACGATGCCGAGGGCGCGAACGATCGAAAGCGGCTGCTTTTCCCAACCGATCTTGAAATTGCCGAGCGAGCGCTGCGCCTGCGCACCCCAATATCGGTCATTTTGCACTTCGATCGGGCCGAACGTATCTGCTTCGGTGCGGGTGGAGGTCATGGCCATGCCTTTCTGTCGCGGTGCCTCTCAGAGATGCGGTCTTATAGGGCCGAAACCGGCCGAAGAAAACCGTCCAGAAATGAAAACATGAATGGGCAATTCATATTATTTGGCAGGATCAGTGATCTTTTAGACACGGCTGAATTTTTATCTTTCAGCGGCTTTTTGACCACTGTGTCTTAACGCGAAAATAAAGTAAAAAATTAACCAATAATTTCATAATTTTGTGTGAACTGCGGATCAACGCAAGCGTTCGTCGCGTTACTGTAGGTTGAGTTGGCCGAGGCTGGCGGCGGCGCCTGCTTTCTGCCATGTGACGCTCGCGCAGGATGAAACGAGTTCTGAGGCGGGTCTCGCCCGCGATTTGAAGACAGCATGACACTGGGACTGGATAAAAGTATGACATTCCTTCTGAGAGGTGCGGTTTCCGCACTCGCGCTTTCCTGCGGTATAGCTGCGATGGGTGTCGCGCCCGCGCATGCCTACACGTTGATGGATATGATCCGCGGGGATCGCGCGCGGACGCAGAGCACGATTGTCAATCCGAGGTCATCGGTTCCTTCGTTCCTTCAGTCGGCTCCGGACGCGCCGCTGCCGAAGGTGTCAAGCCCGCGCTACTATACCTACCAGCCCGATGCGATGCGCTTCGTCGATACCGGCAAGTTCACCGATCCTGTTGTCACAGGAGCAGTCGCCGACGCGTCGGCGGTGACCGAGACGATGCCGTCGGTTCAGCGCCGCTTCCTCATCGAGGCAAAGGTGCGCGCACCCGTCGACGTCGCCAAGGCGCTAGAGGCCTATTATGGTGACGTGAAGAACCCGCTGGTTTGGCTCACCGGAACGGATGTGAATGATCGCGCCAAGGCCGCGATGGCCGTATTGGCAGACGCGGCGTCGGTTGGTCTCGACGCGGCCGACTATGCGGTCCCGGTGCCGACCGAGGATCCGACCAATCCGGATCCAGCGATCCGCGACCGCGCCCTGACGCAGTTCGAGCTGGAGCTTTCTGCCAAGGTGCTCGCCTATGTGCAGGATACCGTGCGCGGACGCATCGATCCGAACAAGCTCTCCGGCTATCATGATTTCAAGCGTAAGGATGTGAACCTCGCGCCGGTGCTGAAGCTCGCCCGCATGAGCCCGGATACGGCAGCCTATCTCAGAAGCCGGACGCCCGATGGGCCGCAGTTTGTTGCGCTCGAGGATGAGTTGGCGAAGCTGCGCGCCGAAGGCGCAAGCGACGACCGCATCGATATTGCCCTGAGCGGCCTGCTTCGTCCGGGCGATAACTCTTCCGAAATCCCGAATATCGTGAAGGCGATCGACAAGCGCGGTTCGGCCGCCCTCAAGGGCGAACATGCAGCGACGCTCGCCGCATATACAGGTAGCACCGACTATTCGCCGGAGATCGTTGCACTCGTCGAAGGTTTCCAACAGGAACATGGCCTGAAGCCGGACGGTGTCATCGGCCAGGCCACGGTCCGCGCCATGACCGGCGGCGACAGCAACGCTTCGAAGGTCGATAAGTTGATCGTTGCCATGGAGCAAGCGCGCTGGCTGCCGGCTGACCTCGGCTCGCGTTACGTTTTCATCAACCAGCCAGCCTACATGGTCTATTACCACAACGACAACAAGGAACAGTTGTCGATGCGTGTCGTCGTCGGTCAGCCGTCGCACCAGACCTTCTTCTTCCAGGACCAGATCGAGACGGTCGAGTTCAACCCGTTCTGGGGCGTGCCGCAGTCGATCATCATCAACGAGATGTTGCCGCGCCTGCGCTCCGACCCAAGCTATTTGGATCGGATGGGCTATGAAGTAACGGTTGGCGGCCGCGCCGTGGCGTCGTCCAGCGTCGACTGGTACGGGTCTACGACCAACGTCTCGGTGCGCCAGCCGCCGAGCGACGACAACGCCCTTGGCGAACTCAAGATCCTGTTCCCGAACGCGCATGCGATCTACATGCATGACACGCCCTCGAAGAGCTTCTTCAAGCGCGACATGCGTGCCCTCAGCCATGGTTGCGTGCGCCTTGCTGAGCCGCGTGCGATGGCGGCAGCCGTCTTGAACACTTCGGTGGACCAGATCGGCAAGGAAATCGCCACAGGCAAGAACCACGCCTTGCAGGTTCCGCAGAAGATACCGGTTTACGTAGCTTACTTCACGGCCTGGCCGAACAAGGATGGCGTCGTGCAGTATTTCGACGACGTATATGGCCGCGACGCCTATGTGCAGAAGGCCTTCGAGGCCACGACGAAGGCACGCGACGCGCAGATCTGACCGCGCCGAGCAGATAACACGACAAAGGCGGCCGGCGAGCCGCCTTTTGCTTTTGCGTCAGCCTGCTGCCGCGGCCGGCTCCGCGGAAGCAAAATCCCCGATCAGTTCATCAACGAGCGCAGGCGTCAGCTCCTTGAAATGGGTGATGACGCGGGTCGGCGCGAGAGTCTCGACGGGGACGTCGGAATAGCCGAACGGCACGGCGATCGAAGGCACCCCCGCATTTCGAGCAACAAGAATGTCGTTGACGCTGTCGCCGACCATGATGGTCCTGCGGACGTCGCCGCCGGCGCGTTCAATGGTTCCGAGAAGATGCTGGGCGTCCGGTTTCCTGATCGTGAAGGTATCGCCGCCGGTAATGGTGTTGAAATAGTGAGTGAGTTCAAGCTTCCCGATGAGGCCGCGCGCCAGACCTTCGAGCTTGTTGGTGCAAACGGCAAGCGTGTAGCCGGCGCTCTTCAACTGATCCATTGCCTCGACAAGGCCCGGGTAAGGGAGCGTATGTCCGGGCATGTTGTCGGTATAGTGTGTGATGAAGCGGTCGAGCAGGGCCGGGATCTGCTCCTGTGATAGCCGATGTCCCCGAAGGTTGCAGGCCCGCTCGATCATCACCTTGGCGCCTTGTCCGACGAGATGCGTGAGGTCGTCGTAGCCGACTGGTGCCAAACCGATCGCGGCGATCGTATAGTTCAGGCTTTGCACGAGATCGGCGTGAGTATCGAGCAGCGTTCCATCGAGATCGAATACAACGAGGGCAGGGGTCAAGGATTCCGCCTTTCAGAAATGGTGTCATTCGGCAGTAGGTGATGAGGACGGGAAAAGCAACGTTTCGCGGCAAACGCGACCAGTTGTAAATGCTCACGGCTTTTCGAAAATCATTACGCTATTTTGGCTTTCGTTTGGCAAGCGAGCCGTGTAAACAGCACATCCAACGCAATAATCGGAGTGAGCGGCGCATGGATGCCCGCGAAATGAAGATCAAAGCCGCCGAGGCGGCACTCGCTCATGTCGAATACGGCATGCGGCTTGGAATCGGAACCGGGAGCACTGCCGAAGAGTTCGTGCGCCTGCTCGCGGAAAAGGTTGCCACCGGTTTCAAGGTGGAAGGAGTGCCAACCTCTGAACGCACCGCGAGGCTTTGCCTCGAGCTTGGCGTTCCGCTGAAGTCACTCGATGAACTGCCCGAACTCGATCTGACAATCGATGGCGCAGACGAGGTCGATTCCGACCTGACGCTCATCAAGGGGGGCGGTGGTGCACTGCTGCGCGAGAAGATCGTTGCTGCGGCATCGCAGCGCATGATCGTCATTGCCGACGAGAGCAAACTGGTGGCGACACTGGGCGCCTTCGCGCTGCCGATCGAAATCAATCCGTTCGGGCTTGTCTCCACGCGCATGGCAATCGAAAAGAAGGCTTCGAAATTGGGGTTGGGCGGCACCCTGACGCTGCGCCAAGGCGGTGGCGAAGACTTCATGACGGACGGCGGCCACTACATCATCGATGCATCTTTTGGCCGCATTCCTGATGCAGAGGCGCTTTCAAACGAGCTGAATTCAATACCCGGGGTCGTTGAACACGGGCTCTTTCTCAAAATGGCGGCGCTTGCGATCATTGCAGGTCCAGCAGGTGCGCGCACGCTGCGGGCGAACAGGTAACAGGAGCATTGAAACTTATGATTAAATTTGCAGGTCTTGGCCGTTTTGCTGCTGCGACCGTTATTCTCTCGGGCGTCGCATTTGGCTCTGCCGCACACGCTCAGGAAGCCTCTCCGGAGCAGTTGAAGGCAGCCCGCGCTGCCATCGACGCGATTGGCGCCACTGCGCAGTTCGACAACATCCTGCCTGGCTTGGCTGAACGCCTGAAGGCCGATCTCATCCAGGATTCGCCGAACTACCAGGATGCGATCACCGCTGAGGTCGACAAGCAGGCCTTGGCCCTTGCTCCGCGCCGCGCCGACCTCGAGAAGGAAGCCGCGTTGACCTATGCCAAGGCATTCTCCGTCGAGGAACTCAACGCGATCGCCGAGTTCTACAACTCGCCGGTTGGCAAGAAGCTGCTGAAGGATGGCCCGATCGCATCGCGCGAAACCGTGAAGGCCGCCGACATCTGGGCGCAGGGCATTTCTCGCGATCTGCAGAAGCAGGCGAGCACCGAGCTCAGCAAGGTCATCAAGGCGCCGCCGCCGGCCGCCGATCCGGCCAACCCGGCCGCAACGGCCGCGCCGAAAGCCGCTACGCCGGTCGCAAAGCCGAAGCCGTAAACTGGCGTCAATAAAGATCAAAAGCCCGGCATCGTCCGGGCTTTTGTTTTTGCGGCGGTCGATACTATATCACTTTCACCTCACCAGCCGATTCTGGAGTTTCTCATGACGTCCTACGACTACGATCTCTTTGTCATTGGCGGTGGCTCAGGGGGTGTTCGCAGCGCCCGCGTTGCAGCCGTGCTCGGTAAGAAGGTCGCGATCGCAGAGGAATACCGCTACGGCGGAACATGCGTGATCCGTGGCTGCGTACCCAAGAAGCTTTTCGTCTACGCGGCTCAGTTCCACGAGCACTTCGAGGATGCCGCCGGCTTCGGCTGGACGGTGGGCGAGAGTTCGTTCGATTGGAAGAAGCTGATTGCCGCGAAGGACGCCGAGATTGCGCGATTGGAAGGGCTCTACAAGAAGGGGCTTGCGGGGGCGAACGCAGAAATTCTGGAAACGCGGGCCGAGCTCGTCGATGCCCATACGGTTCGACTGATCAACACCGGCAAGACGGTGACCGCCAGGACGATTGTGATCGCGACCGGTGGCCGGCCGAACCCGCACATGGCTTTGCCGGGCAACGAACTCTGCATATCGTCCAACGAGGCCTTCCATCTGGACGAGCTCCCGAAGTCGATCGTGATTGCCGGTGGCGGTTACATCGCGGTGGAATTTGCTAATATTTTCCATGGCCTTGGCGTCGAGACGACACTGATCTACCGTGGCGCGGAGATCCTTTCTCGTTTCGATCAGGACCTTCGCCAGGGGTTGCACGAGGCGATGTCCGCCAAGGGCATTCGTATTCTCTGCCACGACACGCTGGAGAAGGTATCGAAGCAGGACGGCCGTCTTTCCGTTGAGACGCTGAACAACGGCACGCTGACGGCCGATGTCGTGATGCTGGCGCTTGGGCGCATCGCTAATACCGAAGGCCTCGGCCTGGAAGCGGCCGGCGTGAAGACTGACGAGCGCGGAGCGGTGGTGGTCGACGAATATTCGCGCACCAGCGTCCCGCACATCTATGCGCTTGGCGATGTCACCGACAGGATACAGTTGACGCCGGTGGCGATCCACGAGGCGATGTGCTTCATCGAGACCGAGTACAAGGATAACCCGACCAAGCCGGATCACGAAACGATCGCAACGGCAGTCTTCTCGCAGCCTGAGATCGGTACTGTCGGGCTGACCGAGGAGGAGGCGGGCAAGCGCTACAAGGAACTCGAGGTCTACCGTGCCCAGTTTCGTCCTCTGAAGGCGACCCTGTCAGGGCGTGGCGAGAAGATGATCATGAAGCTGATTGTCGACGCGTCCGGTCGGAAGGTCGTCGGAGCGCATATCCTCGGCCACGATGCCGGAGAAATGGCGCAGATCCTCGGCATCGCGCTCAAAGCCGGCTGCACCAAGGACGATTTCGACCGGACGATGGCTGTGCATCCCACGGCGGCGGAAGAGCTCGTCACGATGTATGCACCGAGCTACCGCATACGGGATGGCATCCGCGTCTGACGCCGATCAGCTTGTGATGCGAGGCGTACGGATGACCTTGAGGAAGAGCGCCTGCATGGCATCTGTGATGCCCTGGGTCGGCGTGACCTCGAAGTAAAGACCGGGCGAAGCGCAGCTCTGCATCTTCGTCGGGATTTCGCTCTGGAAAGGCTTGATCCAGGTGTTGTACCAGCTGTTTTTCGGCAGCGGCAGGTAGGTGGTGTAGAGCACTGCGATCTTGACGCCGCGATCCTTCAGCGGTTTGCAGAAGGAGATGTCGATCGGCTCCTGGCAGCGCTCGCCGGTCTTCGGTTTCGTGCAGTTCGACTTCTTGCTGTCGCCGACGCCGTCCGACACGAAGAACAGAATCTTCTGCGGCTGGGCTTCGGTGCTGCCATCGCCCGGCGTCGAAATGATCTTGTTCATCTGCGTCAGCGAGTTGTCGAAGCTTGTTTGCTGGTCGTTGTTATAGCCCTGTCTCGGAATAGACATCAAAGTGACGGCGTTCGTATAGCTTGCGACCTTGGCAAGGTCGGTGATTGGCTCGGAAATCGTTGTCAGGTTTACGTCCTCCGCCTTCTTGCCGAAGGTGTAGACACCCATTCTGAACTGGTTGTCGGAGGCGCGCTCGGTCCTAGCCGTTTCGGTCAGTTTCTGGGTCGCCTGTCGCACAACGTCTACGCGGAGTGTAACGTCGTTGTTGCGGGCGATATTATAATAGCTGTTCTTATCCTCGACGCCGGCTTCAGACACGACGTGGCACGCGAAAGCGCAGGTATCGGGCGTCTTGCTCTCCATTTTCGCGACGTCCGCAGGCGTGGCGCCGACACCCATCGAGGGCGTATTGTCGATCAGGATGTAGAAATCCATGAACGAGGCCGTCTGAAACATTGCCGTTGCGGTGCCTGATATGTCGACGCTCTTGCGACCGAAGATCTGCATGAAGGTCGTCGGAATAGACGCAGTAAAGGTAACCGCGGAGTTGAGCTTGTTGGATGCGCGGCTGACCTGGACATTGACGGCGACCTGGCTTGCCGTCAGTTCACCCTGCATCTGGCCAACGAAAATGTTTCGCGCGTCGTCCTGTCCGGTCGAGATCGGCCCGTCGCTGGTCATCTTCATTGCGGCGGCGGCTGCGGCCGACTTCTCTGAAATCGCGCCGACGGCTGCTGCGTCGGCCGCCGCGTAGAGCTGCGTGCGGAGGCTAAGCGCGTGCGCGAAGTCGACGGCCACGCCTGCGGATCCGATGAGCGGCACCATCAGGATGGCTGTCAGCATGCCGAAATTGCCAGAACGGTCAGTACAGAAACGATACAAGCTGCGCACGAAATCAGTCCCACGGTTCCACCATGCCATCGGTGTTCAAGCGGGAGTCCTCATGACGCCCATCAGAATTGATGGGTTTCTACGGTATAAGCTTAAATTAGATACAAACTGTCTTGGTATATTGATCGTTAATCGCACGCCCGCTGTTTGAAAACACGTCGCCGAATTCCTTTATATCGTTCGTTGTTCGTCGATTGAATCGGTAGCGCCAAAGAGCGGAACGCCGCTATGCAAGATCGTGCTAAAGGTTTATAAGCCGCCCAACATTTTTAGGACGGAACATCCGGACTGGACCGGATGCTGGAACAGGTGAGTGAGATGGCACAGAATTGGACTCCGAGCAGTTGGCGGCAAAAACCGATCCAGCAGGTTCCGGACTATCCGGACCAGGCGGCATTGGCAGCAACGGAAGCCCAGCTCGCATCCTATCCGCCGCTCGTTTTTGCGGGCGAAGCGCGCCGTCTCAAGAAGCACCTTGCCAATGTTGCCGAGGGTAACGGTTTTCTGCTGCAGGGCGGGGACTGTGCCGAGAGCTTCGCCGAGCATGGCGCGGACAACATCCGCGACTTCTTTCGCGCGTTCCTGCAGATGGCCGTCGTATTGACGTTCGGTGCGCAGTTGCCAGTCGTCAAGGTCGGCCGCATCGCCGGTCAATTCGCCAAGCCACGCTCCTCCGGGATCGAGACGCAGAACGGCGTTTCGCTGCCGAGCTACCGCGGCGACATCGTCAACGGCATCGAGTTCACCGAGGAAGCGCGTATTCCGAACCCGGAGCGCCAGGCGATGGCCTACCGCCAGTCGGCGGCGACGTTGAACCTGCTGCGCGCCTTTGCGATGGGCGGCTATGCCAACCTCGAGAACGTGCATCAGTGGATGCTCGGTTTCGTCAAGGATAGCCCGCAGGGCGAGCGCTACCGCAAGCTTGCCGGCCGCATCAGCGAAACCATGGACTTCATGAAGGCGATTGGTATCACCTCGGAAAACAATCCGAGCCTGCGCGAGACGGATTTCTTCACGAGCCATGAAGCGCTGCTGCTTGGTTATGAAGAAGCGCTGACGCGCGTCGACTCGACGTCTGGCGACTGGTACGCGACCTCCGGTCACATGATCTGGATCGGCGACCGCACCCGTCAGGCTGATCACGCGCATGTCGAATATTGCCGTGGCATCAAAAACCCGATCGGCCTCAAGTGCGGTCCGTCGCTGCAGGCGGACGACCTCCTGAACCTGATCGATATCCTCAATCCGCAGAACGAAGCGGGCCGGCTGACGCTGATCTGCCGCTTCGGACACGACAAGGTCGCCGATCATCTGCCGCGCCTCATCCGTGCGGTCGAACACGAAGGCCGCAAGGTCGTTTGGTCCTGCGATCCGATGCATGGCAACACGATCACGCTCAACAGCTACAAGACCCGTCCGTTCGAGCGGATCCTGTCGGAAGTCGAAAGCTTCTTCCAGATCCATCGCGCCGAGGGCTCGCATCCGGGCGGCATCCACATCGAGATGACCGGCAAGGATGTGACAGAATGCACCGGCGGCGCCCGTGCTGTGACAGCAGAGGATCTGCACGATCGCTACCACACGCATTGCGACCCACGTCTCAACGCCGACCAGGCGCTGGAGCTTGCCTTCCTGCTGGCCGAGCGCATGAAGGGCGGCCGCGACGAAAAGCGGATGGCCGTCAACGGCTGATCAAACAAGACGGAAGAAAAGGAGCCCGGCCGACGCCGGGCTTTTTTATTGGATTAGGACAGACTGTGGGGCGGGCGTTGGTCGTGCCTACAAGGCTTCACCGGACGTGATGCCGAGCGTCTCCAACCCAGGCCGCCGACTGTTGGGTGGTGTGCTAGCGGATCTGACTGGCGGCCCAGTGGATCGCGCTGTCCAGTTCGGCGAACTTTGCGGATTGCCAGTGGAAATAGTCTTCGATGAATATCCGGGAAAGCCACAGCGCACCGCGGTTGCGAGGGCTTTCCCAGCCAAGCAGGTTATCCGTTTCGGCGCGCTTGAACATCCGCTTCAGATTGGTGAGGGAGATGCCGAACTCATTTGCGAGTTCGCTGATACTCACGCCCACTAGCAGGACGCGCTTGTGCTCCCGCGCATCGTCGGGGAGGCGGCTGATCAGATCGTGCAGCACGAGGCCGCCGACATCGGACCAGAGGAAGTGGCCGATACTGCTCCGTGGCTCCTTCCAGATCGGCTCCTGGATGAGGGCGCGTGCAGCACGCGGCTGCGCGAGATGAAAGAGCCGGGGCTCGTCCGCGGTTAGACTGGCACGATTGCCGTCGTCGAGTTGATCAAGGCAGGCCATATGCCCCAGGAACCACGAGGCCATGGCTTCCTCGCTGACCTCGGTCGTCTCGAGGCGACGCAGGCGCCGATCGGGCATTTCATCAGGAGCATCCCGCAGAAATTTGTAGGCGATGAGTTCGGCAAGGAATGAGGCTGCCGTATTTTTGCTGGCGAGATCAAACTCCTCGGCGACCTGCATCATGCGACCAGCCGTAAGCCCTGAAACGGGATTGCCTCGATCGCGTCCGGTATGCATGGCAAACAACGTCTGCGTCAGCAGCCACTTTTGGTGCGAGGCGGCGAGGCGGGCAAGACGAGGAGCGCGTTTGTGAATGCCGATAAGATGGAGCGCGATCTGACGCTCGATCGACAGAAACAAGGGGTGATGAAGGATTTCATCGCGTGTATGCAGTCGGCCAGTGAACATCGTCTTCGCGGTCGGATAGAATTCGTTCCAGTTGCTCCTCTTACATTTGTGACGGTGTTTCAATGCGGAACTTGGTGAGCGGGTCGTTAATTGCTCGGTATAGTTAAATTCTACGGCCCGGGATCATTTCGTCAACTTGGCAGGCGCTGATTCAGCCGCTCGATGTCTTCGCGCAATGCTGCAATTTCGGTGAGCACCCGCATGTCTATCTTCTGATGCAGGGAGAGAACCTCAAGTTCTGCTTTGAGATTGACTTCGTAGTCTTTCGCCGCCTCGAAGCGATCGCGCTCTGCTTGCCGGTTCTGCGACATCATGATGATGGGAGCCTGGATTGCGGCAAGCATCGAGAGCACGAGATTGAGGAAGATGAAGGGATAGGGATCGAAGGCGCGGGTGAATAGGACGACGGTGTTTACGACGCACCAGAAGAACAGGAACAGGAAGAAGGCGACAATGAACGACCAGGAGCCGCCGATGCGGGCAATCGAATCCGCCAGGCGCTCTCCAGCGGAAGATTCCGCCTGCAAGGCCGCGTTAATGTCCGTCGAGATTATCTTGCGCTCGTGGGCTTTTGCGAGAACGCGCTTCTCGATTTCGCCGAGTTCATCGGGTTTGTCGAAGTGATGGTGGATGAGGTCCGATAGGTTATGCATTGCCGACTCCGAATGCTAGATCGCTCGGGCGCCAGTATTCCGTAATGTTTTCAAATTGCAATGCGGGCTTGTGCCGCTCTTTTACGTGCCTTGCGCATACAGCCACGCATGCTGTGGGAAGAAGCGATCGAGCGTCTGAGCCTTGCCGAACATGATGTCGTGCTGGAGGTATCGATAGTCCCGTACGAGGGGATCGAGGCTCTTCGGTTTCAAAACCCAATCGGGCGACGGCGTGTTGTCGCGCGCAATCAGCTGATAGCGATCGATGACGCTGTACTTCTTCTGCACGCGGCCGAGAAAGCCCGTGTAGTAGGGATGCTCGAAGCCGGCGAACTTTAGAAGATGGTAGGGAAGGAGCGACGGGCTGATCGTACCCACATCCTTCTTGCTGCCTTTCTTGTTGGACCAGATGACGAGCGGCGTCTCGTGCTCCTGCTTCATGACGCTGACCGATGCCTTGCGCGTGGCAACCTGGTCGGGCATGTAGCCGGTCGCCGTGTAGACGTTGCCGAGTGGCGGAAGGTGATCGCCCCAGAGGACGATGATCGTCTCGCGATCGCGCTTCTCGGCCCAATTCATCAGCATCTTGAGGCTGTCGTCGGCTTCCTTGATCCCTTGCGTATAGGTGGCCAGCGTTGCCCGGTCCGCATCGTTCAGGTTGCCCTTGATGTCGACGCTGTTGTGTACGTAACGGTTCGGCTCGTAGGGACCATGTCCCTGCAGAGTGACACCAAAGAAGAAGAACGGACGATCAATACCGTCGGCCTCGTTCATGATCTCCTTCATGAGGGACTCGTCCGAAGCGAAGATGCCCCTCTTTTCCATCGGAGGCATGGTTTCTTCAGAGCGGAACTGTTCGAAACCGAAGTCCTTGTAGACTTCGTTGCGGTTCCAGAACCAGCCGCTGAATGGATGCAGAGACCGGGCGGCATAGCCTTCGCCGCGGAAGAACGTCGCAAGCGAGGGGACGTTGCTGCGAATATACTGCTGGTAGGGAATGCTGCCATAGGGCAGGAAGGCATTCGAGAAGCCCGTCAGTGCCTCGAATTCGACATTGGCGGTCATGCCGCCAAACTCGGGTGAGAAGACATGGCCCGACTGCTCGGCCCTGATATTCGGCATCGGATCCGGCGACAGGGTGACGGTCTTCAGCCGGGTCGGATCCCAGAAGGATTCACTCATCAGCATGATCACGTCGGGCTTTTCGCGCGGGCCGCTGAGATAGCCGTAGTTGCGGGTCGGAATAGCATCAAGCGCCTGCGTACCGAAGCCGACCGGCGCTGCCACGTCGGCCATCGGAATGTTGAAGATGAAGGCGAGGATGAAGCCGTTGCTGCGGTAGTTTTCCTTCTGATCCCACATCATCGGCACGACCTGAAGGCGATCGCGTATGTAGGAGTATTTGGAATAATCCATCAACGCGCCAAAAGCTGCGATAACAGGTAAGCCGATACAGAGTTGACGCAGTTGGGCGGTCCTTGAGAGCCGCGGACAACGGCGCCAAGCGAAATGCCACAGGACGGCAATCGCGACCGCGGAAAGAACGATGCCAACGACCATGGCAACCGCTGTCCACGGCCGGTCGCGCGCCATCACGGGAAGCAACTCCATGATCTGGCGCCCAAATAGGACGTCGGACGGGTACAGGGGGTCCGTGAGATAATGCTGCTTCTGGCTGGAGACGATGGCGGGAACGAGCACCAGCGGCAGAACGATCAACGCCGAAATGAATCGTCTTCCCAGGGCAGCGTCCAGCGAGAGCATCAGGACGGTCAACATCACGACCGTTGTCATGCCGGGGCGTACCGGCGATGTCAGGAATTCGCGCACATCGGCGAACCCATCGCGGGCGATTATTTCGACCGCTACAGTGGCGAAGAGAGCAATCAGCGCCGAAAGGCAAATTCCGAGCGCAGCGCGTAAAGCTGGCGATTGGGCGCTTCCCCTGACACCAGTGGAAAGCGACGCGAAACGCGCTGCCGCTGCGGACCTCATTCCCAACGCGATCAACTAAGAAACTCCAACGTCATAAAAGCTTCATCGAACTGTCACATCTTCGTCATGAACGCTAGATGAACCGTTATGTTTCCCACATTTGTGATCGGTGGATAAAGCGCCGCCGGCGCCGTCCGCGGATGCCCGCTTCGGTTCACTTGCTTGTGCCGAGCGGCGAGCCGTCGTAGGTCTGACGAGTTCGATGTCAGGAGGATTCAGATTGAGAAGTTCCATCGAGATCTACAACATCAAAACAGGCCAGGCGCGCGTTGTCTGGCAAACCACGCAACTGGTGGAAGCGCCAAACTTTTCGCCGGATGGAGGCTATCTTCTGCTGAACGGTGACGGGCTTCTCTACCGCCTGGTGCTTGACGGTTCGGGCAAGGTCGAGAAAGTCGATACCGGATTTGCCACGGCCTGCAACAACGATCACGGCATCTCGCCTGACGGCCGTCAGATCGTCATTTCCGACAAGACCGAGTTCGGGAAATCGACGATCTATGTACTTCCGGCAGAAGGCGGCGCGCCGCGTCTGGTGACGCAAAATCAGCCGTCCTATTGGCACGGCTGGTCGCCCGACGGGAAGGATCTCGCCTATTGCGGCATCCGCGACGACCTATTCGACATCTACACGATTTCGGTAGACGGCGGCGACGAGAAGCGGTTGACACGCGGCGAGGGGCGCAACGACGGGCCAGATTATTCGGCCGACGGCCAGTGGATCTACTTCAATTCCAGCCGCACGGGCCTCATGCAGATCTGGCGCATTCATCCGGATGGGACCGGCCTCGAACAGATCACCAGCGACAACTACGGCAATTGGTTTGCTCATCCGTCGCCCAACAACGATAAGGTCCTGATCCTCTCCTACGACCCCGACGTCTTCGACCACCCTCGCGATCTCGATGTTTGTCTGCGGCTGATGGATATGGATGGCGGCAACCTGACGACGCTCTTCAAACTCTTTGGTGGGCAGGGAACGATCAACGTGCCGAATTGGTCGCCGTCAGGCGATGAGTTCGCCTATGTGCGGTACTACCCGATCTCAGCATGAAGGATTGCATCGACAGATTTTTCGCGGCATAGACCCTCCGTCGGGTGCCCGTCTCAGGCGGGAGAATCGGGAATTCGGTGAAAGACCGAAACGTGCCCAACGCTGTAAGGCTGACGACTGCCGCAACAAGCCACTGGTCCAGTATCGGGAAGGCGCGGCAGCCGGATGACGCCAAGTCAGAAGACCGGCCCGACATCATAGACTGACCCGCGTGGACGGCGGGGCGGTTGTGTTGTTGGGGATTGACGATGCGACCAGACAATTCAGGCTCCCTGTCGGGAGCCGCAGCCTTTTCGGCCGAGGAACGTGACGCCGTATACAAGGCGATATCGACGCGTCGTGACGTACGTTCGGAATTTCTCCCGGACCCCATACCGGATGACGTCATCATCAGGCTTTTGTCGGCTGCGCATCACGCGCCGTCCGTCGGGTTCATGCAGCCTTGGAATTTCATTCTGGTGCGCGATCAGCAGGTGAAGGAGGCGGTCTGGCAGGCGTTCGATTACGCCAACCGCGAGGCCGGCGAGATGTTTCAGGGGGAGCGACAGCAGCTCTACCGGTCGCTGAAGCTGGAGGGCATCCGAGCCGCACCGCTCAGCATTTGCGTCACCTGTGATCCCAATCGCTGCGGCGATGTCGTTCTCGGCCGAACGCACAACCCACGAATGGATTCCTACTCCACGGTCTGCGCCGTGCAAAATCTGTGGCTCGCAGCCCGCGCCGAAGGCGTGGGGGTCGGCTGGGTGAGCATCTTTCACGAGTCCGATATCAAAAGGATTCTCGGCGTTCCGGAGCGGGTCGAGATCGTTGCCTGGCTCTGTGTCGGCTACGTCGATCAACTCTATCAACAGCCGGAGCTGGCGGTCAAAGGATGGCGCCAGCGCCTGCCGCTCGAGGAGCTTGTCTTCATGGATCTTTGGGGCAATTCAGCGGAATGATGCGGCCTACTGTTGCTGCGGCTGGGGGCCTGGCTTTGCCGGGTTCTTGAGGTCGATCGTACCTTGGTCGCCGGCAAGGAACTGCGGGCCGATCTGGCGCACCTTGCTTCCTGCCGGATCATAGGGCCTGTCCGGCACCTGAGGCTGAGGCGCGGCCGGTGCGACGGCATGGCTCTCCATCTCGGGCTTCTTGGTTTCGATCGTTGTGATCGATCCCTGTTGTGGCGGTTCGCTGATCGATTGGTTTTTTCGCATCCGCGCGTAGTAAGCGTTAAGATCGCAACTGCAGGACGATTTTTCGCCGGGCTTGCGGTTCTTGTAAGCGAAAGCATTCGGCATGGCGGTGTAAGGAGCGCCTGTCGTCGCGGAGATCATCTGCGATGTCTCGGTGCTGGAGACGTCATGATAGAAGAGCTCGGTTTCGATGCCGGGACACATCTTCGAGCAGGTGTCGGCATCGCGGGCAAAGTCTTGGGATGTTGCGTTCGAGCTCAACGGAAAGAAGCCGCCGTCACAGCTTCGCACGCATACGGTGTTCAGATGAGAGAGCGGCGACAGGCCCGGGAGACCATAACGGCGCTGGCTTGGATCGCCACCCAAGGGAATGAATGTGTCGTTCCGCAACGCCTGATCTTCGATGCTGGGTGGCGGCGCATATCCTTGGCCGGTGTCAGCGGGCCACTGCGCCTCGTTGCAGCCGTTGTCGTCGAGCGCTGCAAGAAGCTCGTTCCTCATGCGGACATCCTCACTCTGGCCGCGCAGTTCGTCGCGACGCTGCTGCAGATAACGGATGTTGTCGACCATCTTGGCTTCGGCGCGCTCGAGTTCGCCACAGTAGCCGTCATCATCGCCGATCACGACCATGCTGCCGCTCGTGCAGCCGTTTTGGCGCAGATCGCTCCGGAGTTTGCGAAGTTCAAGGTTTTGTTCGGCTATGGCGCTGGCGTATTTGCGCACTTCGGGCGTGCTGCCGATGATCTGCGGCAGGTCGGCGAGGCGGCCGCGCAGGTCGCCACAGATCGCCGGCATCTGGGCATGGGTCGGCCCGGTCAGAGCAAGGGCGGCTGTGAGTGACAAAATCCAGCGCTTCAAGGCATCGTCCCATCGGTGAGCAAATACCAGGGTCATCAGGCGCGGCGTCCTGCCGCGCCTTCATTGCTAGCCCGCTTGTCGCAACAAGCTGCGGTCGGAACCTTAACGCATTTTTTCAATCTGCCGCAAATCACGCTGGCTGTGAAGCCTCGACGACGGCGAGGGCGGCCATGTTGACCACGCCGCGGGAGGTCACGGAAGGCGCCAGGATGTGCGCCGGCAGTGCCGCGCCAAGCAGGATCGGCCCGACATGCAGTCCATCGATCATCGACTTTACAACGCCCAATGTGATGTTGGCCGCATCGAGGTTCGGGAAGACCAGCAGGTTGGCTTCGTCATGCAGTGTCGTATCGGGCATGACGCGCTTGCGCAGCGCGTCGGAGATTGCGCTTTCGCCGTGCATTTCCCCGTCGACTTCCAGTTCCGGCGCAGCCTCGCGCACCAGCTGAAGCGCAGCGCGCATCTTCGTCGCGCTCTCGGATTCACGCGAACCGAAGTTCGAGTGGGATACGAGGGCAGCACGCGGCGTGATGCCGAAGCGCTTGATTTCCTCTGCGGCGAGTATTGCGGACTCGGCAATCTCTTCGGCGCTCGGATTGAATGTAACGTAGGTGTCGGTGAAGAAAGTAGCACCGCGTTGCGAGATCAGCAGGCTGAGCGCCGAGAAGTCGCAAACGTCTTGCCTCTTGCCGATGATCTGGCGGACATCGCGCAGATGCTTCTCGTAGCGGCCTTCCAGGCCACAGATGAGCGCATCAGCTTCGCCGCGCTTTAGCGCCAAAGCGCCAATGACCGTCGTGTTTGTGCGCACGATCGTGCGGGCCGCTTCCGGAATGACGCCACGCCGTCCGACCAGTGAGAAGTAAAGATCCACGTATTCGCGGAAGCGCGGATCGTCTTCCGGATTGATCACGTCGAAATCTGCAAGCGGGCGGATGCGCAGACCGTAACGCTGCAGGCGGGTTTCGATGACCGATGGGCGGCCGATCAGAATCGGCTCGGCAATGCCTTCTTCGAGCAGGACCTGTGCTGCGCGCAGGACGCGCTCATCCTCGCCTTCGGAGAAGATAACCCGCTTGCGCTCGGCGTTCTTGGCCGCCGCAAAGATCGGTTTCATGATGAAGCCGGAACGGAAGACGAAGCGATTGAGCTGATCGAGATAGGCGTCAAAATCGATGATCGGACGCAACGCGACAGCGCTCTCGGCAGCGGCTCTCGCGACTGCCGGGGCAATGCGCAGGATCAGGCGCGGATCGAAGGGCGAGGGGATCAGATAGTTTGGACCGAAGACCGGTGTCTCGCCGGAATAAGCGCGGGCTGCGACATCAGATGGTTCCTCGCGTGCAAGGGCGGCAATGGCGCGCACGGCGGCCATCTTCATTTCTTCGTTGATCGTCACTGCGCCGCAATCCAGCGCCCCGCGGAAAATGTAGGGGAAGCAGAGAACGTTGTTCACCTGGTTCGGGAAGTCGGAACGACCGGTGCAGATCATCGCATCGGGGCGGGCAGCGCGGGCGAGATCGGGCATGATCTCCGGCGTCGGGTTGGCAAGCGCCATGATCAGCGGGTTCTCGGCCATCTGCGCGAGCAGTTCCGGATTCAGCACGCCGGCGGCGGAAAGGCCAAGAAAGACGTCGGCGCCGCCGATGTTTTCGGCGAGCGTGCGCGTGTCGCTCTTCTGGGCATAGACGCTTTTCCACTTGTCCATCAATTCGGCGCGGCCTTCGTAGACGAGGCCTTCGATGTCATGGACCCAGATATTTTCCCGCTTGGCACCCAGCGTGACGAGGAGGTTGAGGCAAGCAAGGGCTGCCGCGCCGGCGCCTGAGGCAACGATTTTGACCTCGTCAATCTTCTTGTTCGCCAGTTCCAGGCCATTGAGGATCGCGGCAGCGACGATGATGGCGGTACCATGCTGGTCATCGTGGAAAACCGGGATCTTCATGGTCTCGCGGAGCCGACGCTCGATCTCGAAACATTCCGGCGCCTTGATATCCTCGAGATTGATGCCGCCGAAGGTCGGCTCGAGCGAGGCGACGGTGGAGACCATCTGATCGACACTCGGTGCCTCGACTTCGATGTCGAAGACGTCGATGTTTGCGAATTTCTTGAAAAGGACGGCCTTGCCTTCCATGACTGGCTTTGAGGCAAGCGGACCGATATTGCCGAGGCCGAGAACGGCCGTGCCGTTGGAAATGACTGCAACCAGATTGGCGCGGGAGGTGTAGTCGGCGGCCGTTTCGGGATTATCGCGGATCGCCAGGCATGGTGCTGCAACACCCGGGGAATAGGCGAGCGCCAAGTCGCGCTGGTTGCCGAGCGGTTTGATCGCCTGGATTTCGATCTTGCCCGGACGGGGATAGCGGTGAAAGTAGAGCGCCTGCTCGTCGAGGCTTCCACCTGCCAAATTCTTTTCCGTCTTGGACTTTTCCTGATGATCCATCGTCGCCTCCGAGCTGCCGCATGCTGTCTTGGAGTGTTTTCATTACATCAAACGGCATGGCGGAACAGTCGGAATTTCCGTTCGAAATGCGAAAACAACGCAAATCTGCCGTGACGTCAGCGCAGGTCCACCGAAACCGGGAAAATCCACCGGGACAGCAGCATGTCATCTTCCTGAAACACGACTCTGGTTTTGGAGGGGGAGGTGAACGATGGGACACGAGCAGGATGCTTGTGAGGGACAATATGGATACGCGGCACTTCCGTACGCTTTTCATTTCCGATGTGCATCTCGGCTCCAAGGCCGCGAAAGTTGACTTCCTGCTCGACTTTCTCAAGCATCACGAGGCGGATACCATCTTTCTTGTCGGCGATATCATCGACGGCTGGCGGCTGAAGCGTAGCTGGTACTGGCCGCAGGATTGCAACGACGTTGTCCAGAAGCTGCTGCGCAAGGCGCGCAAGGGCACGCGGGTCATCTATATCCCGGGCAATCACGACGAATTCCTTCGCGACTTTCCGGGCACCCATTTCGGCGGCATCGAGGTCGCTGAACGGATGATGCACGAAGCGGCCGACGGCAAGAAATACCTCGTGCTGCATGGCGACGAGTTCGACGTCGTCGTGCGCAACGCGCGCCTGCTCGCCTATCTCGGCGACTGGGCCTACGACATGGCGATCATGATCAATATCGGCCTAGCAGCCATCCGTCGCCGAATGGGCATGCCCTATTGGTCGTTTTCGGCATGGGCCAAGCTGCAGGTCAAACACGCAGTCAACTTCATCGGCGAGTTCCAGCGTGTCGTCGCTGAAGAAGCCCGCAAGCACGGTGCCGACGGCGTGATCTGTGGCCATATCCACCACGCGGTGATGGAGGACATGGACGGCATCCGTTACATCAATACCGGCGACTGGGTCGAAAGCTGCACGGCGATTGCCGAGCATCAGGACGGCACGTTTGAATTGATCGAGTGGCGTGCAACGAGTGGCATACAGCCGATGCCGATGGCGATCGGCCATCGTGAAAAGGAAGTCGCGCAGCAGGCCGCTTAAGCGCGGCCTTCCCTCCCCAATTCTATGCATCAATTTAGCCCGTTGTGTCTTTGCGACAGGCCCTATTTATTTTTTGAAACGTTTCAGATGGGCAATTTCTTGCCATAGTCGCCTTTAGGTTGATGTGTTAGGCAACGTTCAGTTTCCTGCAGGTCCACCGATGATTCCCGCTCAAAATCCTCCGGCAAGTGAGGAGGCACCGCCGCGCTTTCGGCTGCTCAGTGCCTTGTCGTACTGTGCGCCTTTACTCGTCAATGGCGTGGCCTTACCGTTCTTCCCGATGTGGCTTGCGCTGCACCAGTTCAACGACCATGAGATCGGCGTCATTCTCGCCGTGCCGATGGTCGTGCGAGTCCTCGTCGCCCCTATTGTCGCGATGTATGCCGACCGGATGAAGGAACGGGCGGATGTGTTGCTGTTTTCTGGCTGCCTATCGCTGCTAACGGCGATCGCGCTCTACTGGACCAATACATTCTGGCCGGTGCTGATCGTCTACACGATCCAGGGTGCAACCTTTGCCTGTTACGTCCCGGTCGTCGAGTCGATCGTGATCTCCGGTGTCCGGCGCTGGGGCCTGGACTACGGTTCGATGCGGGTATGGGGTTCGGTGGCGTTCATCGTCTCCACCCTGATCGGCGGGCAATTGATCGGGCGTTGGGGCGGCGAGATGGTGTTGCCGGTCATGACATTTGGCTTCGTGACAACGGTGGTGATGGCGATCTACTGCCCACGAATCGGTCCGACGCGCAGGCGTGGCACACCGGTCGATATCTCGGCGGCGACCGGGAGTTCGCTACGGCAGCCTCATCTGCTCGCTTTGCTGATCGGCGTCGCAATCCAACAGTCGAGCCACGCGGTCCTGCAGGCGTTCGCGTCCCTCTACTGGCGCGATCTCGGCTTCTCCGGCACGCAGATTGCCGTCCTTTGGAGTGCCGGCGTCGCGGCCGAAGTGACGGTGTTTTTTCTGTCTCGTCGACTGAGTCGCCGATTTAGCGCCTGGACGCTCATTCGCTTCGGTGCGGCGGTCAGCGTGTGTCGCTGGATCCTGTTTCCGATGCATTGGGGTTTCTGGGGCTTCCTTCTGCTCCAGTGCATGCATTCCTGCACCTATGCCTTCGTGCATACGGGTGTACAGAGACGGATCGTCGCCTCGGTGCAGGAGACCCAGGAGTCGTCGGCGCAGGGCGCCTATTTCTTCTACAACGGCATGTTCATGGGACTAATGACGATTGCTTCCGGCTACGTCTACGCGTGGCTCGGCCTCGCAAGCTACTACGTCATGGCGCTGGTTGCCCTAACCGGGCTGGGCCTCGTAATCGCGGCCTATTATCTTCAGCCCCAAAGCGTTGTTTCCGGCGGCCAAACGAGGGAGGCTGCGTAACGCAACCCGGGTTCGCGGTCGCGAGCCAGGAGTAGCGGCCCGTCCAGGTCGACGAACTCGGCATCGTGCCCCAACAATACGGCTGGCGCCATAGCCAGGGACGTGCCGACCATGCAGCCAACCATGATCTTGAAATCAAGGCGTTGCGCCTCTTTCTTCATCGCAAGCGCCTCGGTGAGGCCGCCAGTCTTGTCGAGCTTGATGTTGATCGCGTCGTAGCGGTCGCGAAGGCTCGCGAGGTCGCCGGTATGATGTACGCTCTCGTCCGCACAGACGAGCAGCGGACGACGGATCTCGGCCAGGAGTTCGTCCCTGCCTGCCGGCAGCGGCTGTTCGACCAAGACGACACCCGCCTCGGCAGCGATGCGAAGATGGTGCTCCAGCGTTTCCTCTGGCCAGCCTTCGTTGGCATCAAGGATGATGGCCGCATCAGGGGCAGCATCGCGAACCGCGCGGATGCGGCTTTCGTCGTCGCCGGTGCCGACCTTGACCTTCAGCAGCGCCCGACCGGCGTTCGCACGCGCCTGGGCTGCCATGACATCAGGTTCGCCGAGCGAGATCGTAAAGGCCGTCGTCAGCGGTTACAGCCCAGCCAGTCCCAGGCTGTTGATGACAGCGTTGCCCGAGTTCTTCGCTTCGAGGTCCCAGAGGGCGCAGTCCACGGCATTGCGTGCGGCTCCGGGCGGCATTGCACGCTGCAGTTCCTGGCGCGTCAGGCCACCCTTGATCAGCGGTCCCGCAGCGTCGATCTGTGCGGCGACGCTTTCCATCGTCTCGCCATAGCGGCGATAGGGAACGCATTCGCCCCGGCCGACCATGCCGCGTTCCCGGATTGTGCAGAGGATCACGTCCGCCGACGTTTTGGCGCCGCGCGAGATCGTGAATGCGCCGGCAATGGGGAAGGATCCGTCTGAATTTCAAGTGACCGTGGCATATTTGCAATCCTGCGCGCATGGAAATTTGGTGTGGCTTGGGTATATTGATCCGAAGCGGCGAACCGCTAGTTCGCGAGTCGCGCAATGTCGCCGTAAGCCTTGAAAGACACAAGCGTTTTGAAGTCCGAAACCCGTAACGCCGCCTCACTGCATGTGGACGACCAGACCCATGGCTCGGGACAGCTCGTTCATATCGAGGGGAATTGGCGAAGTGCCAACCTGCATCTCATTCTGCGCGACTTCGAGAAACTCACAGCCGGCCGCAGCGGTGAGGTGACGCTCGACCTTTCCGGCGTGACGGATATCGACACGGCGGGGGTCTGGTTGCTCTGCCGGCTGAAGAGGCAAGTAGAAGGCGCCGGTAGCACCGTACGCTTCGAAGGCAGCAACGCGCATATCGACGAAATGATCGCGGAGTTCTCCGAGGAGCCGCCGCAGCCCGAGCAGGAGCCGCAGCGAAGCCCGAGTTGGACGGAGCGGATCTTCGCGCCGATCGGTAAGATTACCTTCGATATCTGGAATAACCTCGCGGCTGCGATGTATATCCTCGGCTCCGCTGTCCGCGGCGCGCAGATGAAATTCGGGCGCGGTAGCGGCGTATCGCCGGCGTCGATCGTTAATCAGATCGACCACATGGGCGTGCGTGCGGTGCCGATCATCTTGCTGATGTCGTTCCTGATCGGCGCGATCATCGCGCAGCAGGGCGCCTTTCAGCTGCGCTATTTCGGTGCCGAGGTCTTCGTCGTCGACCTCGTCGGCATCCTGCAGCTTCGCGAAATCGGGGTGCTTCTGACAGCTATCATGATCGCCGGCCGCTCTGGCAGCGCCATCACCGCCGAAATCGGTTCGATGAAGATGCGCGAGGAGGTGGATGCGCTGAAGGTGATGGGGCTCAATCCTGTTGGAGTGCTCATCTTCCCGCGTCTGGTTGCGCTCACGGTGGCACTGCCGCTGCTGACTGTCATTGCGAATTTCGCGTCGCTCTTTGGCGCTGCGGTCGTGGCGTGGGGCTATTCGGGCATTACCTTCGCGAATTTCATCGCGCGCCTGCACGAGGCGATCACGCTATCGACGGTTCTATCGGGGATGATCAAGGCACCATTCATGGCGCTGGTTATTGGTATCGTTGCGGCGATCGAGGGCTTAAAGGTAGGCGGTAGTGCTGAGTCGCTTGGCCAGCATGTCACGGCGGCGGTGGTGAAGGCGATCTTCGTCGTTATCCTCATGGACGGGCTTTTTGCCATGTTCTATGCGGCCATCAATTTCTAGGGATCGTACGTGGACGGACAGCAGGCAGAGACCAGAAACGATGAAGGACGGGATGTCGTGCTCTCGGCGCGCGGCGTGACCGTGGGTTTCGGGTCGAAGGTCGTTCTCGACAATCTGAACCTCGATATCTATCGCGGCGAGATACTGGGTTTTGTCGGTGCGTCGGGGACAGGCAAGTCGGTCTTGATGCGGACGGTGCTTCGGCTGCTGCCGCGCCGTTCCGGCAACATCAAGATCCTTGGTCAGGATTTTGACGAACTGGACGAACCGCAGCGCAATGCACTCGACATGCGTCTCGGCGTGCTCTTTCAGCAAGGAGCCTTGTTCTCCTCGCTGACGGTGAAGGAAAACATCCAGGTGCCTATGCGCGAGTATCTGGATCTTCCGCAATCGCTGATGGACGAACTGGCTCAACTGAAAATCCGGCTGGTCGGGCTGGCGGCGGATGCCGCCGACAAATACCCGTCGGAGCTTTCGGGCGGTATGATCAAGCGTGCGGCGCTGGCGCGCGCCTTGGCGCTCGACCCGGAACTGGTGTTCCTCGACGAGCCGACTTCGGGCCTCGATCCGATCGGTGCTGCGGAGTTCGATGAGCTCATTGCAAGGCTCAGAGACACTCTCGGACTGACCGTCTACATGGTCACCCACGACCTCGACAGCCTCTTCTCGGTTTGCGACCGCATTGCTGTGCTTGGCAAGAAGCGGGTAATGGTCGAGGGAACGATCGACGACATGCTGGCCTTCGACGATCCGTGGGTTCAGGCTTATTTCAAGGGCAAGCGGGCGCGTTCGATCGTGCCGCAGAGTGGCCACGCAGGCAAGGACAGCCTGGCGCAAGACAGCCGCGGGAAGTGAGCGGATACGATGGAAACAAAAGCGAACTACACGATTGTCGGCTTTTTCACGGTGCTTGTCATCGCGGCGGCGTTCGGCTTCGTCTACTGGATGGCCGAATATGGGCGTGGCGGGCCAATGGCCGAACTGATCGTCCGTATCCCCGGCTCCGCGAACGGCTTGAGCGTCGGCTCGCCGGTGCGGTTCAACGGCATTCAGGTCGGTTCGGTCAAGTCGTTGTCGATCGATGCGGACGATCCGAGCTTCTCGCTGGCGTTCACCGAAGTCCGGGTCGATGCGCCGATCTATCCTTCGACGAAGGCGATCCTTGAAATCCAGGGTCTGACGGGTGCTGCCTATATCGAACTGTCGGGGGGCAAGATCGGCGAAAAGAACATCCTTCAACAGTCGATCGACACCGGGAAGCGAGCGGTTATCATCGCGGACCAGTCGAGTGTGACGAACCTTCTGGCGACGGCAGATAAGATTCTCGACCGCGCGAACGATGCCATCGGGCAGGTTCAGGGGTTTGTGAAGGATGCGCGTGGGCCGCTGACCAAGACATTGCAGAATGCCGAGACGTTCTCCGACGCGTTGGCCAAGAACTCCGGCAACATCGACTCGTTCCTGCAAAGTGTCGGACAGCTGTCCGATACGGTTCGCAAGGTCTCAGGCCGTGTCGACTCGACGCTGGAGGCGGTCGAGGCGCTGGTGAAAGCCGTCGATGCGAAGAAGATCGATACCATTCTCAGGAATGCCGAGAAGGTCAGCCGCGACGTCGCCGATGCTTCAGGCAACTTCAAGGGAGCGATCGAGAAGTTTCAGGAAACGGCGACGACCTACAATGACCTCGGCAAGAAGGCGCAGGCGACACTCGATCGGGTGGATACTCTGGTAGCGCAGATCGATCCGGCGAAGGTCAAGGGATCCGTAGACGACATCTCGCAGGCAACCAAGGATGCGCGCACCGCTGTCGCATCGATCAAAGACGTCGCGAACACCGTTTCGGCCCGGCAGAAGGACATTGATCAGACGATCCAAAACGTTTCGCAGATGGCGAACAAGCTGAACTCGGCTTCGACGCGCGTCGACGGCATTCTGATCAAGCTGGATGCGCTGCTCGGAACGGACAATACGCAGTCGCTGTTTGCGCAGGCGCGTGACACGCTCACCTCGTTCAAGAAGGTCGCCGACAACCTCAACTCGCGGATTGGTCCGATTGCCGACAATCTGCAGAAGTTTTCCAGCGGTGGGCTGCGCGATATTCAGTCGCTCATCAACGACACGCGCTCAACCGTACAGAATCTTAGCAATACGATCAGCGATTTCGACCGCAATCCGCAGCGGCTGATTTTCGGCGGGGATACGGTAAAGCAATATGACGGCCGGACGCGGCGTTAACAGGGATATTAGGGGAGCGCATATGGCCGTATCGGATGTGTTGCAGCGTCGTTCGTGGATATCGATAACCGCGATCGCGCTGCCGCTATTGGCAGGCCTTGCGGGCTGCGGGACGGCTGCAAAGAACGACACCTACGATCTCTCAGCGTCGGTGACCGGCAGTGGACCGGCGGCAAAAGGCCGCCAGATCCTGGTGCAGCAACCGACCGCGCTGAAGGCGATCGACAGCGAACAGATCGTCATTCGGGTGGCTCCATCGCAAATACAGTATCTTTCCAAGGCGCAATGGGGCGACAAGCTGCCACGCATAGTTCAGGCGAAGCTGGTCGAAGCCTATGAGAACTCCGGCAAGCTCGGCGGCGTCGGCGTCCCCGGCCAGGGGCTCGCGATCGATTATCAGCTGGTGACGGATATCCGCTCCTTCGAGATCGACACGACCGCCGGCAGCCGTGCGGTGGTTGAGATTTCAGCCAAGATCCTGAATGACCGCAATGGTTCCGTGAGAACTCAGAAAGTGTTCAGACAAGAGGTGCCTGCGGGCGGATCGAACGATGGTCTTGTGAAGGGCCTCGATCGCGCGTTTGCACGTGTATCTGCTGAAATCGTCAACTGGACGCTGCAGTCTATTTGATCGTCCATGCCGGGTAGGCGGGAAGGTGCCGCAGGTCCCTACCGACTGGGGCCGGCATGACCGGTGGAAACCGCATCCGAGACTTCAATGAAATGCGACCGCAAACAATGACCCCGAAACGAAAATGGCCGCCCTTTGGCGGCCATTTCTCTTTTTGCCTAGGGCCTCTTAGCCCAATCGTCCTGCGGCATGAGCAAGCATCGTGTAGACCTTGCCCGTATCCGAGGTCAGATAGGACTGGGTGATCGTCTTGTCGCGATCGCCGCGGGAAACATCGGCAAGCAGCTTCTCAAAATCGGCGATGTAACGATCGACAGCGGTGCGGAACTCCGGCTCTCGATCGTACTTGCGCTTGATCTCGTCGAAAGTCTGCTGGCCCTTCAGCGTGTAGAGGCGGCGCGTAAACACGTCCCGCTCGCCACGCTGATAGCGACGCCACAGATCGACCGACGCGTCGTGATCGATCGCACGGGCGATATCGACGGAAAGCGAGTTCAGGGACTCGACGACATGGCGCGGGTTGCGGCTATCGGCTGTGCGGGCCGGCGCTGCTGCGGTAACCTCAGCGCGGGCGGGCGGTTGCCGGGCCGGAGCTTCCTCGGCGGCCTCGTCGCGCGATGCGCCACGCAGGAGGTCGCTGATCCAGCCACCGGTTGCCGGCGAGGCCGGAGCCGGGGCCGCAACGGGTGCGCGCTGCGGCGTCGCGGCGGCAGGCGTCGGTGGCGTCAGCGAACCGCGCAGGCCGAAGCTTTCGATCGGCGAGGCGGTCACTGCCGGTGCCTGGGTCGGCGCTGCGGGCGGGGCAGGCTGCGGCGCCTGCTGGGTAACGGCTGGCTGGGCCGGACGCGGCGCCGGCTGTGGCTGAGCAATAGCCCGCGGCGCCGGCTCGGAAATTTCCAGTTGCTGCGTTGAACGGCCGACGATGTGCGAGATGTCCTGCAGCGCTTTGATCTGCTCGGCGACGGCGCGCCGCATGGCAGCGGCGCTTTCCTTTGCTTCTTCCGGAAGATCGAATGCACCCCGCTTCAGCTCACTGCGGGTCATATCGAGTTCCTTGCGGATGTCGCCAGCGGAGCGGCGGATCTCCTCGGTCGCACCAGAGAATCGGGATACCGCCTCCTCGACTGCCTCGCGAAGCGACTCGCGCATGGTCTGGGCAGCGCCGTCGGATGCGCGACCTGCCTCGCCGAGCATACGCTCGACTTCCGACAGCGACGCTGTCAGGCCACCGCGCAACCGGTTGGAGAGCTCGCCGGAGCGACGCTCGGCGTTGCCGAAGGCACCGTCGATTGTCGCGTTGGCGTCTTCTCCGGCCTTGACGAGCGCGGCGCGCATGGTCGCTGCTGCTTCCTCTGCACGCTTTTCGGTTTCGGAGAGAACGCGGCCGATGTCGGAGAAGGAGGACTGTACGCTCTCGCGCAGCGTACCGCTGACCTGGTTCGATCGCTGCTCGGCGCGGTCGAAGGCGGATTCGACCATACCGCCCAGGGAACGCATGGTCTTCTCGATTTCCTCCGAGCGCTGGACGAGACCAACGGAGAGGTTTTGCAGTGCCGTTTCGCGATCCTCTAGCGTCGAAACCAGGTTCGATTGGGCCGCTGCGAGCAGACCGGATGCCTGGCCGAGCACCTTCGAATGCTCATCGAACCGACCGATGATGCCACCGACCTGGGCAAGCGTCTGACCTGAAATATCGGACAGGCGATCGACCTTGCCTTCGAGCAGGCGGGTCGATGCGGAAACCATCTCGGCGGCCTTCGATGCGGATTCGGTGAAACGCGACGTCGTATCGCCGAGGCGGCCATCCACTGCCGCTAGATTTTCGGCTGCACTGCTCATCATCTGACCCATGGCGGAGCTGTTGTCCGACAGGCGCTCGATCAGCTTGTTGACGTTGGCAAGGAGGCTGTTCTCCATTGCGTCGACGGCCGAGGAAGCGCTCTCGGTGCGTGCGGCGATCGCAGTGATCAGAGCCTCGTTCTCGCTGCGTAGACGCTCGGTGCTGCGCTCGGTCGCCGCCGTGATGCGTGCCGCGGCTTCTTTGCCTGCGTCGGCATAACGATCGATCAGCGGTCGTGCCGTCTCGTCGAGAATGCGCGCCAGTTCCGTGGAGCGGCCGGAAAGCATCGAGTTGAGTTCGCGGGTCCGGTCATCGAGTGTCGTACGGATGGCGCTGCCGCGCGCATCGAGTGCCTTTTCGACATCGGTCAGCGTCGAGTCGATTTCGCGCGTGCGGTCCTCGAGGCTTGAACGGATTGCATTGCCGCGAGCTTCCAGAGCACGTTCGACCTCTGCCATGGTAGAGGTGATTTCCTGGCTTGCATCAGAAATCGTCGTGCGGATGCCCGCGCCGTGGTTTTCGAAGGTCGCCTGGGCGTCGCCAAGCGCGCGGGAAATGGCGCCAACCTGGCCGCTGACCAGGGTCTCCGCTTCCGCAACCTTGTTGATGATCGCGTTGCCTGCTTCCGAGAAGGTCTGAGCGACGGCCGCTGCCTGGCCGGCCAGACGGTTCTGGGCTTCAGAGACCCGGCCGACGATCCGTTCGGACCGTTCTTCGATTGCGCGGCTGAACTCGTTGCTCTTGGCCTCGAGGCCCTCCGCAAACTGCTGGCCGGTACGGCCGAGGCTTTCGGCCGCACGGGCGGCTTCGTCGTCCATGCCCTGTGTCGTCTCGGCGACGGCGCTGCGCAGCGAAGCGGCGAGGCCGGCAGCCTTGCCCTCGATCGTGCGATTGACTGCATCGAGACCGACCGTCAGAGCCCGGTCCATCGTCGACAGGCGCTCCTCAATGCGTGCACTGCCACGCTCCATCGCCTCGTCGATGCTCGCCGTGCGGGTGTCGATGCCGGAGGTCAGATTGGCCGTGCGGCCATCAATCGTCTCCACGAACTTTACGGCGCTGTCGTCGAGCGCTGCCGCAATGCGGCCCGTTGCCTCTTCACCAAGGACGCCAATGCGCGAAATACCGTCGGCCAATGTGTCGGAAAGCCGGCCGCCAGCGGCGTCGACCTGCTCGGCTACGCCGCCGACGCCGTCACGAATGCGGTTTTCGAGGGCGGCAAGGCCGGCCTCGACACGCGACCCGGTTTCAGCAAAGCGACCGGTCATGCCTTCGATCGACTGGTCGAGCTGCGAGGAGAAGGTTTCTGCCGAGCGCGAGATCTCGCCTGCTGCCTCCTGGAAGCGGCCGGCAATATGGCCGGTGCTGTCGCGCAGGCGATCTTCCAGGGCCCGGCCACTGTTGTCGATCGTCTGGCGAAGCGAGACCTCATGGTCTTCCAGCGACATTTCCAGCATGCCGACACTGGTGGCGATCGATGCTCCGATCGTCGTCGCCTGGTCAGAGAGGGTGTCACTGATACGGCTGTGAGCGTCGGTGAGCGCGAGGTTGATGGACTGTTCGCGATCGGCCAAGGTCGAACGGATACGTTCGTGTGCCGAGTCCAGACCACTTTCGATGCGCGTGGCTGCATTGCCGGTCAGAGCCTCGAAGCGATCGTGTGCCGCGGCAAGGCCGCCTTCGATGCGGGATGCAGCATCGCCGTGCAGTGTCTCCAGTCGCTGATGCGCATTGCTCAGGCTGTATTCGATGCGGGCAGCGGCGTTGCCGGTCAGCGAATCAATGCGGTCTCCACCGCTCGAGAGCGTGCCAGCAAGCGTCGAAGCATGATCGTTCAGCGAACGCTCGAGGCGTTCCTGGTTCTCCGTGTAGGCGCTGCGAATTGCATCCGACTTGTCGACGAAAGCGCCGGCAACGCGGGATTCGGCGCCGGCCACCGTGTCGAGCAAGGCATTGGTGCGCGCTTCCAGGGCATTGTCAAAGCGGCTCTGGCTTTCGCCGAAGGAGATAGCGAGCGCCATCGCTTTTTCGTCGAGCGTATCCGAAAGACGGTCCTGGACCGTCGCAATCGAGTTGGCAATGGTATCGACGCGCCGGGCAAGCGCGTCTTCAATGCGGCTATGGCCCTCGTTCAACGATGTGGCGAGTGCCATGACGCGGTCGTCGAGCGCCTCGGTGATCCGGTCATGTCCGCCGGCAAGTGAGTTGCCGATCGTTTCGGCGTGGTGGCCGAGCGTGTCTTCAAGACGGCTCTGGCTTTCGTTCAGGGAAATGGCAAGCGCCATTGCCCGGTCGTCGAGAGCCTCCGTGAGCTTCTCGTGGCCGCCGACAATCTGCTTCGCGATCGTCTCGGTATGGTGGCCGAGGGTGTCGGCAAGCCGCGTCTGGCCTTCATTGAGGGAGATGGCCAAGGCCATCGTTTTGTCGTCCAGCACTTCGCTAAGCTTTTCGTGGCTGCCGGCCAGTTGGTTTGCGACGGCATCGACGTGAAGGCCAAGCGTATCGGCCAGGCGGGACTGCCCCTCGTTGAGGGAAATGGCGAGTGCCATTGCCTTGTCATCAAGAGTGTCGGCAAGCTTTTCGTGGCCGCTGGCGATCGAAGCGGCAATCGCTTCGGCACGCTTGGCGATCGTATCCTCAAAGCGGTTCTGGCTTTCGTCCAGCGAGATAGCGAGCGTCATGGCCTTGTCGTCAAGCGTGTCGGCAAGGCGCTCGTGGCTGCCTGAGACGGCGCTGATGATTGCATCGGAGCGGCTTGCAAGCGTACTCGCGAAACGGTCCTGGGTGTCTGCGAGGGCAGCACTCAGCGCACCGCCGCGATCGGCCATCACTCCGTCGATCCGCTCATGCGCGGAGTCAAGCGCCTGGGTGATATCGGCTGCGCGCCTGGAGATCATCGTATTCAGTTCGTCGGCACGGCCAAAGGCCGAGGTAATCTGCTCGGTTCCCGCGGAGACGGCAGAGCTCAGATCGGAAGTCGTGGACAGCAACGTGTCGCGGAATTCCGTCGCGCGTGCGGCGAGATTGTTGTGGAGTTCCGACGTGCCCGATGCGAGCGCCAGGGAGATTTCGGAGGTGGCGTGGCTCAGCGCCGACGTCATACCCGTCGTATGCGTATGGATGGCCTCAGTGACTTCGGAAACCTTGCCCGCCAGCGAGCTTTCCATGACTTCCTGGCTGGTGGCGAGGGCCGTGGCCAGCGCGAAGGACTGGTCGGTGAGCGACGCGCCAAGGCGCTCGATGCTCGAGCTCAGGATGCCGTTCAGCGAGTCCGAACCGCCGGTCATCGTGTCGTTGATGCGGTTGAGGCTCTCCATCAGCTTGGTGTCGAGCGAGCCGGCGCGCTTGTCGAAGGCATCGGTGAATTCCGCGACGCGCTCATCGAACGAGGTAGAGAGCTGCGCGACGGTTGCCTGCAGCCTTTCGTCGAAGAAGCCGGAGCGCAGATCGAGATCCATAATGGTGTCGTCGACGCTCGACTGCAGGCTCTGGCGGAAGCTCGAGCCCTTCTCGTCGAGCGCGCTGTTGAGCTTGGAGAGGACGTCATCCAGCGTGGTGCTGATGGTGCGTTCGCCACCGGTCAGGCTCTCGTTGATCTCGCGGGTGCGGGCGATCAGGATCTCGTTCAGCTGACGGGCACGGTCGTTCAGCGCGGCGTTGAGCTTCTCGGCGTTGCTGTCCATCGTCGATGCACGCGTCTCGAACTGCCGCAGGATCTGATCTCCGTGCCCGCTCAGGCTCGACGTGAGGGAATCCAGCCGTGTGTCGAATTCGTTGGTGAGTGCGAATCCTGAGGACGTCAGCGTCTGCAGCAGAGAATCCGTCTTTGCCGCAAGAAGCGTGCCCAGCGACTGGATCGCCGACTCCGACTTCTCGGTGATGGCCGCGGCGCGCGTGTCGATCATCGAGGCGAAGGCTTCGCCCGAGGTTGCTAGGCGTACGGCGATCTCTTCCGTGGCAAGCGACAGGTCTTCCTTGAGCTGGTCGTGTACGCCGGCAATCGACGTGCGGATACGCTCGGCGTGATTGACGATCGCTTCGCGCTCAGAGCCGAGCTCGTGGACGAGACCACGCACGCGCAATTCATTGTCGGCGTAGCTGCGCTCGAGTGCATTGACCTCGGAATGGACGAGGGTTTCCAATTCCGAAGCGCGTGCAATGGTCCGCTCAATGCCTTCATTCATCGCCGAGACTTCGCGGCGAACCGCCTGGCCAACGGTCATGATGCGTTCGGAAGCAACGGTCTCAGGCTCGGAGAGGCGAAGTGCCACTTCGGCCATGGAGCGCGCCGCGTTTCGCATGTCCTGGGCACGCGCCATCATGACTGCGAAGGCGTAGAACAGCAGCACCGGCACGATGATGCCGATGAAGCCGGCGATGACGCCCGGCAGTGCCAAAAGATCGGCGATGGAGCGGATCTGCCAGATCTGCGGCGAATAAAGCAGGGCCATGAGGCCAAGGCCGGCGACAATCCAGAGAAGCGACACGATGGTTGCATTGCGGATGGCCGAGCGGCTGGAACCGTTCTCCAGGGATTTCAGGAGCGAAGCCGGCGATATGCGGTTGGCGTCGTTGGCGGCGAAGGACGGGGCGCGCGACGGCTGCTCGGGCTGGCGAGGTGTGTTGGCGGCGCGGGCGCGCTTGGCGTCGGTCTGGCTCTGTTGATTGCGGACACTTGGTGTTTCTGACAATTTGGCCTCCGAGGCGTCGGTCTTGCCGTTCAGCGTATCGTCTTCTCCGAAGTCGATCTGGAGCGCTTCGTCCAATGCCTTGAACGCCTTGTCCTCGATCGACTCGTTGTACTTGTTGTTCGCCATTTAAGTTACGCCTCGTTACATCCCAGCCGGTTCAACAACGCATCCGGACTTCCCGCCGAGCCCGAACAAAACCTTGCCTCTGAGCCCGCCCGTCCAAGTCGCCGAGGACGGATAAGCATATCATTTCAGAGTGGATAGCTGCTTTTTCATACAGACGGTATCAAAACATTACCATTATCCACTTGGCGAGCAAAGGCAGGTGCCAGAGAGCTCGCCCAGTAGTATCGTAGTGACACATCCGGGACTGCTAGACAATTAACGCAACCGGTCAAATCCCCTAATATTAATGTCTTGTTAACACCATTTAACAAAAGCGCCCCTTTAAAAACCAACGAGTTAGGGGCGTTTAACGGACGTTAACCATAACCTGAGAAATCCGCCCTGAATGTGCCGAAATTTAACGTGATGGCGACGCCGCGCCCGCAGCATGAACGAACGGCGGGATAGACGACGGGAGAATTGGCACATGGCAGCAGTCAGTATTGCGTTTGCGGCACCCGATAATTGCAAAGGCCCACGTCCTTCGCAGGAGCGTCCGGTGGATCTGGTGCATCTGGCAAACCAGACAATGGGCGACAAGAGCCTGGAAATCGAAGTTCTGCAGATGTTTGCGCGGCAGGCGCGGGCTTGCCTGCAGGAAATATCGTCCGGCGACGAGAAGATCATCGAGACCGCGGCACACCGCCTCAAGGGCGCCGCCGGCGCCGTGGGTGCGTTCCGCGTTCATGCCGCCGCTGAAGCGCTCGAGGGCAATTGCGGCGACGCTGCCAGTATGGCGGCAGTCGGCATTGCGGTGATCGAAGCCGAGAACTTTATCCTCAAGCTTTGCCGCTGAGCCGCAGGTCAGATACGAGACCCGCTGATCCGTTTCGGGGCAGCGGGTCTTTTTGTGACTGTCGGCATGGCGCATTTTGACAAGCGCGCCGCTTCCCGATCTGGAATGAAAGGCATCGAGCGGTCGGTGTTGACTGCCTCGACGATTTGTTGGAAGAAAAATCCAGACCCTCCCATTGACGACTACCGGAAATCATCATGCCCAAACTGACCATTGTCGCCTTCGACGGCACGCGCTTCGATCTTGATGTCGATCAGGGATCGACCGTTATGGAAAATGCCGTGCGCAATTCGGTGCCGGGCATCGAGGCTGAATGCGGTGGCGCCTGTGCCTGCGCGACCTGTCATGTCTACGTCGACGACGAGTGGACAGAACGCGTCGGTCCGCCTGAAGCGATGGAAGAAGACATGCTCGATTTCGCGTTTGACGTGCGTCCGACGTCGCGCCTATCCTGTCAGATCAGAATGAAGGCAGCCCTGGATGGGCTTACAGTCCACGTGCCCGAGCGGCAGGCCTGATCCACTGCATTCCCCAAAAAAAAGCCTCGCTGGCCGCTAGACGAGCGAGGCGAGGTAGGCGCATTACCTACGGACGAGGGAGGATCATCCGCGGCTTCGCAACGCGCCAGGAGAACCCAGGAGCGAAAGTTCGGGCTTACGGACCTGAACTTTCGAATGTTTGAATATTACCGCGTTGCGGTTGATTTAGCTAGACTGAGAAATAACCACTAAATCACTGGGGCGACTGCAGTTTCACACAAGTTTTGTTACGCGGCTAAACTTCTGTGATCGCCTTGAGCTTGAGAATCAGCTATCTTGCGCCGCCGGATATTCTGATCCGATTGTTCAGAAGTCTCATCATTCGACTCTGAAAATTGACGGCTTCGATTCGGTCGAATCGTGCCTGCAGCCGGTCGTGTTCCTCGATGCCGCGGGTCGAAACGTCGGTCACTAATTCCTGCATGCGCTCGCAACCGGGCTGCGGAGGAAGCGCGAGGATCTGCCTTTCCATTGCGCGTGCCTGGTTTCGCGCAATCTCGGCATGACGTTCTTCGTGCCGCTTGATGTCGCTCGAGAGTGCATCCCATATCATCGACAGCTGCTTGCTGGCGCCTTTGCGGTTGGTCCAGCGGGGCAGGATGATCTGCGTGTGGACGGTGACCTTGGCGCTGGCGACCCGGCATCTTCCTCCCGCCTGGACATAGGTGGCGTCGCCGCCGAAGCGGATCTTGGTCGCACCCGGATGGCGAGCCGACGAACCGCTTGCGGTCGGCCCGTTGGTGCTCAGTTGCTGATCGAGTTGGTCCGCGGTTTTACCCTTGATCGCAAAATAGGAGTAGCTTCGCGTCGCGATCACGGTAGCAGCGGCTGGACTGCACGCTGCTACCGCGATGGAAAAGCCGAGGAGGAGAGGCATATAACGCGATACGGAAAGCATTCTGCAGATACTCATGTTGAAGTTTGCCGGAGCTTGGGGCATAGCCACGACCAGCGCAATATCGCTAGCGTTTTTTTCGATCGATAGGATGAATACCGTTGGCACGGCTTGGGAGCAGTTTCTGGCGCGTCGGGCATGGTCGTGAGATCGGACTGGGCGCGCGTGCCGTGATCATGGCGATCGTCAACGTGACGCCGGATTCCTTCTCGGACGGTGGGCGATACGAGACCGTCGATGCGGCCGTGACGCATGCCCTCCAAGCTGCCAGCGAGGGCGCTGGGATCATCGATATCGGTGGCGAATCGACACGTCCCGATGCGGATGTCGTCAGCCCTTCCGAAGAGCAGGCACGAGTGTTGCCGGTGATCGAGGCACTGCGCGGCAAGACCGATGCGCTGATCTCGATCGATACCTATCGAGCTGAGACCGCACGGCTTGCCGTCGGCGCAGGGGCGCATATTGTCAACGACGTATTCGGGCTGCAGAAGGAACGCGAGATCGGGAAGATCGTTGCCGATACCGGCGCAGGCCTGTGCCTGATGCATACGGGCCGCGATCGGGAGAAGCTTCCGGATGTGATCGCCGACCAGTTTTTCTTCCTCGAACGCTCGCTAGAAATCGCTTCGGCCGCAGGTGTTTCGAGGGATCGCATCGTGCTCGACCCGGGCTTCGGCTTTGCCAAGGATACGGAAGAAAATGTGGAGCTGATGGCGCGTTTCGGCGAGTTGCACCGCTTGGGATTGCCGCTGCTTGCCGGCACTTCGCGCAAACGTTTCGTCGGCGCCATCACAGGCAGGCAAGCCGCCGAGCGGGATGCGGGAACGGCAGCGACTAGCGTGTTGCTGCGTCTGGCCGGGGCTAGTATTTTTCGCGTACACGATGTCGCAATCAACAGGGATGCTTTGGCAATCGCCGATGCTATGCTCGCGGCGAGCCATAGCTGCGAGCAAGGAAATTTGGCATGAGCACTACGTACACTATTACGCTTCAGAACTGCGCCTTCTTTGCCCGCCATGGCGTCCATGACGAAGAGGAGTTCCTCGGCCAACGTTTCTTTGTGGATGCCGAGCTCGACGTCGTCGCAGGCGATGCCCTGGAGAGCGATTCCATCAATGACACGGTCAACTACGGCATTGCCTTCACCGTGATCGAGGAGATCGTCACGGGTAAGCGTCGCTATCTGATCGAGGCGCTTGCGCTTGATATCGCCAAGGGGCTCAGTTCGAAATTTCCGCAGATCAAGCGTGCAAAAATCACAGTCCGCAAGCCGAACGCACCGGTACCGGGCGTTCTCGATTTCGTTCAGGTGAGCGTCGAACACTTTGCCTGAGGCCATTTTCCAAACGGCAACGCTCGGCCTTGGCGGCAATCTCGGCAAGCCTACTCATGCAATGGCCGTCGCTCTCAGAGCGCTTGACCAGCGACCCGACTGCCGGGTGGTAGCGGTATCGCGGCTCTATCGCACGCCGCCCTGGGGCAAGACCGAC
Organism: Rhizobium favelukesii; assembly: GCF_000577275.2. NCBI lineage: Bacteria > Pseudomonadati > Pseudomonadota > Alphaproteobacteria > Hyphomicrobiales > Rhizobiaceae > Rhizobium > Rhizobium favelukesii. The sequence goes on from NZ_HG916852.1 coordinate 2,207,470, forward strand.
CAATCCTATTTCTTCAACGCTTGCGCTGCCGTCGAGACGACGCTTGGCCCGGAGGCGCTTCTCGATGTCTGCCTGGATATCGAACGGGGAATGAAACGAGAGCGTATCGAGCGCTGGGGGCCGAGGACGCTGGACATCGATATTCTGACTTATGCCGATGTCGTTCAATCCGCGCCACGGCTGGAGCTTCCGCACCCGCGCATGAAGGATCGCGGCTTCGTGCTGATGCCACTTGCCGACTTTGCTCCGGAGCTGCTTGTCCACGGGGCACCCGTTCGCGAATGGTTGGCGAAGGCCGATGTGCAGGGGATCGAAGTGGCCGATCACAGCAGCAACTGGTGGCATACGGCCTGAACTAGAAAAGCGGCGGAGAGTCCGCCGCTTCAAAAGGCGCGGACCAAAAACCTATTCGACAGAACCGACGGTGATTTCGTCGACTTGGCGCGTGAGCGTCAGGCCGATAACAGGGATCATCTGGCTTTCGACCTTGACCGAAACGGTAACGTTCATGGTTTTGTCGTCGCGGACGCGGGCAATCATGGCGCCGTTAAGCTTGGAACGGTTGAGGCCGACGACCACGGTATCCTGGGTAACGGCACCTGATATAACGTCGAGTCCCTTGCCATCGGCGCCATCAAGGAATTTGCCCTTGTAGGAATTGCCAGACTGGGTGATGAGCGCGGTCATCGGCTGCTTGAAGACGCCGACCCTGCAGCTTCCGTCAAGCTTGATGCCAGTGCCGCCAGCGCTCACCGGTTCGCCGACGAGATTGCAGGTGAATTTCGTGCCTTTGTACTTGCCGGCAACGATCTCGCCGGGGCCTCTCCAGGCGCCGGCAACGGACTCGAAGAAGGCTTTGTCACGTGTTGCCGCTGTTGCCGACGGAGCCATGTCGGCGACTGGTGACAACGCCACCGCAGCCAGTCCGAAAAGAAGAAGAAACTTGCGTGAATACATGGATTTTCCCTAGCGACACCATCGCTTAACTGGACCCAAGTTTTGCCGAAAAATGGTTAACGGTTGGTTTCCTGTGAGCCTGAAAGCGCTGAACAACAGCGCGTTCCGCAGCCGCCGTACGCCGATACCGGAGCGCTAGCACCTTGAATTCATGGCAAGTATTTTCGCGTGTCGTTTAGCGCGTGGCAAGCACGACAAAGCTGTCAATTTTCAGGAATTCTTATCACGCGATGTCATGGATGGCGTGAGATCCCCAATGAAGTCGCCGATTCCCGGCCGTTTCAGGGCATGGAACGAAAGGGGACGGCAAAGGTCCATGGCGGCGATTCCGATGCGGGCGGTCATCAGGCCGTTGATGACGCCTTCGCCGAGGCGTGCCGACAGCTTCGACGCCAGCCCATGGCCAAGCACCTGCTGCACGAGGCTATCGCCGACCGCGATCGAGCCGGTCACGGCAAGATGCGCCAGAACGTCTCGCATGAGCCTGATCATGCCGAGCGTTCCCGGCCGCCCTCCGTAGAGATCCGCCATAGCCCGGACGAGTCGGGCGGCCTCATAAAGCACGTAGAGCAAGTCGACGATGGCACGCGGGCTGACGGCGGTGACGATGGAGACTCGCTTCGAGGCATTGACGATCAAGGCCCGCGCCTGCCGGTCGAGGGGCGCCAGAAGCTCGCGTTCTGCGAGGGCGATGAGATGCGGCGCGTCGATGATATCGCCCTCTGTCGCTTTCAGCGCGGCGCGGCCCTTGGCCGTCTCGGGCTTGCCGGAGAGCAGAGTTTCCAGCCGCTTGACCAGCGCGCGCGCCTTCGCCGGCTTCGTCTCCACCATGGCGGCCTCGGCTTCGCTCTTGATCGCCTGCACGGCCGTTAGCCGCATCATTCCGGCTGTCTCACGGATAACGATGGTGATCACCGCCAGGATGCCGATTGCGAGTGCCGCAAGCGCTGTATAGCCCAGCCAATCTGCGCGACTGAAGAGATTGCGGATAAGGCTGTCAGTCCAAAGGCCGAAGGCAAGCGAAAAGAGAACGCCGAATGCGGCCGCTGCGATTTTCGCAAACGAGGTGCCGCGATTGCGCGGGACCGCGACCGGAATTGGAGGGACATCCTTCTCGGGATTGAGGAAAGGATCATCCTCGTCAGCGGTCAACACGATATCGTCTGTAAAGCTACCCGGTCTTCGCTGGCCACGGTTGGTTTCGGTCGTCGGCCGAGCCGGTGCGTCCTCCTCATAGGAAAAGGCAGCCGGCGCGCGGTGTGCGGGATGTTCGGATGGTGGCTTGATCATGCGAGGCGATCTCCGAAGAGAAACTGCATTGCACGGTCGAGGCGAATATGCGGGACAGAAAGCTTTATGCCGCCGCCTGTCTCTTCAAGGTGCGGCGGGCGAAAGCGTACGACACTGACATCGGGCAGGGCGACGTCACGGTCTCCAGATTCTATGCGCTCGAACAGGCTCTCCGGATCTTCCGGCAGGTCGCCGGGAAATATCGCCGTCTTCTTGAGGCCGTCAAAGCATTCTGCGCCGATGGTTTCACCCTCCATCGGTGTTCCAACAATAACCGGAAGCTCATGGCCATCGCGTTTCACGGTCGCTTCGCGCGTGGCCCGGACCGAGGCAAGTGCCATGACGTCAATGCCTGCGCCTGCCATACCAATGCGATGCACGGCACGATCGACCAGGCGGCGGGTGAGGGCGTCGAGCCGGTCATGGCTTTCATGGTGCAGGTGGTCGGCCTTCGTTGCCGCGACGAGTACGCGATCGATACGGCGGCCAAGCAATGACGACAGCCAGGAATTTGTACCCGGACGAAAGCACGCCAGAACGTCGGTCAGGGCGCGTTCGAGGTCCTGAACTGCCTCCGGGCCACGGTTGATGGCCTGCAGCGCATCGACGAGCACAATCTGTCTGTCGAGGCGGGCGAAATGTTCGCGAAAGAAAGGCTTCACCACGACCGATTTATAGGCTTCGTAGCGCCGCTCCATCATCGCCCAAAGCGATCCTTTTTGCGGTTTGGCTTCCGGTGGAGGCGTGAGCGGCGCAAAGGTAAGTGCGGGCGAGCCATCAAGATCGCCGGGCAGCAGAAAGCGGCCAGGCGGAAGCGTGGAGAGCGAGCGTTCGTCGACTTTGCAGGCCTTGAGGTAATCGGCAAAAGACGTGGCGAGGTCGCGGGCGCGCATTTCGTCTGCTGAAGCGTTAACGTCGGTGGCGTGGGTGAGGGCCAGCCAATCGCGCGAGAGTTCTGCACGAATGCCCGTTCCCGCCAAGGCGATCGTTTCCTCGCTGAACGCGCGGAAGTCCTTTCCGAGCAAAGGCAAGTCCAGAAGCCATTCGCCCGGATAATCGACGATATCGATCGACAGCCGACCCGGCGAGAAAAGACGGTTCCAGGCGCTGGCACTTTGATATTCGAGCGTGATGCGCAATTCGGATATCGCCCGGGTGGAATCGGGCCATACGCGATCCTTCACGAGAGAGCGGATATGATCTTCGTATTGGAAGCGCGGCACGGCATCGTCCGGTTGGTGCTCAAGCCGCACCGCCGAGACACGACCGGACTGCACAGGCTCGAAGAGCGGCAGGCGGCCGCCGTGCAGAAGATTGTGGACCAGAGAGGAAATAAAGACCGTCTTTCCGGAACGCGAGAGGCCGGTGACGCCAAGGCGCACAGTGGGATTGATCAGGCCCGATGCCCGGTCCGCAAGATTGTCCAGGGCGATGCGCGCGTCATCGGAGAAGGAGGTCAGGCTGGGCGGCAAGGCGGAATTCCGGTTCTAGTCGTGACAAGCCATATAGGAACCGCAGGTCGATGCGAAAAGACGTTCCGCGAAAAGACCTTAGTCGATCACGAAATCAACAAGGCGCCAGCCTGCCAACCTGGTGTCATAGTCCAGAACTGCAAGGCCGGCAGCCGGAAAGCCGGTCGGCAGCGCCTGACAAAGCGCCTCGTGGCCGATCAGCACTTCTAGCGTTTGCTCCATGGTCGGGTTGTGGCCGACGAGCATCACCGAGCCGGCCGCTTCTTGCGCATCGATGATCTCGAGGTAGATGTCCGGTGAGGCATTATAAAGTTCGTCGACGAATCGAAGATCGAGCGTCGAGCCCATAGCCCTGTGCACAGCATCCGCCGTGTCCCGGCAACGCGCCGCTGTCGAACTGAGAAGCAGATCCGGCCTATAGCCCTTGTCGGCCGCCTTGTCGGCGACGATCTCGGCGTCCGCGTAGCCTTTCTCGCTCAGGGGGCGGTCGAAATCATGTTGCCCAGGCGCTGCCCAAGCGGCTTCGGCGTGCCGCAGCAGATAAATCCGGGAGGGCGGAGGCGTGATTGCAGCCATAGGAAAATCCACGTCGAAGGGACTTTTTCAGTAGCGGGTGAGCGGCCCGTGCGTCAACCGTAGCGGAAGGTATTGCCGCCAAATCAGGGGTAGGAAAGTGCGGGGTTACCGGGAGGAGAATATGCGCCCGGCGGAATAGTGGTGAGAAAATAGTCTGTTAGCTCAAAAATATGACAGATTTAAAAAACTGTTTACCTAGCGTATTTGGCTTGAATCAACCGTAGTCCTCGCGATATACACCCGCCAGATGAGATGTTCTTCAGGAGAATCGCGTTGAGTGAGAAGATCGATCTTAGCAACTACGTACCCTCGGAAGAGGAAGAGTTCATGAACGGTAATCAGCGGGCTTACTTCAGAGCCAAGCTGGTCGCCTGGAGGAACGATATTCTGAGAGAGGCGCGCGAAACCCTCGACCACCTGGCGGAGGAAAGCGCAAACCACCCGGATCTTGCTGACAGGGCATCGTCCGAAACCGACCGGGCCATCGAACTTCGTGCCCGCGACCGCCAGAGAAAGCTGATTTCCAAGATCGACGCAGCACTGCAACGTATCGAAGACGGCACCTACGGCTATTGCGAGGAGACCGGCGAGCCAATCGGCCTCAAGCGGCTTGACGCTCGACCGATCGCGACGCTCTCGATCGAGGCCCAAGAGCGGCACGAGCGCCGGGAAAAGGTCTACCGGGACGAATGAGCCCGACATGCTGACAACAAAAAGGGCACCGCGCAAACCGCGGTGCCCTTTTGCTTTGTTCGGTCGGTCCACTATTTGTCGCGATTAACGCTCATCTCGCCGAAGATGCGGGCGACTTCATTCTGAAGTGCGGCATCTGCGCCGGTGAGCGGGGCCATGTCAGGGTCACGGCGAGGCAGGTTTCCAGGCGCCTGGCTAGGCCTTGCCGCGGGCGCTTGTGGTGCGGGCACGATGCGTTCGGCGGCAAGCGTACTCGTCATCTCCTCCTCGAGTATGCGCTGGAAGTCGCTCGGCTGCACTGCAGGCGCCAGCGTGCCAACTTCGACGAATGCCGATGCGGGCTGCACCGGCGCGAGCGTGTTCTGGACGGAGGGCGGGGTGACCTGCGGCTCGGTGCGCTGTTGCGGCAACACGCGCTGGCGGGCGGAATCGAGGATGTCTGCGGCAACCGAGGCCTCGATCGGCGCAGGCGCCTGACTCGGTTCCGGTCGCGGCTCGAACGACGGCGCCGGGCGCGGCGCACGTTCACGTTCGGCGATAACGGGCGGAGGCGAGGGCGGCGTGGCGACGATAACCGGCTCGGGTCGGGCTTCGATCGGCGCGCGTTCGGGCACGTAGGGTTCAGCTGGCGTGTGGCTGCGGACCGGCGCATTCTGTGGTTCAGCCGGCGCGATGCGAACAGGTGCTGGAGCCTCGGACGTCGCCTCGAGCTGCAGCGGCATCACGGGGACAGGAACTGGAGCCGGAGCCGAAGCCCGAGCAGGTTGATCCGCCGTCTCAGGCGATCCCGCGTCGGCAGCCTCGCCAATTCGGCTCTCGATGACGACATCGGTCGGTCCGCCGATCATGATCAGATGCTCGACGTCGTCCCGCCGGACGAGGACGAGACGCCTGCGCGCATCGACAGCCGCCGCATCAAGAACCTGCAGCCGCGGCTGGCGATTGCGGCCGCCGCGCACAAAGGGCGAAGGCGCGCGGCTGCGCATGATCCAGAGCACGACAATCAGCAGCAATAGAGCTATGCCGACGCCGCCGGCGGCGAGAAGGAAGCGGCTCCCATAGGCTCCCATGAGATCATCGAACATATTGGCTTACTCCCTTCGCGGTTTTGAACCAGCTGGCGACTTTACCACTTCGTAGACAAGTCCCGTTGGCCTTGTCCAGTCATGCCAACCCGAAGTGGAATTCGAACATGCTTTCTTAACAACGCATTTTAATGGCGAAATTGGCGCTCTTCTTTGTGAATTCAATCAGTCTTCACAGAGACCAGTGTTTTTGCGGAGACCGCAAATTGGTAAGAAGGAAAAGGCGCCTGATTCCTGCTTTGTCTCCCTGTTACGAGTGAAGCCCGGCAGGCCATGCGAGGGAATAGATGACGAGACCGCGTCAGGCCGACGATTATAGCGAACCGCTCTTGGACCGCGGGGGGCGCACGGGAACGGCTTTGCGCATCATCCTGCTTGCGCTTGTGCTCATCGGCGCAGCCGCCGCGTTTGTCGTTTTCAAGAGTTCTCTGGACAACGAAATGGTACTCGGCGTTCTCGGCGTGCTTGCCATGGTCGGGATTTTCTTCCTCGTGTCGTCGGTGATCGGCTTTATCGAAGTCATGCCACAACGGCAGTCCGACAGCCTGGCGCGAGCATTCTTGAACAGCCACCCCGATGGGTCTCTGATAACTGATGAGAAGGGTCGCATCGTTTATGCGAATGCGGCCTACGGCGAATTGACCGGTGCCCGCAAGTCGACGGAGGTTCAGACACTGGAAGCGCTGCTGTCGCGGCATCGGGAGTCGAACGAAGCGCTCTATCGTCTCTCCAACGGGCTGCGCGAAGGCCGAGAGGGTAGCGAGGAATTCCGCCTGTTGCGGTCGCTTGGCCCTTCGACGAACGGTGCGGGAGCGCATTGGTACCGCCTGAAAGCGCGGAGCCTGCACAGCGAGGAGATCGGGCGTAAGCCGCTGTATATCTGGCAAATCAGCGACATCACCTCCGAGCGCGACGACCAGGAGCGGTTCTTCAAGGAGTTACAGAATGCGATCGACTATCTCGACCACGCACCGGCCGGGTTCTTTTCAGCCGGCCGCAAAGGGGAGATCTTCTATCTCAACGCAACACTGGCGGAATGGCTCGGCATCGATCTCACCAAATTCGTTCCCGGTTCGGTAACGATTGGCGATTTCGTTGCCGGCGAGGGACTTGCACTCATTCAGTCGGTGCAGGCCGATCCGGGTCTGAAGAAGACCGTGACGCTCGATCTCGACCTGAAGAAGATGAACGGTCAGAGCCTGCCGGCGCAGATCGTCCACAGCGTGACGTCGATGCGCGATGGTGCGCCTGGAGAAAGCCGGTCGATTGTGCTCACGCGCCAGAAGAGCGGTGAGAGCGATCAGTCCGCGTCGGCGGCCGCGATGCGGTTCACCCGTTTCTTCAACAACACGCCGATGGCGATTGCCTCGGTGGACGGCGAAGGCCGCATCCTGCGCACCAACGCGCCGTTCCTGAAGCTGTTTTCCGGGATAGTCTCCCGGAATGATGTGGAGAACGGCGCTTTGCTCGAAGTCATTGTTCAGGACAGTGACAAGTCGAAGCTGCAGCAGGCGCTTGCGGCGGCAAAGGACCGGCAGGGCGATATCCCTCCAATAGACTCCCGCACGCCAACGGATGAAGCCCGCCATTTCCGTTTCTACGTCAATGCGGTGATCGACCAGAGCGATGAGGCGCCGGAAGAGGCCGCGATCGTCTATGCCGTCGAGGTGACGGAGCAGAAGGCGCTCGAGGCGCAGATGGCGCAGACGCAGAAGATGAACGCCGTCGGCACCCTGGCCGGCGGCATCGCGCACGACTTCAACAACGTTCTGACGGCCATTTTGCTGTCCTCCGATCATTTGCTGCTGCAGGCGCGACCGGCCGACCCTGGCTTTGCCGACCTGATGGAAATCAAGCGCAACGCCAATCGTGCCGCCGTGCTCGTTCGGCAACTGCTGGCGTTCTCGCGCAAGCAGACGATGCGGCCGACGGTGCTCAATCTGACCGATGTGGTCGGCGACCTCAGGATGCTGGTCGACCGCCTGCTTTCCGGTACGAATGTGAAGCTTGACGTCGAGTACGGCCGCGATCTCTGGCCTGTTAAGACCGATCTGTCGCAGTTCGAGCAGGTGCTTATCAACCTCTGCGTCAACGCGCGCGATGCCATGCCGCAGGGCGGCAAGCTCACGCTTCGCACGAAGAACGCAACGGCGGAGGAGGTGGCAGCATTCAATTACTCCTACATGCCGCACGAGGACATGGTTCTCATCGAGGTCTCAGACAACGGGACCGGTATCGCGCCCGAGATCATGGACAAGATCTTCGAACCCTTCTTCACGACGAAGGAGGTGGGCAAGGGAACGGGCCTTGGTCTCGCGATGGTCTACGGCATCGTCAAGCAGTCGGGCGGCTACATTCAGCCGGAGTCGGAAGTCGGCAAGGGTACGACTTTCCGCGTCTTCTTGCCGCGCCACATTGTCGAGCTGGCCGTTGCCGCGGAAGCTGACGCTGTCACGCCCGCCATGGGCGCGCCCGCTGGACAGGCGTCGACACCGTCGGAGCAACCCGAGGATCTGACGGGATCTGCCGTCATTCTGCTCGTCGAGGATGAGGAAGCAGTACGCCGGGGCGGCAAGCGCATGCTCGAGACCCGCGGCTATACGGTTTACGAGGCCGGCTCTGGCGTCGAGGCGCTCGATATCATGGACGAGCTCGAGGGCAAGGTCGACATCGTCGTCTCGGATGTGGTCATGCCGGAGATGGATGGTCCATCGCTGCTGCGCGAACTGCGCAAGAACTATCCGGACCTGAAGTTCATCTTCGTTTCGGGCTATGCCGAAGATGCATTCGCGCGCAACCTGCCGCCGGATTCCAAGTTCGGCTTCCTGCCGAAGCCGTTCTCCCTGAAGCAGCTTGCTGTCGTCGTCAAGGAGACGCTCGACAGCTAAGGGGCGCCGCGGCGCCCCTTTTCAAACGATCATCCTGCGAGCGCGACGGCAATTTCTGCCGCCAGTCGGGCATTGTTTTCCACCAGCGCGATGTTGGTCTTAAGGCTCTGGCCGTCGGTCAGGTCAAAGATGGTGCTGAGCAGGTAAGGAGTGACCTCCTTGCCGCTGATTTCGTCGCGTTCGGCGCTGTCGAGCGCCCGCTCGATGTAGATCTCCATTTCCTCCCACGGGATCTCGTCTGCCTCCGGCACGGGGTTGGCAATCAGCATGCCTCCGTCGATGCCAAGCTGCTCGCGCACCGTCTGGAAGTTGGCGATTGCGGCCGGGCTGTTGAGCGTGAGCGGACTACGCAATCCGGAGGCGCGCGACCAGAAGGCGGGGAATTCCTCGCTTTCATAGGTGACAACGGGCACGCCCGCGGTTTCGAGCACTTCCAGGGTCTTCGGAATGTCGAGGATTGCCTTGGCGCCGGCGCAAACGACGATGACGCCGGTGCGGCCAAGTTCCTCGAGGTCGGCGGAGACATCGAAGCTTTCCTCGGCACCGCGGTGGACGCCACCGATGCCACCGGTGGCGAAGACCTTGATGCCGGCACGCTCTGCGGCGATCATCGTAGCTGCCACGGTCGTTGCCCCGTGACGGCGCTCGGCGATCGCAAAGGCGAGGTCGGCGCGCGAGACCTTCAGGACATCCTTGGCCTGCGCCAGCTGCTCCAGCTGATCGGCTTCGAGGCCGATGTGCAGCGTACCGTGAATGACTGCGATGGTGGCCGGGACGGCCCCCTCCTCACGAATGAGCGCCTCGACGCTGCGGGCCATCTCGATGTTGCCGGGGTAGGGCATGCCATGCGTGATGATGGTCGATTCGAGCGCCACAATCGGCGCGCCGCGCTGCTTGGCGCTTGCGACCTCTTTGGAATAGGCGATCGGCAGCAGGGGGGAGATCGGTTTCGTCATTGTCTCTTCCATTTCGTCGGTATTGCCTTCAATGCAAAATTCTCGCCGGTGGAACAAGCGAAAGTGTCTCCCTGACCAACTCCGGGGAGAGGTTTTCATTGACGGCGTGCGGAGACTGTACCGTAAGAGCTGCGGCAGCGGCGCCCTCCCGAACGGCATCGGCCAAGGGAATCCCGCGCATCAATCCCGAAATAACGCCGGCCGCGAGCGAGTCGCCGGCGCCTGTGACATCTGCGACGCCTTCGAGGTTTGCCGGCTGCAGGGCAACGACGCGGCGATCCGCAAAGGCGATCAGCTCGCGCTGGCCGCGCGTGACGACGCCGCCACGCAAACCGATGTCACCCAGCAGTGATGGCCAGTGCGCCGGATCGTTGGGGCGTTCGCCCGTCAGCGCGGCGGCCTCTGCCTCGTTGAGGAAAAGATAGTCTATCCCTTGAATGCACGGCTTCAGCTTGATTGCCTTCGCCGGTGAGATTGCGATCGCGCCCACCGGCTTGCCGAGCGCTTTGGCGCGCTCGACGATCGACGCCAGGGTGTCTGCCGGCAGGTTGGCATCGAAGAGGATGAAATCAGTCGCGGCAAAGGCATCGCGGACGGCGCGGATCGAGAGCCGGCGCGGCATGAACATGCGGTAGAGATCCATGTCGGCAAGGGCAATCACCAGGTTTCCGTCGTTCTCGATGATGGCAGTATAACTCGGCGTCTTCCGATCCAAGAAAACGAAGGGGCGATCGTGAACGCCTGCGAAATCGGCCGCCTCGCTGACCATCTCGCCGACCGGATCGCCGCCACGGGGCGAGATCATCGTCACGTCGAAGCCCAGCCGGGCAAGGTTGCGCGCCGCATTGAAGCCGCCGCCGCCTGGCTCCTCGAACCATGAGCCCGGATTGCTGGCGCCGGCCACCGTGCCGCCAGAAATGCGTCCGCGCCTGTCGATGTGTGCGCCGCCGAGGACAAGAATCTTCTGCTTCATTTCATCGTCCTGCATCGCCGGAAAGATACGAATCGTCCCGCCGCCGCCGTCGGGTTGGCGACGAGTGCCCTATCTCTAAGCCGTTGCTTTCCATTACTAAAACAAATGTAGAACACAGGCTATTTTACCTTTTTCTTTCAATTATTTGAACCTCGCTTGCGCGATGAGAACAAATACGGTACAAAATCGAGATCGGCGGCGACATTGCTTGAGCGGCTTCAATAACCTAAAGGTGGATCGAATGTCACAGAATACATTGCGGCTTGTAGAGGACAAATCGGTGGACAAAAGCAAGGCACTTGAAGCGGCACTCTCACAGATCGAGCGGTCGTTCGGCAAGGGCTCTATCATGAAGCTGGGCTCGAACGAGAGCGTGGTCGAGATCGAGACGGTCTCGACGGGCTCTCTCGGGCTCGATATTGCGCTCGGTATCGGCGGACTGCCGAAGGGACGCATCATCGAGATTTACGGGCCGGAAAGCTCGGGCAAGACGACGCTGGCACTGCAGACGATTGCGGAAAGCCAGAAAAAGGGCGGTATCTGCGCCTTTGTCGACGCCGAACACGCGCTCGATCCGGTCTATGCCCGCAAGCTTGGCGTCGATCTGCAGAACCTTCTGATCTCCCAGCCGGATACCGGCGAGCAGGCCCTCGAGATTACCGATACGCTGGTGCGCTCCGGCGCCATCGACGTGCTCGTTGTCGACTCCGTGGCTGCGCTGACGCCGCGCGCTGAAATCGAAGGTGAAATGGGCGATAGCCTGCCGGGCCTTCAGGCACGACTGATGAGCCAGGCGCTGCGCAAGCTGACGGCTTCGATTTCGAAGTCGAAGACCATGGTCATCTTCATCAACCAGATCCGCATGAAGATCGGCGTTATGTTCGGCTCGCCGGAAACGACGACCGGCGGTAACGCGCTGAAGTTTTATGCTTCCGTTCGTCTCGACATTCGCCGTATCGGCGCGGTCAAGGAACGCGAAGAGGTGATCGGCAACCAGACGCGCGTCAAGGTCGTCAAGAACAAGATGGCGCCTCCCTTCAAGCAGGTCGAATTCGACATCATGTATGGCGAAGGCGTGTCCAAGACCGGCGAGTTGGTCGACCTCGGCGTGAAGGCCGGTATCGTCGAGAAATCAGGTGCCTGGTTCTCCTATAACAGTCAGCGCCTCGGTCAGGGTCGCGAAAACGCGAAGATTTTCCTGCGCGACAATCCGGAGGTCCTACGCGAGATCGAAGCATCGCTTCGTCAGAATGCTGGACTGATCGCCGACCGCTTCCTGCAGAATGGTGGGCCTGATGCAAATGATGGGGACGACGTCGAAGGATAGTTCCCAACAGGTTCCGAACAGTTCGAAACCGGCCGCATTCTCGATCAGAATGCGGCCGGTTTTGTTTGTCGGCTGGACAGTGGTTAATGCGAGCGATAAAAGCCACTGGATTTAAGATTTGACCTGCCTATTGGCAGCATTGAAGGGCATAGCATGAGCGGTGTGAATGATATCCGGTCGACCTTCCTCGACTACTTCAAGAAGAACGGCCATGAAATCGTTCCGTCGAGCCCATTGGTGCCACGCAACGATCCGACGCTGATGTTCACCAATGCCGGCATGGTGCAGTTCAAGAACGTTTTCACCGGCCTGGAGCAGCGCCTGTACAAGACCGCCTCGACAGCCCAGAAGTGCGTCCGTGCCGGCGGCAAGCATAACGACCTCGATAATGTCGGCTATACCGCGCGCCATCACACCTTCTTCGAGATGCTCGGCAATTTCTCTTTTGGCGACTACTTCAAGGAGCGGGCGATCGAGCTCGCCTGGAACCTGATCACCAAGGAATTTGCGATCGACGCCAAGCGGTTGTTGGTCACCGTCTACCATACGGACGACGAGGCCTTTAACCTCTGGAAGAAAATTGCGGGTCTGCCGGACGAGAAGATCATCCGCATCCCGACCAGCGACAATTTCTGGGCGATGGGCGATACCGGCCCGTGCGGCCCTTGCTCGGAAATCTTCTATGACCACGGTGATCATATCTGGGGTGGCCCTCCCGGCTCGCCGGAAGAAGACGGCGACCGCTTCATCGAGATTTGGAACCTCGTCTTCATGCAGTACGAGCAGGTCATGAAGGATGAGCGCATCGACCTTCCGCGTCCGTCGATCGACACGGGAATGGGGCTGGAGCGCGTTGCCGCTGTTCTGCAGGGCAAGCATGACAACTACGACATCGACCTGTTCCGGGCTCTGATTGAGGCTTCGGAAGAAGTGACAGGCGTAAGGGCAGAGGGCGAGCGGCGTGCAAGCCACCGCGTCATTGCCGACCACCTGCGTTCCTCAGCGTTCCTGATTGCCGATGGCGTGTTGCCCTCGAACGAAGGCCGCGGCTATGTGCTTCGTCGCATCATGCGCCGCGCTATGCGGCATGCCGAGCTGCTCGGCGCCCGGGAACCGTTGATCTGGAAGCTGCTCCCGGCGCTCGTTCAGGAGATGGGGCGTGCATATCCGGAGCTGGTCCGTGCGGAATCGCTGATCTCCGAGACGCTCAAGCTTGAGGAAACCCGCTTCCGCAAGACGCTGGAGCGTGGCCTCTCGCTGCTGTCCGATGCCACGACGACGCTCGGCAAGGGTGACATGCTCGATGGCGAGACGGCGTTCAAGCTCTACGACACCTATGGCTTCCCGCTCGACCTGACGCAGGATGCGCTTCGCGCCCGCGAAATCGGTGTCGACATATCGGGCTTCACCGACGCGATGGAACGCCAGAAAGCCGAAGCACGCTCGCATTGGGCTGGCTCCGGCGACAAGGCTACCGAGACGATCTGGTTTGAACTCAAGGAAAAACACGGCGCGTCGGAGTTTCTCGGCTACGATACCGAGACCGCAGAAGGCGTTGTTCAGGCCCTTGTGAAGGACGGTGCGTCGGTCGCGTCTGCGTCGGCCGGGGACAAAGTTCAGATCGTCGTCAACCAAACGCCGTTCTACGGCGAGTCCGGCGGCCAGATGGGCGATACTGGCGTCATTACCTCTGATACGGCCAAGATCGAGATCACGGATACACAAAAGAGGGGCGAGGGCCTCTTTGTCCACATCGGCTGCGTCGTCGAAGGTAGCGTGAAGGCAGGCGATGCGGTGGCGTTGACGGTCGACCATTCGCGCCGCTCGCGCCTGCGCGCCAACCACTCCGCCACGCACTTGCTGCACGAGGCGCTGCGCGAAGTGCTCGGTACCCATGTCACCCAGAAAGGCTCATTGGTCGCCCCCGAGCGCCTGCGCTTCGACGTTTCGCATCCGAAGCCGATGACCGCGGACGAGCTGAAGGTCGTCGAAGACATGGCGAACGAAATCGTGCTGCAGAATTCGCCGGTCACAACCCGCCTGATGAGCGTCGATGACGCGATTGCCGAGGGCGCCATGGCGCTGTTCGGCGAAAAATACGGCGACGAAGTTCGCGTCGTCGCCATGGGCCAGGGCGTGCGCGGCGGCAAGGCGGGCAAGCCTTATTCGATCGAGCTTTGCGGTGGCACGCATGTCGGCGCGACCGGTCAGATCGGCCTGATCCGCGTTCTGGGCGAAAGTGCGGTTGGCGCTGGCGTGCGCCGTATCGAGGCGGTCACCGGCGAGTCCGCGCGCGAATACCTGGCGGAACAGGACGAGCGCGTCAAATCGCTTGCGACGTCGCTCAAGGTGCAGCCTGCCGATGTTCTTGCTCGTGTCGAGGTGCTGATGGATGAACGCCGCAAGCTGGAGCGCGAACTGGCCGAAGCCAAGCGCAAGCTTGCGATGGGCGGCGGGCAGGGCGGTTCTGCCGATGCGGTCCGTGATGTCGCCGGTGTGAAATTCCTCGGCAAGGCGATCTCGGGCGTGGATCCCAAAGATCTCAAGGGTCTCGCGGATGACGGCAAGGCGAGCCTCGGTTCCGGCGTCGTCGCGCTGATCGGCGTTGCCGAAGACGGCAAAGCAAGCGCAGTCGTTGCAGTGACCCCGGACTTGACGGGCCGGTTCAGCGCCGTCGATCTCGTTCGCGTCGCGTCGGCTGCTCTTGGCGGCAAGGGCGGCGGCGGTCGTCCCGATATGGCGCAGGCGGGCGGCCCGGATGGGGCAAAGGCGGACGAGGCGATCGAGGCTGTGGCGGTCGCGCTGGCAAGCTGAGCGAACTGACGTTCGCACGAAACTCTTTGGAAGGCGGGGCAGGTCCCCGCCTTTTCATTGGCGGAACTAAGCGATCGGGCTATCCCAACCTCCAGTCCTTCAACCGTATCTTCAAATCGGTCTACGGCATGCCGCCGGCGCAATACCGGAAAGAGGGAAGCCACAAAGCCTTTGATCCCTTACCCAACGGAAAGACTGCAGCGATGTTTGACATTACCTCACGGAAGATTGAACCAATTCAATTGCTTGGCGTGCCGCATGTCGGCTCGTACATGCAGATCAGCCAGGCGTTCGAGACCTTGTTCGGCACGCTCTATGCGCGTGGGCTTGCCAAGCCTACGATGCGCATGATTGGTGTCTATCTCGACGATCCCGACATTGTGCCGGCCGAAAAGCTGCGGTCGGTCGCATGTGTGACCACCGACGGCGAGATTTCCCCCGCGGCGCCGTTCGAACGCCGCGTGCTGGACGGCGGGGAGTATGCGGTGCAGCGCCACAAAGGCCCCTATGCTGACATGCATAAGGCTTACCAGTGGCTCTATGCGGAATGGTTGCCCGCTTCAGGCCGGCAGCTTCGCGACAGTGTGATGTTCGAGGAGTATCTCAACAACCCACGCGATGTGCCGCCGACCGAGCTTTTGACTGACATCCACTTGCCGATTGCCTGAGCCTCTGGCCGCTACTGGGCGATCTTCATGGCCTCGTCATCGATTGCGACGGCGCGCTTATGGGCCGGGCGATCGGTGACTCGGCCGAGATAATCGACAAAGGCCTGCCGCTTCTCGATGGTGCCGAAGCCCAGGCCCCAGCCAATATGCGAGCCGACGTAGACGTCGGCCGCCGTGAAGCGATCTCCGGCAACGTAGGGCGTGGTACTGACGGCGTGCTCCAGCGTGTTCATCACATCGGCGAATCTGCCATATCCCGCCATCCGGGCTTTGTCGGGAGGCGTTTCAAAGCCCAATGCCTTGTTGGTGGCTGCGGCTTCGAGCGGTCCGGCGGTAAAGAACATCCAGCGATAGTAGCTGCCGCGTTCATCCGGCGTTGGCGCAAGGTCTGCCTCGGGGAAGGCGTCAGCGAGGTAAGCGCAGATTGCGGCGCACTCGGTGACGACCGTCTTGCCATGCCGGACCGCGGGAACCTTGCCCATCGGGTTGACGGCAAGGTACTCCGGCGACTTCATGGTTCCGCCAAAGGTCATGATCTCTGTTTTGTACGGTACGCCTGTCTCCTCCAGCATCCAGCGGGCGATGCGACCACGCGACATGGGGTTGGTATAGAATATTAGTTCGTCTGCCATGCACTCCTCCTCATTTTCTGTTTGCGTTCCTGGATCCGAACATAGTGTATCAAGCCCGGCCACCAGGGAGATAGGACAGAGAGGTCCAGCGCAAAGTCCGCAACTATTTAGAGCGCCTTGCGATATTGGATGAAGCCAGATCGCTCGGCGATCCTGTCGTAGAGTTTTCGCGCCGTTGCGTTTGTTTCGTGCGTCATCCAGTAGAGTCGACCGGCACCATGTTCACGGGCGAGATCGGCGACGGCGTCGATGAGAGACGCGCCGGTGCCGAGACCGCGCTGCGTGTCGTCGACATAGAGATCCTGCAGATAGCAGGTCCTCTTTGGCAACCAAGTCGAGCGATGGAAGATGGCGTGGACGATGCCGACGAGGCGGCCGCTATCGTCGAACGCGCCGAGCGCGTGCATGTCCTCGGCGGGATCCTGAAAGCGACCCCAGGTCAGATCCGTCGTCTCCGGCGCAATGACGACCTCGTAGAAGCGCTGATAGCCGGCCCAAAGCGGCTCCCAGGCGGCGCGGTCGGATGGTTGTAGCGGACGGATCGTTGTGGTCATTGTTCATGTTCCCCTTTGACGTCGCTGAAACGAAAACGGCGGGGAAATCCCCGCCGCACCGTTCGCATATCGCTGATGGCTTATGCCATGGCCTTCTGCAGGTTCTCGTCGATCTTATCTAGGAAGGCAGTGGTCGACAGCCAAGGCTGATCGGGGCCGATGAGCAGCGCCAGATCCTTGGTCATGAAGCCGGCTTCGACAGTGTCGACGCAGACCTTTTCGAGCGTGGCCGCGAACTTTGCGAGTTCGCCATGGTCGTCGAGCTTGGCGCGGTGCGCGAGGCCGCGGGTCCAGGCGAAGATCGAGGCGATCGAGTTCGTCGAGGTTTCCTGGCCCTTCTGGTGCTGGCGGTAGTGGCGGGTAACCGTGCCGTGTGCGGCTTCGGCTTCGACGGTCTTGCCATCCGGGGTGAGCAGAACCGAGGTCATCAGGCCGAGCGAGCCGAAGCCCTGTGCGACCGTGTCGGACTGGACGTCGCCGTCATAGTTCTTGCACGCCCAGACGTAGCCGCCGGACCACTTCAGAGCGGATGCGACCATGTCGTCGATCAGCCGGTGTTCGTAGGTGATGCCGACTTCCTTGAACTGATCCTTGAATTCGGTCTGGTAGACTTCTTCGAAGATGTCCTTGAAGCGACCGTCGTATGCCTTGAGGATCGTGTTCTTGGTCGACAGGTAGACCGGCCACTTGCGCATCAGGCCGTACATCATCGAGGCGCGGGCGAACTCGCGGATCGACTCGTCGAGGTTGTACATGGCCATGGCAACACCGGCGCCCGGGGCGTCGAAGACTTCCTTTTCGATGACCTGGCCGTCTTCACCGACGAACTTGATGGTCAGCTTGCCCTTGCCGGGGAATTTGAAGTCGGTGGCTCGGTACTGGTCGCCGAAAGCGTGACGGCCGACGACGATCGGCTTGGTCCAGCCCGGAACGAGGCGCGGAACGTTCTGGCAGATGATCGGCTCGCGGAAGATCACGCCGCCGAGGATGTTGCGGATCGTGCCGTTCGGGCTCTTCCACATCTGCTTGAGGTTGAATTCCTTGACGCGGTCTTCGTCGGGCGTGATCGTCGCGCACTTGATGCCGACGCCGTGCTTCTTGATGGCGTTGGCGGCGTCGATCGTGACCTGGTCGTTGGTGGCGTCGCGGTTTTCGACGGAGAGGTCGAAGTAGTCGATGTCGAGGTCAAGATACGGATGGATCAGCTTATCCTTGATGAGCTGCCAAATGATGCGAGTCATTTCATCGCCGTCGAGATCGGCGACGGGATTGGCGACCTTGATCTTCTTCATGTATCTGCCTCGTTAAGCTTAGAAGGGACGGGCGTCCCGGGTGGGTGATATCAAATCCGGAGCGCTATAGCATTGTGCGCCGGGAGTGCAAAGCCGGAAGCGGGAGGCGGCGGCGTTTTTGCGGCCATTGCCAAGCCGTGGAAAATGGCTAGTCTCCGCCGCGAAACCATTGCCCGGATATTCGTCATGAAGAAGATTTCTCTTGCCCTAGCGGTCCTTCTCGGCTCGACCGCACTGATCCTTGCCGCCGATGTTACGGCACCGGTCAAGGAGATCATGGATGCAACGATCAAGAACTGGTCGGGTGCGGACAGCGACTGGATCGACATCTTCGATGCAAGCAAGCTTTCGAGGCTGTATAGCAAGGACTTCGTGACCAAATACCAGGCGGCGATCCAGAACCCGGCTGCCGACGAAGACGGGGTTTCGCCTTTCGACTACGACGTGATCGTCAATGGCGAGGATGCATGCCCTCTCGAGGATTTGACTTATACGCCGAAGCCTGGCGCTGACGGAGCGACGGAAGTGATTGTCACTTTCAAGAAGGCGACATGCATGGATGACGGATCGGACAAGCAGGCCGTGACCACCGTTCGGTTCGAGATGCTCGACGAGGTCGGCAAGCCTGTGATCGATGACATCGTCACCGAGGGTGATCCTGGGCAACCACCGAATTCGCTCAAGAACACCATGGTGCAGATCGCCAAGGGCCAGTGATGGCTCGGATAACTCGGGGCCGTATTTTTCCGAGATGGTCGGTGCGCTCGGTTCTCACCGTCGAGTAGCGGTTGTGTGGAGGGACGGCGAAGCCGTCCGTTGGTACTTGTCGAAAACGCCCTCTATCATTGGCTGTCTGAGGGGCGCGAATGAGGGGCCAGAGCAGCTTGCTTTCCGGTTTTGACTTTCGTGACTGGTTGCTCGCCCACGACCCGGCGCTGTCGCGTCTGCGAGTGGCGTCGCGTGTAACGCTGACGATAGCGCTTTCATTTGGGGCGCTGCTTGCAATCCACCATCTGCTGTTTCCGCTGCCGACGGCTGCCTACGGTCTCGGCATTGTCTTGTCGATCGAAGGCGCCGTCGCGGTAAAAGACAAGGGTAGCGCGTCGCAGCTTGTGACGCGTCTATTTGGTTGCGCGGCGAGTGTCTGCGTTGTTGGCCTTGCCGCAGCGCTGGAAGCAAATCGCTCTGTCTCAGACGCAGCCTTCCTGCTCATCATCTTTCTTGCCGCGGCCGGACGGGTGTTCGGCCCGCGGGGGCATGCGATCGGCATGTTCGCCTTCACATCCTATTTCATGGGTGCTTACTTCCGCCCGTCCATTGCAGAGCTTCCGCTGATTGCGATCGGACCGGTCGCTCCGGCGCTGATCGGGCATGTTGTGCGTTCTCTCGTGCTTCCCGATGATTGGCGTCGGGATCTCTTGCGTTCGCTGGAAAGCGTGCGCGGCCGCATCAACCAAATTTTATTCAAGATCGCGGCGCTCGCGTCCGTGGGGCGAATGACGGACAAAGATGCGCAGGAACTGCGCCAGCTGGAGGAGCGCCTGAAGGAAGTCGTGCTCATGGCGGAGGGCTTCCGCGACCACCGACGGGAGTGTTCGATGCCGGCACGGAGCCCGCCGCCGAGTTGGCTATCCGCCTGTTCGACGCTCACCTTGCCGCCGAGAGCGCGATTGTACTCAGTTCGCAAAGCGTGCCGCCGTTTGCTCTCGTTCACGCCATCATCGAGGGAGATCCCATCCCCAGGACGCCGGTGACGCCCGATGAATTGCAAGCTGAGACGAGCCAGGCATTGATCCGCCTCGGTGAGGCGCGCGCGCTGCTCGCGCGGACGATCGAAACGGGCTACGCGACCGGATTTGTCGAGGTCGCTGCCGTGACAGAAACGGTTGGCGCCCCTGCCAAGATCGACTTTTCGCTCGCCAATCCCCTGATCCGTTCGGCGCTGCAGGTAACGCTAGCATCCGCGATCGCGATGACGTTCGGCTTGATGCTATCGCGCGAGCGCTGGTTTTGGGCCGTGCTCGCTTCCTTCCTGGTGTTCACCAACACGAACTCCCGTGGCGACACCGCGACGAAGGCCCTGCAGCGTTCCCTTGGGACGCTCTTTGGGATTGCGATGGGGCTGGTCTTGACGACGTTTCTCACGCCGCATGTGGTAGCTGCGCTGGCGGTCACGACGGTTGCCATTTTCCTCGCGTTCTATTTCCTGCAGACGTCCTACGCGACGATGACCTTCTTCGTCTCAATCGCGCTCTGCCTGGTCTACGGGATGATCGGGACGCTGACGGTCGACCTGCTCATGCTGCGTATCGAAGAAACGATGCTTGGGGCGGCGGCGGGCACGTTCGTTGCCTTCGTCGTCTTTCCGGCGCGAACGCGGGTGGCGCTCGATGTCGCGCTAGGCAAATGGTTTGCCGCGCTGCAGGAGCTGCTTTCGGCCGCGGCTGCGAGGGAAGCGACAGATTTGCTGATCGCTCTTTCGCAAAAGCTAGACGCTGCCTACCGCGATCTAACGGCTGCAGCACGTCCTCTCGGTTCGACCTGGTCAGTTGTCACCAGACCGGGACACACCAGGCAGACGCTGGCAATCTTTCTCGCGGCGACCTATTGGGCGCGGATCATGGCCAAAGACTACGGTGGCCCTGCGTGCGATGCTGAGAGCATTAAGCTGATTGACGCAGAGCTCCAACGCGTGACGCTTCTGGCAGGGCGTCAGTCGGAGTGTTTTTTCGTCGACCGAAAGACTAGCGGTGCGCCCGGACGGCACTTGGCGCTGTCACATGCCGGCGCGCGCCTGGGCGTGGAAATGATTACTTCGACGTTGGACAGGCTCTACCCGAACGCTTGACCCTTGCCGTTTTGGCCCGGCTTGGCTATTCCGCCCGTAACAAAAGGATCCAGCGTCATGGCAGGCACGAACAGCGAGCGGCAACTTCTCACAGAAGGTCCGGTTATCATTCTCGTCGAACCCCAGATGGGAGAGAACATCGGAATGGTTGCGCGCGCCATGGCGAACTTCGGCCTAGCGGAACTCAGGCTCGTCAACCCGCGCGACGGCTGGCCGAACGACAAGGCTCAGGCTGCCGCCTCGAAAGCAGATCATGTGATCGAAGGCACGAAGGTCTTCGAGACGCTGGAACAGGCGATCGCCGACTTGAACTTCGTCTATGCGACGACGGCGCGCGAGCGGGACGGTTTCAAACCAGTGCGTTCGCCTGTCGTGGCGGCAGAGACGCTACGGGCGAAATTCCGCGCAGGCGAGGGCACCGGAATCCTGTTCGGCCGCGAGCGGTGGGGTTTGACCAATGAGGAAGTCGCGCTCGCCGATGAGATCGTCACTTTCCCGGTCAATCCCGCTTTCGCGTCGCTGAATATCGCGCAAGCCGTGTTGCTGATGTCCTATGAGTGGATGAAGTCGGGCATGGAAGATATCGGAACCGTTCCTTTCCAGGCGATGTCGCAGACGCAATCGACCAAGGAACAATTGTTCGGTCTTTACGACCAGTTGGAAGAGGCACTGGAGGCCCGCAATTATTTCCACCCTGCCGGGAAAAAGCCCAAAATGGTGGACAATCTGCGCGCAGTCCTGTCCCGCCGCGCCTTCACGGAGCAAGAAATCAGCGTGTTGCGCGGCGTGATCTCCTCCCTCGACCGCTTCTCGCGGAAGTATCCGCGCGGCAGCCGACCACCTGCAGATGCCAAGGAACAGCCGAACGATGACCCCAGCGGCGAATGAGCTGAAACCGGTTCTGGTCTTCGATTCCGGCATCGGGGGGCTGACCGTGCTGCGTGAGGCGCGCGTGCTGATGCCAGAGCGCGGTTTTATCTACATCGCCGACGATGCCGGCTTTCCCTATGGCGGCTGGGAAGAGCAGGCGCTGAAGGAACGGATCATCAGCCTTTTCGCCAGGCTGCTTGCCGAGCATGACCCAGAGGTCTGCATCATCGCCTGCAACACGGCGTTCACGCTGGTTGGCGCCGATCTGCGCGCGGCCTATCCTGAGATGACCTTTGTCGGTACGGTACCGGCGATCAAGCCGGCGGCAGAGCGGACGCGCTCAGGGCTCGTCTCGGTGCTGGCGACGCCAGGGACGGTCAAGCGCGCCTATACGCGCGATCTGATTCAGTCGTTCGCGCAGCAATGCCATGTACGCCTCGTTGGCTCCGAAAACCTGGCGCGAATGGCGGAGGCTTATATCCGCGGCGATACCGTATCCGACGAGGTCGTGCTGTCCGAGATCGACCAGTGTTTCGTGGAGAAGGACGGTCGCAAGACCGACATCGTGGTGCTTGCCTGCACGCACTATCCCTTCATGGCCAACGTCTTCCGGCGGCTCGCACCCTGGCCGGTCGATTGGCTGGACCCGGCGGAGGCGATTGCGCGGCGCGCCCGCAGCCTGGTACCGAAGGTCGCCGATGCTGTGCACTCCGACAATTTCGACTTTGCAGTATTCACTTCGGGCAATCCCGATTTTGCGACGCGGCGGCTGATGCAGGGGTTTGGGCTCAGGGCTTGACGTTCGGCGCTAGCGCCAACACCAATCTGGTCTTGATGCAATAAGGGCTATCGCAAAGCTAAGCGACTGCGCACACTGGGGGTTGTGATTCGCATCGATCCCGCCAGGCTCCGCATGTCCTTCCAAAAACGTGTCATGGCTATCTTTTTTCTGCAGCCGATTGCGTTCGGCAGCTGGTTGCCGCGCATTCCTGAAATCCAGGCCCGTTTGGAACTCGGGCCTGCCGATCTTGCGCTGGCCTTGCTCGGAATGCCGCTCGGTATTCTCTCGACGCTGCCCGTCGCCGGACGAGTGGTGTCTCATATCGGCGGCAAGACCACTGTCATAGCTGGCTTCTTCGTCTTTTCGGTGATTGTCTGCCTACCGGCCTTCTCCCGTACGCCGGTAGAGCTCTTCATTGCGCTGGCGCTGCTTGGCGTCGCGATGTCGACGCTGGAGTTGGGGCTGAATGTCGAGGCGGATCGCGCCGAAAAGGATACCGGCTCGATCATCATGAACCGCTGCCATGGGTTCTGGAGCCTTGGTATCATGGCTGGCAGCTTGCTGGGTTCGGCGATGGTGGCCATTGCAACTTCGGTGGAATGGGCGATCATGGCGGCCGCCTTCATCGTTTTGCCGTTTGCTGTCCTGGCAAGCCTCCGCCTGCCGCCGGATCGCGAA
This sequence comes from Rhizobium favelukesii, assembly GCF_000577275.2. Lineage (NCBI taxonomy): Bacteria > Pseudomonadati > Pseudomonadota > Alphaproteobacteria > Hyphomicrobiales > Rhizobiaceae > Rhizobium > Rhizobium favelukesii. Next base: position 2,230,824 of record NZ_HG916852.1, read on the forward strand.
GCTGGGTCGGCTCCGCCGCATGCGCCGTTCAAATTGCCGAGCAGCGCGCTCCTCGGCATCTGCGCCTTCGTCTTCGGAATTACCATGACCGAAGGGGCGATTGCGGACTGGTCGGCTGTCTATCTCAAAGACGTTTTCAAGACCGACGGTATGATGACCGGCATCGGATATGCGATCTTCGCCTCGATGGTGGCGGCCGGGCGCTTCAGTGGCGACCATTTGAAGCAGCGTTTTGGCGCGATTTTGCTGGCCAGGGGCTGCGGTGCGGCTGCTCTTGTGGGCATGCTGATCGTCGTCTTTGCCTGGCAGAGCCTGGTGACGATGGCTGGCTTTGGGCTGGTCGGCATTGGTGTGTCGGTCGGCTTTCCCCTGGCCGTCACGGCGGCGGCGAGCCTCAAGGATCGACCCGCGGCAGCCAATGTCGCCATCCTGTCCTTTATGGCCCTTACGGGCTTTTTGATCGGGCCGCCGCTCATCGGTTTCATCGCCGAGGTGTCGGGTCTGCGCGTAGGGCTAGCGGTGTTGATTGTTCCGCTCGCCATCAGCCTCGCGTTTACGCGCATGCTTGCGGTGCGGTTCTGACGTTTTCTCCTGTGGGTTTGTGCGACCGTGTCGCCAAAGACACGCTCAAACCTGCTAGCACGCCGTGTTCGATTGAAAGAGGATTGTGACATTGCAGGTTGGTATCGATATGGGATCGGCGACGGGGGGGAATCCGGCCACGCTCGATATCGAGGAGCTTCTGGCTACCCGTCTTCTGGTGCAGGGCAATTCCGGCTCCGGCAAGTCGCATCTGCTCCGCCGCCTGCTGGAGCAATCCGCACAGTGGGTGCAGCAGGTCATCATCGATCCTGAAGGTGATTTCGTCACGCTGTCGGACAAGTTCGGCCATGTCGTCGTCGACGGCGAGCGGACCGAAGCAGAATTGGCCGGCATTGCCAACCGTATCCGCCAGCATCGCGTCTCCTGCGTCCTGACACTCGAAGGGCTTGATATCGAGCAGCAGATGCGCGCCGCCGCCGCTTTCCTCAACGGCATGTTCGATGCCGACCGCGAATACTGGTATCCGGTTCTCGTCGTGGTCGACGAGGCTCAGATGTTTGCGCCTTCGGTCGGCGGCGACGTCTCGGAAGACGCCCGCAAGATGTCGCTCGGTGCAATGACGAACCTGATGTGCCGTGGCCGTAAACGCGGTCTTGCCGGGGTGATCGCGACGCAGCGCCTCGCCAAGCTCGCTAAGAACGTGGCCGCAGAAGCCTCGAACTTCCTGATGGGCCGCACCTTCCTCGATATCGACATGGCACGAGCGGCCGACCTGCTCGGCATGGACCGCCGGCAGGCGGAAATGTTCCGCGACCTGAAGCGCGGAAACTTCGTCGCGCTGGGACCGGCGCTGTCGCGCCGTCCGCTACCGATCCAGATCGGCAATGTTGAAACGTCCGCGCGTTCGTCGAGTCCCAAGCTCATGCCGCTGCCGGATGCGCCGCAAGACGTCGAAGACCTGATCTTCACGCCGGATCCGGAAGAATTCCAACGTCCGATCGTCCGTCGCGCCCCGCCTGCGCCGCGGCCGACAACTGATATTCTCGCCGAATTGGCGCGTTCGGCGCCTGCTGCCTCGGCTTCACCCTCGGAGACACGTGTGCCACAGCCTGAGCTATCGGCGCAGGAGCGAGAGGAGCGCCTGACAGCCGTGCTTCACGAGATTCTGGACGATCCGGACTCTGGATTCCGAACGGATTCCGTGCTTTACCAGGAGTTCCTCGTGCGACTTCGTATGCGCCGGGTTCCCGGTCCACCGATGTCCTTGCCGGAGTTCAGGCGTCGCGTCGCGATTTCGCGCTCCGGCGTGGACGCGGCAACGGCGGAGACGGAGGCGTGGGCGACGGCGCTGTCGCTCTCTACCGGTGTTACCGATGATCTCCAGGGCGTCTTCCTGATGCTGGCGAAGGCCGCCGTCTGCGGCGAACCGTGCCCCTCGGACGCCCGGATTGCACGCGCCTACGGCACCCATTCGGCACGGCGGGCCAGACGCTTACTCGGATATTTTGAAGAGCAAGGCATCGTCGTCGTGCATACCGACTTTTCGGGCAAGCGTATCGTCGCGTTTCCCGACATCAACTGCCAGACGGCGCCAGGCGATGCAAATGCGGCTGATATGGACGACGTTCCCTCTGCTGCAGAATAACGCTGCGATCGAGGCAGAGCCGTTCTCCGACGAAAAGCGAACGCTAGGGTCGGGCCAGATGTGGATTGTGATTGACATTCCAGCGACTTCCCCCTAAAGACCGCGCCAGCACCGGGCAGAGATGTCCGGTGTTTCATTTGACATGTCCCGTGGATTTGTCCTGTTCGCGTAATGGGATGATCCTGTCGGATCCTCGAAAGAAGATCAAAGGAGGGCGTGTTTCCTTCACGCGGTTTGGCAACAGACCGTTCTAACTTTCTGAAAGGAAATACGATGAGCAAGCGCGAATCGTCTAAGTACAAGATTGACCGCCGTATGGGCGAAAACATCTGGGGCCGTCCGAAGTCCCCGGTGAACCGCCGCGAATACGGCCCGGGCCAGCATGGTCAGCGCCGCAAGGGCAAGCTTTCCGACTTCGGTGTGCAGCTGCGCGCCAAGCAGAAGCTCAAGGGCTACTACGGTGACCTGCGCGAAAAGCAGTTCCGTGCAATCTTCGCTGAAGCCGCCCGCCGCAAGGGTGACACCTCTGAAAACCTGATCGGTCTTCTGGAGTCCCGTCTGGACGCGATCGTCTATCGCGCCAAGTTCGTTCCGACCGTTTTCGCTGCCCGCCAGTTCGTGAACCACGGCCACGTGACCGTGAACGGCGTCCGCGTCAACATCGGTTCTTACCGTTGCAAGGCTGGCGACGTCATCGAAGTTCGTCAGAAGTCGAAGCAGCTCGTTTCCGTTCTGGAATCAGTTGGCCTAGCTGAGCGTGACGTTCCGGACTACATCGAAGCCGACCACAACAAGATGGTTGCTACCTTCGCTCGTGTTCCGGCTCTCGGCGACGTACCGTATCCGGTCGTCATGGAACCGCATCTGGTGGTCGAATTCTATTCTCGCTAATTAGCGAGAGGCGTTTTCGCATACGGAAAAGCCGCCTCTCGGGCGGCTTTTTTGTTATCTGGAGCGGGATGATCATGACGGATTTGCAGGCGATCCTCGACGGGATCTATACCGAACTCAAGCCGAGAATCGGCGAGGGCAGGGTGGCGGATTACATTCCCGATCTGGCCAAGGTTGATCCGAACCAGTTCGGGCTGACCGTGACGACGGTCGACGGCAAGATATACAGCGTCGGCGATAGCGCCGTTCCGTTTTCGATCCAGAGCATATCCAAGGTTTTCATGCTGACGCTGGCGCTGGGCAAGGTTGGCGAGCAGCTGTGGAAGCGCGTCGGCCGCGAGCCTTCTGGTTCGGCGTTCAACTCGATCGTACAGCTCGAGCAGGAATCCGGCATTCCGCGCAATCCCTTCATCAACGCCGGCGCGATCGCGGTGACCGATGTGGTCATATCAGGGCATGCGCCACGCGAGGCGATCGGCGAGCTGCTGCGCTTTGTGCGCTACCTCTCGGACGACGACGGGGTCACCATCGACGGTCGGGTTGCGAAATCGGAAACGCATACGGGCTTCCGCAACGTCGCGCTCGCCAATTTCATGAAAGCCTATGGCAATCTCGAGCACCCGGTCGAACACGTGCTCGGTGTCTATTTTCACCAATGCGCGCTGTCGATGACGTGCGAGCAGCTTGCCAAGGCCGGCCTGTTTCTGGCGGCACGCGGCAGCAACCCCGTGGCAGGTCTGTCGGTGGTGTCGCCGAAGCGTGCGCGGCGTATTAACGCCCTGATGCTCACCTGCGGTCACTACGACGGATCGGGCGACTTCGCCTATCACGTTGGTCTGCCCGGCAAGAGCGGCGTTGGCGGCGGCATCTTCGCCGTTGCGCCCGGGATTGCATCGATGGCGGTCTGGTCTCCGGGGCTGAACAAGGTTGGGAACTCGCAGCTCGGCGCTGTTGCGCTTGAGATGCTTGCGGCTCGCACCGGATGGTCGGTTTTCGGCGATTGATGCTGTGTTGCGTCGTGGCTTTCTGCTAGAGCAGATCAGACTCTGATTGGACGAAGATATGAACATCGCAGCCAATATTGCCGACGAGCTGGAGACAGCGGCAGCCGAGGGCGGCATCGTGCATGCGCTGTTTGCCGATGCGCCGAGCTCCGTCTCGTTTAACAAGCTGCGGAAGCGTCTGCTGCGCCAGATCAGGCAGGCGTTCGACGACTTCGGCATGCTCAGAGGCCAACAGCGCTGGCTGATCGGCCTTTCTGGCGGCAAGGATTCCTATGGGCTGCTGGCGCTGCTGCTCGACCTGCAATGGCGCGGTCTGTTGCCGGTCGAGTTGATCGCCTGCAATCTCGATCAGGGGCAGCCGAACTTTCCAAAGCATATCCTGCCCGACTATCTCACGAGGATCGGCGTCAAGCACCGTATCGAGTATCGCGACACCTATTCGATCGTGAAGGAGAAGGTTCCAGAAGGGGCAACCTATTGCTCGCTCTGTTCGCGCCTGCGCCGCGGCAATCTCTACCGGATCGCCAAGGAGGAGGGCTGCGACGCATTGGTGCTCGGTCACCACCGCGAGGATATCCTCGAAACCTTCTTCATGAATTTCTTCCATGGTGGGCGGCTGGCCTCGATGCCGGCCAAACTGCTCAACGACGAGGGCAACCTGATGGTTCTGCGCCCGCTCGCCTACTGCGCCGAAGACGACATGGCGAAGTTTGCCGCGGCAATGCAGTTTCCGATCATTCCTTGTGACCTCTGTGGCTCGCAAGACGGGCTACAGCGCAATGCGATGAAGGATATGCTGGCCGATATCGAACGCCGGATGCCGGGCCGCAAGGATACCATGCTCCGAGCACTTGCCCATGTGAACCCGTCGCATCTGCTCGATCCCAAACTTTTCGATTTCGCCGGCCTGATGGCCGGGGAGACCGCGCCGAAGAGTGAGTAATCGGCGCTCACGTCAAGAAGGAAGTTCCATGAGTTCCACGATAGACACCACGACGCTTGCCGATCTCCTCCGGCGGGCGGCGAAGGCGGAGATCTTGCCGCGTTTCCGTCGACTTGGGAGCGATGACGTCCGTGCCAAGAGCGAGGCAACCGATCTGGTCACAGAGGCCGATCTGCAGGCGGAGCGGATGATCAAGGCGGAGGCGGCCGCGCTTTGGCCGGACGCCGTGTTCGTCGGCGAGGAGTCAGTTGCTGCCGATCCCGCGCTCCTCGGCAAGCTCGAAGGCGCCGACCTTGCAGTCGTCGTGGACCCCGTCGATGGGACGTTCAACTTCGCATCCGGGATTCCGGCCTTTGGCGTCATGGCATCGGTCGTTGCCAGGGGCGAAACGGTTGCCGGCATCATCTACGACCCGATGGGTGACGATTGGGCGATCGCAGAGAAGGGCGGCGGCGCATGGCTTCGGCGTCCCGGCGGCGAAACAGAACGGCTCTCTGTCGCTGCGCCCGTCGCGCTGGACCAGATGGTCGGCATGGCGTCGACCGGCTTCCTGCCAAAGCCCAAACGTGGCCAAATCCTTGCCAATCTGGCCAAGGTCCGGTTCCTCGCCAACTACCGCTGCGCAGCCCACGAATATCGAGCCTTTGCGGGCGGCCACGTGCACTATCTCATGTACAACAAGCTGATGCCCTGGGATCATCTTGCCGGCACGCTTCTCAGTATCGAGGCCGGGGCCTATGCGGCCCGTTTTGACGGTTCGCCGTATCTGCCGCACCACATCACCGGGGGCTTGCTGATTACGCCTGACAGGGCGAGCTGGGAACTCCTGCGGCGTGAGGTCTTCACAGTCTGACAAAAAGCCCGCCGAACTGTCGGGCTCCTGAATGTGGAATGCGTCTTCGCGCGGGCCGCTCACCGCGCGCGCCTCCGTTTCCGATTGAGGCACGCAAGGCAAATCGTCAGTGTCAATGGCTGTCCATCGGCCGCGTTTGCACAGACATACAATACGAGAAGGAAACGCCGAGCTTAGGATGCTCCTCCTATTGATGACCTGGAGAGCGAACATGGATACCGCTCAGGCGCTGGCCTTCGCGTTGTTTGCATTTGTCGCGGCGGTCACGCCGGGGCCTAGTAACGCGATGATCCTGTCCACCGGTGCGGCCGTCGGCGCTTGGAGAGGCATCACCTGTCCGATCGGTGCGTCGCTGGGAATGGGGGTGATGATTGTTCTGAGCGCCTTCGGCGTTGGGGAGATTGTCGCCGCTGCGCCAAAGGTTGTGATTGCGATGAAGATGGCGGGATCTCTGTTCTTGGTGTGGTTAGCTTGGCAGATCGTCAATGCAGGCACGTTCGAGGCGGACGGTCAGGGGCGTGCGACGGGATTTCTGCAAGCTTTCCTCTTCCAGTGGCTGAATCCAAAAGGCTGGCTTGTCGCCCTGAGTGCGGGAAGTACCTATCTCGTACCTGTGCAGTACAATCAAATCAGCGGCGCCCTGTGGATGGGGACACTTTTTGCCGCTGCTGCATTTCCTGCGGGCATGCTGTGGCTTGCGATGGGCGCGCTTATGGCCAGCCTTCTCCGGGGTGAGCGTTCGGCCAGGCGCTTCAACATTGTCATGGCATTGGCGCTGGCTGCGTCGGTTGTTCTGGTCTGGCGATAAACCTGAGAGGGAGTGCCGCCCGCAACGAGTGCTGCGAGCGACCATCATCGGAAGTGTAGCGCATTCCTATTGAAGGAAGCCGAACAAGCAATTAGAAGTGTCCGGCACTCGGATCGAGCTGAGGGCTGTCGCCCGGATGCGTAAAGAGCTTGCCGCCTTCCGCCCAGAGCGTTGCGGCGATGCTGATCGCGCCGAAGACCGCGAAGCCGCCGAACAGCGGCTGGACTGTGCCATTGAACAGCTGGCCAACCGTGCCGCCGAGGATCGCGCCGAAGGTCGTCGACACGAAGCCGGTGATGGCGGTCGCCGTGCCGGCCAGATTGCCCATAGGCTCCAGGCTGATTGCAGTGAAGTTGGTTGCGATGACGGCGAACATCATCAGCAGGATGGTGAAGAGCGCATAGGCGAAGGCGAAATCGGGGCGGCCGCCGAGCGCCTTGACGTAGCCAATCGCCGAGACGATCGTGAACAAGATCATGGCGACGTGCGAGATGCGGCGCATGCCGAACCTGCGCACGAAGAAGCCGTTGGCGAAGTTTGCCACCGCGATACCGCCTGCCGTTGCCGCAAACGCGATCGGCAGCCAGTCACCGAGACCGTAGACCTCGCCGAAAACCTGCTGGACCGAAATGACGTAGGCGCTGATGACGCCCGTGAACATGGTGAGACCGATCATGTAGCCGCAGGTGATCTTGTTGGTCAGAACGGTCTTGAAGCCGTCGACGACGGAGCCGACCGACAGGGGGATGCGCTCCTCCCTCGGCAGAGACTCCTTGAGGCGCAGCAGCGCCCAGATGAACAGGATTGCGCCCACCAGGCCGAGCAGGATGAAGATCCAGTGCCAGTTGGCATAGGTGATGATCACTTGCCCCACCGAAGGTGCCACGATCGGCACGATCATGAAGACGATCATCACGTAGGACATGACACGCGCCATCTCGCGGCCGCCGAAGCAGTCACGAACGATCGCCATGGTGGTGATGCGAACGGCAGCGCCTCCGAGGCCCTGCACGAAGCGCATGACCAGCAGCATTTCAAAGCTGCCGGTGGCAGCCGCGGCGAACATGGCGAGCACATAGACCGCCAGACCGCCGAGCAGGATGTTGCGACGACCGAAGGTGTCTGCCAAGCTGCCAAAGATGATCTGCGACACGCCGAAGCCGAGGAAGAAGACACCGATCACGAGCTGCGCGTCGTTGGCGTTGGTGACGCCGAACGAATGGCCGATCGCGGGAAGCGAGGGCAACATGCTGTCGATCGCCATGGCGATACTGGCGGTCATGATGGCGATGGTGACGACGAATTCGACGAAACCCATGCCTATTCGGCGGGAGCCCTGATTTTCAACATGTGGTTTATGGGCAGGCGTCATAATGGAAATCCTGAAATATGAAGTGGGGCGAGCCGATCAGACCGCGGGATTGTGCGGTTGGAAGAGACGCCCCTTTTCTGCGATCAAAACGAAGATCAGACCGATGATCGAGACGGTGAAATAGCCCGCGACCATCGGCAGCGCGGTGCCGTTGAATGCCTGGCCGATGCCGGCGCCGATCAACGCACCGCCGACCGTGCTCATGAAGCCGAGGACGGACGAGGCCGTTCCCGCGACATGGCCGAGCGGCTCCATTGCAAGCGAGTTGAAGTTGGAGCCGATCCATCCGAACTGGAACATCGCCAGACCGAAGAAGCCGATGAAGAGGGGGAAGGGCATCGGATGCGGTCCGAGGATGAGGGCCGCAAGCCAGATCGTGTTGATGGTGATGAAGCCGGCCAACGCGCCATGCGACAGCCGCCGCATCCCGAACTTGCCGACGAGCCGCGAGTTTAGGAAGGACGACAGCGACATGAAGACGGCAACACCGGCGAAAGCAAAGGGGAAGTACACGCCGAGATCGTAGATTCCGACATAGATTTGCTGCGCGGAATTGATGAAGCCGAACAGCGAACCGAAGATGAAGGTGCTGGCGATCGTGTAGCAGAGCGCGATGCGGTTCGTGAGAACCAGCTTGAAGCCGCCGATTACCGAGCGGGCGGTGAAGGGGCGAACATTCGCGGGACGCAGGGTTTCGGGAAGGCGGAGATAGGCCCAGATTGAAATCAAAGCCGCCATGATGGCTATGAACACGAAGATCAGATGCCAGCTGCCGAAGAACATGATGATCTGGCCGCTGCCCGGCGCGATGACGGGAACGATCATGAAGACCATCATGATCAGCGACATGACTTCCGCCATTTGCCGACCGCCATAGATATCACGGACGATGGAGATCGTGATGACGCGCGTGGCCGCCGAACCAATGCCCTGAACGAAGCGAAGCACGAGGAGGCCGGCAAAGGACGGCACCAGCGCGATCCCGAGTGCGGAACAGATATAGATGGCGAGGCCAATCAGCAGCGGCAGGCGACGGCCGAAGCGGTCGGAGAGTGGACCGTAGAAGAGCTGCGCCAGGCCGAACCCGAGCAGATAGGAGGAAACGACGAATTGGCGGTGATTTTCGCTCTCGACGCCGAGGCTCGCGCCGATCTGCTGCAACGCCGGAAGCATGATGTCAATCGCAAGCGAATTGACCGCCATCAGGAAGGCGGCGAGCACAATGAATTCCCCTTTGCCCATGGGCAATTGGCCCGCGTGCACCGCTTGTGATGAATCTGTCACAATGAAATTCCCATAAACAGGCCAAGGCGCTGTTGAGCACAGCGCCTCGGACTCAAAATACAAGATTTGGAAACCGGGCGGACGCCCGGTGACCGGACAGGTCAGGCGGCGCCGCGAACGGTGACGCCGTGTTCTTGCAGGTGCTGCTGCAACTCACCGGCCTGGAACATTTCCCGGACGATGTCGCAGCCGCCGACGAACGCGCCCTTGACGTAGAGCTGCGGGATCGTCGGCCAGTTGGAATAATCCTTGATGCCCTGGCGGATCTCGGAGTCAGCGAGCACGTTGATGCCCTTGTAGTCGACGCCGATGTAATCGAGAATCTGCACGACCTGGCCGGAGAATCCACACTGCGGAAACTGCGGCGTGCCCTTCATGAAGAGGACGACGTCGTTGCTCTTGATTTCGTTGTCGATGAATTCGTTGATGCCGCTCATAGGGACCTGATCCTTTCCACAGGCGAGTTAAAGGCCCGCCGTTTCAATCGTTAAGCTTAGATAGCATGTGATCGGCGGAATTCCAGCAGGTCGGGGCAAAAAAAGAGCACCCTAACGGTTTGCGGAGCGCGGATTGTTGCCCTTGCGTTACGCCTCCTCCGGAAGCGACGCGATATGGCGCTACCGGCGCCCGCTCGTCAACGGAATCCACCCGGATTTCGCCACAATTGTCGCAGATTGCGGCGCAGCAATTATTGCCGCTGCGCGGCCACGAAAGAGAATAATGACATTGATTTCAAAAAGGGTCGTTCTCCACTTTCCGGGGTTCGAGCCGCTTGATGGGCGTGCCCACTGCTCGCGCTACGCACGATCAGCAAAGCAAAGTGCAGCCGTCTGGAATTTCTCAGCGCTGGCAGGCGAACCGGAATACGGACCGGATTCAACGAGCTTCAAGGTGCAGACGAGCGCGGATGGCTGGGAAACCTGCAGCCACATCCATGTCCTCGACCACAATGCCCTTGTCGAAGGGCTTAGGACGGGCAGCCGGGCGGCGCAGATCCGCGCAGGTTTTTGGAGCGCGTTGCAGGTCATCGCCTACGGCGGGCTGGCCGGCTATTTCAGGCATGCCTGGCGCTTCGGACTGTTTTTTGTCTTTCCGTTTCTGATGATGATCCTTGGCTTCTCGCTCAGTGCCACGATCGCTGTCATACCGATCGGAATGGAATTGCCCGGCTTTCATCTTCTGTGGAGCGTGGCGCTGGCGTTGTGTTTCGTCGGCTTCGTGTTTCTACCTTTTGCCGAACGTTTCTACACATTGCATCTTTTCGCGGACTGGCACATGGCGGTGGCTCTTGCTCGGATGAACCATCCAGAATTCAGCGAGTGGCTCGATCGCTGTGCCACCGCTGCCCGGGCAGCCTTGTCGGAGCCGGCGGACGAATATGTAATCTCATCTCACAGCATGGGCTCCAGCGTGGCGGCGCATGTGATCGGCATACTTCTCGAGCGGCATGCGGGTGTTTTCGCCGGAACGAGGGTGATCTTTGCGACGCTCGGGTCAGCAATCCTGCAATGTGCATTGTTGCGCCCCGCGCAGTTGCTGCGATCACGGGTGGGCCTCATAGCGCGATGCGACACCGTCAAATGGCTCGATGTCCAATGCATGACGGATGCGATCCATTTCTACAAGGTCCCGGTGGTGGCCGTTTGCGGGCATGGCGACGCACGCCCCGCCAAGATGGTGTTCATCCGCGTCAAGCAGATGCTGAGCGTTGAACACTATAGGAAGATCAAGAAGGACTTTCTGCGCGTGCATCGGCAGTACGTCCTGGGGCCGGATTTGCGGGCTCCCTTCGACTTCACGCTGCTGACGGCCGGCCCACGGTCCGGCTTGGTCTTTGCCGGATCCGGCTACAACAAAATGCCCGGCTTGTGACCGGGCATTTTGCATCGATATCAATCAGGTGCCGATGTCTGCAGCGCCAGGGCATGCAGTAAACCGCCCATGTTTCCCTTGAGGGCTTCGTAAACCATTTGGTGCTGCTGCACGCGGCTCTTGCCGCGAAAGGCTTCCGCGACGACTTCCGCTGCATAATGGTCGCCGTCGCCGGCGAGGTCGCGAATGGTTACCTTGGCGCCGGGGATTCCAGCCTTGATCATGTCTTCGATATCACCGGGTTTCATAGGCATGATCGTTACTCCTTGCGCATTATTCCGTGGCAGCGAGCGTGCCATGGCCTTCCATGTAATCAGGGAACCATGATTCATGGGCGTCGCGCAATTGCTGAATCGGCAGCGACAGCAGATCGTCGACCACAAGGCTATTACCCTCGACCGTGCCGAGGCGGCGGAAGGGTATGCCCGCACCTTCGGCATTGGCGCAGACGAAGTTTGCGACATCCGCCGGCACCGTTAGCACGTAGCGGGCCTGATCTTCGCCGAACAGCAGCGCGTGCGGCGCTCCCCTGCATTCACCGAGGCTGATCTTTAGGCCCTTGCTGGATGCCATCGCCATTTCGGCCAGAGCAAGTACGAGGCCACCCGAAGAGATATCGTGGCAGGCCGTTGCCTGGCCGTTGCGGATGACCGAGCGCACGAAATCGCCATTGCGGCGCTCCGCAAAGAGGTCGACTTCCGGAGCGGGGCCTTCAGTGCTGCCGATAACATCGCGCAGGTAGACCGACGAACCGAGATGGCTGCCGTCGGTACCGATCATGATCACCTTGTCGCCATTCGCGGCGCCGCCGATACGCGCCATCTTCTTCCAGTCGAGCAGAAGGCCAACGCCAGCGATCGTCGGCGTCGGCAGGATCGCAACACCATTGGTTTCGTTGTAGAGCGAGACATTGCCCGACACGATGGGAAAATCGAGAACCCGGCAGGCTTCTCCGATGCCCTTCACGGCTTGGACGAATTGGCCCATGATCTCGGGCTTCTCGGGATTGCCGAAGTTCAAGTTGTCGGTCGCCGCCAGCGGCTCTGCGCCGGTTGCGGTGATGTTGCGCCAGCATTCCGCGACCGCCTGCTTGCCGCCTTCGAACGGGTCTGCCTCAACATAGCGCGGCGTAACGTCAGAGGAAAAAGCGAGAGCCTTGCTCGCATGGTTCTCGACGCGAACGACGCCCGCATCACCGCCAGGAAGCTGGAGTGAGTTGCCCTGGATCAGGGTATCGTACTGTTCGTAGACCCAACGCCGACTTGATTGATTGGGAGAGCCAACGAGCTGCAATAGCGCCTGACCGTAATCAGCCGGGGCCGCGATGAGGTTGGCCGGCAAAGGCGCGCGCTTGTCCGACTCGCGCCACGGACGATCATATTCCGGCGCCTGGTCGCCGAGATCCTTGATCGGCAGGTTGGCGACTTCCTCGCCCTGGTGAACGACGCGGAACAGCAAGTCGTCGGTGGTCTTGCCGACGATGGCAAAATCGAGGCCCCACTTGACGAAGATCGCCTTCGCAACGGCCTCTTTTTCCGGCTCCAGGACCATGAGCATGCGCTCCTGGCTCTCGGACAGCATCATCTCGTAGGCCGTCATCTGTTCTTCGCGCACCGGCACGGTATCGAGATCGAGCAGGATGCCGAGATCGCCCTTGGCGCCCATTTCCACGGCCGAGCAGGTGAGGCCGGCAGCACCCATGTCCTGGATGGCGATGACGGCGCCCGTCTGCATCAGCTCAAGGCAGGCTTCGAGCAGGCACTTTTCTGTGAAGGGGTCGCCAACCTGAACCGTCGGGCGCTTTTCCTCGATGGATTCGTCGAATTCGGCCGAGGCCATGGTCGCGCCGCCGACGCCGTCGCGGCCGGTCTTCGCGCCGAGATAGACGACTGGGAGGCCGACGCCCTTGGCTTCCGAGAGGAAGATCGCGTTCGACTTCGCCAAACCAGCGGCAAAGGCGTTGACCAGAATGTTGCCGTTGTAGCGGGCGTCGAATTCCACTTCGCCGCCGACCGTCGGCACGCCGAAGGAGTTGCCGTAGCCGCCAACGCCGGAAACGACGCCAGAGACGAGGTGACGGGTCTTTGGATGGTCCGGCTCGCCGAAACGTAGCGCGTTCATCGCTGCGATTGGGCGGGCGCCCATGGTGAAGACGTCGCGCAGAATGCCGCCGACGCCCGTCGCCGCACCTTGATACGGCTCGATGTAGGAGGGGTGGTTGTGGCTCTCCATCTTGAAGACGACGCAGTCGCCATCATCGATATCGACGACACCTGCATTTTCACCGGGTCCCTGGATGACACGCGGGCCTTTGGTCGGCAGCGTGCGCAACCACTTCTTCGAGGATTTGTACGAGCAGTGCTCGTTCCACATGGCCGAGAAGATGCCGAGCTCCGTAAAGCTCGGTTCGCGGCCGATCAGGTCCAATATCCGCTGATATTCGTCTGGCTTCAGGCCATGGGCGGCGATCAGTTCGGGGGTGATCGGGCGGGTATTGGAAATGGTCATGAGCTCTCGGAAGTCCCTGCCGTTGCGCGATTGCGGTGTCTTTAGCCTAAGTGAATGAAACGCGCGACAGGAAAATGCCCGCTGTTAACAGACAGCGGGCACCGAAAGGCAACCCGCGATGGCTTAGAACTTGTAGCCGATCTGGACGCCGGCGCGCGTCATGCCGTTGTTCGGCCCGTCGCAGAGATTGGCATGGGACGAATGGGCGACCAGGGCGATGACGTTCCAGTGCTGATCGAAATGGTAACCAGCGCCCAAATATTCGTGGAAGAGGAACCGACAGCCGAGGTTCGGGCCATCGGTATTGCCTTCGAGTTCGCCATTGTGCCAGACGCCGCCGAAGCCGGCTTCGGCAAAGACCTTCTCATTGAAGTTCGCCGTCCAGGAGAGACCCGCAAAGATTTGGGTGGCTTCCCCGGACGTGCCGATGGAGGTGCCGAGATTAATGCGTGGGCGCGCAAGCTGTTGCTTCCAGCCCGTTGCTGCGTCCTGCCCGAACGGATCAAAGAACACCGTTACCTCTGGAAAGAGGCCGTCCTCGCGCTCGCCGCCGCCTTGCACTGATGCCGAGGCACCGAAGCGCAACTCATCAAAGATTTGCCCGCGGGCATGAGCCGGAATGACAGAGATGTTGGCAAGAAGGGCTGCCAGAAACGCTATTGATGAACGCGGTAAAATCGTCAGAAGTGTCGATCGACATTCAGATTACCTCGTCCGACCCACGCCAGATTCCTGATCTGAATTTGGTAGCATCGATCATAGTCAGGTAAAGCCGCTTTCGTCGGCCGTCGCTGCTTTGTCTCGGGCCTGCGGCCCATCTGCCGCAGTCTCAAATTTCGCCGTCATACCCGGCGCCGCCGCTTTCTAGCAGGCGTCGCAATGTCATGAGACCCGCAACCATATCTTCCCGGTTGCGGGGCGACGAGAAGCCTATCCGTACGCGGTGATAGACTTTCTCGGCGCGAGCTGCCTTGAACTCATCCTCGTCGTCGATCAGAACGCCATCTCGGTAAGCGGCGTTCTTGAAGGTTCCTGAGAGCCAGGGGTCGGGCAGTTTCAGCCAGAGGAAGGGCACGTGTGGATGCGATACGAAGTCGTATCCTTGCAGCTGTTCGCGTGCGAGACGTTCGCGGATGGACAGTTCCGCCGCACTTGCCTTGCGGATCTCGTGCGCCTGGCCGCTTTCCACGAGACGAGCGCAGGCTTCAGCCAGGATGAAAGGCAGCCCGCCAGTGATCATCTTGTGCGTCACCTTGATCCGCTGCGCAAAATGCGGCGGGCAGGCGACCCAGCCGCCGCGCACGCCGGCGGCCACCGACTTTGAAAGGCCACTGATCAGAAACGTGCGATCGGGTGCGAGCGACGCAAGCAGGGGATTTTCGTCTCCGGTCATCCCACCATAGAGATCGTCTTCAATCAGCCAGACCCCGTGCCGGCGCGCAATTTCTGCAACCCGTGTCCGGCGTTCGTGGGGCATCGTCGCCAGGGTGGGATTGTGCGCAGTTGGCATCAGGAACGCGAGTTTGGGATGCTGCTGAAGGCAGAGGCGTTCGAAGTCATCGGGGATCACGCCATTCTCGTCGGACTCGACGGTAATCGTGCGGCGACCGAGAATGCGCGCGCTGCGGCTGACCTGCGTATAGCTAAGATCCTCAAATACGATCTTGTCGCCGGGCGATGACACGGCCGAGATGACCGAGACAGCTGCCGCATGCGCCCCAAGGGTAGGGACGATATTTTCTGTCTCAGGCGTCCAATCGTTTCTGGCCAGCCACCGCCGGCCGGCTTCGTACCAATTTCGCGGGAAAACGCGGGAATAGGACGAAATCTCGGAAAGCTGCTCCTCGCCAATCTCGGCGAGCACTTTGCCGATGATCTTGCCTTGGCCAAGATCCGGAGCCGCCGTCGTATCAAAGCGTATCTTGCCGGCCGGCGCATCGATCGCGCGTGTGCCGCCGAGTGCAATGGTCAGCGGGTCCGGCTGATTGCCGGGTGTGGTCTCGGCGCGATCCAGCACATAGGTTCCGCGGCCAACTTCTCCTGCGACGAGGCCACGCTCGTGCACCAGCGCGTAAGCGCGGCCGATTGTCCCGATTGTCACGCCAATATCGTAGGCGAGGTTTCGCTGCGGCGGCAATTTGCTGCCGGCAGGCAATGTGCCGCTGGCGATGGCTGATTCAATGCTGTCGGCAATCCGGAGATAGACCGGGCCGGAACCACGAGAAAAGTCTGGAAGCCAAGTTGTCATGATGACAATTCTTTATATTGTCACCCTCAAATCGTCAACGCTATGTCCAGGGCGGATACAATTTTGCTTGGAGAATGACATGTCTGCCGTTCCAGAGAACGAGCCTGCGATTGCGCCTCTGTCGTCTGGGGTGCAATCGATGCAATACCGTATTCCGCAAGACTCGGTCGGCGCATCGCGCGCTCAGGCCTTGCTGCAGTCCGCGTGGCATCGGCTATCGTCGTGGCACCAGAAGCGCGAAACCCGCCGGGTCCTGCGGGATCTGACGGACGACGAACTGTTGGACATTGGCATCACGCGTGCGCAAGCACGCGAGGAAGCCGGCAAATCGCCCTTCTGGGATTGATCAGCCGCAAGCCTTGCCGCCGGATGCCCAGCGGGTGACATCCTTGACGATCCGCGGCCCTGCGGAGCCTTGCATCATTGGACCAAAGGCGTCGAGCTTGGAGGGGTTGCCTTCGGCCTGAACGACGAGCAAAGGGCGGCTCTCGGGGCTGCCCCTGTGCACGACGAGAATGCGCGGACGACCGGAGAAGGAATTCAGTTCGGGCGCCAGCCTGTAGTCAGCGAAGGCGGCGTCGCCGGACTTGAACCAGCAGGCGTTCGCGCCGAGAGCAACGCGCTCCATCGTCGAAAGCGCGCTGCGATCCGGACCCTTCGCCGGCGTGTTCGTTTGGCAGGACGCCACCAATACTGCTGTTGCGGCAATCGCGAGAATGCGTGTCGTCGAAAGGCGAGGGCGCATCAATCTTGCTCCAATGGACCGGATGAATGGCCTCTTACCTGCCGAAGGTTAAGCAGCGATTACCTCGAGGGCCGAAGCGAACAGAGCGCGGCCGTCGGAACCGCCATGCGCCGCTTCGATGAGGTTTTCGGGGTGCGGCATCATGCCGAGGATGTTGCCCTTGTCGTTCATGACGGCGGCAATATCGTTCATCGAGCCGTTCGGATTGGTGCCTTCCGCATAGCGGAAAACGACCTGTCCGTTGCCCTCGATCGTTGCCAGCGTCTCTGCGTCGGCAAAATAGTTGCCATCGTGATGCGCAACCGGGCAGCGTATGATCTGCCCCTCGGAATAGGCACGGGTGAAATCGGTGTCGGCGTTTGCGACTTCGAGCTTGATCTCACGGCAGACGAACTTAAGCGAGGCATTGCGCATCAGTGCACCGGGTAGCAGGCCTGCCTCGAGGAGGATCTGGAAGCCGTTGCACACGCCGAGAACCTTGACGCCCTTGTTCGCCTTTTCGACGATTGCCTGCATGACCGGCATGCGCGCTGCGATGGCGCCACAACGAAGGTAGTCGCCATAGGAAAAGCCGCCAGGGATGACGATAAGGTCGACGTCCGGAATATCCGTCTCCGTTTGCCAGATCGTCACCGGTGCGCGACCGGAGATTTTCGTCAGTGCAGCGATCATGTCGCGATCGCGATTGAGGCCCGGAAGTTGAACGACGGCTGATTTCATGACTGCGGCTAAAACCTTGTTTGTGCTTCTGCAAGTTCTCTAAGTACGAGACGCTTTTCAATACGCTCCAGCCGGCCTTCATGCCGACCGAGGACACCGTAAATACTATGTATTTCCTGCTGCATCGACGTCATCGTGTCGCTCATGCAGTGCATTTCGCTCCGGATCTCTTCAAGCGACGCATCTAACGTATCGATGTGTTCGTGCATTTTCGTCAACAACTCAAGCACGAGCTCTTGCGTCAATTCAGCCATCGAGTGCGCTCCTCGACCAGATTAGTCGACGGAAATATTATAGTTCTCGATCACCGTATTTGCGAGGAGTTTCTCGCACATCGCCTTGAGCTCGCTCTCCGCTTTCGCCTTGTCAGCGCCTTCGAGTTCGACGTCGAAAACCTTGCCCTGACGGACATGCCCGACACCATCGAATCCAAGCGCGCCGAGGGCGCCCTCGATTGCCTTGCCCTGCGGATCGAGAACGCCGTTTTTCAGCGTGACGGTTACACGAGCCTTGATCACTTTATCTTCCCTGTCTTGCTTGGCCTGAATGTCTTACTTCACGAGTACCGGACCGGTGCCGCGCACAGGCTCGTTCTCGTTGATGATGCCGAGACGACGCGCAACTTCCGAATAGGCTTCGAGAAGGCCGCCCATGTCGCGGCGGAAGCGGTCCTTGTCCATCTTCTCGCGGGTGTCGATATCCCACAGACGGCAGGAGTCCGGCGAAATCTCATCGGCGAGGATGATGCGCATCATGTCGCCTTCATAGAGGCGGCCGCATTCGATCTTGAAGTCGACAAGCTGGATGCCGACACCTAGGAAAAGGCCGGTCATGAAATCGTTGACGCGAATGGCGAGCGCCATGATGTCATCGAGTTCGGCGGGGTTTGCCCAGCCGAAAGCCGTTATGTGCTCTTCAGAGACCATCGGATCGTCGAGCGCGTCAGACTTGTAGTAGAACTCGATGATCGACCGCGGCAGCACCACGCCTTCCTCGATACCGAGGCGCTTCGACAGCGAGCCGGCGGCAACGTTACGAACAACGATCTCGAGCGGGATCATTTCCACTTCGCGGATCAACTGCTCGCGCATGTTGAGGCGGCGGATGAAATGCGTCGGAATGCCGATCTTGTTTAGATGGCTGAAGATGTATTCCGAAATACGGTTATTCAGAACGCCTTTGCCATCGATGACTTCGTGCTTCTTCTTGTTGAAGGCGGTGGCATCATCTTTGAAGAACTGGATCAGCGTGCCCGGTTCCGGGCCCTCATACAGAATCTTTGCTTTGCCCTCGTAGATACGGCGGCGACGGTTCATTGCAATTGTTCTCTATCGTTGGCGCTCTTGGGATAGCGCGAGTGGATCTATCTCGTGGCGTCCCCTTAAAGGAAAAGCGAGGGTTTCACAATCCGCCTGTCACTCCTTCCCCGGATTCCGGCGCTTCCGGAGGCCGCTAAGAGAATCGAAGACCTTCTGTAAGGCAGTTTACAGGTTTTTCGCGGCCAACGGAATGTGACGCAGCCGCGTCAGGGCAGTCATGCAAGCCTTTATCTTGCGCCCGAGCCGCTGAGCGACTTACGCAAATCGTGCTGCAAACCACGCGCCAGGCCCTCGACGCCGCGCCAGGACGCGGCGCGCACGAAGGGCGGGATCTGCAGTGCGGGCATCGGGCGGGCGAGCGCGTAGCCCTGCAGCATATCGCAACCGAGATCACAGAGAATGCGGACGTGGTCCATCGTTTCGACGCCCTCGGCGGTGACGAGGATATTAAGCGAACGGCCGATATCGATGATCGAGCGGACCAGTTTCCGCTGCTCGGCGGAATGTGGCAGCATGCGGATCAACTCGCGGTCGATCTTCAAGGTCTTCGGACTGAGTTTCAAAAGACTGACAATGGATGCATGGCCCGTGCCGAAGTCATCGATCTCTATGTCGATGCCGAGGCGGCGCAGGTGCCGGAGATTGGCGATCACGGCATCATCGCAATCGTCGAGTGAAATCGATTCAAGCAGCTCGAACGAGATTGTGCGAGGTTCGATCTTCAAGCCGCGAAGCTTCTTCGCAAGGGTTGGATCACCGAGACGACGCGACGACACGTTAACCGCAATCTTCGGGATGAGAAGACCCTCGTCCTCCCATCGGTGCCGGTCCGCGAGCGCTTGCTCGAGGATCAGCCCGTCGATGGTGGAGACCACATCCAGATCCTCAGCGATCGTCAGGAAACGATCAGGAGCCAGCAAACCATGTTCCCGGTGCTGCCAGCGAGCCAGCGTCTCGACGCCGGCGACATCGAGCGTTCGGGCATGGAACTGCAACTGGTAGAGCGGGACAAACTCCCCCCGCTCGAGACCGAGGAGGATTTCGTCCGCCAGCCGCTTGCTGGCGATGATGCGGTGCCGCTCGTCGGTCGAGAAGAATTCGTGCCGGTTGCGTCCGCCGCTTTTCGCGCGATAGAGCGCGATGTCAGCATTGAGCAGAAGCTGCTTGGCATCGAGCGCCGGACCGCTTTCAGCCGCAATGCCGATGCTGGCGCCGAAACGGCAATCGTGGCCCTCGTAGCGAATGGGCTTGCAGAGCTCGCGGATGATGCGCTCCGCCAGATTGGAGATCTTCTTCGGCGTGACATCGAGTGTGCAGATGACCACGAATTCATCGCCACCAATGCGGGCGACGAAATCGGTCGAACGGACACTCCCCGTCAGCACCTGTGCTGCATGCTTCAGCATTGCGTCGCCGGCGCGGTGGCCGAGCGTATCGTTGATCTGTTTGAAGCGGTCGAGATCGATGTGGAGGATCGCGAGCGTCAGCCCGGTGCGGCGACATTCGGCGGAACGCTCATCCAGCATGCGGTCGAGGTATCGCCGGTTTGGCAGGCCGGTGAGATAATCGTGCAGCGCCAGGTGCTCGATGTTCTCCTTGGCGCTTTCGAGTTCCCTGTTGCGGGCTTCCGCGAGATCCTTGGCGCGCTGTAACTCGGTATTGAGCCTGACTTCGGCGGTCACATCCCAATTTGCGCCAATCAGCTTGCGGCGCCCGTCACTGTCAAGAAAGAAGGCTGCTTTTGCGCGGATGACACGTTCGATGCCGTCCTGCCTGATGATGCGGAATTCGTGTTGGAAATCGGTGCTGTTAGCGACGCTCTCATTGATGGTCGCCAGCACGCGATCCCTGTCGTCGGGATGCAGCGACGCCTCCCAGGCGTTGCCGGTGCTGACCGGAGACGTGTTGGTAATGCCGTAGATTGCCAGAAGGCGATCGTCCCAATCGACGGTGCCGTTTTCGATATCTGCCTCGAAGACGCCGATATCAGAGATATCGAGCGCGAGATCCAGGCGCCGCGACAGATGCGCAAGCCGCTCCTCGGCCTCCTTGCGTGCGGTGATATCGTTGTCGGTGCCAACGAGCCGGGCAGGGGCGCCGTTTTCGTCCCATTCCACGCAAGCGCCTCGGCACTCGATCCAGATCCAGTGGCCGTCTCTGTGGCGCTCCCGATACTCGAAAATCTGATAGTCCGGATCGCCGGCGTTCTGCCGTTCGATGGCCTTGACGACGAAGTCCCGGTCGTCCGGGTGGATGAGGTCGATCCACGTGTCATAGTCGCCGTCGGCATCCTCATCGGGCGCCATGCCGCGCATCATTTTCCACGTGTCGGAGTAGTAGCGTTTGCCAAGACGAAGATTGTGGTCCCAGACGCCGAGGCCCGATCCGACAAGAGCGTAGTTCCAGCGGCTCTCGCGTTCCGAGAGTTCAACACTGTTCTGCGGGGCCGTGTCGCCGTCAAACGCCGCGGCGTCAAGCTTAGCCTTCGATTTGACCCGTTTGTCGGGAGTCGTTTGCTTCAATCTGCATACTCGCTCTTTTAGCGTGTAGATATTTTGCATTCATTGAATTAAACAGCCCTTAATGTCGTCAAAATAATAATAATGCAAAAACAAATGCTTAGTCGCGCTGTAATGGGTGCATACGCCTGGAGGCGAGTAACTTTTCCATAATGTGCATACACTTGTCTGGCAGCACCCTATATCGCACCGATTGGGGAGGGAATGACATGTCTCCAGAATGGCCGATGTTCATCCTGCAATGCATCGTTCTCGTGGGCCTGGCGGGCGTTCTCTTCATTCGCGGAGAGGGCGACTAGCCGCCAGATCAGCCACAAACCGTCTGTGCGTCTCCACGACGCGTGGCCTCGGTACGGTCAGCTATGGGTCGTAATCTCGCCCCTTCGTTTCGCGAGCCGCCGAGAGATGATCTTGAAGCGCTGAGGCGTCGCGAATTTGCCGATCGCATCGATGCAGCTCTACGAAGGGCGTTACGGCTTCAAGCGACTCAGGAACTGCGCGAACACCATGGTTCCTTCCGGCCATGGCCCGTGGCCCGACTCGCTGTTGATGTGCCCGGCTTCCCCCGCATCGATGAGGAGCGATCCCCAGCTTGCCGCGATGTCATCGGCGTGTTCGTAGCTGCCGAAGGGATCATTGCGGCTGGCGATTGTAATGGTCGGAAACGGAAGTGGGTCGCGCGGGTACGGGCCGAATGTCATCAGGTGCTTCGGTCGTATTGCCGGATTGGCAACATCCGGGGGTGCGACGAAGAATGCCCCGGCCACCTTGTTGCGGAAATGGGGAATTGCGTGGATGGCGGAGGGAATGCCAAGCGAATGCGCAACCAATACCACCGGTCGCGTCGCGGCATTCACTTCCTCGGCAATGCGGCTCACCCAATCGTCGCGGACCGGCTTCGACCATTCAGCCTGTTCGACACGACGAGCCGTGCTGAGCTTGGCCTCCCAGCGGCTTTGCCAGTGGTCGGGACCGGAATTTGTATAACCGGGGATAATGAGAATTTCGGCGTCTGAAGCTTTCATGATGCGCGGATTTGAGAAAGCTTGACGGCGATGTCAAGGGAGGGTGGGACAAGGCCGCCGAAATTTGTTATGTTTTCAGCAGTGCCGGTTGCGTCTCGTATCGGCGTTATCGCCGATCCTTTCGCTGCCGGCTATCTTGGCTGAGGAGGAGAAAGCCATGACGGCATTCCATGTTATGTCGGGTGCAGGCGATGTCTACACACGTCCGGTCGTCAACAAGATCAGCGTTGCGGATGTCTTCGATGCGCTGCGGCGCGGGCTCGACGATTTTCGAGAAAAACCATCCCACTATGTATTTCTGTGCCTGATGTATCCGATTGCCGGCATTTTTCTTGCGCTCGCAACATCAAGTGCCAACCTCCTGCCGATGATTTTTCCGCTGATATCAGGCTTTGCGCTGATCGGTCCCATCGCCGCGATCGGGCTCTATGAGATCAGCCGCAGGCGGGAAGCGGGCCTGGACACCTCGTGGAGACATGCGCTCGAGGTGACAAGATCGCCGGCGTTCCCATCGATCGTTGCCGGCGGATTGCTGCTGTTCGGCTTCTTCGTGGTCTGGCTCGTCGCTGCGCAGACGCTCTATTCGAACGTCTTCGGCGATGTTTTCCCGCGCTCAATCTCCTTATTCTTCTCGGAGATCGTCGGCACGCCTGAGGGAATCCAGCTGATCATGTGGGGACATCTGCTCGGTCTGGGCTTTGCCATCATCGTTCTGGGCACGACCGTCGTAACCTTTCCCTTGCTGCTGGATCGGGACGTCGGCCTCGTTTGCGCGATGGAAACATCGGTCAGGGCGACCGTCGCCAACCCGGTGCCGGTCTTCTGCTGGGGTCTCATCATCGCTGTCAGCCTCATCGTTGGCACGATCCCGCTGTTTGTCGGGCTTGCCCTCGTCATGCCGGTGCTCGGCCACGCCAGCTGGCATCTCTATAGGAAGCTCGTGGCACCTCCGGTCGTCTGACGGCCACAGGGCTGGAACTGGACCACCTCCCTCGGAGTTTCGCTGAGGCGAATACCCGAGGGAGTTCCATATGGCTACGCCGCAACATCTGTTTACCCACTTTGCCAGCAAGACGTCTGAATGGGCAGGGCGACCCGTGACGTTCGTGCTTGCCGTCGTCCTTGTCGCTGTCTGGGCCGGGACGGGCCCGCTCTTTGACTTCTCGGAGACTTGGCAACTGGTCATCAACACAGGAACGACCATCATCACGTTCCTGATGGTGTTCGTGTTGCAGAACGCACAGACGAGGGATGCTCGCGCTGTTCAGGCGAAGCTCGACGAAATTATTCTGACGAGCCACGCCGAGAACAAGTTCATCGGGATCGAGCACCTCGATGACGAAGACCTGAAGCACCTGGATCGCCTTGTCGCCAAGGCGGCAAAGGGAGTGCGCGAGGGGCGGACGAACGGAACGCCGAAGGCGACAAATTCCAGTGATGAGGCGAACGAAAAAAGGACATCGGCAAAGCCCCGGAAGCCGAAACGGAAAACGGCGCCCTCGAAGGCGCCGTCCCGGTAGTCAAACTCAGGCGGCGCCGAAGACGCGCCGGAAAATGGTATCCACGTGTTTGGTATGGTAGCCGAGATCGAACTTCTCGCGGATTTCTTCTTCGGATAGCGCAGTACGCACCTCCGCGTCGGCAAGCAGTTCCTCCAGGAAATCCTTGCCCTGTTCCCACACCTTCATGGCGTTGCGCTGGACGAGCCGGTAGGCATCCTCGCGCGAAACGCCTGCCTGCGTCAGCGCCAGAAGTACGCGCTGCGAATGCACGAGGCCACGGAACTTGTCGAGATTTTTCATCATGTTGTCGGGATAGACGACGAGCTTCTCGATGACGCCGGCCAGCCTGTTGAGGGCGAAGTCGAGCGTGATCGTTGTGTCGGGCCCGATGCCGCGCTCGACGCTCGAATGGCTAATGTCGCGCTCATGCCACAGGGCGACATTCTCCATAGCCGGAACCACCGACATACGAACCAGGCGGGCAAGGCCCGTCAGGTTCTCGGTCAGAACCGGATTGCGCTTGTGCGGCATCGCAGAAGAACCCTTCTGGCCGGGCGAGAAGTATTCCTCGGCTTCCAGCACTTCCGTGCGCTGCATGTGGCGGATCTCGATCGCGACGTTTTCGATGGAAGAGCCGATAACGCCGAGCGTGGCGAAGAACATCGCGTGACGGTCACGCGGAATGACCTGCGTCGAGACAGGCTCCGGGACAAGGCCGAGCTTGGCGCAGACGTGTTCCTCGACGCGAGGGTCGATATTGGCAAAGGTGCCGACGGCGCCTGAAACCGCACCGGTGGCGATCTCGACACGCGCAGCCACGAGGCGCGCGCGGTTGCGGCTCATCTCGGCGTAGAAGCGCGCCAGCGTCAGTCCCATCGTCGTCGGCTCGGCGTGAATACCGTGGCTGCGGCCGATGCGGATGGTGTCCTTGTGTTCGAAGGCACGTGCCTTCAGTGCCGCAAGCAGGCGGTCCATATCGGCGAGCAGAATGTCGGCTGCGCGGACCAGCTGGATGTTCAGCGTGGTGTCGAGAACGTCCGAAGAAGTCATGCCCTGGTGGACGAAACGGGCATCCGGGCCGACGATTTCGGAAAGGTGCGTCAGGAAGGCGATGACATCGTGCTTGGTGACGGACTCGATTTCATCGATCCGCGCAACGTCGAACGTCGCAGCGCCGCCTCGCTCCCAAATTGTCTTTGCAGCGGATTTCGGGATGACGCCCAGTTCGGCGAGCGCATCGCAGGCGTGAGCCTCGATCTCGAACCAGATGCGGAATTTGGTCTCGGGCGACCAGATGGCGACCATCTCTGGCCGGGAGTAGCGCGGGATCATGGCTTCCTGCTTTCGTTCATAAAAGGAATGCTGGCGCCCCTGTAGCAAAGACAGGCGGCAATCTCAACGCATGCGTTTGGCAAGCGCTATACTCGTACCGAAAAGGCAGAGAAGGCCGAGTGGAAGAAACAGGCGAATTCCCAGCACGGCAAACTGATAGACTGCGCTGGCTCCGGTAAAGACGAATTGGAACACCCATGTGAGGGATCCAAAAGAGGCGTGCCACGCGGAGTAGAAGACCCGGTAGTCCATGGCGAAGAGAAAGGCCGTCATTAGGATGGTCCCGACGGCAAGTGCAGCGAAGAATGCCGCAAAGCGTGTCGCCAGGGATCGTCGATGCGCAAAGAACCGACCCAAAGGCAACATGAACGGCCATGCCAGCAAACCGCCCGCAAAATAGTGCATTGCGAGGTCACGGACATGTGCGGTCTCCATCCCGTTTCTGAGATAGAGAGCAGCCATTGCCGACGCCAGCATCTGGATGCCCCAGAGGATGGCCCCCGCGAAAAGATCGGAGAGGGGCGGGCGGGCCGCCTTGAGCCGCTCGGAGATCAAGGACGACCTGCTTTCGTCACGACTTGGATTTGCCTTCGGCGGCGCTTCTTAGGGCGCTGATCGCCGTCTTGTAGGCCTCGAGCGAGCCGCCCTTGAAAATCGCCGAACCGGCAACGAGAACATTGCCGCCTGATTTGCCGATGATCGGCGCGGTTTCGACCGTCACTCCACCGTCAACTTCAAGGTCGATCGGCCTGTCACCGATAAGTGACCGCGCTGCGGCGATCTTGTCCGCCATCGCTGGAATGAATTTCTGCCCGCCGAAGCCGGGGTTCACCGACATGATGAGGATCAGGTCAATGTCGTCGAGCACGTTTTCGATCGCCGAAAGCGACGTGGCAGGATTGATCGTGACGCCGACCTTCTTGCCGAGCCCGCGCACAGTCTGAAGCGAACGGTGGAGATGCGGCCCGGCTTCAGCATGGACGGTAATGCGGTCGCAGCCCGCCTTCGCGAAGGCCTCAAGATACGGATCGACCGGCGCAATCATCAGATGGCAATCGAAAACCGCATCCGTGTAGGAACGCAACGACTTGATGACGTCAGGGCCGAAGGAAATGTTGGGAACGAAGTGACCGTCCATGACGTCGAGGTGGATCCAATCGGCGCCGGCCGCCGTTACGTCGCGCACTTCCTGGCCCAGTTTGGCGAAGTCGGCCGCAAGGACGGATGGCGCGATGCGAATGGGCGTAGTCATTGAGGTCTCTCCGTAAAACTCATGCCGCGGTGTCAGATCCTATTCGATCGGTGTGCTTGGCGGTGCGAACGAACCGGCATGCCACTGCAGCATCCGGTAGGGGTTATCGGCCAGTTCATGGCCGGCGTTGAAAGCAATTTTGCCGATGACCGTCTCAAAAGAGGTCCCGCCGATGTGCTGTGCGATGGGCCGGTCATCCGCAGCGGCATCCTGGGCTGCCTTCGTCGCGATTTCCACCGCCGCATACGCGGGCAGCACATAACCCTCGGGCTCGACGCCGCTCGCACGGAACGCGTCGACCACAGGCTTCGCCTCAGGGCGCGCGGCGTAGTCGGGCAGGGCGACGGCGAGAACGCCATCCGCGAGCCCGAGCGGTTGGTCGGCGGCGCGCATCGCGTCGCCACCGAGAATATCGAGGTGAATCTTTTCCGCTGCGGCGTCGCGTGCGATGACGGCAACGTCGCTACGATCTCCACCGACGAAGACTTTTGTTACCCCGGCTTTCCTCAACCGTCGCACGAGAGCGACTTGCTGCTCCTGGCCCGGTCGATACGTGTCGGTGAAGACGGGCTTGAGGCCTTTTTCCTCGAGTGCGTTTCGGATCGCTTCCGTAAGCTCCCGACCATGGATGGTGCCATCCTCGATCAGCGCAATTGGCGCGGCTGCCCACTCGCCCACGATCGCCTCGATGATCTTTTCCGCTTCGGCGCCATCGGCCGGCGCCATTCGGTAGAGCGGCCAGCCATTTTTCAGCGCGTCTTCCATGAGAATGCGTGAACGCACAGAGACGGTGATCGCCGGGATATTTGCGTCCTTGAGCTTCGGCAACGCGCCTTCGAGCGTCTCGCTGCAGAGAAAACCGACGGCCACCTGGACCTTGGCATTGATTAATGCGTCAGCGATTGCCGCACCGCTGTTTTCCTCGCAAGTCTCTCCGACCGTGACGATCGTGCTACCATCCTGCAGGACCTTGGCAGTGGCACCGGCGATGATCTGCGCACCAATTGGCGCGAGGTTGCCACTCTGTGGCGCTACGACACCGATTATCAGACCCGCGGCATGGCATTCTGCAGCCGCAAGGAGCAGCATCGGCAGAAGTGCTAGGCCACGCAAAGTATTCATAAAAGCTGCAGGTCCCTGTCCTTTGTCCTGCTCTTTTATCCGTCCGGCATCGATCGTCAAAGAAAAACGCACAATCGGGAAGCTTTTCGCCTGGCTTTTGTAGAAAAGGTAAGCGATCACCTTCATATTACAGGAAACAGCAAGCCGGTGACGCCGGATGGAGAATGCCTTTGTTGAGCAAGCAACCGATCGATCCGCGCCTCTACCGAGATGCGATGAGCCGCTTTGGAGGCCATGTGCAGCTCGTGACGACGGCAATCGGCAAGGAGCGCCGTGGCGTGACGATCACCGCCGCGTGCTCCGTATCTGATGACCCTGCGACCGTTCTGGTGTGCCTGAACAACAGCAATCCGAAGAACGACATCTTCTTCAGGAGCGGTATCTTTGCTTTGAATACGCTGGGCGCGCACCATCAGGCACTTGCCGATGCTTTTTCTGGCCGCACCCAGCTCAGCAACTGCGAACGTTTCGCGACGGGCCGGTTCGACAAGCTCGTCACCGGCGCACCCATTCTTCACGACGCGCTTGCCTCCTTCGATTGCCGCGTGAGCGAAATCAAGGAAATGTCGACACACCACATCATTTTCGGTGAGGTCGTGGCGGTCCGCTACAACGAGGCTAAGCCCGCGCTTCTCTATATGAACCGGGACTATCACACGCTATAACTTCCTGAAAAAGGGAGAAGACATGCCGGATCAAGCGCATCCGCCACTACCGTCGTCGATCGACGAAACGATCGCGATGTTGGGCGATCAGGACTATCTGGCGGGGCGGGCGCTTGGCACGGTGCTGTTTCTTGCCCTGAAGATGAAGCGTCCTCTCTTCCTGGAGGGGGAAGCTGGTGTCGGGAAGACAGAGATCGCCAAGGTCCTATCAAAAGCTCTGGGGCGGCCGCTGATCCGCCTGCAATGCTACGAAGGGCTGGATATCGCCTCGGCCGTCTACGAATGGAACTATCCGGCGCAGATGCTGGAAATCCGCCTCGCGGAAGCGTCCGGTCTTACCGACCGGGACAGAATCGAGTCGGACATCTTCTCGGAGCGCTACCTCATCCGCCGACCCGTGCTGCAGGCTCTGTCCAGCGCAGATGGTCGCGCGCCGGTCTTCCTCATCGATGAGCTAGACCGTACCGACGAGGCATTCGAGGCCTTCCTTTTGGAGGTTCTTTCCGACTTTCAGGTGACGATCCCCGAGCTCGGCACCATCCGGGCCGCCGAACCACCAATCGTCATCATCACCACGAACCGGACGCGCGAAGTCCACGACGCGCTGAAACGGCGCTGCCTCTATCATTGGGTCGATTATCCCGATGCCCTGCAAGAGCTCGAAATCATTCGCCGCAAGGTACCGGGCTGCAATGCGGCGCTGTCCGCACAGATCGTCGCCTATGTGCAGCAGCTTCGGACACTAGATCTTTTCAAGAACCCGGGCGTTGCCGAGACGATCGATTGGGCGACAGCACTGACGGAACTCGACCGGCTGGCGCTCGATCCGGAAACGATCTCCGATACGATCGGAACGCTGCTGAAATACCAGGACGATATTGCGCGCATTCAAGGCAGCGACGGTACGAAGGTGCTGGAAGACGTCAAGAGCGAGTTGCAAGCGGCAGGATAGCGCATGGAGCCGACAAGCGGACAAGATGGGATCGTCGTTCCGCCACCTCCGGTCGGCGCCGGTCGATTTGCAGACAATATCGTCTTCTTTGCCAGAGCACTGCGAAAGGCCGGTATGAAGATCGGGCCCACGGCGATCGTTGATGCCATCGAGGCGGTCGCGGCAATCGGCATGGGATCGCGCGAAGAATTTCACGCCGCACTCTCGTCCGTCTTCGTCAAGCGACATGAGGACAAGCCGGTCTTCGACGAGGCGTTCCGTCTCTTCTGGCGCTCGCGCGACCTTGTCGAGAAGATGATCGCGTTGATGTCACCACGGGCGCCGGACACGCGCGAAAGGGAGAAAGCGAAGCCGGGCGAGAGCCGCGCCGCGGACGCCTTGCTTGGCGAACAAAAGGACAGCAAGCCCCCGCGGGATGAACCCGACATCGAGATCGATGCGCGCCTCACCATGTCGGGCAACGAGGTTTTCCGGCGAATGGACTTTGCGCAAATGTCAGCGATGGAGATCGCGGTCGCCAAGAAGGCACTCGCGAAACTGCAGTTGCCTCTGGACAAGGTGCGCACTCGGCGCTTCCGGCCGTCGCATGTTCATTCGCACGTCGATCCGCGCGCCACCATGCGGGCGGCATTGCGCAACGGGGCGGGTCTCATTCTTCCGCGGTACCGGGAGATCCGCGAGGTCCAGCCGCCCTTGGTGGTTCTCGCCGATATCTCGGGCTCGATGAGCCAGTACACGCGCATCTTTCTGCATTTTCTGCATGTGCTGACGGAGAAGCGCCGGCGGGTGCATACCTTCCTATTCGGGACGCGCCTCACGAATGTCACCAGGCAGATGCGCCACAAGGACCCGGACGAGGCGATGGACGAATGCGCCGCGGCCGTAAAGGATTGGTCGGGAGGAACGCGGATCGGTGAAACGCTAAAGGAATTCAATCGCCTGTGGGCCCGGCGCGTGCTGGGCCAGGGCGCGGTGGTGCTGCTTATCACCGACGGCCTGGAACGCGAGGGAACGGAGCTGCTCGCGGCCGAGATGGACCGCCTGCACCGCTCTTGCCGGCGACTGATCTGGCTCAATCCGCTGCTGCGCTTCGATGGCTTCGAGCCGCGAGCCCGTGGTGTGCGCACAATGCTGCCGCATGTTGACGAATTCCGACCGGTCCACAATCTATCATCCTTGAGCGATCTCGCAGAAGCACTCGGCGCAACCAGGTCGACCACATACGACCCGCGCCGGTACCTCGCAACATTGAAAGGCATCGCATGACAGGGACATTTTTTGACCTTGATCCGTTGATGACGGCAGAAACCTGGCGGAAAGGCGGGCGAGACGTTGCCATCGCTACGGTGATCGAGACGTGGGGCTCGGCGCCGCGACCGGCAGGGAGCCATCTAGTGATCGATCGTGATGGCAATTTCGAAGGGTCCGTCTCCGGAGGCTGCGTCGAAGGGGCCGTTATAACCGAGGCTCTGGACGTGATCGCCGACGGCAAGGCGAAGATGCTCGAGTTCGGCGTTGCGGATGAAACCGCATGGCGCGTCGGCCTTTCCTGTGGTGGCCGCATTCGCGTCTATGTCGAAAGGCTCGATTGATGGATGCCGCAAATCTTGCGCGGCTCAATGATGCTCGCCGGGCTCGCAGGGGAGCCATATTGCTGACCGATCTTGAGAACGGCGGCGATAGCGTCGTCCTCGAGGGAGATTCCGTGCAGCCTTGGTTGGTGCCTGCCGTAAAAGCTGCTTTTCGCTCGGGCAAATCGACGTCGATCGAGGTCGATGGGCATCGGTACTTTCTGAACGTGCATCTGCCGCCGGCCCATATCGTGATCATCGGTGCCGTTCACATCAGCCAAGTCCTGGCGCAGATGGCATCTCTTGCGGGCTTCGATGTCCGCATCATCGATCCGCGCACGGCTTTCGCCACGCCCGAACGATTCCTCGGCATCGAACTGACGGCGGAGTGGCCGGTGGACGTGCTCAATGATCGTCCGCTGGATGCCTATACGGCGCTCGTCGCGGTTACGCATGACCCGAAGATCGACGATTTCCCGATCACGGAAGCGTTGCGGATCGGTTGTTTCTACGTCGGTGCACTCGGCAGCCGCAAGACGCACGCGACGCGCCTGGAGCGGTTGCGCGCCGACGGTGTGGACGAAGCCGCCCTTGCCAGGATCAGTGCACCCATCGGGCTCAATATCGGTGCGGCGAGCCCGGCAGAAATCGCGGTCGCCATTCTCGCGGAGATCGTCCAGACCTTGCGAACCCGCGAGATATCACCCACCGGTGACAAGAAATGAAATTCGGGTCGTTTTCCATCGACGTCGCCGAAGGCCTGGTCCTCGCGCATGCGGTGAAGCTTGCAGGCGGCAGCCTGCCCAAAGGTCACAGGATCGACGCCGGTGACATCGTCAGACTGCGCGGCGTGGGTATTGAGCATGTCATTGCAGCGCGCATCGAGCCGGGGGACGTGGGTGAGGATGACGCGGCGGGACGGCTTGCGCAGGCCGTCGCCCCCGACCACCTGCGCTTCTCGGAAGCGTCCACGGGGCGCGTGAATGTGTATTCCACGGTCGACGGGCTGTTCGTCGCAAGCCGAAGTGTCGTCGATCGCCTGAACAGGGTCGATCCCGGCATAACGCTCGCCTGCCTCAACGACCATGTGCCTGTCCGGAACGGCGACATGGTCGCAACATTCAAGATCATTCCACTCGCGGTTTCGGGCGAGAAACTGGACGGGGCATGCGAAGTGCTGCGGGCGACGCCCGCTTTCGAGGTGAAACCTTTCGTCAGCCGGTCCGTGTCATTGATTGCGACGCAGCTGCCATCGCTGAAGCCTGCGGTGATGGACAAGACGGCGCGTGTTCTTTCTCGCCGGCTCATCGTATCCGGTAGCCAACTCGTCAGGGAGGCAAGGGTTGCTCACCGTGCCGAGCCGGTTGCAGAGGCGCTCAGAGACGCATCTCGGCAGCCCGACAAAGCACCGAAAATGATTATCCTTTTCGGTGCGTCTGCCGTGATTGATGCGGAGGACGTGATTCCCGAGGCCATTCGGCAGGCTGGGGGCGAGGTCGTGCAGGTCGGTATGCCTGTCGATCCCGGTAACTTGCTCGTTCTCGGCCGCATCGGCAATATCCCGGTGATTGGGGCGCCGGGATGTGCGCGCAGCCCCAAGGAGAATGGCTTCGACTGGGTGCTCGATCGGATCCTGGTGGGTGAAGAGCCAAGTGCACTCGAGATCAGCGGCATGGGTGTCGGAGGTCTGCTGATGGAAATCCAAGCGCGGCCAAGCCTTCGCGAACCGGAGGCGCGATTGGCCCCCGCGGATAACGTCTTGACCGTCGTTCTTGCCGCCGGCAAAGCCAGCCGGATGGGCAAGCGCGGTCCACATAAGCTGCTCGCGGAGTTTGACGGTGTGCCGCTCGTCCGGCGATCGGTGATGACGGCGATCGGTAGTCGGTCGTCGTCGGTCGTCGTCGTGACGGGGCATCGCAAAAACGACATCGAAGCGGCGCTGTCCGGGCTGAATGCAGTGACAGTTCACAATCCTGACTACGCCTCGGGCATGGCCTCGTCGCTCTCGACAGGATTTTCCGTCGAGCAAGCGCGGGATGCGGATGGTATTCTGGTCATGTTGGCCGATATGCCGGGCGTTTCCAGCGGCGATCTCGATCGACTGATCGCAGCGTTCCGGCGATCGAACGGCCAGTCGATCATCCGTGCGGTGTCGCGCGGCAAGCGCGGCAATCCCGTGATCATGCCGAAATCGCTGTTCGATGAGGTTATGAGGCTGGAGGGTGACGTCGGGGCGCGGCATATCATCGAGACATCGGGCGTGCCTGTGGTAGACATCGATATTGGCGATTCCGCACATTTGGACGTGGATACGCCGGAGGCCGTCATCGCGGCAGGCGGCGTTTTGAAGGGATAAGGGCAATGGATGCGGCGGCAATCGAAGAAATGTTTCAAGGCCTTGGTCCCGTCACCATCAAGCGCATGTTTGGTGGCAAGGGCATCTACCACATGGGCCGGATCGTGGCGGTCGAAGTGCGCGGCGAGATGTTGCTGAAGGCCGACGAGCGGAGTGCATCCGAATTCGCCGCAGCTGGGGCGACACAATGGACCTATGAAGGCAAGAAGGGAAGTCCGGTGAAGATGCCGTACTGGTCGATCCCGGACGATGCCTATGATGACCCTGATGTCATGGCACGATGGGTGCGGCTTGCCTATGAGGCTGCGCTCCGGGCGGAATGATCCTTAGAGCAGTTCGTCGGCCTTCAGCCGCTCCATCGCTGCCGCCGCAAAGGCGGAAAGCGGCTGCGGGAGTTCGGAACGGCTGAACCAGCCGAAGTCCGAGAGTTTGTCCGGCTCGGTGAGCTTCGGTTCGCCGTCAAACTCGGACGCTATATAGAGCAGGGAGATCCAGTGCTGTTCGTCCGCCTTGCTGATAAGTTCGGCAGGGCCGAGAAGACTGACGCGGCCGATGGATAGGCCGGTTTCCTCTTCCGCTTCGCGTCGCGCCGCCTGATCGGCTGGCTCCATGTGATCCACCTTGCCGCCCACAATGCTCCAGTGGCCGGCCTCAGGGGCGCGCATGCGCTTGTAGAGCAGGATCTTGCGGTCACGCAAAATCACCAGGCCAACGCCAAGGCCCGGAAAATCGATGCCCGGCGTACCCATGGTTCGTCAGATCTTGGCGTTGGCCGTGATCAGCATGAAGGCTGGAATCTCATCGCCAAAGCCGACAGGCGTCGGGCCGTCGTCGTGGTCCCGGTAGCGGCGGCGATCGCGATTGTCATCGTTTGCCGGGTAAGGACGAGCGGCGCGCGTGTTGTGTTGCGGCTTGTGTTGTTCTGCTTTGCGCTCTTGCTTCACGCTTTCGACCTTTGCTGGTGCTGCTGTTTCCATCGTCTCGACGTCATTATCTGCGACGGCGATATCAGATTTATGACCTCCACGGCCCTTGGCGCGACCGCGGTCCTTGTCTCGACCCTTGCGGCGCGAGCGATCGTCGTCGCGGCTGGGTTCGGGAGGGGGCAAGGCGGAAAGGTCGCCGCTCAACCACTCAACTTTCTCGCCGATCAGCTTTTCGATCGCGTCGGCATGTTTCTGGTCGTGGCGGGTGACGATGGTGAATGCAGCGCCGGAACGGCCTGCGCGGCCGGTGCGGCCAATGCGATGCACATAATCCTCGGAATGGATCGGAACATCGAAGTTGAAGACGTGGCTGACGTCAGGAATGTCGAGACCGCGGGCGGCGACATCGGAAGCCACGAGAAGCTGGAGGTTGCCATCCTTGAAGTTCTGCAGCATGGCCATGCGCGAGCGCTGATCCATGTCACCGTGCAGAGCGCCGGCAGAAAAGCCGTGGCGGTCCAGAGAACGGAAGAGCTCGGAAACGTCCTTCTTGCGGTTGCAGAAGATGATCGCGTTCTTGAGATCGGTCTGCGCTTTGACGAGGTCGCGCAAAACGGCGCGCTTCTCGTAATCCTTTCCATGCGAGGCGACGAAGCGCTGCGTTACCGTCTTTGCCGTCGATGCCGGCTTGGCGACTTCGATGCGTTCCGGATTCTGCAGGAAGCGATCGGCGAGCTTCTGAATCTCAGACGGCATGGTTGCCGAGAAGAACAGCGTCTGGCGGGTGAACGGAATGAGCTTGGCGATACGCTCGATATCGGGAATGAAACCCATGTCGAGCATGCGGTCGGCTTCGTCGATGACGAGAATCTCAACGCCGCTCATCAAGAGCTTGCCGCGCTCGAAGTGGTCGAGCAGGCGGCCGGGCGTGCAGATCAGAACATCGGCACCGCGCTCAAGCTTGCGATCCTGATCTTCGAAGGAGACGCCGCCGATTAGCAGCGCGACATTCAACCGGTGATTTTTGCCGTACTTTTCGAAGTTCTCCGCGACCTGCGCAGCCAACTCGCGGGTCGGCTCGAGGATCAGCGTGCGCGGCATGCGGGCGCGGGCACGGCCCTTTTCCAGCAGCGACAGCATCGGCAAGACGAAGGAGGCCGTCTTGCCCGTTCCTGTTTGCGCAATGCCGCAAATATCGCGGCGTTCCAGCGCAAAGGGAATGGCGCCAGCCTGGATAGGGGTTGGCACCGTGTAGCCCGCGTCGGTGACAGCGGAAAGCACTTTTTGGCTCAAGCCAAGATCAGCAAATGTCGTCAAAGGGAAAACTGTTTCCGTTCCGGTTCGGCCGTACTCTGATTGAGTCGGCGTGATTGCATGCCGCAATGCAGCGCGACATAAGCCGAAACTGTCCTTAAGTCAAGGAATACAGGCTTTGCGACCAGTGCAGAGGTAAAGAGGTGGTTAGTGCCCGTAGTTACTTTATGTAACTGGCAAGCTTCAAGCCCGCGTTCATGAAATAAATGGGGTCGACGGCACGACCATCCTGGCGGACCTCGTAGTGTAAATGCGTACCGGTGGATCGGCCCGTGCTGCCCGCAAGGCCAATCACGTCAGTGCGGTCTACCTTGTCGCCGACTTTCACGAGAATTTCCGACATATGGCCGTAGCGCGTAGAAATACCGTTGCCATGATCCACCTCGACCATGTTGCCGTAGCCGCCAGTCCAGCCTGCAGCGATCACCTTGCCGGGCGCTGTCGGGCGAACCTTCTCGCCGGGCGCAAAACGGAAATCGATGCCGGAGTGAAGTGCCAGGCGTCCGAGGAACGGATCGCGCCTGTTCCCGAACGAGCTGGTAATCTCCTTGCCAATGGCCGGGTTCTGGAACGGCAACGATTCCGCCGTGCTCCGCACCGACTCCAGGCGGGTGAGGGCATCGTCAAGCTGCGAAAGCGAGGTATCGAAATCATCCGCGCTTTCAGGCTCGACATACGGTCCGCCGACTGCGCTGTCATCCTGCGTCACGCGCTCGGCTGGCACCGAAATGCGGAAACGTGTCAGGACCTTCGATATGGCATTGGCTGTTCCGCCCGCGTCGCTCGTCAATTGCGCGATGCGATTGCGCTGCTTCTGCTCGATGTCCTTCAACGACAGCGTCACCTTGGAGAAAACACGGTCGGCGCGGTCGCCAACGGTTTCATGTGCCGGCACGTCAGCGAGGGTAGCGTTGTCGGAGGCCATGTCTTCCGGTGCGTCAGCCCCCGCAAGCTGATTTTCGATTGCCTGAACTGCACCGGAAAGCGAGGCGTGCTTGTCGTTTGATTCGGGAGCGTAGGACTGCAGCGGTGTCGTCTCCTTGCCGCCCAGTCCAGAATTCTCGGCGCGGTCAAGAAGCGAGCCCAGCTTACCGTGGCGCGAGGTAAGCGCCAGTTGCTGCTCCATCAGCTTGTCGACCTTGTCCTCGACAACTTGCTGATCGAGCAATTGACGCGACGTAACGCGGTCCACCTGGGCGCGCAAAGCGGCGATGCGGTCTTCATAGTCATGCTGCATGCGCGCCTGCCTGGCCATCGCGGCGCCGATCAGGTCGTCACGCAGCACGAGATAGGACGTCGCCAGCAGATAGCCGATCGCAAAGACGCCGACGAAACAGAAACCGAGTGCTGCCATCCACGGCTTGACAGTCAGGTGACGGATCCGGTCGCCGCTCGCCAGGATCAGTATATGCTCTTGTTTTCGCTGACCGAATACGCGGCTATGCTGTGCATGCGTCACGGAGAATCTCCCAATTGACGGCCGATGCCTCAATTGCCACGATTACGCACCATTATGGTTAATATTTACTTAGGTCAGCATGGCTGTCGCTATCGGATCAGGCGTTGCTCGTCGATATTAGCGACCGGTAGAAGGACGGCGTCAGGCCCGCTTCGGCCCGCGCGATGTCGTTGAAGGGAGGCTTCAACGGACCGCGGAAATTGGCGCGCACCAATTCGTGGAATGTCCGTGCAGGATCCCGTTTTTCCCTGGAGCAGAGGAAGCGGAACCATTTGGCGCCGATCGCGACGTGCCCTTTCTCGTCGTTGTAAATGACATCAAGCACGGCTGCGCTCTCCAGATCGCCGGATTCGCGCATTTTGGCCTGCAGCGACGGCGTGACGTCGAGCCCGCGGGCCTCAAGGATGAGCGGAACGACCGCAAGCCGCGCCGTCAGGTTATTTCTCGTCGAGTGCGCCGCCTGCCACAGGCCGTCGTGCGCGGGCAGGTCACCATAGTCCGCGTCGAGGTCTCTCAGGCGGGCGCGCACCATGCGGAAATGTTTCGCCTCCTCGAAGGCTACCTGCATCCACCCGTCGAAGAAGGAGTTCGGCACCGGCTCGGTGGCGAATCGGGCAACGATATCCAGCGCCAAGTCGACAGCGTTGAGTTCGATATGGGCGATGGCATGCAGCAGCGCGATGCGCCCCTTGACCGTATGCAAGGAACGCTTTTCGACCTGCGTCGGCGGGATCAGCTCTGGCTTGTCCGGACGGCCCGGCCTCTCGGGCAGCGGCGCGTCAAGCGGCGAACGCAGTGACAGCGTGCGACGGAACCAACGTGTAGCAGTTTCCTGGGCAAGCGTGGTCTTCTCATCGAGATCGGTTGCGCGGATGGCGTCGATCGCTCCGCCGCGCAGGGATGTGACGTTGGACCGAGACGTCATCGCGACAGGTTCTGCACAGCGGCAAGGACGATTTCGGCGTGGCCTGGCACTTTCACCTTCTGCCAGATCGTTCCGATCGTCCCATCCTCGCGAATGAGGAAAGTCGTGCGCTCCACACCCATGAAATTGCGTCCGTACATGGTCTTCTGCTTCCACACACCATAGGCTTCCAGCGTCGTCTTCTCTTCATCAGACGCCAAGACGACCGCAAGGTCGTGCTTCTTGATGAACCGGTCATGGCACTTCACGGAATCGGGAGACATCCCGATAACGCCGGCGCCAGCTTTCTCAAATTCGCCGGCAAGCGCCGTGAAGGCGAGCGATTCCGCCGTGCACCCCGTCGTGTCATCCTTGGGATAGAAGAAAAGTATCAGTGGTTTGCCGCGGAAATGACCAAGCGAGACGCGGCCTCCGCCATCACGCGGGAGATCAAAGTCGGGCGCCGCGGTGCCGATGCTGATATCCGCCATGGAGAAACCTTTCTTTTGCCGAGTTTATGGATAACAGGTGATTTGCCAGATATATATTGGACGAACGATCGTCCAGCCAGTCTGGTCCAGACCACAAATTAAAGAGTTAGGCGAGACGCATGTCGGCGATCCGCGGCGAGAAAATTACATTCCGCAAGAAAGATATCGTCGCACTGCATGAGCTTCCCTCGGCGCAGGCCGAAGATCCCATCATCGTCAGCTGCCCGCCAACGCGTTCGCGCATGCGCAGAACTGCTGGTGCCACGGGCGGCTGCATTGCCGTTATTCTGTTCGTGCTCGCCGCGATTGTCTTCACGGTGGAAAGCGGCATATTCGACGCGCCGCTTTCGCGGCAGGCGCAGGCTGCCCTCAACTCCGCTATCGGGCCGCGCTATCGGGCCGAGGTCGGCTCGACGGTCATCCGCTTTACATCGAACCTGCGCCTTGCGCTCGAGGCGCGCGACGTCAACATGATCGACGAGAAGAGCGGCCAGCACCTGTCGACGACGCATGCCATGCGCATGGCACTCGACCCGCTGCAACTCTTCCGCGGTCGAATAGCGATTGCGCAGATCGAGGCCGAAGATATCGCGCTCGATACGGCGTTGCTGCCGTCAGGAAAACCGCTCAAGCTCGATGATGTCAGGATCGACGAAATCCCGGCCGCGCTGGAAGCGGCATTTGCTCAACTTGACATGATCGACAGCTTCGTAGAGCGCGGCGGAACCCGGTCGGTCAAGCTCTCGGGCATCGACATCAAGCTGGCCGATACGGCAAACGGTCCACTCTCGATCGTAATCGACAGTCTGGCCTTCTCGAGGACACGCCAGGGCGCGCTGGCGTTGGATGGCGAGGTCGCGATCAACGGCAAACCGGCAACACTCAGCGTCGTCACGGAAATGGCCAGCGGGCATACTTCGAAGTTGACAGGGCAGTTGGCAGGCGTCGATCTGGGGCCGTTCACGCTCAAGCGAAACGTCGAAGGTCAAATCCGGCAAGGCATCGATGGCACTGGAGACTTGGCGATCTCTGCCGTTCGTACCGGCGATCACGCTTCGCCTGCGCTCGATGCCTCGATCGAGCTGAAGCCGGGGCACTTTTATATGGACGGCGACCAGCAGGAGTTGAGCGGCGGCAGCATCAACCTTGCCTATGATTTCTCCAAGCAAACGCTCGAGATCGCCAAGTCACGCGTTCAGTTCGGCGCGACGTCGGTACCGCTCACCGGTGCCCTTATCGATCTGGACAAGATCGATGCCTCCGCAGGAAAGGGCTTCGGTATCGATCTGCTTGTGAGTGGCGGCACGGCGGCGCCAACTGGATCCGGAGAGCAACCCCTTGCCTTCGATATCCAGGCGACCGGTCGGTACCTGGTTGCCAGCCGCGAACTGCAATTCGAGAATATGCGGGTTTCGAGCCCGGCCGGCGGCCTCTTCGCCTCCTTGCATGTCCGCTTCGGAGACGTCTCACCGGAAATCAGCTTTGCCGGTCAGTCACAGCAGCTGCAGACAACGGCCGTCAAGCAATTATGGCCGTTCTGGATGGCGTCGAAGGGCCGCGAGTGGGTTGAACGCAACCTCTTCGGGGGCACCGTCAGCGACGCTTCAATCTCCGTCTTCATTCCGTTCGGACGCATGGACGAGGCGGTGGGTAAGGGGCTGAAACTCGACGAGAACCAGATCCGCATTGCGTTCGACATCGCTGGTACGCGGATGAACGTGGTCGGCGACATCCCGCCGATCCGCGATACGAATGCGCATTTTGATTTGAGCGGTCCGCGCGCGACGATCTCGATCAAGAGCGGGACGGCGTTCTTCCCGTCGGGACGATCGGTAAACGTCGGCGAGGGTACGTTTCTCCTTCCGTCGACCTACGACAAGCCGCTCATGGCCGAACTCAATCTTCCCATTTCCGGCGCGGCG
This sequence comes from Rhizobium favelukesii, assembly GCF_000577275.2. NCBI lineage: Bacteria > Pseudomonadati > Pseudomonadota > Alphaproteobacteria > Hyphomicrobiales > Rhizobiaceae > Rhizobium > Rhizobium favelukesii. The sequence goes on from NZ_HG916852.1 coordinate 2,270,891, forward strand.
GACGCGGTCGGCGAATTGCTGACCTACAAGCCGATCCAGGTATTGCAGCGTGCGGGCCTCGTGCCTGAGGATCTCACGGGCAAGGTGTCGGCGAACGTGCAGGCACGCCTCGGGCTGATCTCGTCGCAAAATCCTCCGCCGGCCGAATGGAAGGCGGTGTTGCAGCTTCAGGATCTCGATATCGCCAAGCCGATTTCGGGCCGTAAAATCACGAGCCTCGACGGGGTCCTGAACGCTGATCCGAAGCAGGTAAGCGTCGACGGAAAAGGGCTGATCGACGGCATTCCCGCCGGTATCGAGCTTGTCGAGCCCACGGATAAATCTTCCGGCGTTCAGCCGCAGCAACACATTACCGCTACGCTCAACAACGATCAGCGGGAAAAGCTGCTACCCGGCCTCAACAACATCATCGATGGCAGCATCGACGTTGAACTCAATCGCATCGATCAGGACCGGCAAGGGGTCACGATCGACCTTGGAAGGGCCCGCCTATCGCTGCCATGGATGGGATGGTCCAAGGGAAGCGGTATCGGCGCCACGGCTACGTTCGAAGCATCCGGCCCAGCCGACAACACGCAGTTGAAGAACTTCGTCCTGAAAGGCGACGGATTCGGCGCGAACGGCTCTCTCGTCATCGGCAAGGGCAGCCTGGTGAAGGCGGATCTCGACAGCGTCAAACTATCTTCTCTTGACGATTTTTCCGTTTCGGTGAAGCGCAACAAGGGAGGGCTTGATGTCTCCGTATCTGGCAATAGTGCCGATGCCCGTCCGATCATCTCCAGATTGAAGGCCGGCAGCAATGGCGAAAGCGACGACGACCAGAGCGGTAGCGTATCCATACGGGCCAAGCTCGGTCGCATCGTCGGCTTCAACGATGAGAAGGTGCGGAATGTAGACATGCTTTACGTTTCGGCGGATGGCAGGCTGCAGTCACTGAATTTCACCGGTGTCACCGACAGCGGCGAGGCGTTCGTCGCCCGGACGAAGGGCAATGGCGTCATCAATATCACGAGCGGGGATGCGGGCTCCGTCTCGCGCTTCGCCGATCTCTATCAGCACATGACGGGCGGCTTGCTCAATCTGCAGATCCGCCTCGGCGCGGGCGACAGCTGGGACGGGTCGATCGACATCAGGCGCTTCTCTCTCGTCAATGAGCAGCGCCTGCACTCGATCGTTTCGACGCCGGTCGGTCAGGAGCAACGGAGCCTGAATTCAGCGGTGAAGCGGAACATCGACACCTCTGCACAGCGCTTCCAGCGCGGCTTTGCCCGGATCGTTTCAACGAACGGCGCGATCAGCATTGAGAACGGCGTCGTGCGTGGCGATCAGGTCGGCGCAGTGTTCCAAGGCATGGTGCGCGACCAGCGCGGAAGGATGGACATGACAGGCACTTTCATGCCCGCCTATGGCCTGAACCGGCTCTTCGCCGAATTGCCTCTGATCGGTATCATCCTCGGCAATGGCACGGACCGCGGCCTGATCGGCATCACGTTCAAGCTGACAGGGAAATTGGAGTCCCCCGATATGATCATCAATCCGTTGTCGATCATCGCGCCCGGCGTCTTCCGCAACATCTTCGAATTCCAATAGGCACGAAAAAGCCGGCGCGAGGCCGGCTTTCCTTTTCTGACGTTGGCCGCACTTAAGCGGCGCAGCGGATCAGGATGTGCTTCTTCTTGCCGAGCGACAGCTTGATGACGCCATCGGCGGTGATCTCGCCGCTGCCGATGATCCTGCGTTCGTCACTGACTGCCTGGTCGTTGATGCGCACTGCACCGCCCTGAACGTGGCGGCGCGCCTCGCCATTCGAAGCGGCAAGGCCGGCGCGGACGATCAGCGACAGCAGGCCAATACCGTCGTCCAGTTCGGCAGCCGGGACCTCGACCGAGGGAAGGTTTTCGGCAAGGCCTCCTTCCTCGAAGGTCTTGCGGGCGGTTTCGGCAGCCTGTTCGGCGGCTGTCCGGCCGTGCAGGATCGAGGTCACCTCGGTCGCCAGGATCTTCTTGACTTCGTTGACCTCCGAGCCGGCGAGCGCCGACAGGCGTGCGACCTCGTCCATCGGGAGCGTCGTGTAGAGCTTCAGGAAGCGCGAGACGTCGGCGTCTTCGGTGTTGCGCCAGTACTGCCAGAAGTCATAGGCCGACAGCATGTCGGCATTGAGCCAGACGGCGCCGGTCGCGGACTTGCCCATCTTGGCACCGGAAGCGGTCGTCAGCAGCGGCGAGGTCAGCGCGTAGAGCTGCCGCGTCCCCATGCGGTGACCGAGGTCGATGCCGTTTACGATGTTGCCCCACTGATCCGAACCGCCCATCTGCAGACGGCAGTCGTAGCGCTTGGCCAGTTCGACGAAGTCGTAGGCCTGCAGGATCATGTAGTTGAATTCGAGGAACGACAGCGACTGCTCGCGATCAAGGCGCGTCTTGACGCTGTCAAAGGACAGCATTCGGTTGACGGAGAAATGCCGGCCAACGTCGCGCAGGAACTCGAGGTAATTGATCGAACGCAGCCACTCGGCATTGTTGATCATCAGTGCATCTTTGGGGCCGTCGCCGTAGGTCAGGTAGTTCGAGAAGACGCGCTTGATCGAGGCGATGTTGCTCTCGATCGTGTCAATAGTCATCAACTGGCGTGCCTCGTCCTTGAAGGAGGGGTCGCCGACCATACCGGTGCCGCCGCCCATCAGCGAAATGGCGCGGTGACCGGTTGCTTGCAGCCAGTGCAGCATCATGATCTGGATGAGCGAGCCCGCATGCAGGCTGGGCGCCGTCGGGTCGAAGCCGATATAAGCCGTTACCGTTTCCTTGGCGAAGAGTTCGTCGAGGCCCAATTCATCGGAGATCTGATGAATGAAGCCGCGCTCTTTCAGCGTGCGGAGGAAATCGGATTTGAACTCGGACATGACCTTTTGCTCTCGGGTGCGGATTTTCGGATTGGCTATTGTTGAAGTGACGCGGCGCGTTTAGCACTGTTTTGCCGAACAGTCACCATTTGGCAGGAATCTTCCAGCGAGGGGTCATGGAGAAGGTCAGGACCGCGATCGGCTTGATGAGCGGAACATCGATGGACGGTATCGACGTGGCGCTGCTGCGCACGGATGGCCGGGCGGTCGTCGAACGCGGGCCTTTCCTCAACGTTCCCTATGATCCGGCCTTCCGTGATCGGTTGAAGCTGGCACTGGAGCAGGCGAAAACCATTACCCAACGTGAGCAACGGCTGGGCGATCTGGCCTCTATCGAGCGCGAACTGACGTTACGTCATGTAGTTGCCGTTAGGGAATTTCTGGCTGCAAATGCGCTCGATGCGGCCTCGATCGATGTCATCGGCTTTCACGGGCAGACGGTGCTACATCGGCCGGACGAGGCGTTGACCGTGCAGATCGGCGATGGGGCACTGCTGGCGCGGGAGACGGGCATTTCGGTGGCCTACGACCTCCGTGCCAACGACATGGTGCATGGCGGCCAGGGTGCGCCGTTGGTTCCGGTCTATCATGCAGCACTTGCCGCCAACCTCATCAACGCGGCTTTGCCGGTCTGCTTCGTCAATATCGGCGGGATTTCCAACCTAACCTATATCGGCGCAGACGGCGTCATCGTCGGCTACGACAGTGGACCCGGCAATACGCTGATCGACCAGTGGGTCGAGACCCATGCGGGTGTGCCGTTCGATCAGGGCGGCATGATCGCTTCGGAGGGTCGGATCATCGCCGAGCTGGCCGATCGTTATTTGAACAGCCCGTTCTTTACCGCGGGGAAGCGGCGCTCGCTCGACCGCAACGACTTTCCGCCGCCGTCGGGCGCAGATGCAGAACTTGCCGATGGTGCGCGCACGCTTGCCTACGTCGCTGCCGCTTCGATCATCAAGTCCGCCGGTCACCTGCCGGTGACGCCGACGCTTTACATCGTCTGCGGCGGTGGTCGCCTCAATCGCGTGCTGATGCTGGATTTGAGAGATATCGCCCGGCGCCAGGGCGCCCAAGTGATTTCTGCGGAGGCGGCTGGTTTCAACGGAGATTCAATGGAGGCGGAAGCCTGGGCCTATCTCGCGGTGAGGTCGTTGGACGGCTTGCCCTTGACGTTTCCCGGGACAACGGGCGTGCGTGCGCCGGTAAGCGGCGGTGTTGTGGTGAAGCCGTGATGCCGCCGGTCATTCTGGAGACACCGCGCCTTGTCGCGGTCATGTGGGAACCGGACGATGCGGGCCTGATCCAGGAGCTTCACTCCACCATCGAGACGACGCAATATCTCTCGGGTGCTGCTCCGTGGTCGCGCGAGAAGTCGGAGGAACGGTTACGCAACTGGTTCGGCGAGCAAGCGCGCGACGGAATTACGAAGTACAAGATCCTCGGCCGCGAGGACGATCGCTTCATTGGCCGCGCGGGGTTCTCGCTTTTCGGCGGTGAGCGGCAGGAATTCGAACTCGGCTATTCGCTTCGACGGCAGGAATGGGACAAGGGCTATGCGACCGAGATTGCGGGCGGGCTGGCCGACTGGTTCTTCGCGCGGAACGTCGCGTCGAAGTTTATCGCCTTCACGCATCCGGACAATGCCGCATCTCAGCATGTCCTAACGAAAATCGGCATGCGAGGCCGCATGCCGATGATCGTTGACGGATTGTCTTGCCCGACGTTCGAATTGACCGGCGGGATGCGGTCAGCCTAGCGAATCCGCTTGGCGGCCGGTTCGGGTACCAGTTCGCCGTTCAGGCGGCGATCGAGGTAATCCTCGCATTCGCCCATCAGGGTCTCGACTTGACCGTTAAAGAAGTGGTTGGCGCCCGGCACCGTGCGGTGCGTGATTAAGATACCCTTCTGCGTCTTCAGCTTCTCGACGAGGCCGTTGACATCCTTCTCGGGTGCCACCTTGTCAGCGTCGCCGTTGATGATGAGGCCGGAGGACGGGCAGGGCGCGAGGAACGAGAAGTCGTAGGTGTTCGGCTGCGGCGCGATCGACATGAAGCCTTCGATCTCCGGCCGTCGCATCAGCAGCTGCATTCCGATCCAGGAGCCGAAGGAATAACCGGCGACCCAGCAGGTCTTCGAATCTGGGTGCAGGCTCTGCACCCAGTCGAGCGCAGATGCGGCATCCGAAAGCTCGCCGGCACCATGGTCGAACTCACCCTGGCTGCGACCGATTCCCCGGAAGTTGAAGCGCAATGTCGTGAACCCGCGCTTCTGGAACATGTAGAAGAGCTGGTAGACGATCTGGTTGTTCATCGTGCCGCCGAACTGGGGGTGCGGGTGCAGAATGAGGGCAATCGGCGCGCTTTTTTCCTTGGAGGGCTGGTAGCGGCCTTCAAGGCGGCCTGCGGGGCCGTTGAAAATGACTTCGGGCATCTGTACTCCGGCGTTTATTTCTTCGCGTTCACGCTGCGCAGACTTGACGAACGTTGTCAGCTTTTCTAAAACGCAGTTTAGAACAATTCGAAACTTGCATGGCGATCCACGCATTGTGGGATGTGTCATAAGGCAAGCCCGGCCGAAATTTCAAGGAAAATGAGCCGAGCCGCCTCGCAAGGATTTTAGCGCAGGACGAAAGATCATGGCGCCGCCACGCCTTTATCTCGATTGGAACGCGACTTCGCCGCTGCATCCGCAGGCGCGCGACGCCGTTCTGCGCGCGATGGATCTGTTCGGCAACCCGAACTCGGTTCACGGCGAAGGCCGAACTGTCCGCGCGGCCATAGAACGTGCGCGGCGCCAAGTGGCGACGCTTGCGGGCGCCGATCCTGCACATGTGATCTTCACGAGCGGCGCAACCGAAGCGGCCAATATGGTCCTGACGCCCGAGTTCAGGATGGGGCGGACGCCGCTCGCAATCGGCCAACTTTACTACTCGGCCGTCGAGCATCCCGCGGTGCGCGAAGGCGGCCGGTTTTCGAAGGAACAAACGACGGAAATTCCTGTTACCGAGGCCGGTGTCGTCGATCTCGATGCGCTTGGCACTTTGCTCGCTGCTCATGACAAATCGAGTGGCTTGCCGATGGTCGCGGTTATGCTTGTTAACAACGAGACCGGTATCGTTCAGCCGATCGCCGACGTTGCGAAGATCGTACAGGCGCATGGTGGTCTGCTTGTCGTCGATGCTGTGCAGGCAGCGGGTCGTTTGAAGCTCGATATCAACGCATTCGGCGCCGATTTCATGATCATCTCGTCGCACAAGCTCGGCGGCCCGAAAGGCACCGGTGCGCTGATCACCCGTGGCGAAGTCCTGATGCCGCGGCCGCTGATCCATGGCGGCGGCCAGGAGAAGGGTCACCGCTCGGGGACAGAGAATTCACTTGCGGTGATCGGTTTCGGCGCCGCCGCCGAAGCCGCCGTTGCGGAATTCCTTCAGCGCAATGAGGCCGTTTCGGCCCTGCGTGATCGATTGGAAACCGGAATGCGAGGGGCTGCGCCTGACGTCGTCATCTACGGCGCCGCGGGACAACGCGTCTCGAATACGACCTTTTTCACCCTTCCGGGGCTGAAGGCCGAGACGGGCCAGATCGCCTTCGATCTCGAAGGTGTGGCGCTCTCGGCAGGTTCCGCCTGCTCCTCCGGCAAGGTCGGGGAAAGCCATGTTCTGGTTGCCATGGGGCGTGACCCCAAGCTCGGTGCTTTGCGCATTTCGTTGGGCTTTGCCACGACCGAAGAGGAGATCGACAAGGCGATTTCCGTCTTTGCGAAAATAGCCGCTCGACGCAAGCCGGCCGGGGAGGCGGCGTGACCGCTTCATAAATTTGCGGAAACGCAAATTTCCGCTTGCCATTCGGGCTGAAAAGTCCCTTTTGGCCACCTACATACAAGGCAAACGATACTGCCCGAACGACAAGCTGCCGGACCTTTTCTCCGGCGAGATTGGAGAATGACATGCCCGCCGTCCAGGAAACGGTCGATCGCGTCCGCGAGATTGACGTCGATCAGTACAAATACGGTTTCGAGACCATCATCGAAATGGACAAGGCACCCAAGGGCCTGTCCGAAGACATCATCCGGTTCATTTCCGCCAAGAAGCAGGAGCCGGAATGGATGCTCGAATGGCGTCTCGAGGCCTACAAACGCTGGCTGACCCTGGAAGAACCGACCTGGGCGCGCGTCAATTATCCGAAGATCGATTTCAACGACATCTATTACTACGCCGCGCCGAAGAGCACGCCTGGCCCGAAGTCGCTTGATGAAGTCGATCCTGAAATCCTCAAGGTTTACGAAAAGCTCGGGATTCCGCTCAAGGAGCAGGAAATACTCGCTGGCGTCGAGAAACCGCGGATTGCCGTCGATGCGGTCTTCGACTCAGTCTCCGTCGTCACGACATTCAAAGAGGAGCTGAAGAAAGCCGGCGTGATTTTCATGTCGATCTCGGAAGCGATCCGCGAGCATCCTGATCTCGTGAAGAAGTATCTCGGCACGGTTGTTCCGACGAGCGACAATTACTATGCGACGCTGAACTCGGCTGTCTTTACCGATGGCTCCTTCGTGTTCGTTCCCAAGGGCGTTCGCTGCCCGATGGAACTGTCCACCTACTTCCGCATCAACGAGAAGAACACCGGCCAGTTCGAGCGCACGCTGATCATCGCCGAGGAAGGGGCATACGTTTCTTACCTCGAAGGCTGCACCGCGCCGCAGCGCGACGAGAACCAGTTGCATGCGGCGGTAGTCGAACTCGTTGCACTCGATGACGCCGAGATCAAGTATTCGACGGTGCAGAACTGGTATCCGGGCGACGCACAAGGCAAGGGCGGCATCTACAACTTCGTCACCAAGCGCGGCGATTGCCGTGGTCACCGGTCGAAGATCTCGTGGACGCAGGTCGAAACCGGCTCGGCGATCACCTGGAAATATCCGTCCTGCATCCTGCGCGGCGATGACAGCCGCGGCGAGTTCTACTCGATCGCCGTGTCCAACGGCCATCAGCAGATCGACAGCGGCACGAAGATGATCCATCTCGGTAAGAACACCTCGAGCCGCATCGTCTCCAAGGGCATTGCTGCCGGCGTATCGCAGAATACCTATCGCGGCCAGGTTTCGGCTCACCGCAAGGCGTCGAACGCTCGTAACTTCACACAGTGCGACTCGCTGCTGATTGGCGACAAGTGCGGCGCGCATACTGTGCCATATATCGAAGCGAAGAACTCGACGGCGCAGTTCGAGCACGAAGCAACCACCTCGAAAATCTCCGAGGACCAGCTCTTCTATTGCCTGCAACGCGGCATCCCGACCGAAGCGGCGATCGCCCTGATCGTCAACGGCTTCGTCAAGGAAGTCCTGCAGGAACTGCCGATGGAATTCGCTGTCGAAGCGCAGAAGCTGATCAGCATCTCGCTCGAAGGCAGCGTCGGCTGACGCAACACGACATGAATGCGCGAGGGCGCGTGGATCGCGCCTTTCTCCGATTGCTTTTTATGGGACAAGACCATGCTTGAAATTAAGAACCTGCACGCCCGCATCGCCGAAGACGGCACCGAGATCATCCGCGGCCTGGACCTGACGGTAAAGGCTGGCGAAGTTGCCGCCATCATGGGCCCGAATGGCTCTGGCAAGTCGACGCTCTCCTACATCCTGTCAGGCCGCGAAGACTATGAAGTCACCGAAGGCGACATCCTTTACAACGGCGAGAGCATCCTGGAACTCGATGCTGCCGAGCGTGCCGCCAAGGGCATCTTCCTCGCGTTCCAGTACCCAGTCGAAATTCCCGGTGTTGCCACCATGCAGTTCCTCAAAGTCGCGATGAACGAACAGCGCAAGGCACGCGGCGAAGACGAGCTGAAGACGCCTGATTTCATGCGCCTCGTCAAGGACGCTGCCGGCAAGCTGCAGATCAACACCGAAATGCTGAAGCGTCCGCTGAACGTCGGCTTCTCCGGCGGCGAGAAGAAGCGCGCCGAAATCCTGCAGATGGCGCTGCTGCAGCCGCACCTTTGCGTTCTCGACGAAACCGACAGTGGTCTCGACATCGATGCACTGAAGATCGTTGCCGATGGCGTCAACGCGCTGCGTTCGCCGGACCGCGCCGTCATCGTCATCACCCACTACCAGCGCCTGCTCGACTATATCGTTCCGGACACGGTTCACGTTCTCTACAAGGGGCAGGTGATCAAGTCGGGCGACAAGACACTGGCGCATGAGCTGGAAGCCAACGGCTACGCCGACATCATCGACGCTGCAGCCTGATCTGGGCGGAAAGGACGGGTCTCATGAACATGCAGACGACGAGCCGCCAGACCACCGCGGAAGCGGCGCTCATCGAGGCTTTCAACAACCAGATCGGCGAATTGCCGGGCGACGGTTCGGTCATCGCCATCCGCGACAGGCTGCTTGACGACCTGAAGAAGGCCGGCCTGCCGACGCGCCGCATCGAGGCCTGGCACTATACCGACCTCAAGACACTGTTGCGCGCCATTCCGGAACAGGCAGGCGACGCCGGCTCGGAAGCCCGCGACCCGCTGGTTGAGGAATCCTCGGTTCTTTCGGTTATTCAGGGTGTGCCAAATCTGAAGGCTTCGGTCGATGGCCTCGACATTTCGGGCTACGCGGCCCAGCTTTCGAACGGCACGGCTGCCATCGGCCTCGGCGCACTCGGCAGTGACGATACGATCGGCCGCATCAACGGCAGCTTCGTGCGGGATGGCTACGTCATTGAAGTCGCCGCCGAAACTGCGCTTGAGGAACCGCTCGAGATTCAGTTCGTTCACGCTGGCGGCCAGACGCACACACGCCTGCCAGTTAGCTTCGGTGCAAACGTAAAGGCGACGGTCATCGAACGTCACCTTGCAGTGACCTCCGATGCCGCCTTCGTGTCTCACGTCAGTGACGTCACGGTTGGCGAGGGTACGGAGCTCACCTGGATCATCATCCAGCAGCAGGGCGCAGCGGATACGCACCTCGGCCAGATCCGTGTCGATCTCGGTGCCGATGCCAAGCTGAAGCTTTTCGTCATCAATGCCGGCGGCAAGCTGGTTCGCCAGGAGTTGCACATCAAGGTAACGGGCGAGGGTGCCGACCTGACGCTTCGTGGTATCAACCTGCTTGGCGCTGAAACGCATACCGACGTTACCATGGTTCTCGGCCATAACGTTCCGCATACGGGCTCCACCGACGTGATTCGCAACGTCGTCTTCGACCGTGCCAAGGGCGTCTTCCAAGGCATGATCCGTGTCGCCCCCGATGCGCAAAAGACCGACGCCAGGATGGCGTGCAACACTTTGCTCATGTCCGACGACGCTGAATTCTCGATGAAGCCGGAACTCGAGATTTTCGCTGACGACGTTCAGTGCGGCCACGGTGCGACGGTTGCCGACATCGACGACAACCATCTTTACTACATGATGGCGCGCGGCATTCCGGAGAACAAGGCGCGCGCAATGCTCGTCAATGCCTTCGTTGCCGAGATCGTCGAAGAGCTCGAAGATGAAGCCCTGGTCGAGTCGCTGGAAAGCGTCATTTCGGCCTGGCTCGAAAAACACGCCTGATCGGATAGCGTCATGGACAAGATAGTTCCGGCAACCTCATATGACGTCGAAGCCATTCGCAAGGATTTTCCGATCCTTGCGAAGGAAGTCTACGGCAAGCCGCTGGTCTATCTGGACAACGGTGCCTCCGCGCAGAAGCCGCAGGCGGTTATAGACGCGATTTCGCACGCCTATTCGAGCGAATATGCGAACGTTCACCGTGGTCTGCATTTCCTGTCGAACGCTGCGACCGACGCGTATGAGGGCGCACGCGAAAAGGTGCGGCGCTTCCTGAACGCGCCTGATGTCAACGACATCGTGTTCACGAAGTCGTCGACGGAGGCAATCAATACGGTTGCCTATGGCTGGGGCATGCCGAAGCTTGGAGAGGGCGACGAAGTCGTCATCTCGATCATGGAGCATCACTCCAACATCGTGCCCTGGCATTTCATCAGAGAGCGACAGGGCGCCAAGCTGGTCTGGGTGCCTGTTGATGACGAGGGCGCCTTCCATATCGAGGATTTCGAAAGGAGCCTGACCGAGCGCACGAAGCTCGTCGCCATCACGCATATGTCGAATGCACTCGGCACCGTGGTTCCGGTCAAGGAAATCTGCCGCATCGCGCATGAGCGTGGCATTCCGGTTCTCGTCGACGGGTCGCAGGGAGCCGTCCATATGCCTGTCGACGTACAAGACATCGATTGCGACTGGTACGTGATGACCGGCCACAAGCTCTATGGCCCGTCCGGGATCGGCGTGCTCTACGGCAAGAAGGAGCGGCTTCGCGAGATGCGGCCCTTCCAGGGCGGTGGCGAAATGATCTTCGAGGTGACGGAAGATACCGTGACATACAATGACCCGCCGCATCGCTTCGAAGCCGGGACGCCGCCGATCGTGCAGGCGATTGGGCTCGGCTATGCGCTCGACTACATGGACAAGGTCGGCCGCGAGGCGATCGCCCGCCATGAGGCGAATCTCGCCGCCTATGCCGCAGAGCGCCTACAGGCGGTCAATTCGCTGAGGGTCTTCGGCACGGCGCCGGGCAAGGGCGGCATCTTCTCTTTCGAGCTAGCCGGTCTGCATGCGCATGACGTATCGATGGTGATCGACCGCCAGGGTGTTGCAGTGCGCGCAGGCACGCATTGCGCCATGCCGCTCTTGAAACGCTTCGGCGTCACCTCCACATGCCGGGCGTCCTTCGGGATGTATAATACACGCGCCGAGGTCGATGCCTTGGTCGATGCGCTGGAATACGCGCGCAAGTTCTTTGCTTAAAGGAGTGTCCAAATGAGCCTGGACGAAAGCGAACAGAAGATCGACGTGCGCGAAGGCATCGTGCATTCCAGCATTCCGGCCGATGAACTAGCGCGGCTCAGCGACGATGTGATTTCGGCGCTCAAGACCGTCTACGATCCTGAGATCCCGGCCGACATCTTCGAACTCGGATTGATCTACAAGATCGATATCGAAGACGACCGTATGGTGAAGATCATGATGACGCTAACGGCGCCCGGATGCCCGGTAGCCGGCGAGATGCCCGGCTGGGTCGAGAATGCCGTCGGCGCGGTCGAGGGTGTATCCGGCATCGAGGTCGAAATGACCTTCGATCCGCCGTGGACGCCGGACCGCATGTCGGAAGAGGCCCAGGTCGCAGTCGGCTGGTACTAGCATGACGGCGAAACGTTGCAGCCTTTTCGGACAGGCTCATACTGCTGGCTGGTATTGATCGGTTAAGCTGCTGGCACTACATTTGAATCGTGAAACGCCGGACCTTGAATCCGCGCGCGGAAGGAGAGAAGCCGATGGGCTTTGCAATAATGAGCATGACGGAAGCTGCAGCGAACCGCGTGAAAGCGATTGTCGAAAACTCCGGACCGGAGGCCAAGGGCATTCGCGTCGGGATCAAGAAGGGCGGCTGCGCAGGGATGGAATATACCATCGACCTCGTGACCGATCCGAATGCGAAGGACGACCTGATCGAGCGCGAAGGCGCCAAGGTCTGGGTCGAACCGTCCGCGGTGCTCTACCTGCTCGGCACAGAAATGGGCTTCGAGAGCACGACGTTGCGCTCCGGCTTCACCTTCACCAATCCGAACCAGACCTCGGCCTGCGGCTGCGGCGAATCCGTCGAACTGAAACCGGCGGATCTTGCGGCGCTCGCCGCGCAGGGCAACGCCGTCATTCCCGCGCATTGATTGTCACAATCGTTCGAATTCTCGAAAAGGCTGCCGGTTTCGGCGGCCTTTTCATTTTACCTCTTCGCGCTTGCGCCTTAAGGGCTCTCTTTGAAAGTCCGCGGGATTGCCCCTGGGGAAGGGAATCGACTGAACGATGCTACTGCTGTTTGCGAAGGGCGCTCTGCTGGGTGTCATTATCACCGCGCCCCTCGGGCCGATCGGAATGCTCTGTATCAAACGCACACTGGAGCGCGGCTTTCCTGCAGGTTTTTCCTGCGGCCTTGGGACCGCGGTCGGCGATGCCAGTTATGCGCTGGCAGCGGTCACCGGCATCGCTGTCTTCGAGGATACGATGTCGGCAGCGAGACTGCCTTTGGCGATCGTCGGAGGTCTATTGCTTCTCGCGCTGGGTTATCGAGGACTGACGCACGATCCGGTCCAGGCAGCCGATGTCAGGTCGGTCGGGCTCATAGGCACGACGCTTGCGACGTTTTTGCTGACGGTCTCCAATCCGGCCACGATTCTTTCATTCGGTGCGCTATTTGCCGGGTTTGGTCTCACAGAAGAGACACGGCGCTTCAGTTCGGCCGTCATCGTAGGTGGTGTCTTCAGCGGATCGCTTGCCTGGTGGTTCTTTCTGAGCGGAGCGGTCAGCCTTGCCAGGAACAAATTGCCAAGGGATTTCACAACAAAGCTCGTGCGGGGAACAAGCTACCTGTTGATCCTCTTCGGCCTCGTAGCGCTCGCTTCCGGAGGCTATTCGCTCCTTTAAATACGCCTCTGTAACGCCATGGCTCTGGCAGATTGAAGAGAGACGAAATTCGCGACATGCGTGCAGACCTTGGGAAACAATGCGAGCCATTATGATTAAACGCATTCATGTTACGGGCGGCGTGTCGCCACGCTCTCAAGCACGAGCGTCAAATTTTGCCCGCGCCGTTCGATCAGCACACCACGAGGGGGATTGCCAGCATTGCTATAGGCGATACGGATTTGTGGCGATGCGGCGCCAACGCGTTCGAACTCGCGCTTGAAATATGGACCGACCTTCCGCGTGTTGTAGAGGCGAAACGGGTTGAGGCGAGTAGCGTACGTCATCGTTTCCTTGAGATCGATAGGCGGAAGATGTGCGAGAATGTCATGTCGATGCCGCGCTGCAGTCGATGCCTCGAATCCAATCCATATGGCGCAAGCGGCCCAAAAGCCAGACCGGCAGACGCTATCGCTATCGCCTCCTGCGGGGGCATCGTCGGCGCAGGAACCGTCGGTAGCGCCCGTCGGTTGGGCCATCGAATGCCTTGCATGGGAACTCGATTCCCTTCCTTACGCCACCTATACCTATGTGTAGCGCGTGCCCGATTGACCGAGCGGTGGGTGGCGAATAGATTCATCTGTGAAACGATCACCATGCGCAAGGCACGTGTGAAGCGCCTTGTAAACTGGTCGTTTCGTAGGGTCGCACAGCGCCAGTGATGCTACTGAGGCAGCGACAGGAAAGCCAACCACGCAGATTTCACAAGCCAGCTTGTGCGGAGCCGGAGGCTTGCGCGCGCGCAGCTGATTGTTCAACGCTCAGGGAACACCGATCATGATGATGAACCGACGGACTTTCTCAGCGGCACTCGTTGCAGGCGCTGCCGCTTCCCTCATCTCCACCCGTGGCATGGCCGCGCCTGCAGCGCCGGCGAAGGCGCGAAACGTCGTCCTGGCGCACGGGCTGTTTGCCGACGGCTCCTGCTGGACGGAGGTCATTGCGCGCTTGCAGGCCGCGGGGCTCAATGCCACGGCCGTGCAGAATCCGCTGACGACACTGCCAGAGGCCGTCGCCTCGGTGCAGCGCGTACTCGACCGGCAGGATGGTCCGACGGTTCTGGTCGGGCATTCGTTCTCCGGCATGCTGGTTACCGAAGCGGGCGTGCATCCGAGCGTATCGGCACTTGTTTATGTTGCTGCGCGTGCACCTGATGCCGGCGAAGACTACACGGCCCTTGCCAAGACATTTCCGACACCGCCAGCTTCCGCAGGCATCGTTTTTGATGGAGACGAGGGACGACTGACTGAAGCGGCGTTCCTGCGTGACTTTGCGGGAGATCTTCCTGAGGCGAAGGCGAAAGTGCTCTATGCCGTACAGGAGCCGTTCCACAAGGCACTACTCACTGGTAAGACGACGCAGGCAGCATGGCGCTCAAAACAGAGCTGGTATGCCGTTTCCACCGAAGACCGAACGATCAATCCAGACCTAGAACGCTTCATGGCCAAGCGTATGGGCGCCAACACCATCGAGCTGAAATCCAGCCATCTATCGTTGATTTCGCACCCGGACGCCATTGCAGGGTTGATCCTGGAGGCGGCGGGCCAACAGAAGGGATAGCGAAAATCTCCGCTGCTCCCTGCGAACGCCGACACAATGAAAGCGCAACCGAGCGCTCAGCTCTTGATGTCGATGCCGGCCTCGACAGCGGCGGCGATGAAGGCTTTGCGGGCATCGTCGTTGGTGCGCTTGCCCTTGATGACGTCGGCGCAGACCAGTAGGGCCTTGTCGAGTGCCGGCCCGTCTTCGGTCGGCCAGTCCTCGATCATCGCCCAGGAGGCGGCCTGAGTTGTGTCGATGGTCACGTACTGGCCGGGTTCTTCCAGCGCCAAGAGCACTGGCTTTGGCCAGAGTGCCTGGGTGATATCGCTGTCGGATTTTGCCATGGGGTGGGTGACCTGTGTTTGCATCGCGGGTTTTCGGTGGTGCGGATGCTTACGCCTTCCCAACCCCTCCCCACAAGGGGGAGGGACCGAGAGGTGTCGTTATTCAGCCGCTTCCGCGTAGCTTTCGACCGGCGGGCAGGTGCAGATCAGGTTGCGGTCGCCGAAGACGTTGTCGACGCGGTTGACCGGGGACCAGTACTTGTCCACCCGGAAGGCGCCGGGCGGGAAGCAGGCCTGTTCGCGGCTATACGGACGATCCCATTCGCCGACGAGGTCTTCGACGGTGTGCGGGGCGTTCTTCAGCGGATTGTTGACCTTGTCGGAGCGGCCTTCCTCGATGTCGCGGGCTTCCTGGCGGATGGCCAGCATCGCTGCGCAGAAGCGGTCGAGTTCGGCCTTGGTTTCCGATTCCGTCGGCTCGATCATCAGCGTGCCCGCAACCGGCCAGCTCATGGTCGGCGCATGGAAGCCGCAATCGATCAGGCGCTTGGCGACGTCGTCGACGGTGACGCCGGCGCTTTCCACCAGCGGACGGGTGTCGATGATGCACTCATGCGCCACACGTCCGGCCTCGGATTTGTAGAGCACGTCATAGGCGCCTTTGAGCCGTGCCGCGATGTAGTTGGCGTTTAGGATCGCCACCTTGGTCGCCTGCGTCAGCCCTTCGCCGCCCATCATCAGGCAGTAGCTCCAGGAGATCGGCAGGATCGAGGCCGAGCCAAAGGCCGCCGCCGAGACCGCGCCGGAGCGTCCGTCCGTTTCCGGGTGGCCGGGGAGGTAGGGCGCCAGATGCGCCTTGACGCCGATCGGGCCCATGCCGGGACCGCCGCCGCCATGCGGGATGCAGAAGGTCTTGTGCAAGTTGAGGTGGGAAACGTCGGAGCCGATGTCACCAGGCCGGGACAGGCCGACCATGGCGTTCATGTTGGCGCCGTCGAGATAGACCTGGCCGCCGTGGCTGTGCACGAGGTCGCAGATTTCCTTGACGGTTTCCTCAAAGACGCCGTGCGTCGAGGGGTAGGTGATCATGCAGCAGGAGAGATTGTCCGCATACTGCTCGGCCTTGGCGCGGAAATCGCCGAGGTCAATATCGCCGTTTTCGCGAACCTTGACGACGACGACCTTCATGCCGACCATCTGGGCCGAGGCCGGGTTGGTGCCGTGGGCCGAGGTCGGGATCAGGCAGACGTCGCGGTGACCATTGCCGTTGGCGATATGGTAGTTGCGGATCGTCAAGAGGCCCGCATATTCGCCCTGCGCGCCGGAGTTCGGCTGCATGGAGAATGCGTCATAGCCGGTGACGGCGCAGAGCTTGTCGGTGAGATCGTCGATCATCTCGCGATAGCCGAGCGCCTGGTCTGGCGGCACGAAGGGGTGAATGTCGGAAAACTCGGGCCAGGTGATCGGCAGCATTTCGGCCGTGGCATTCAGCTTCATCGTGCAGGAGCCGAGCGGGATCATCGAGCGGTCGAGCGCCAGATCTCGGTCCGACAGACGCCTGATATAGCGGGTCATCTCGCTCTCGGCGCGGTTCATGTGGAAGATCGGATGCGTCAGGTATTCGCTGGTGCGGGCGAGGCCCTTCGGCAGGCGATAGCTAGGCTCGAAATCGGCAACGGCGAAGTTGGCGCCGAAAGCGCGCCAGACGGCTTCCAGCGTTGCCGGGCGGGTGCGCTCGTCAAGGCTCATGCCGATCTTCGTGGCGCCGACCTTGCGCAGGTTCACACCCTCGGCGACGGCCGCGCGCAGGATGACGCCCTGTATGTGGCCGACATCGACGGTGATGGTGTCGAAGAAGGTATTCGGCTCGATGGTGTAGCCGAGCTTTTCCAAGCCCTTGGCCATCAGCACGGCCTTCTGATGGACCTGCTGGGCGATCGCCTTGATGCCCTTCGGGCCGTGGAAGACGGCATACATGGAGGCCATGACGGCGAGGAGCACCTGCGCGGTGCAGATGTTCGACGTGGCTTTCTCGCGACGGATGTGCTGCTCGCGGGTCTGCAGCGACAGGCGGTAGGCGCGGTTGCCGCGGGCATCGACCGAGACGCCGACGAGACGGCCGGGCATGGAGCGCTTGTGGGCGTCCTTGACCGACATGTAGGCCGCATGCGGGCCGCCATAGCCGACCGGAACGCCGAAGCGCTGCGAATTGCCGATGGCGATGTCGGCGCCCATTTCGCCGGGCGATTTCAAGAGTGTCAGTGCCAGGATGTCCGCGGCAACGATGGCGATGGCGCCGGTCTGGTGCAGGCGCGAGATCAGGCCGGTGAAATCATGCACGTGGCCGTGCGTGCCCGGATACTGGAAGATGGCGCCAAATACATCGACCGGATCGAGATCGGTGAAGGGGTTGCCGACGACGACGCTCCAGCCGAGCGGCTCGGCGCGGGTCTTGATCAGCTCGATCGTCTGCGGATGGCAAGCGGCGTCGACGAAGAACGCCTTGGCCTTCGACTTCGAGACGCGCTCTGCCATGGCCATGCCTTCTGCGGCCGCTGTCGCTTCGTCGAGAAGCGAGGCATTGGCGACGTCGAGGCCGGTGAGGTCGCAGATCATCGTCTGGTAGTTCAGCAGCGCTTCCAGTCGGCCCTGGGAGATTTCCGGCTGGTAAGGTGTATAGGCCGTGTACCAGGCCGGATTTTCTAGGATGTTGCGCTGAATGACCGGCGGTGTGATCGTGCCGTAGTAACCCTGGCCGATCAGCGAGACGAGGACCTTGTTCTTGTTGGCGGTGTCGCGCAGCTTGTCGAGCGCCTCGCGTTCCGTCATCGGCGCGCCCCAGACGAGCGGCGCCTTCTGGCGGATGGAAGGCGGCACGGTGGCGTCGATCAGGTTGTCGAGGCTGTTGTAGCCGATGACCTTCAACATATCCGTCATCTCGGCAGGAGACGGGCCAATGTGACGACGGTTGGCGAAGTCGTAGGGCTGGTAGTCGGTGAACTGGAATTCTGTCGGCGTCGTCATTACGCGGTGAGCTCCTTGTAGGCCGCCTCGTCGAGCAGGCCATCAGCATCGGCGGCGTTTGCAAGCTTGAGCTTGAAGAACCAGCCGGCGCCCTGCGGGTCCGAATTGACCAGCGACGGATCGGCAGTAATGGCCGGATTGACTTCGGTGATCTCGCCATCAAGCGGACAATAGACGTCGGAGGCAGCCTTCACGGATTCGACGGTTGCGGCATTGTCGTTCTTGGAGAAGGTGGCACCGACTTCCGGCAATTCGACGAAAACTAGATCGCCGAGCTGTTCAACGGCGTAGGTGGTGATGCCGACCGTCGCGACGCCGCCGTCGATCTTCAGCCACTCGTGTTCTTCGGTAAACTTCAGCATGATTGTTCTCTCCGGAAAAATGTTTCAGCGTTTGTAGCTCGGTGTAATAAAGGGAAGGGCACTGACGGTGACGGGCAGGTACTTGCCGCGCACCTCGGCGTAAACCTGCGTTCCAACGGCTGCCTGGGCGAGCTTGACATAGCCCATTGCGACGGGATGTTCGACGGAGGGGCCGAAGCCGCCAGAGGTCACTTCGCCGATCTCAGACTTGCCTTCTGGATCCGCAAAAAGCTTCGAGTGGCCGCGAACCGGAGCCTTACCCTCAGGCTTCAGACCGACGCGGCGACGAGCTGCACCCTTTTCTAGCTCGGCCAAGATGCGGTCTGCGCCGGAGAAACCGCCGGCACGTGCGCCGCCCGTCTTGCGGGCTTTCTGCATGCCCCATTCGAGCGCTGCTTCCACGGGCGTCGTCGTGGTGTCGATGTCGTTGCCATAAAGGCAGAGGCCAGCTTCGAGGCGCAAGCTGTCGCGGGCACCGAGGCCGATCGGCTGTACGTCCGGATGCTCGAGCAACCGCTTGGCGACATCTTCTGCCTTGTCGGTCGGGATCGAGATCTCGAAGCCGTCCTCGCCACTATAACCGGAGCGTGAAACCAGACAGGATACGTCGTGCAGCCGGCAATGGCGCACGTCCATGAATTTCATCGCGGCGACATCGGCCCAGAGTTCCGCAAGCACTTCGACGGCGCGCGGTCCTTGCAGGGCGATCAGCGCACGATCGAGCAGGATGATGTCGCAGGTGTCGCCGATATGCTTCTGGAGGTGAGCAAGATCGGCATCCTTGCAGGCGGCGTTGACGACGACAAAGAGGTGATCGTCGAGATGGGTGATCATCAGGTCGTCTAGAATGCCGCCGTTGTCATCGGTGAAGAAACCGTAGCGCTGGCGACCTTCCGCAAGACCGAGGATATCGACCGGAACGAGGCTTTCCAGCGCAAGGGCGGCGTCCTCATACTTTCCCGATTTTGCCTTGATGACCACCTGGCCCATGTGGGACACGTCGAAGACGCCGGCCGACGTGCGGGTCTGGATGTGCTCCCTCATGACGCCAGCCGGATATTGCACCGGCATTTCATAGCCTGCGAAGGGAACCATGCGGGCGCCGAGCGACAGATGCAGCGCGTGAAGCGGAGTTTTCTTGAGGGCAGTAGTATCGTCCAACGACGCCTCCGGGGTTTGCGCCTGGAATTCCATGCGCGGGCTCAAATCTTCAGACGCGGTTGCGCCTTGCATTTCGAGCCCCCTCTGTCCCTGTGCCTGAGATTGTTATCCCTTCGGCGAGCGTTTCGAGAACGCTTCTCTCCAGAGTTCCGTCTGCCCCTTGCTGGTCCTTTGGCCTGAGAGTTTCCGGGGCGGTTGCTCCTTCGGCACTGGTCGCAGACGACCAGCTTCTCCCAACAAGGTCGGGGGCAATTATCTGGCCATGGCTGTACTTGGCAAGGGGGAATGTCGCCGCCGAACAAATTTTTGTCGCGTGGTCTTGAGGATAGACGGCTACGGGAGAGAGGAACCGGGTAACGTTCAGCTGTCGCTGTAGAGTTCCAGTGCCTGTTTCAACCCGGCCTGCGGCTGCCGTTGCCCCATCGTCATCAGGTCCAAAGCGACTTCCGTCGATTGGATGATATTGGCCGGCTCTTCCACATCTTGGCCGCTCGCAGCCCTGGTTTGACGGTCGGCAGTCCGGCGCGCCTCTTTTGCAGCCGTGCTTGCGGACACGCGCTGCGGAATCCGGAGCGTTTCGAACGCTGCGGCGGCGGTGCTCGCGGAAATCGTGCCGACCAGGACTGTCATGAGGCCAGAATAGAACGTCGGATGTTCTTAACTGGCTAAATTAACTGCCAGCATTTTATGCATCTCAATCTTCCCTGTGGATGATTGGAATTTTCGGTGAGGTGCTTTAGAGCAAATCCATGATGCAAGCCCTCCTTGTCGCCGTCGGCGGCGCAATCGGTTCCGTCCTCAGATATTATGTCGGCCAATGGGCCCTCAGGCTTGCTGGCCCAGCCTTTCCGTGGGGGACGCTGACAGTCAATGTCGTCGGATGCTTTGTCATCGGCGTGTTTGCGGAGATGATCGTGCGACGCTTCGATGCGTCGCCGGAGATGCGCCTGCTGTTGATCACGGGCTTTCTCGGTGGATTCACGACCTTCTCTGCATTCTCGCTCGATGCCATTTCGCTCTTCGAGCGTGGCGCGGCCGTCTCCAGCGCAGTCTATATCGTCGCCAGCGTCGGCCTGTCGATGGCCGCGGTGACCGCCGGACTGGCGCTCATGCGCGCAATCTTGTGAGATTACGGTTTCCGTTTTCGGCGAAAATGCTCTAAAGCCAGCCGCAAAGGTCGCACAGCGCGCCTAAGACCATTTTCCGAAAGATGACGTATGGCGGGTATCGAACACAAAACAGTGGAGCCGGACGAGGCGGGCATGCGGCTCGATCGCTGGTTCAAGGTGCACTTCCCGGGGCTCGGATTCGGCCCACTCCAGAAGCTTCTACGATCGGGTCAGGTCCGCGTCGATGGCGGGCGCGTGAAAAGCGATACGCGCGTGCAGCCAGGGCAGGTGGTGCGCGTTCCGCCGCTCGATGTCGACGCCAAGTCGAAAAACACGCCGATCGCCGGCCATGATCTGAAACACGGGGGCGATTACGAGCTTCTGCAGCGCATGGTGCTGCATGAAGACGACAAGGTGATCGTCTTGAACAAGCCGGCCGGTCTTGCCGTGCAGGGCGGGTCCGGTGTGACGCGGAATATCGACAAGATGCTCGAAGCATGGACCAGCCCGAAGGGCGAAAAGCCGAGGCTGGTGCATCGCCTCGACCGCGATACATCCGGCGTCCTTGTCATCGCCCGCACCCGAGGCGCCGCACAGAAATTGACGGCAGCGTTTCGCGAGCGTGATACCAAAAAGACCTATTGGTCGTTGGTAAGAGGCGTTCCGCGCAAGCACGAGGACAAAATCTCGACCTGGCTGGTGAAGGAAGCGACCGCGGATGGCGACCGGATGCGTGTTGCCAAGCACGGCGAAGACGGAGCCGATCACGCGATTTCCTACTATCGCGTCCTGGAAACCGCCGCGCAGAACCTCGCTTGGCTTGAGATGGAACCCTATACCGGACGGACGCATCAGCTTCGCGTTCACGCGCTTCATATCGGTCACCCGATCATTGGCGACCCCAAGTATTTCATCGAGGATCCGAACTGGGATGTCCCGGGCGGTATCCAGAAGCGGCTGCACCTGCATGCGCGCAAGATCGACATTCCGCACCCCTCCGGCGGCCGACTGCGCGTCAGTGCTCCTTTGCCGCCGCATATGGTGCAGACCTGGAACCTGCTCGGCCTCGATCTCGCATCCCAGGAAAGGGAAGACGACGAATGAGGCTCGCACTCTTCGATTGCGACGGGACGCTGGTCGACAGCGCCGCGCTGATCCATGAGGTGATGGCGCGGACATTCGTGCATTTCGGCTATGACCGGCCTGATGTCTCGTTGACGAAGTCGATCATCGGACTGACGCTGGATATCGCAATTGCGCGGATGCAGGGCAAGCCTCACGTCGACGACGAAGCGATCGCAATGACGGTGCACTACAAGGCGATCTATCTCGGCGTTCGTGACGAACCTGGAATGGACGTGCCGCTCTTTAGTGGCATCAAGCCGCTGATCGATGAGTTGGCGCGGAATGATGACATTCTGATCGGTGCGGTAACCGGCAAGTCGCGTCGCGGTCTCGTCCACATTCTCGAAACACACGGTTTTGCACCACATTTTATCGTTTCGCGTACCGCAGACGACTGCCCATCGAAGCCACATCCAGCTATGGTAACGGAGTGCTGCAGTGAGACCGGCACAAGTCCCGCCGATGCCATCGTGATCGGCGATGCGGTCTACGATATGCAGATGGCGAAAGCCGCAGGCGCCAAGGCGGTCGGTGTCTCGTGGGGCTATGCCAGTGTGGACGACTTGATGGGTGCGGGTGCCGACAGCATTGTTCGCCACCCGAGCGATGTTTTGAAGCACTTTTCCTGAGGTGAAGCATGCGTGATCTGTTGAACGACATAGCAGAGGGATTGAGCCATCCCGACCCGATCCGTCGCGCCCAGATCCAGATGAAGAAGCCATTGCCGAAGCGCTTCTATAAGACGGTCACAGTCGGTGAACTCGACGAATGCTTTTCCATCGAGCTGGACGGCAAGGCTATCCGCACGCCAGCCCGCAAGCTGCTGGTCGTCGCGACGAAGCCGCTTGCGGAACTTTTAGTGCTTGAATGGGATGCGCAGGCCGACCTCATCGACCCTTCGACCATGCCCGTGACGCGGCTCGTCAACACCGCTATCGATGGGGTTGCACCCGACAAGCAGGCCGTCTTCGAAGACATTCTACGCTTCTCTTCGAGCGATCTCATCTGCTATCGCGCCGATGCACCGCAAGCTCTCGTCGAGCGTCAGAAGGAGTTTTGGGATCCAGTGCTCGATTGGGCTGGCAATTCTCTCGGCGCGCGCTTTATCCTGATCGAGGGCGTCATGCATCGCGACCAGCCGCGCGAAGCTAGTTCTGCGTTTTCCGCGGCATTGCGACGGCACGACAATGCGACTGTCCTGGCTGCCCTACATACTATCACGACGTTGACCGGCTCCGCGCTGCTAGCGCTTGCCTTTGCCGAAGGCGTCCTGCCGGCAAAGAAGGTTTGGTCGCTCGCGCATCTCGACGAAGACTGGACGATCGAGCATTGGGGAAGCGACGAAGAATCCGAGGAACGGCGCGAGAAACGCTTCGAGGACTTCAATGCAGCCGCTGACGTTTTTTTGGCCATGAAAGGCTGAAACATATTGCTTTGAGAATGGTTATCGCGAAAATCTGCGACTCTATCGGGGGCGGACGCGGATTTTCTGGATGAACTGGCTCAAGTCGTGCTTTTTTCGGGTTGCGCTTATCTGCATCGCCCTGGCGTCCTGCTCGATCTTCGCGAAGGAACAAGCCGGACCTCTCTATGACGTCCGAAGCGCCGTCGTTGTCAGCCCACAGAAGATACCGCCGGCAATCCTTGCCGGCGTCGGTGATCGCGTAAATGCCGCCATCAACGCCACGGTGCGAACCGAAGTCTATCCGCGTGTCGTGCTGACGATCCGGATCCTTTACGTCGAAAAGGGCCAGGGCTTCGACAAGAGCCGGAATGTCGCGAAGGTCAGCATCGACGCCGCCTCCGTCGAGGATGGATCGGTCATCGCTGTCAGTTCGTTCGAAGTGACCAGCTTTTCCAACAGTCCCACGGCAGCCGACGAGATCCTTGCCGAGGATATCGCCGCCCGCATTCGTTCCGCTTTCTCGCTGCGCGCCGGACGCGCTTGAACAGGCCGCGAGATCCGCGGCAAGGGGTATCCATGAAGGGAATTCTCGAAGAACTCGAACGTCGCCGCGGTATTGCAAGGCTTGGCGGAGGCAGGGCGCGTATCGATGCCCAGCATCAGCGCGGCAAGCTGACGGCGCGCGAGCGAATTGATCTTTTCCTCGACGAGGACTCCTTTGAGGAGTTCGACATGTTCGTCGAGAATCGGTCCAACGACTTCGGGATGGACAAGACCCGAATTGCCGGCGATGGCGTCGTCACCGGCTGGGGAACGGTGAACGGACGAACCGTCTTCGTTTTTGCCAAGGATTTCACGGTATTCGGCGGCTCGCTCTCCGAGGCGCATGCCGAGAAGATCATGAAGGTGCAGGATATGGCGCTCAAAAACAGGGCGCCGATCATCGGCATCTATGACGCCGGCGGCGCTCGCATCCAGGAGGGCGTTGCTGCGCTTGGCGGCTACGCCGAGGTGTTCCAGCGCAATGTGCTCGCTTCCGGCGTCATTCCGCAGATCTCAGTCATCATGGGGCCATGCGCCGGCGGCGACGTCTATTCGCCGGCGATGACCGATTTCATCTTCATGGTCCGCGACACGTCCTACATGTTCGTGACCGGCCCGGATGTGGTGAAGACAGTGACCAACGAGACCGTCACCGCGGAAGAGCTCGGCGGCGCATCGGTGCATACGACCAAATCCTCGATTGCCGACGGCGCCTACGACAATGATGTCGAGGCGTTGTTGCAGGTCCGCCGGCTGATTGATCTTCTGCCGCAATCGAACACCTCGCCGGTGCCGGAAGTCGAATGTTACCAGTCAGTGACGGACACAGATGCATCGCTGGATACGCTGGTGCCTGCGAACGCAAACAAGCCCTACGATATCAAGGAATTGATATTGAAGACGGTGGATGAGGGCGATTTCTTCGAGATCCAGGCGAGCTTCGCCAAAAACATCGTGTGCGGGTTCGGGCGGGTCGAGGGATCGACAGTCGGCTTCGTGGCAAACCAGCCAATGGTGCTCGCCGGCGTGCTCGACAGCGATGCATCGCGAAAGGCGGCACGGTTCGTCCGCTTTTGCGACTGCTTCAACATCCCGATCGTGACGTTCGTGGATGTGCCAGGCTTCCTGCCGGGAACTGCGCAGGAATATGGCGGGCTGATCAAGCACGGTGCGAAGCTGTTGTTCGCATACGCGGAGGCGACGGTGCCGAAGCTGACGGTGATCACGCGCAAGGCGTTCGGCGGTGCCTATGATGTCATGGCATCCAAGCATCTGAGGGGTGACTTGAACTATGCCTGGCCGACGGCTCAAATCGCGGTGATGGGCGCGAAGGGGGCCGTCGAAATCATTTTCCGGAAGGACATCGCCGATCCCGAAAAGATCGCCGCGCACACGAAAATGTACGAGAACCGATTCCTTTCACCTTTCGTGGCTGCCGAGCGCGGCTATGTGGACGAAGTGATCATGCCGCATTCTACGCGCAGGCGGCTGGCACGCGGCCTCAAGATGCTTCGCAATAAAGACCTGAGCAATCCCTGGAAGAAGCACGACAATATTCCGCTTTGAGGAGACTAAAGTGGGGAAAGCTAAGGAAAATCAACAGGAAGTGATCGCCCGTCAGCGATCCGTGTCTTCATTCCTTTTGGCGAAGCAGCTAACGCTCCGCTGTCTTTACTCAAAAGGAGAGTCTCCATGGAACGACTGAGCGCATACCAGCCCTACGCGCTTGCCGCCCTGCGCGTCATTGCAGCGCTGCTGTTTATCGAACACGGAACAATGAAGCTTTTCGCGTTCCCGGCCGCACAAATGGAGGGGCCGCTGCCGCCATTGCTGCTGGTCGCCGCTCTAATCGAAGTCGTCGGCGGCCTTCTCGTCCTGATCGGCCTGTTCACGCGACCGGTCGCCTTCATTCTGTCGGGACAGATGGCCGTGGCCTACTTCATGGCGCACGGGTCGAAAGCCTTCTGGCCAGCACTGAACGGTGGCGAAGCAGCGATTCTGTTCTGCTTCGTCTTCCTGTTCATCTTCTTCGCCGGACCCGGTGCTCTATCGGTCGACCAGCGCAAGGCCACCGCCTAACAGCGATAAACGCCGTGGCCGGCTTTACCGGCCACGGCTGCGGCTCATGCCGTGGCCTTCAAACCGGCAATCCCGGCGACAATCAGTGAAATGCAGAGCAGACGCGAGGCGGTGGCAGCATCGCCGAGCAGCCAAATGCCGAGCAACACGGTGCCAACACTACCGATACCGGTCCAAACAGCATAAGCCGTCCCGATTGGCAGCGTCTTCACGGCGATGCCCAGCAGCACGACGCTGACAACCATCGAAATGACGGTCAACGTCGTGGGTAGCGGGCGCGTGAATCCATCGGTGTACTTTAGGCCGATTGCCCAGCCGCACTCGAAAAGGCCCGCGAGAAAAAGCAGAAACCAAGCCATCGTTATCTCCATCCCGAGCGAAGACGTCCCCGATGCAGCGAGCTCCACAGAGGGCGCCGCTGACTTGGGAAAACGGTTCAATTCAGGTAGGAAACCACATGGCGCCGCTACCACCCGTTTCTTGCGCACCCTTCAGGCAAGCCGTTTCGCATGCCACTTCAGATGGTCGTCCATGAACGTCGAGATGAAGTAATAGGAATGGTCATAGCGCTCATGCATGCGCAGGGTGACCTTGATATCGGTGTCCTTGACGGCTTCTTCGAAGAGCCATGGGCGCAAGCCATTCTCCAGGAAACCATCGGCCTTCCCCTGGTCGATCAGGAACTCGGGAAAACGTGCGCCGTCTGCTACCAAGGCGCAAGCATCGTATTTACGCCAGGCCGCCGGGTCTGGGCCAAGGTATTTTTCGAACGCCGGAGCCGACCAATCGGCGGTGGATGGCTCCGCGATCGGTGCGAAAGCCGAGCAGCTCTTGAAACGGTCCGGATTCTTGAGCGCAATGGTCATGGCGCCATGGCCGCCCATCGAGTGGCCGAAGATGCCTTGGCGGCTCATGTCCATGCGGAAGTGTTGGCTGACATGCGCTGGAAGCTCTTCGGTGATGTAGGTGTACATCTGGTAGTTTTCGGACCAGGGCTCCTCGGTCGCGTCGAGGTAGAAGCCGGCGCCCTTGCCCATTTGCCAATTGGTGAGCTCATCTGGGACATCGTTGCCGCGCGGGCTTGTGTCCGGGCAGACGATAATCAGACCGAGTTCGGCGGCCATGCGCCGATACTCGCCCTTTTCCATAACGTTGGCATGCGTGCAGGTTAAGCCAGAGAGGTACCAGACAACCGGGCAGGGCTCCTTGATCGCCTCCGGCGGAACAAAGACTGCAAAGGTCATATCGCACTTGCAGGCGTCGGATTCGTGCGTGAAAACACCCTGCATGCCGCCAAACGCGGTCGTCTGTGAAATGATGTTCATTCTTTACCGTCCGTTCTTGGAGCAAGCGCCTTGGCCCGGCGGCACAGGCGATCGAAAGTTTCGAGGAACCGGGAGCGATCCTTCGGGTTGAAGGCGGCATTGTAACCCTTGCTTTCGCCGGTCTCTCTCAAGTGAGCGCCGAGATCGCGCATGGCACTGGCCATTCCGATATTCGTGTCGTCGAAAACCCGTCCCGTCGGACCGCTGACAAGCGCACCGGTCGCCACGCAGCGGACCGCGAGCGGGACATCGGCGGTGACGACCACGTCACCAGCGCCGGCATGCTCGGCAATCCAGTTGTCGGCGGCATCAAAGGAGGCCGAGACGATGACATTGTGCACCATCGGGTCGCGCGAGGGGCGCAGACCGGAATTGGCGACGAAGGTCACTTCGATGCCGTGGCGCTCGGCGACCTTGAGGATTTCCGGTTTCACCGGGCAGGCGTCTGCATCGACATAAATCATGAATTTCAATCTGCTTTGGCTGAAACGCTACGCGGCACCTGACGGGCGCGTAGCGGCGGTTCGTTCGGGTCTCATAATCCGACGGCTGCCATTCGTTCAAGACATTAGGCTTCCTTCAGCGTGCCTGTCTTCTTCGCCACCCAGGTCGCGATGACATCCATCAGCGTCGGGTTCAGGCAGTCATAGGGCGTGAGGCCGAGTTCGTTCAGGCGGCCGCGTACGCCTGCCATCGCCGAAGGCGGCGTGCCCGACTCGATGATCGAGGAGACGAAGGCCGCAAATGTCGGCTCCGGCCAGCCGCCTTCCTGGAAGCGTTCCGGATGGACGAAGTCGAGCCCTTTGAACGCATGTTCGCGCTCCACCGGTCCGTACATGTGGACGCCGCAAGCCTTGCAGGCGTGGCGCTGAATAAGCGCATCCGGATCGACGACGTGCAGCTTGTCGCCATTTTCAAGCACGGTGACGCTTTCATGCGGGGTCACCGCGACGACTGAAAAAGCCGCTCCCTTCGGCTTCCAGCATTTGGTGCAACCGCAGGCGTGATTATGGGCGATGGTGCCCTTGATCGCGACCTTCACGGCACGGTCGGTGCAAGCGCAGACCAGTGTGCCGCCATCGAAATTTTCCTGGCCTTTCTTCACGCCGCCGTCGAGGGCGGGGTGTATCGATACTTGACTTGGCATGTTCAGCTCCTCCTCCTTAGCTGCCCACGGCTCCCAAATCAGGATCAATTTGCGAAAAAGCCGCAGGCCATTTCAAAGTCGCGCCGCATTCCGTCGTCTTGTCCTCAATAAAGTACCACGCTTCGGATGCTTTCGCCGGAATGCATGAGCTCGAAGCCCTTGTTGATGTCTTCGAGCGGCATCGTGTGGGTGATCATCGGATCGATCTCGATCTTGCCCTGCATGTACCAATCGACGATCTTGGGCACGTCGGTGCGGCCGCGGGCGCCACCGAAGGCCGTGCCCATCCAGCTGCGGCCGGTGACCAGCTGGAACGGCCGGGTGGAGATCTCCTGGCCAGCGCCGGCAACGCCGATGACGACCGACTTGCCCCAGCCGCGGTGGCTGGCTTCCAGCGCCTGGCGCATGACCTTGGTGTTGCCGGTGCAGTCGAAGGTGTAGTCGGCGCCGCCGATCTGGTCGGCACCGCGCTTTGTCATGTTGACGAGGTAGGGCACGATGTCGTCGCCGACCTCCTTGGGATTGACGAAATGCGTCATGCCGAAGCGCTCGCCCCATTCCTTCTTGTCGTTGTTGAGATCGACGCCGATGATCATGTCGGCACCGGCAAGGCGAAGTCCCTGGATGACGTTGAGGCCGATGCCGCCGAGGCCGAAGACGATGGCGGTCGCGCCGATCTCGACCTTGGCGGTGTTGATCACCGCGCCGATGCCGGTCGTCACGCCGCAGCCGATGTAGCAGATCTTGTCGAAGGGGGCGTCGGGATTGACCTTGGCAACGGCAATCTCCGGCAGCACCGTGTAGTTGGCGAAGGTCGAGCAGCCCATGTAGTGATGGATCTTGTCCTTGCCGATCGAGAAGCGCGAGGTGCCATCCGGCATCAGGCCCTGGCCCTGGGTGGCGCGGATCGCGGTGCACAGATTGGTCTTGCGCGACAGGCAGGACGGGCATTCGCGGCATTCCGGCGTATAGAGCGGAATGACATGGTCGCCCTTCTTCACCGACGTGACGCCGGGACCGACATCGACGACGATGCCGGCGCCCTCATGGCCGAGGATCGCCGGAAACAGACCTTCCGGATCGGCGCCCGACAACGTGAAGTCGTCGGTGTGGCAGATGCCGGTCGCCTTGACCTCGACCAGCACTTCGCCGGCCCGCGGTCCCTCCAGCTGCACGGTCATCACTTCGAGCGGTTTGCCAGCTTGTACGGCAACGGCGGCGCGAACGTCCATGTCAGGTGTCTCCTGCTGATTTGATTGCGCGGACCTTTGCACGCACGGCGCTGCCGGCTCAAGGAAAAACTGTCCGGATGCTTGAGTTTCAGCCTCGAATACGCTGATTGCGCCAGCCACTGCGCGGCTTGCGTCAGAAGAGCTTTTCGGTTGCGAAAATAATGGCATAGCCATGTATCGCAATAGCCGCATAGAGACCGAAGGCAACGAGCATGCGCTCGCCATCCTTCATCTCGTCGAGCGTCTGGCGCGGCTTGACTGAGCCGCCGCTGACGAGACTGACAAGCGTGAAGACGAGCAAGCCCATCGTCAGCATTTTCGCGGGCAAACCGATTTGGAATCCGATGCCGAGAATGCAGAGCGTTACCACGAAGCTGGCGGCTATCTGCGACCTTGGCGTGCGAAAAATCTGCCGGAGGACCTGGCCTCCATCGAAGCGATGCATCGGCAGTAAATTCAGCAGGTTGAAAGCACCGAGAATCAACATGAAAACGAGCAGAGGCGCCCGTGACGCCGAAGGCAGTAGGCTCACGTCCGAAAGCTGCGTGGCGACCGCAAGGATGGGGACCAGAAAGGCCGACATTCCCGCGCCCATCAGCGCACAGGTTGCCACTTCGAACAACGAACGGTACGGCCTGCCGCCGACGGCAATGCCGCCAAGCAGCGGCACAAAGATCATTCTGACCGATGCATGGCCGAACATGCGGTAAGCGGCCATATGGCCCAGCTCGTGCAGCGCTATGACGAGCGTCAGGAAAGTCGAGAGCATAAGGCCACTCGCATTGAGCCCGAAGAACGGCCAGAGCAGCAGAGTCGACAAAACCGCAAGACCGCCCTGGACCAGCGGTCGCTCGAAGTAACCCTGCGGCAGGGATTCGCCCGTCTTCAACCATCCGTCCAGCGCCTGCAATTCACGGCGCAGGAAAAAATAGCGAAACATGAGGAAAGCCAGTCCGCGATAGCGGTCAGTCTGCTCCACCTCCAGCAAGGCACCATCTGATGTCGGTCGAATGATGCGCCGCTCGCGGTAGTCATTCCAGAACGCGGGGTCCAGCGTGCTGTCATCAATGATGCGAGACTGGAACCCGTGGGCGTTCTTCGCGACGTATGGCAGCGGTTCAAGTGCGAGAAGTCTGCGTGACGGCGCGCCGGTCTTGTCGAGATGCCGGTAGGTTTGCTCCACAATGCCCCGGCGATTGGCGAGCGCGCGACTGCTGACGACAGAGTGGTGCCAGGATGCATCGGGACCGGCGGGATTCATCGCCTTCCAGAGTATATCGGGGGAGCATCGATAGATCCGGCGAAGGCAGATGGTTCTACGCCCCAGCGGAGCGCGCATCAAAAGCCAGAGAAGGCCAAGATTTATGATCAGCAAGAGGACCGCCGATTGCAGCGCCGTCATTTGCTACCTCCATCCAGAATCCGACCGGGGAGGCGCAACGATAGGCAATCAGCGGTTAACAAAACCTAACCGCCGCGACTGTTAGCAGCATCGGCGTTCGTCAGGCAAACTCGAGTATCACGGCATCGACAGCTAGGCTCTCTCCCGGCTTGGCGTTTATTTTGCTGACGACGAGATCGCGTTCGGCGCGGAGAACATTCTCCATTTTCATGGCCTCGACGACGGCAAGCGTTTCACCGGCTTTGACTTCCTGCCCCTCGACTACGGCGATGGAAACGACGAGACCGGGCATCGGGCAGAGCAGCAGCTTCGACGTATCCGGTGGAAGCTTGACCGGCATCAATCTCTCGAGCTCGGCATGACGCTGCGTCAGCACCTTGGCTTTCAGGGATATTCCTTGCCAGTCCAGCCGAAGACCGTTGAGAATAGGGCGGATTTGCGCAACCACGCTCTGGCCCGCGACATTGCCGCGCCACACGGCGTCGCCAGGTCTCCAGTCGGTGACGACGTTAAAAGTCTTGCCGCCGATCTCGATGTCCATGTCGAACGGGATCGTCACGAGCCCGTCCACCAAACGTGCATCCACGTAGCTGTCACCGAGCCTGACGGTCCATTCCTCCCGGCTCGCGCCGGACGGGGGGCGCAACCTGTCGGCGAAACGCTCCCTGCGGTTGGCTTCAATGAGAGACGCTGAAAGAGCGACTGCCGCCAGAAGGGCCTCCTGACCCGCATTCGGCGCCACCGGGGCAAAGCCGTCCGGATACTCTTCGGCGATGAAACCGGTCGACAGACGCCCTTCGCGCCAGCGAGGATGCTTCATCAGTGCAGCAAGGAAGGGGACGTTGTGTTCGATTCCATCGACAACGAAGCCGTCGAGTGCCTCGCCCATCGCTTCGATCGCCTCCAGGCGCGTCGGCGCCCAGGTGCAGAGCTTTGCGATCATCGGATCGTAATACATCGAAATCTCGGCACCCTCGAAGACGCCGGTGTCATTGCGCACAATGGCGCTCGCGGATTTGCCTTCAGCGGGCGGCCGGTATCGCGTCAGGCGCCCGATAGACGGCAGGAAATTGCGGTAGGGATCCTCGGCGTACAAACGGCTCTCGACGGCCCAGCCGTTCAGCTTTATGTCGCTTTGCGCAAACGGAAGCCTCTCACCGGCAGCAACGCGGATCATTTGCTCGACCAGATCGATACCGGTGACCAGTTCGGTGACTGGATGCTCGACCTGCAGGCGGGTGTTCATTTCCAGAAAATAGAAATTGCGGTCACGATCGACGATGAACTCCACGGTGCCGGCGCTTTGGTATTCCACAGCGCGGGCGAGTGCGACGGATTGCTCACCCATCGCCGTGCGGGTCTTAGTATCGAGGAAGGGCGAGGGTGCCTCTTCGGCAACTTTCTGGTTGCGGCGCTGGATCGAGCACTCACGCTCACCGAGATAGACCACATTGCCATGTGCGTCCGCGAGTACCTGGATCTCGATGTGACGGGGCTCGACAACATATTTCTCGATGAAGACGCGGTCGTCGCCGAACGAGCTCTTCGCCTCCGAACGAGCCCGATCGAAACCGTCGCGTACTTCCGCCTCGTTCCAGGCAATGCGCATGCCCTTGCCGCCGCCGCCGGCCGACGCCTTGATCATGACGGGATAACCGATCTCGGCTGCGATCTTTTCCGCGTGCGATGCGTCCTCGATCACGCCGAGGTAGCCAGGGACGGTGGAGACCTCGGCGGCGTTGGCAAACTTCTTCGACTCGATCTTGTCGCCCATCGCCATGATGGCCTTCGGCTTTGGACCGATGAAGACAATGCCTTCCTTCTCGAGTGCCTCGCAAAACGATGCCCGTTCGGACAGAAAGCCGTAGCCGGGATGGACGGCTTCCGCACCCGTCTGCTTGCAGGCAGCGATGATCTTATCCGCCACGAGATAGCTTTCGGCGGCCGTCGCAGGACCGATATGAACGGCCTCATCAGCCATTTCCACGTGGAGTGCATCCCGATCCGCATCCGAATAGACCGCGACCGTCGCAATTCCCATGCGGCGCGCGGTCTTGATAACGCGGCAAGCGATCTCGCCGCGATTCGCGATCAGAATTTTCTTGAACATGGAGACTCCACCCAAAACATGCGTTCCGGAGTTTTACGCATAAACACCGGAACGCACAATCAGCCGAAAAAATATCGGCGGGTGTCAGGCGACCGCGGTTTCGTTTCCGAAGCTATCATCCACGATCCTGAGCCAGCGGCTGCGGCGTGGGGGCTCGGCATAGTCAACGAGTTGTAGCGCCGAGAGAATGTCGGCCCAACGCGGGTGATTACCGACGGGCAGCGTCTCCTCTGCGATCTGCATCAGGACGCTCCAGGTGAGGGGCGGTGCCTTGATGACGCCGGCATCGCTTACGCTCCGCAGAACCCGCATCACGTAGTCGATGTCCTGGCGGGTGATGCCCTTTCGATCGATCGCACGAGATAGCGTGTAGCCGCCGATGTTTTCCACCAGGGCAAGACGCAACTGGTCGAGCGCGAAGGCGCGCAGCTCATCCGGCACGTTGGCCGAGATCTCCATTGCGTGCAGAACCAATTCGAGCTCGATCGCCGAATTGACCACGCCGTCGGTTGCGACCATGCGCATGAGCCAGGTCACATTGATCTCATCGAGAGACCCTTGAGGGTAGGTGTGGTTGACAATGAAACCGGCGAGCTGCTCCACAAAGAAGGCGTTCCACTCCGGGCATTTTTCGGGGCAGGAATTATTCAGGGCCAGCATGGCGACCACGTCGTGCGCGGTCCGGATGCCTTCCGGGAAGGTGTGCTTGCGCAGCAGACTTATGTCTTCGGCCGTCAGCCGATGCTTCCCGGCAATCACACATGCCGGAAAAGCAAGACGGAATTCGCTCATCTTTTGTCTCCAAACCTCATCATGAGGCCGAAGGGCCTTCTACCGCGAGCGAATTGATGATCCCTCAAGAAGCAGTGTTAACGGCGCGCTCAATCAGTCACGACGTTTTTAATGATCGCGCCTGCACGCGCTCCCGCCAGATGATGAAGAGACCGGAAGCGACGATGATCAGGATACCGATCCACTTCGAAAAGTTCGGAAAATCGCCGAAGAGCGCGTAGCCGAGCACCGTTGCGGAAATGATTTCGAAATACTGGAAGGGTGCGAGCAGCGACAGCGGTGCCAGCCGGAAAGCTCGTACGATGACCATATGAGCATAGCCCGAAATCGTCCCAAGGATCAGCAGCAAAGCAAGCGCCAACGCAGAGGAAGGCAAGGAGGGATGGAAATCGCCGACGCCGAGCCCATTGCCCACGGTCAATGCGGCGGCCATGAAGGCGGTGCCGCCGATGCCTGCCATCGTCTGCATTGTCAGCGGTGAATCGGCATCGCCGATCGCCCGATTCAGAAAAAGATAAAGCGAGTAGAGGAAGGCACAGAAAACGGGCAGGAGCGCTTTCAGGCCAAAAATCTCGTAGCTCGGCTGGATGACGATCATTGCGCCACCGAAACCGACGGCGATCGCCATCCACCGACGCCAGCCGACCTTGTCGCCGAGGAAGATCGCCGACAGCGCGGTGAGCATGAGCGGCTCGACGAAATAGATCGCGAAGACGTCCGCGAGAGGCATGTATTTCACGGCAACGAAGAAGAGGAGACTGGCTGCTCCGTGGAGGACCCCGCGCAAAAGATTCATCCAGGGCCGCTTTGCATGCAGCGCCTTACGGCCGAAGATCAAGAACAGGAACGGCAGCGTGCAGACGAGCTGGAAAAAGAACCGGTAGAATGTCACCTGGCCGGGCGACATTGCCTCGAAGGTCGCCATGTATTTGGCGATTGCGTCCATCGCCGGCAGCACGAGCATCGCGCCCACCATCAGGGCCATTCCCTGAAGAGGATTTTGGTGTTCCGGAGGATTGCGCATCGCTGAGGTTCTACATTCGGTTCAGGCGGCTATACCGAAAGTCACCCGCTTGGTGAAGGGGCGGAATCAGCCGAAGGGACCGAAGCCGGGTGCATAGTCCCCCTTCGGATGTCGGGTGGAGCCTTCCCGGAGCGACAAAAACAAACGCCTGATGGAGCATCGAAGCATCGGCTTGGTTAGGGCCTCGATGCAAACGGAGGAAAATTCCATGCAAGTCAGTCGAACCATGACACACACTGCGACCGGGAACGAGTTCGACACATATCAGGGGCATCGACTTGTAACGCCCGTTGCAGATAGGTCGGACCCTGCCAGTCTCGAGGATCGACAGCCTCCCTTTCTCGCGGGATTGAAGACGGGCGACCACGTCGCCTGAGCCCGAGGGCGTTTCAAACCACGTCGCCTTTTGCCGCACCTGGGCACTATGCGCTCTCGGGAGACGTCGTTTCCCCTAAATATTCGGCGTGGATTTGCATGCGAGACTGAGTAGCGTGACGTCGCTCACATCGGCGATGCTGCGGCCCGTGACCGCTTCGATACGCTGAAGGCGTTGATAGAGGGTGTTCGGGTGAATGCCCAAAGCCTGAGCGCTACGCGTTACCGACTTTCCCTCCTGAACGTAACGCAAAAGGGTTTCACGAAGGACGCGATGCCTCGGGTCCTGAACGAGGGCTCCTAGGATGTTGTGGACGAAGGCAAGGTCGTCCTGCCGTGCCTGTCCTTTCAGAAGTAGCTCCAGTCCCATTTCGCGGTATCGGAGATGTCCTGCACGGCCACGGGGTGAAAGCCCTTCGGCGGCCTGCGAGGCGAGGTCCCGCGAATTGAAATGATGCTCGTTTGCGTCATAGATCTCACTCGCTCCAATGGAGATCGACAGCCCGGTCGCCACGTTCGCGATCACGTTGAGATTGCGTTCGAGCGCTGCGGTGGTGGACGCGGAGACAAGCATGATCACCTGTTCGTTCTCGTGGAAGATCAGCGCATTCGGTGTGGTCATCGCCTGCTGCAGATCGGATTCCAGCTTGTACAAGGATAAGACGGCGTTGGTCGGATCCGTTATTCGAGGCCGGAGCGACGAAGATCTGGTGGAGGCAGTCAAGCCTGAACCCGAAATGAGTCCCGCGTCCCTCGGACTCCAACCGAGTCGACAGCGCCTCGAAGTGCGCTTTCTTGCGCGCGTTCAAAACGTCCATCCGCGACATGTCCCGCAATCGGGAGCCTCGATTCAACTTTCTCGATCCGTGGGGACACCATGTCGAGCTCTTGGAATACCGGGACGTACAGTTCACGAAATCGACGACTGTCCTCAACGCCTCGGCGTTTGGCCGGAGAGCGACGAGGCGAGGGCACAAATGGCCGCAAAGGGATTCCTTTGATCCACGTGGTAGAGGACGCGGCGACGGCAAGCGCGCCGCGCCCGGTGCTTGTCATTGCCCCGAGGTCAGGGTCGGCTCCCATTTGAAGCGGTCGCCGTCCGACTGGATATGGCCGACGCCTGGGAACGGAAAGTGTGGGGCGAAGATGAGCTCGTTTGTTTGCGCGAGCTTCTTCAACGTATCGATTCGGTTCCTTTCGCCGTCGGCCACGTCGTTGTCAAAGCTGACCGGCCATTCCGGTTTGGCAAGCGAAATGATCGAGCTGTGGACGGTGTCGCCGATGTCGAACAGCTTCTCTTTGCCGGATACGATCTGAAAGCCGACATGGCCCGGCGTATGCCCTTTCAATCCGACCGAGGTAATGCCGGAGGCGACATTGGCGCCCGGCTTGAAGGTCTTCACATGGCCGTCGATTGTCTTGACGATATCTTCGAGCTGGCCGTTCTTCTTGGCGAACGCCCACTCGGCCGACGACATGCGGATGGCGGCCTTGGGAAAGGCAAGCTTGCCGTCCTTGACGAGGCCGCCGATGTGATCGGGATGCGAATGCGTGATCAGCACGTCCGTGACGTCCTCCGGCTTGTAGCCAGCCTGAGCGAGAGACTGTTGAAGCGCACCGCCCACGCCGGTGTCGATGAGGATCAGCCGCTTCGGCCCCTTGACCAACAGCGCGTCGACGCTGAGCGTCACAGTATCCGTGGGCGCACCAGCCGCCTTC
Organism: Rhizobium favelukesii; assembly: GCF_000577275.2. NCBI lineage: Bacteria > Pseudomonadati > Pseudomonadota > Alphaproteobacteria > Hyphomicrobiales > Rhizobiaceae > Rhizobium > Rhizobium favelukesii. The sequence goes on from NZ_HG916852.1 coordinate 2,308,061, forward strand.
AACACTTCTCCGACTTCTTCAGGGCTGTGGCCAACGCCGAATATCTTGCTGTCGTTCGGTCTAACAAACTGAGCGTCATGCAAGGCCACAATGTCGAATGAGCCGAGTTTGAACGCTTTTGCATCTGGCTGCTGCGGAGGCATCTGCGCTGATGCGGTCGTGGCCAGTGCGGTGGTGAGGGCGAAACAAACGGCGAAGGAAGCTCTGGGAGTGAGCATGACCAATTCCTTTTCATCACGTGAGGGTTTTAGGCAGCCGTATTCTTACGCGCAGATTCCGACTGCAGTCACCTCGATTTCTCGTGAAGACAATGTCGTGCGTGAACGGGGTTTCGATGATCCCACGGTGAATGAAGGAGCGGCAGAGATCTGCCCGATAGAAGGGCTGGTCCTTGAACGCCAGAATGTCGTCTCGTAGACACCAGGACCTTCACCATTGCCGAACCGGACGACGTTCACTGACGAGGGGTGGCGGAATTTTCAGTTCCGATGGCGCTCAGGCCGGGGTGGCAACAGACGAAGCCATAGCAACCGTGCGCGCATTCACGGAACGAACCAGTCAGCCCTAAACTGATTTCAGGCCCCCGATCTCAAGAATGAAGTCGAACTCCGGGGCAAGCCCCGGAGAGTAAGCCACGACAGGTCCGCCTTCCGACAAAAGCTGTGTTAACTTCGGCATGGCCACAATCGCTCCCGCCTCTGAGGCGATCAGAGCGCCGGCCAGCATGTCCCAAGCGTTCAGATGCCGTTCGTAAAAGAGGTCTGACGCTCCCTCGGCGACGCGCACGAGGTCGATTGCGGCGGCGCCCATGCGGCGATAGTCCATGCCTCGTTCGTGCAGACGGTTTAGAAGGACGAGATGCTCGTCGAAGCTTGTCTTGCGAGAGTGCCCGAGGACACAGATCGCATTGGTTGGATCGACGGTCGCAGCGGCCTGCAATGAGACGCCTTCACGAAATGCGCCCCTGCCACGGATTGCCGATACGACCGAGTCCTTGGCGGCGTCATACACGACACCTAGCTCCACCCGGCCTTCGAAACAGAAGGCGATCGAGACGCCCCAATGACTGAATCCGCGGATATAGTTGGTGGTGCCGTCGATAGGGTCGACTATCCAGGCTCCGGCCGCGCCAGCTTTCCCGCCAGTTTCTTCTCCGACGAACGTATCGTGCGGAAACAGCGAAAGCAGTTCCTTGTAGATCGTCTGCTCGGCATTGCGATCCGCAATCGTTACAAAATCCTGGAGACCTTTGTTCTCCACATTCAATCGCGGCCCCATTTCTGCGCGAAAACGGGCAGCCTCACGACCCACGCGACGAGCGATTTCTATCGCGGCGGCACCGCGGGCTTCAAGCGTAACTGGATCGAACTTAGAGCTCATCAGGAAGTCTTTCTTTTAATCAACTCGACGGGAGTGAACTCGACACGCGCCGTCATATCGGAATTCGCCATCCGGCTGACCAGCATTTCGACTGTCTGCTCTGCCTGCAGGTCGCAGGGCTGCAGGATCGTCGTCAGTCCATAGGCATCCCATTGCGCCTGCGGAATATCATCATGGCCGACAATGCGAATAGGAGGCACATCAGGGCTGCCGCGATTTGCCGCTAGCCTGTCGATCACACCACAGGCCATGTAGTCATTCACGCAGAAGACCCCGTCCGCCGACAAGGCGCCGAGCTCGGGAGCCGACTCGAAGCCGCATCGATAGTCATTCACTCGAACTGTAATGAGCTGCGCTTCGACACCTCGTTGACGGCTGCGTGAAAGAAACACATCGCTGCGCCGGCGGGCCGTGTAGGACACGCTCGAAGCCGCCATGACTGCCAATCTCTTACAACCAATGTCGATCAGGTGGTCGGCGGCCAGATGGCCTGCGGTGCGGTCATCGGAAATGATACGGTCGACGAAGGGAATATCGTCGCCCTTATTGATCAAGACGATTGGCACGCCCTCTGCGGCGCACTGTTCGCAGATTTCCGTCGGAGGGGCGTCCGACGTCACAATAACCCCCGAAACTGGGTAGTGAAGAAGCTGGCCGATCACGGCTGAAGTGTCCGCTTCCTTTGACGTCGGCAACAGGATCGGCCGAAAGTTGCGTAAAAGCAGCGCCCGCGCCAAATATTCGATCTGGAGACTTCGAAATGGATTGTCTAGGCCGGCAACGACGAGGCCTACGAGATCGGAACGTTGGTTCGTCAAGCTGCGCGCCACATAATTGACACGGTAGCCAAGCTCCTTGGCCGCCTGGTAGATCTTTTCGCGCGTCTTCGGTGAAACACTTGCATCAGGAGTGAAAGCGCGCGAAACCGCCGCGCGTGAAACGCCTGCCACGCGCGCCACGTCGAAGGAGGTCGCTCTGCGCTGTGGCTTATCCTTGTTTGACACTGGATCTTTCCGAACTCTCCACCGTTCGCATCAAGTCCGGCAAATCTGTGCAGATACCGAGAACTGGCAGCTTCATTATATCATCCAGGACCAACCGCCTTTCCTCGTGCCAAAGGACGATTTCGCGGCCTTCGGCAAACGCACGGTCTGTCAGCGCCGGGGTGACGAGATCCTGCGGCTGATCGTTGGCGCGTTCCCAGCAGAGATGCAAGATATCCGCACGCGCCTCGTCACCCTTGGCATGCGGATCGTCGCCGAGGCGGACAAGAACCGAGAGCGGATACTCGCAGCCCGCCTCGCGAAGCTCGCGGACTTGTGCTGTGTCGAATGAACCGATGCAGGCGAAACGCTGATCGTGTTCCCTAAGATGATGCCAGCAGCGTAGACCACTTCCCGGCGCCTTCAGCTCGATATAGAGACCTGTTCCGGTCTCACGCGCGAGAGCTGCGACAGCTTCGAAGGTCGGCACCTCCACGTCCAATGCCGCAAGTTCCGCCGCGGTTATTTCCGAGATCAGGCGGTTCACACCGAAGACGCGCTCGAGGTGGTCGTCATGAGAGACGACGACAACGCCATCTTTCGTGATCTGGGTATCGAGTTCCCACATCTCGGCTCCAAGCTCGGCCGCAAGGCGGAAGGCGGCAAGCGTGTTCTCGCGGACATGCCCGCTCGCGCCGCGGTGTCCGATGCAGAAGGGGATCTGGCCCTTGTCTGTCGGCCAGTGGTAGCGCTCGAAGAAGATCGAGAAATCGCGCCGCATCAGAGCCTCCTTCCGCTTTCATCGAAGACCAGCACGTTGCGACTATCGATAGCCCACGTCACCTCGTCGCCGACCGCGATGTCTTGGCGCACCGGCTGGATAGACCGCAACAGCGGGCCACCTACCAGCCGCACGTCATAGAGATTTTCGCGGCCCTGGGTTTCGGCAAAGTTTATGGTTCCGGTCACATGAACGTCGCCCGTCGGACTATAGTGTTCCGGCCGCACGCCGAGCATCAGCGTTGTACCTTCGCCGGCGTTTACCGAGGCCGGCAACGGAACTTCGATCTGGCTGCCGGGAACAGAGAAGGCGCCGTTAGACGCCACCCCGTGTAGGAATGTGATTGGGGGGTTGCCGAGGAAACCGGCGACGAAGGCAGTGCGCGGATCGTTATACATCTCGGCCGGTGTTGCTATCTGGACGATCTCGCCTTCTTTCATGATAGCGATCCGGTCGCACATGCTCATCGCTTCGACTTGGTCGTGTGTCACCAGGATCGCCGTGATCCCTGTCTCGCGTTGGATGCGGCGGATTTCCGAGCGCATCTCCAGCCGGAGCTTCGCGTCGAGGTTAGCGAGTGGCTCATCGAGAAGCAGGACGTCGGGCTTGCGGATGAGCGCGCGGGCGAGCGCCACGCGCTGCTGCTGGCCGCCGGAAAGCTCGGAAGGGCGGCGGCCCATCAGATTGCCGATTTGTACGAGGCCAGCGATGCTGTCCACTTCCTTTCGGATATCAGCGGAGGCCGTTCCCTTGACCTTCAACGGAAAGCCGATGTTTTCGGCCACCGTCATGTGCGGGTAGAGTGCGTAGGACTGGAAAACCACGCCGACATTGCGCGCCTGGCTCGGAAGATCGGTCACGTCGCGGTCGCCGAAAAGAATGCGGCCCCCGGTCGGGCGATGGATGCCGCACACCGCGAAAAGCGTCGTCGATTTGCCGCAGCCCGAAGGGCCGAGCAGCGCCAGCATCTCGCCATGCGCCACTTCGAGATTCATGTTCTCGATCACCTTTGTGGAGCCGAAGCTTTTCGAGAAGTTGTCGAGGAGGATACGCATCAGCCTTTGTTCCCGCCGCCATAGATGTTCATGAGATATTTGTGGAAGAATCCGTAGAGCAGCAGGACCGGGATCACGTAAAACACGCCGACTGCTTTGAAAGTGCCGAAGTTGAAATTGTTGTCGTCGGCGATTAGCCCCGAAAGATAGACCGACAGCACCTGGACCTGGCTACCTGGGGCAAGCACCTGCGGCAGGATGAACTCGCCCCAGCTCGACAGGAACGAAAAGAGCGCTAGCGCCATGATCGCCGGACGCACCTGTGGAAGCACTAGACTGCGCCATACACGGAACCGCGAAGCACCGTCGACGACACCGGCCATTTCGATCTCCCAGGGGACAGCGTCGTAGAAGCCCTTCATCAGCCAAATGCCGAGCGGCAGATCGATGGCTGCCTTTACCAGGATGACGCCGATGAGAGAATTGTAGAGCCCGACCATCTGCAGCACGATGAAGATCGCAATGATGAGCGTCACCGACGGGAAGGCGTGCAATACCATGACACCGGCGAGGAAGAAACCGCGGGCGGGGACGTTCAGCCGCGAGAGCACGTAGCCCGCCATCGACGAGACAAGCAGCACGACGGCGGTGGTGTTTGCCGTAAAAATCAGCGTGTTCAGCGTCACCAACCAGATGTTGGGCCTGGCGGGCGGCGTCTGCCAGAGGAACGACCAGTGTCGAAATGTGATCGAATCCGGAATCAGCGACGCAGGCTGCTTGTCGGTGATCGTGTCGATGAAGAGATAGGCATACATCAGCACCAGCGGCAGACTGACGATCGCCAGCGCCACGATAACAGGCCAGGTGCGGTAGTTTGCAGAGGGTGGCGATTTTTCCGCCATGGATCAGTCCTCGATGAGCGGCCGCGCAACCAGCGTGGCGTAGTTGAAGACGCGCAGATAGGCGAGCGACAGAATGATGCCGATGACCACGAGGACCAGCGCCATTGCTGCGCCAAGCCCGTATTCCAGGTTGCCGGCGTAGTTGTTGAGTGCTGTGTGATAGGCGGCAAGCGACCAGACTTCGGTCGCCTTGCCCGGTCCGCCGCGCGTCGAAAGCAGGATTTCGTTGAAGGAGGCGAGCAGCGACAGCGTCTGGTAGCAGGTGACGAAGAGGATGGGCCAGCGCATCTGCGGCAGGATGATGTAGCGGATTTGTTGCCAGCGGCTGGCACCATCCACCTCGCTTGCAAAGAACTGGCTCTTGGGAATCCCCCGCAACGCGGACGAAAAGACGAGCATGCCCATGGAGGCGCCGATGAAGCCATTGATCAGCACCACGAAGAACCAGGCGTGGTAGGCGCTATCGAGAAGATAGTTCCTCGGCGGGAAGCCGAACTTGCCCATCAACACCGAAATGAAGCCGGTGTCCCATGCCAGCCACTTCCACATCAGTACGTAGATGACGACAGGCGTGATGCGGGGCAAGAGCCAGATTGACCGGAAGATCGTCGCCGGCATGTCCGGCATGTAGTGCGTCCAGATCGCGAGCGCCATCGCGTAGGTCGTGTTGAACAACACGAGCACAAGGGCGACGTAGAGAAGCGTGTTGAGGAGTATCTGCGCCATATCCGGAGAAGAGGCGATGCGCGAGAAGTTCTCCGTCGTCCAGTTCCAGCCGGTATAGGTTGCCTTTGCCAGGCCCTCCTTCTGCTCCGCCGTCAGCTTGAAGCCGAACTTGTCGAGAGAGGCGAACAGATCGTCCTTGCTCGCAAAACGCAGGTTGGCCGCGGAGCGGTTGAACTGTTCGGAAATCTGCTTGACGTCTCTTGTCGAGGGCCGGTCCTGGAGATCCTTAATCATGCGCTCAGCGTCGCGCCGGGATTGGAAGACCTCGCCGAGATGCTTCTCGCGCAGTTCCCGGGGTATGCCGGGATCAAGTCCGAGGCCTTCAACGCTCTTGATGCCTTCCTCGTCGATCGCGTAGCGCGGCTCTGTCAGTTGTTGCGCGACATCCGGCATTTCGCGCCTAAGCGCATCAAGCGTATTCGGCGCGATCTGAAAGGCGCCGCCCGAAATGCCCGTGGCCGTCGTCATGTTCGTGAAGGAGAAGACGGCAGTCAGGACGACCGGCATCAGGAAAAACAGCACGATCATCACCGCTGCAGGCGCAATCATCACCAGTCCGAGCGTTCTGGACGTTCTCATCGAAAGTCTCCGCAAAGTATCCGGGCGGACTGGCCCGCCCGGAAGTTGCCTGGGTGCTTAGCGGATGACGATCTTGTCGCCGAGCGTGCTCTTCAGCTCGCTCTCGACGTCGTTGACGGCGGCATCTGGGGTCTTGGCGCCCGTCCAGGATGCTTCGAGGCCCTTCCACATGATGTTCCAGTAAGTGCCAAAATCGGCGTTGTTGGGCATCGCGTTGGCGTAGGGCAGCAGACGCTCGGTGGCTTCGCGCGTCCAGCGATCGGAGGAGTAGAGCTCTATCTCGGTTTCGGCTTTCGAAATACCGAGGTGCGCAGACTTGACCGCATGCAGCACATTGATCCGCGGCTCTGAAGCGATCTTGATCAACTGGGCGGCAACGTCGGTCGAATCCTTGTCGTGACCGGAGGTCAGGAGGTAGACGAGCGGATGCGTCAGCGTGTTTGCCTTGCCGCCGTCACCGGCCGGGATCAGCGTGAATACGACGTTGCCAAAGAAGTCCTTCAGGCCTTCCTGGTTCACGTAGCGAGCATAGTGCCATGTGCCGCCGTGCCAGATGCCGGCCTTGCCGGAGGCCACTTCCTTCCACCACTGGTCGCCGGGCATGCCGATATGGTTCTTCTTGGTAACGCCATCCTTCACGGCGTCGGCGAAGAACTGGTAGGTGCGCTGCATCGCCGCCTTGTCGAAGACGAGTTTGCCGCCTTCTTCCATCGTGCCGCCGAAGCTGGTGTAGAACTGCCAGTAATCAGGGCCGTTGGAGTTGCGCGGGTAGAAGCCGTAACCCGCCTGGACGAGGCCCTTGTCCTGCATCTTTTTGGCGTCTTCCAGCACGTTTTTCATCGTGTAGCCGCCGTCCTGAACCTTCTTCGGCAGCGCGTCGAGATCGGCATCGCTGTAGCCGATGGCCTTCATATAGGGCTTCCAGAAGAACATTGGTCGGGATTCGGCATCCTGCGGAATCCCGTAGACCGTGCCATTGAAGGAGGCGATATCCAGCAGGTTCTGATAGATGTCGTTGAGCGGCCAGGAGTCGAGATCGACGTAGTCCTCGATCGGCACGATCAGGCCCGACTGCGCCCATGGGCCGATGTCCTCGTGGCCGGTAACGACGATATTCGGAGCAGTCTTGGCTTCGGCGGCAAGCGTCATCGCCTGCTTGAAGTCCTCCCAACCGCTATAGGCCTTCTTCTCCACCTTGATCTTGAGGTCTTCGCCCTTGATTGCAGCTTCACGCTGAAGCTGCTGGGCGGCGATATCGATTGCATCGAGGCGATAGACGTCGTTGGGACCCGTGCCGCCGGCCCAGACGGTGATGGTGACATCCTTGGCAAAGCACAGGGCGGTGGTCGAGGCCAGGATGGCGGCGGCAATAGTCATGCACTTCAATGTCGGCAGAATAGTCATTTCTTCGTCTCCCTAGAAGAGCGGCGTGAGCCTCTTGGCGGGCCATCACCTGATGATGACCGCTTCGCAAGCTCCGTGAAAAGCGAACGAGCGCCGCTTTAGGGGGACAACGTAACGGCCGAATGACAAAATTGAGCACGTGTGCAAAAATGTGTATGGCGACACAGAAAAGATTGCAACCCACTCTATTGAATACCTTGGACCAGCTCCAGCACGGCGGCCGCGCTCTCTGTGTCCTGCTGCGTGGTGACGTTGCCGCGCTGGAGCCGGCCGTCGGCCTTCTGCGAGGCGAGCTTCTGGGCCGCCCTGGCCCTGAACGGCGCGGGATCGATCTGGTAGGGGACGTCTCCTTGCTTCACGTTTGAACCCTGCTGGAAGATCCGCTCAGCACGATCCCCGTTACCCGTGGCCGGACGTCGGCCATCGTTATCGGCGCGATGCGGCCGGAAGCTTGCTGACGAAAGGCATTGTCTCGGGCCTCACCTCGACGGTCGAAACCTGCGTGGGCGCCGTCTGCCGCGCGGCGGACCTCGGCGCCCGTCGCTGCATGCGGCGAGAAAGATCGCGCCGAAAACTATCGTCCAGCGCGATATGGTTCTTGCCGTCGCGGCGACGGGCGCCGAGACGACAGCATAGCGCTGCTTGAGCACCTCGGCGAACTTGCCTGCATGGTGGCTGAAAGCTTCTGGCGGTCGTCTTCCACCGGCTTGCCGAACTGGGCGTCCTTGCCGTGGTAGACCGCGACCGGCTCTACGATGACCTTGTTGTGCTGTCTCTGGGTTCGCTAGCTGTACGGGCTGAGTCCCGACCTGTCCGTCGCCCGTTCTGGACGTCCGGTAGTGAACCCGGGCAGCAAGGACGCAGACGAGGCCCGCCTTAGCGAATAGCTATGCCGGCGTTTTTCTAACTAACGTCGAGGGTGAAATTGGGTGCCGACTGGGACTCAAAACTGGGCACAAACGATTCGTTGCCATCAAAAATAGCAACCACAATCAATTCCCCTAGGAGGGGTTGGTGCGGTCGAGAAGACTCGAACTTCCACGGGTTGCCCCACAGCGACCTCAACGCTGCGCGTCTACCAATTCCGCCACGACCGCATCGTGGTAGGTGCCGATTTTTGCCGGCGGGGCAGCATGTAGCAAAAGCGTTTGGGGTACACAAGGGCGATGTGACAGATTTTTTCAAAACAAATCACAGCATTTGAATCGCCCGTGAAACGAGGCCATATAGGCCCCAGCGATGCTGTCTCCCGAGCAGCAGCGACAAGGGATAGCCATGCTGCGCACAGATCTTCAATTCTCAATGTTGCCCCGTAAAGGCTCGCGGCCGGTCCGATGGCGCATCGCCGATGGCTTCGTGCCCTATGAGGAGGCTGTGGAAAACATGGAGCGCCAGGTCGCGGCGATTGCAGACGGCGGCGACGAGCTCGTCTGGCTCGTGGAACATCCGCCTCTCTATACGGCCGGAACCAGCGCCGATGCCAAGGATCTGGTGCAACCCGATCGCTTCCCAGTCTTCGCGACGGGACGCGGCGGCGAATATACCTATCACGGGCCGGGCCAGCGCGTCGCTTATGTGATGCTGGACCTGAAGCGCAGGCGCCAGGACGTGCGCGCCTTTGTCGCCGCGCTCGAAGAGGTGGTCATTCGTACGCTTGATTTGATGAACATCCGCGGCGAACGGCGTGAGGACCGTGTTGGCGTCTGGGTGCGCAGGCCGGACAAAGCGGCTTTACCAGATGGCACGATGGCGGAAGACAAGATTGCAGCACTGGGTATCCGGCTGCGGAAATGGGTGACATTTCACGGGCTGTCGCTGAACGTCGAACCGGATCTCGATCACTTCAGCGGGATCATTCCGTGCGGGATTTCGGCATATGGGGTGACAAGCCTTGTCGACCTCGGCCTGCCTGTCATGATGGCCGATGTCGATATTCTCCTTCGACAGGCATTCGAATCGGTCTTCGGCGAGACCGTCGGCGACAGGTGACGCAAAGCCCTCACGAGGAAAAGGGCCGGATGACCGGCCCTCAGCAATCGCTCGCTATTTATCGCCGACGTCGCGGCAAGCGTCCGAATGTGAAGCTCCGCTGTCCCCGCCGGCCGTATGCACCTTGGAGTTCGTCTTCATGTAGTCGCAGTCGGGCAGGGGCTTGATGCTGGCAGTGGTCGTCCTGTCGACGGGCGATGACATCCGGGCCGGCGCGAATCCATCGCTGTCAGTCGTGTAATCGGACGAGTATTCCGGTGCCTTGCGGTTGGCATAGTGAACCGGCTTTTTCGGTGCCATCTGGCCCGGCGCAAACCCGTCACTGTCGTTCGTGTAGTCGTTCGAGTACTGCGGTTGGGCGAAGGCCGCACTTGCAAGGCCGAGGGCGAGAATGGAAGCGGCGGCAGCAAATTTGAAGCGCATGGGAAATATCCTCAATTCTTCGTTGCAAACCAAACCCTCGGCAAGAGTGACTTCGCGCTCAAATTGCGGCAAGAATGTGGGCGAAAAATCACGCAAGCACTGCCGCTTTATCAAATGAAATCACAGATCCGCGACCGGATTTGACAGGGTTGTGATGGAACATTGCCTCCTGTTCGCAAGGCGGGTGGCGGGAACATCTTCACAATCAAAAGATGTGACATTGAGGGCTTAACTTGGGGTGCTACCGTCGGTCCAGGCCGTCGCTAGTCGCGCAACTTCTCCCAGCGTTTGACCAGGCGCTCGCGCTTGAGCCTGGAGAGGCGCTGTATCCAAAAGATACCGTCGAGCTGATCGATCTCGTGCTGGATGCAGACTGCGAGGAAGCCCTGCGCTTCTTTCTCGTGCTCGGCGCCATTCAGATCACTGTATCGAACCCGGATTGCCTTCGGCCTCACGACCTCGTCGGTCACTCCGGGCATGGAGACGCTTCCTTCGACATGGCGAGCCGTTTCGTCGGATGCAAACATGATCTCCGGATTGACGAAATGGCGTGCGCCTTCGTCACGGCTGAGCTCTATCACGACGACGCGAAGGAAGACGCCGATGTGAGCAGCGGTGATGCCGACGCCGGGAGCGGCCCGCACCGTCTCCAGCAAATCATCCGCGAGTTCTCGTAGCCTCTGGTCAAAGACGTCGACGGGCTGGCAGACGGTTCTGAGGCCAACGTCGGGGAAGCGCAATATGGGGCGAACAGCCACGGGCAGGGTCCTGATTTCAGATGCGCGGAACCTATCGCCGCGCACGCGCATTGTCATCCACGCGAGGCGTTTGCGGCTGGACGGGCTTCGAGGTTTCAGCTAGCACGAAGCTACATGTTTCGGCGCTTAGTCGTTGAACTTCAAACGAGATGCGAGGGCGGCAAACCATGACGAACGACGCAGAAGAGCTCGTCCGCCCGCGGTCAGACAGCGGCGATGCCGACATCTATGACGAAAACGGCAACGTCCGAGGCGATTTCCTCGCGCTGGTGGGCGCTGCCATCGCCGATCGCGATACGATCTTCCTGCGCCAGCACGTCGCCCGCCTGCACGAATCCGAAATAGGCGACCTTCTCGAGTCGCTGCAGCCAGACCAACGACTCGCGCTCGTTCGCCTGCTGGGCGACGAATTCGACATGACGGCGCTGACCGAGGTCGACGAAACGATTCGCCGCGAGATCGTCGACCAGCTGCCGAACGAGCAGATTGCAGCTGCAATCGGCGAACTCGATTCGGACGACGCTGTTTACATCCTTGAGGACCTCGACAGCGAGGACCGCGAGGAGATCCTTGCGCAGCTTCCGTTTACCGAACGCGTGCGATTACGGCGTGCGCTCGACTATCCCGAAAGCTCGGCGGGACGCCGCATGCAGACGGAATTCGTCGCGGTGCCACCGTTCTGGACGGTCGGCCAGACAATCGACTACATGCGCGACGAGGAAGACCTGCCATATTCCTTCTCGCAGATCTTCGTCATCGACCCGACATTCAAGCTGTTAGGCGCCGTCGATCTGGACAAGATCCTGCGCACAAAGCGACAGAGCAAGATCGAATCGATCATGCGGGAGACGAACCATCCAATCCCCGCAGAGATGGACCAGGAAGAGGCAGCTCAGCTTTTCGAGCAGTACGACCTTCTCTCCGCCGCCGTCGTCGACGAGAACGACAGGCTGGTGGGCGTGCTGACGATCGATGACGTGGTCGACGTTATTCACGAGGAAGCCGACGAGGACATCAAGCGCCTGGGTGGCGTCGGCGACGAAGAGCTGTCCGACAATGTCTTCTCGACCGTGCGCTCGCGCTTTCTCTGGCTGGTGATTAATCTCGGAACGGCTTTGCTGTCTGCAAGCGTCATTGGACTATTCGACGAATCGATCGAGAAGATGATCGCGCTCGCGGTGCTAATGCCGATCGTGGCGTCCATGGGCGGCAACGCGGGGACACAGACGATGACGGTCACTGTCCGCGCGTTGGCAACGGGCGACATCGACATCTACAACGCCGGGCGTATCATCCGCAGAGAGGCGGGGGTCGGTATTGCCAACGGTCTACTCTTCTCGGTCATCATGGGCATGATTGCCGCAACATGGTTCCACAATTATCAGCTGGGCTTCGTGATCGGCTCGGCAATGATCATCAACCTCTTTGCGGCCGCGCTTGCGGGAATTCTGCTGCCATTGCTGCTGGATAAGGTTGGCGCGGACCCCGCCATTGCGTCATCCGTTTTCGTCACGACCGTGACCGATTGCACGGGCTTCTTTGCCTTTCTCGGCATCGCCACATGGTGGTTCGGAATTTAGACGGCTCGAATTTCCCTGCAGAAATTGACTATTACGTAAAAGTCAATATTATCGGTTCCTTCAATGGTGGGGAACCCATGCCGGTCAGCAAATACTATAGCATAACCGAATTGACGCGCGAGTTTGGAGTATCGACGCGTACGCTCAGGTTCTACGAAGACGAAGGATTGATCCATCCCGAGCGGCGTGGACGCACGCGGCTGTTCCGTCCCGCGGATCGTCGTCTGATCCAGGAAATCCTGCGTGGCCGGCGGATCGGCTTCACCATCGCGGAGATCCGCGAGATCATCCAGGTGTATAAGGAACCGCCGGGCGAATTGGGCCAGTTGAAGCTCCTGATGAAGCGCGTCGATGAGAAGCGCGAGGACCTGCGCCAGAAGCGCAAGGATATCGACGACACTCTGACCGAACTCGACAACATCGAAGAGGCGTGCCTCGGTCGTCTGGCCGACATCGGTGTCGGCACCTGATTATTGCGCGTTCGCGTTGCACTCGCTCGCCAGCGCCATTATCCGCCCGTCATCCGGCTTGAGGGCGCCGGACTGGAATTCCGTGAACAGATTTTCCGTCTGGAGCTTGTCGAGCGTGCATCGGCAGAAGCTGCGGCATAGCGCTTCGCCTTCCTGCATCATGCACGAAGCATTGCATTGCTTCAGGTAGCTTTCGACGGGATCCGGTTTCGCGGGTGGAACGACCGCGGACAGCCCGTAGGCAATGGCGATCAGCACCGGCTGGTGAATCAGGTAGAAGGCGAGGCTATGCCGCCCGGCTTTCGCCGGCAGGCTTGAGCCCGTACCAAGCGCTGCAAGCCTCTCGAGCAGCCGCGTCCTCATGGCAAGCAGGGTCGCCGTCATGCCAAGCAGGAAAGGCACTGCCCAGGGGAAGATTGGAACGTAGTCGTTCGATCGTTGCGGCATTTCCGCTAGGCCGATCCAGGCGAGGTAACGCGGATTGAAGATCGGCGAGCGCAGCAGATTCGGCGCAACCCAGGTATCCACAACCCATGCGGCGGTCACAGCGGCGGTCACAGCGATGGTCACAGGCAACGGCAGGCGGAGGAAGACAAGGCCGAGCAGGCTGACGACAGCGATGCAATGCAGAATACCGAAGAATATCCATTCGCCAGGGAAGACGAAGCGCGTCACCACAGAGATCGCAAGGGCCGCCGCGGCGATCATCGCAAACCGTTTCCAGAACGATTGCCAGCGAATCTCTGGCTTGTTGGCGAGGACCAGACTGATTCCGACGATGAACAGAAAGGTCGACGCGATCGCGCGGGCATAGAGCTTCAGCCAGCCGGTTTCAGCGGTGCCTGGGGCAAGGTAGCCCATGAACTCCATATCCCAAGTGAAATGATAGGTCGCCATCGCCAGCAGAGCGACACCGCGCGCCGTATCCAGCAAGCCGATGCGAGGCGGCTTGACGCTCGCATATGTTTCCGTCGCCGTCGCCGTCATTCACAATCCCTCGGATGAGTCGTTGCCATCGGTCGACGGCTTGGCGCGGGGAATAGGAGAAAGGTGGAGATTTGATGGCAGATGGGCGTCCATGATTGCCAGCCTCGCCTCGGAGAAGAACTGCCGCCTCGTCAGGACGACGATGACGATCGTCGTCGTCAGAATGAAGACATAGGGATTGATGAACCAACCAAGGTAGCCAATCGAGAGGAAGATGGCGCGCAGCCCTTCATTGAAATGACCCGCCGCAATGATATTCATGCGGATGACACGTTCCGCAGCCCGCTCGGCGGCAATCACATCCTGTTCGGTGTCACGCATCATCGGGATCGAGCCGAAAAGGATGGTGCAGTAGTTGAAGAGGCGATACGACCAGCCGAACTTAAAAAAGGCATATCCGAAAAGCGCTGCAAGGCCGCCGACCTTCATTTCGAAGACGGCATGCCCGCTATGAAAGACGAAAGGCAGATCGGCAAAGACGGCGTCAACCTTCTCCGTTGCGCCCAGCAGCGCAAAGCAGCTGCCGATGGCGAAGATCGACGTCGAGGCGAAGAATGCGGTGCCGTTCTGCAAGCCGGCCATGATCTGGGTATCGATCATCTTCAAATCGCGCCGCAACGAATTGTAGATCCACTCGCGCCGGCGCTCCCGCATGGCATGGGTGAGGCTGGTCCTGCCGAAGAAACTCGAGCTTTGCAGCAGGCGCGCGTAGCAAAACCAGATCGCCGCAAAGAACACCAGTGCAATGTAATCCGCTGTAGTCATCATTATATTGAATCAGGTTCCCGTCGACGCGCCACTCTACAGATGCGGACGCATGCTGCAATGACTGGCAAGCCGCCGCGCTTCGTTTTACAGATGTCGCACACGTGAAATGCCATGTCGGTCCATCGCAGGGATCGCGAGAGCCGGTAGCGTAGGTTTGCGCAGCAACTTTACAGGACGCAGTCATGTTCCTTTCCGTTTTCGACGTATTCAAAATCGGCGTCGGGCCTTCCAGCTCTCACACGATGGGTCCGATGACCGCGGCCAATCGCTTCCTCGATCTGATTCTGTCCAACGATTGGCCGCGCCCGACCTCTGGCGCTCAGGTCGCGTCTATGAAGGTTAGCCTGCACGGTTCGCTGGCGCATACCGGGATCGGACATGGAACGGGCCGGGCCGTCATTCTCGGGCTGATGGGAGAGCAGCCTGACAGCGTCGATCCGGACGTGATGGACGGCATCATCGATCAGGTGGAGCGCTCCGGCCGCATCACGCCGCCCGGCCACCCGAGTTATGCCTTTCAACCGAGGAACGACCTGATCTTCGACAAGAAGCAGCCGCTACCCGGCCACGCGAACGGTATGTCCTTCTCCGCCTACGACAATGACGGTCGGATGCTTATCAAGCGTATCTACTATTCCGTCGGCGGCGGCTTCGTCGTGACCGACACCGAACTTGAGCAGATGCGCGCAAAGAAGAAGACGCCCTCCGATTCACTCAAGGTTCCGTATCCTTTTGCCTCAGCCAAGCAGATGCTCGATATGGCTGCGCGCTCCGGCCTCTCGATCGCGCAGATGAAGCGTGCAAACGAGGAAACGCAGCGCAGCCGCGAGGAACTGGACGCCGGTCTCGATCGCATCTGGGAAGCGATGCGCTCGTGCATCGAACGTGGCCTCAAGGTCGACGGCATAATGCCGGGCGGGCTGAATGTACGCCGCCGCGCCCGTGCGATCCACGACAAGCTCCAGGAGGAGTGGCGCAGCAACCGTATCAACCCGCTGCTCGCCAACGACTGGCTCAGCGTCTACGCGATGGCCGTCAACGAAGAGAATGCTGCCGGTGGACGCGTCGTGACTGCCCCGACGAATGGCGCCGCGGGGGTTATCCCCGCAACGATCCGCTACTACGAGCACTTTCACGACGATTGGGACCAGAACGGTATCCGCGACTATCTGCTCACCGCTGGCGCCGTCGGCGGGATTATCAAGCACAATGCCTCTATTTCCGGCGCAGAGGTCGGCTGTCAGGGCGAGGTGGGATCTGCGGCCGCCATGGCAGCTGCCGGCCTTGCCGCGGTCATGGGCGGCACGCCGGAGCAGATCGAGAACGCCGCCGAAATCGCGCTGGAACATCATCTGGGCATGAGCTGCGACCCCGTCGCGGGCCTCGTACAGGTTCCCTGCATCGAACGAAATGCTCTTGGCGCAGTCAAGGCGGTTACGGCCGCTTCGCTGGCGATCAAGGGAGACGGTAAGCACTTCGTTCCCTTGGATGCCTGCATCGAGACCATGCGCCAGACCGGCAACGACATGAGCGAGAAGTACAAGGAGACATCCACCGGCGGGCTTGCCGTCAACGTCGTGGAATGCTGACTTTGTGGACATACGACTTGCCGCTTGACGCTGCCCGATAAAAGGATTTCAACGGCGGCATGGCATTGCATCTCATTAAATTGTGCGTAGGCGCGGACTCGATCGACGATCTGCGCGAATGGGTCGCCGAACGCGCGCTCCGGGCGATCGCGGCCGGGCTTGAGCCTCATTCCGTGCATACGACGAGGATGGTCCCGAAGCGTATCGAGGAATTACTCGACGACGGCTCGCTTTATTGGGTGATCAAAGGGCAGGTTCAGGCGCGCCAGAAACTGCTCGACATCCAGACCTTTACCGATGGCGAAGGAATCTCGCGATGCCATCTTGTCCTGGGGCCCGAGGTCATCGAAACGGCCGTGCAGCCGAAGCGGCCTTTCCAGGGTTGGCGCTATTATCCGCAAGACGACGTGCCGCGCGATCTGAACAGCCTGGGCGAGGGAATTGCGGAAATGCCCGCGGACCTTCGCCGCGAGCTTTCTGAACTCGGCCTGCTCTGATCAGCGTAGACGGAGTGTGACCGGTGCCCGGCCTTCCGGGCAGGTGACGTGAAGATGGATGCTGGCTTCGGCCTGCGAGCAACGCCATGCCCGCGCACCATGGCACAGCAGCAAGTTAATCAGGTCTTTGGTCTTTGCGGATTTTGGCTTCTGCCGCTGCAATCCTACCTCTGCCAGTCGCAAGGCCGCTTCGTGTAGCGGGTGCAAACCGGCTCGCGGATTCTTGCCGGTCACCCGGCCGTGTGGCGGAAACTCCGGAGCATTCTCGTTGATCGCCATTCTCATCCCCGTACGCTTTACAAACCGAGTCTCAGAACTCCGTCGGGATCAAACACAACAGATCACGACGTTTTTGGACTGCCGCCCGTGCATATCAGGCGGCAGACCCGCTGATCACTGGGCGGTGGCCCAGCACTTCACACCAGCCCGTTTCAGGGCGTTGCAGGCGTTCACAGCAGCACGCTGGTCATCAAAACCGCCGAAGCGTGCACGATAGCTTCCGGCGTTTGCGACCGCGAGAGGCTTCGCGGAGCGCAGAGCCTTGCCAGCCTTGTTCTTGGCGTTGTCGAGCAGATCCATTGCGCCTTCCTTGCTGCCGGAAACGCCAATCTGGACAGCCCAGCCAGTCTGCTGCGGCTCCTTCGTCGACGCGGTCGTCAGTTCGTCGACAGACGTGTCGCCCTGTTCCGGCGGCATATAGGCGGGTGCAGGCGTCGGCGTGGCGACAGATGCCTGTTTGACAGCCGGCGTCTTGACCTTCGTCGGCGCCGGTATTTCCTGCTGGAGCAACGGATTGTCGGACGTCGACTTGGCAACATCGGCATAGGCAACCTGCGCGGAGGCCGGCTGATAGCGGGTGTCCGGGGTCGGCGCGGGGCGCGGCGGGCTGACTTCAGGCGCAGCTGAAGCGACGCGCGTTTCGGCGACAGGAGCTGCGGGTCGCGGCGCGGTCTGGGCGATCAGATCGGAGGAGCCGCCACGGCTGGACGCTTTCGGTAGATAGGCTGCGATCAGCTTGCGCATCTGATTGTCGCGGGCAGGGGTCGAGGCGCCGCCGAGAACAACACCGACGATCGACTTGCCATCGACCTGAACGGAGCTCACCAGGTTGAAACCGGCCGCACGCGTATAGCCGGTCTTGATGCCGTCGACGCCGCGCACAGAACCAACGAGACGGTTGTGGCTACGGATAACACGGTTGCCGAACTTAAAGCTCTGCGTGGAGAAATAGCCGTAATACTGCGGAAAATGCTGGCGAAGTGCGATGCCGAGGCGTGCCTGATCGCGCGCGGTCGTCATCTGGGCGGTATTCGGCAAGCCGTTGGCATTGCGATAGGTCGTGCGCGTCATGCCGAGCGCGTGCGCCTTTGCGGTCATCACCTGCGCAAAGCGATCCTCCGTGCCGGCAAGCAATTCACCAAGAGCCGTCGATGCGTCGTTGGCTGAAAGCGTCACAAGGCCGAGGACCGCCTGTTCGACCGTGATCGTGCCGCCTGGACGCACACCGAGCTTGGTCGGGGCCTGGGCGGAAGCGTGTGCGGAGAAGGGAACCGACGTATCCAGACGGATGCGGCCCTGTTCCAAGGCTTCGAAGGTCAGGTAGAGCGTCATCATCTTCGTGAGAGATGCCGGATACTGCAGGCGATCCGCGTTCTCACTGTAGAGAACATTGCCGGTCTTCGTATCGACGACGATGCCCGCATATTTCGAGTTGGCGGCCTCTGCATCGGCATTGACCGAGTCGACCATGACGATACCGACAGCCAAAGAAAGCGCCGCGATCGCCTTTACCAAAGAACTGCGGGATAGCGATGAAAATACGGAGGAGACTGACCTTGACACTATTCTACTCTTCGCTTGCATTTCGGACATTGGAGAGATCGCCCGCCCTCCCGGCACGATCGTTCTCTCGGCAAATTATCTGTCCGGGGTTACCAATCCGTTTATGATTAATCGTTTCTTTCGCCACATCGGATCATTCTAGCGACGTGGCCCAGAAGCGTTCACAAGTCGCGCCTCCACAAAATGGCGAATAGCGGCATCAATATGGTCCCAATCAGGCAGGTGCCGGCTCGAGAACCGGTAAAGCACAGTTAAATCGCGGCCGACTTTGATGTCGCGCTGGCAATCGCCGCTAGTCGCCGCCTGCGGTGTCGACGGCAGGGCGCAACGCACGACGTAGTCAGGGGCACCGGCGCGTGGCGCGGTCAACAGAACCTCGTCGGCATAGCCTGCGTCCGCGCGCAGGCGATGCAGCGTCATTCCATTGGCGAAAGGCACGCCGTCGCCCTCCATCAGATGCGAGTAGATCGGCTCGAGGCGCCCGGACATATCCCGCGACATCGTGCTCTGCGCGATCTGGAGGAAGATCAGTCCTGACGACTGGGCCACATCGTCGAAACGCTCGCGATGCTCCGTGCTGTAGCCCTGCATCTCAGGCCAAGTGAGGTAGAGGTCCGCGCGTTCCGACAGGCCGTCTCTCCGCTGACTGGGGAACCGCAGTGTGTTTTCAGAAAGACGCAGCGTATCGCGGCCGATCGTTAGGGTTATCGCTGCCGTTGAGGCGGTATTGCCAGCGAGCGATATCCGCGCCCCGAACCAGCGACCGCCAAAACTGATGAAAAGCGTCAACGCCGCAAGACAGGCGATGATGACCGTAAGGCGGATGACGAAACCCGTCGAAAGGAGAGGCGTTTCCTGGATCTCGTGGGCAGTGCGCACGGTATGGTTCATGGCGGCTTTCGGATATCAGACCGCCGCGATAGGAACAGGGGTCGCCGGTGTCGATGGTCAATGTGCCGATGATCTGGCCACCATGGTTAACGAACAATTAAGCCTCGCGCTAATGCGCCCCAAAAAACGAACCGCTCCCGGGACAGCGGAAGCGGCTCTATGGCGCCGGTCAGGTACGGGGATGCGGGGGACGACCGGAGCCGTATGGGGTGGTCGCCATTCGATCCGGCGACAGCTTACTTGACGCTGCCGACCGCCACTGCGCGACCGTCCTGCAGCTTGACCCAGCGGGTCGGATCGTCAGCGGACTGGCGCTTCAGGAACGTGTATTCGGTATCGGCCCAAAGCATCACTTTGTTGCGCATGTTGTCGAGAATGAAATCGCCGCGGTCGGTGCGCACGGTCAGCACCGCATGGCCTTCGCCGTTCGGCTGCAGCACGACGGTCATGAGCAGATCGGAAGGTGAAAAACCGGCATCGATCAGCGTTTTCCGCTTCAGGAGCGCATAGTCCTCGCAGTCGCCAACGGTGCGCGGATAGGCCCAGCGCTCTTCGACGCCGTAGATTTCCTTGTCGGTGAGTGGCGTAATGGTCGAGTTGACCTGGTAATTGACCTTGAGGATCGTCTTCCAGCGGTCTTCCGTCAAAAGGAGCTCGCCCTGATCGCCGGCTGCATTGGCGCAATCGGTAGGCAGTTCCTTGCAGAATTGATAGGCGCCGATCGGCGGGCTCGCGTTGCCGAGGACCGTCATGTTGAGGGGGGTCGCTTGTCCCGAACCCACCATCGCGATCAACATCGCACCGGCCGCTAGACCGCCTTTGATGAAAGTTGCTACCGTCATTTATCGTCTCCCCGTTGTGAGGAGAACCTGACACAGACGTTTTTATTCAGCGCAAAATTACGCAGTTAAATTAAAGACTTAGTTGATTCAAACACGCAGAGAAATCGACTAAAAACAGAATCAAATGCACCTAAAATTCGAAGCGCTTTCGCGCTAATTTCTATTAAAATTGTCACGTCCTCGGAAAGACGTCCGGTCGATGATCGCCGCATTTTGGGACAAGTTATTAACGGGGCGGCCAGGTCCGGAATTTTGGGAAGCCTTTATTTACTATCCGAGCTGGCCGCCACGCCGGCGCTCGCTTCGATTGAAACCGAGGAACTGGCTGTGAAATTGGCCGATTGGAACGCCAGTTTTGGTTGCGGTAGCAGAATTATTTTTGAGGAATTTTGCGAAAAGTGTCTGTTGCGTCGACAATTGTGCCTGCCAAACCCTCGTGCGACGCCGAATGGGCGGCATTCTCCACGATAACAAGCCTGCTTTGCGGCCAGGCTTTCGACAATTCCCATGCCGTCACGAGTGGCGCCTCAAGGTCCAGCCGCCCCTGGACAAGCACGCCCGGTATGTCCGCCAGTCTTCCTACATTGCGTAGCAGGACGCCGTCGTCCAGCCAGGCGAGATTGCGGAAGTAATGCGTGATGATCCGAGCCCGCATCAGCAGGTAGCGAGGATCTTGCCAGCGACGAGGAAGCCCCATCGGATCAGCGAGGAGGATAGAAGCCGCTTCCCAATCGTGCCAATTGCAAGCGGCCTCAAGACGGATGCCGAGGTCGGGCGAGTTGAGAAGACGGTGATAGCCCTCAAGTACGCCGAGCTGCCTGACATCCCCGGGAAGCGCGTTCAGCAGACGGTCCCGTTCCATCGGAAAGAGGCTGGCCATTCCATGTGTGAGCCACTCGATTTCCGACCGGCGCGTGGTGGTGACGGCGGCAAGCACGATCTCGCGAATGCACGCTGGATATGTCTGTGCGTAGGCAAGCGCCAACGTCGAACCCCACGAGGTGCCGAGCAGCAACCAATTCGTCACCTGCAGATGACGTCTCAGTTTCTCGATGTCTTCGACGAGATGCCAGGTCGTGTTGGTCCCAAGCTCGGTCGCCATGTCGGCAGCGTTCGGCAGGCTGCGACCGCAATTGCGCTGATCGAAGAGGACGATGCGGTAAACAGACGGGTCAAAATAACGGCGAGCAAATGTTGAACAGCCGGAACCCGGTCCACCATGAAGATACAGTGCCGGCAGGCCATCGGGATTGCCGCAGGTTTCCCAATAGAGTTGCTGCCCGTCGCCCACATCGAGGAAGCCGTGCTCGTAAGGTTCAATTTCCGGATAGATAATCGTCATACGCCACCTGTTGCGGCAGCCTCATGCATTACGCGCGCGACGCGACTGTGACAGCGATCAGAGAAATTCGCGGAGCGTTTCCCGCGATTGGATCGACAGGAACTCGATCGCCACACCTTCCACGAAATGGCGCACAACGCGGCCGCGCATATTGCCGAGACGGAGAGGCGTCCCAATCGGCGGACGCACCTCGACATCGACTGCGGCGCCGGAAAGCGACAAGTCCATGATGCGGCAGTTGTAGCGGGCGCCGTCTTCCAAGGTGATTTCGGTCTTGGTCTCACGCGGCGTCAGGCGGTCGTGGCGGCGGTCTTCCGGAAGGCCGAGCTCATGCTTGTTTGCGAGCCAGGTGAGCTGAGCCGCGAGCTTCTCGCGCTTACGTTCGGTCGCGTGGATCGACATGGAGAAACCACGACCGTCGACCGTCTGCACATAGCCTTCGACGCGCCCGAGGTGGTCGATGTAGGCCACGACACGCTCATTGGCGCGAGGACGCCCCTGGCAAGTCACGTACATGTCACCCGGCGACATGTCGATCACCAGGCACTCAAATTCCTCGTAGTTCGCCAGCATCAGCCGGCCCTGCATGTTAATGGGTACGCGTTGAAAGGCACCTTGTTCGAGGCGAGGCGCAGTCCGTTGCGTCTGAACTTGCTGGAACGCGTGCATCAAAGGGCTTCTTCATAAAATACAACCGGCCGATCATTACCCGCAATCCCTTAACAGAAGGTTGTTCAGGTTCGTCCTCTACGCACGCAAGCGGTTGTGTCGAACCGGAACACCGGGAGCGTCGGCCTCAACAAATAGACTTGACATGACGCGTCGCATTGTATCGGCGATCGAGGGTGGGCGCGCGTACAGCGTGTGCTGGTCGTCGAACTCCGTGTCATTCGGCTCCTCATCGCCGCCAAGCCGTTCGTGCAGCAATCGGCTGCGATCGAGAGCGAGGAACTGGAGCGGCACGACTTCGAGCCAGCTTACCGCGGCCGCGGGAGCGATGGCGCCCAGCAGCTTGTCGCATTCGCCGTCGTCGGCGCGTAGCGGCAGCAGGATAATTTCGAAGCAGGCACGATGACCGGCCGCAGTGAAACCCGTGGCGTTGAGCAACGCGGGGATCGCGTGCGTCATGACGCCGGCCGCTGTGTGTTCGATATCGTCATTCCCATGCGCCCAGAGTTCGGAAAACGGGGCGCCACCGAGATCGCGACCAAAGAGATCGCAAATGCGCGTTCCGGCAAGACGGAACGCGACGCGACCCGTGTCGCTTGTTTCGAGGAGAAACACACTCGACAGAACCTGCCGCAAATCCGTTGGCTCGACCTGCGATCTCAGCGGCGCAAGGTCTTGTCCGCGGAGGCGATTCCAATATTCGAATAGGTCGATCGTGGTTTTGAGACGCATTACGGCACCGGCTGTTTCACTTTGGATCAAAACACAGCCGTCATGGCCGTGCAAACTGATGCCGTGCGTATTTCGTGCCAACGCGCGGCAGTTAAGGTTAAGGAAGGGTTTCGATTGAGCCGCCAGGCGTGCCGTGGCAGTGTTTCCTCATAGCTTCCTGCCTTCGGGAAGTTCAACACGGACTGGCGGGCGCGGGTCTATCCCTAGACGCTCGAAGGCCGTCCGGTCTTTGCCGGACGGCTTTTTTTTTGACCTTTCGTCCTGTAAGGCTGTGCCGCAATCAAGCGAGGACGAAGATGAACGAGCACTCGGTCGAGCCGCAAGCGGCGATGGAGCCTCCGGCGCCGCCGCCATCGCCCATCTTCAATCTTCCGGGCCCGGTGCTCGCAGCACTTGCGCTATTGGGGCTGATATACGCCGTTCAATCACTGTTTCTATCTGGCAACGGTCTCGACTGGCTGTTCTTCAATTTCGGCTTCATTCCGTTGCGGTACATCACGCCGTTGTCGGAGCAGGGCCCGCAACTTCTCTGGACGCCGATCACCTATTCGTTCCTTCACGGCAGCATAGAGCATATCGTTTTCAACGGGCTATGGCTGATGGCCTTTGGCACGCCGGTGGCGCGCCGAATTGGCGCGTTCCGATTTGTCACCTTCTGGGTGCTATCCGCGATCGCGTCGGCCGCTCTCCATGCGGCGTTGAATTGGGGAGAGGCCACGTTGCTGATCGGCGCGTCGGGCGTGGTGTCCGGCCTGATGGGCGCCGCCTGCCGCTTTGCATTCCCACCGGAACAGCGGATTGCCCGGCCGGCGCATCTCAATGCGCGTCTTTCGATGTTCGAAGCGTTTCGCAGCCGCACGGTCGCCGCATTCATTCTCTTCTGGTTCGTGGGCAATCTGCTGATTGCCGTCGGCGTCCCGTTGATCGGCGACGGGTCACAGGCAATCGCCTGGGACGCCCACATCGGAGGGTTCATTTTCGGCTTCGTTCTCTTCGGTCTTTTTGACCGGAAACCGCCCGAGGAGCCGCTAACTTCAGAGACATCGGATATATTGCAATCTTGAGGATTGGAGTGCACCATCCGAACTGATCCGTGATGGGAGGAGAGACCGCCGCGGATGCCTGTGATCAGTTGAAGTGCTTCACTTTCGACATAGGAGGTTCAAAATGTCCAATTCAGTCAAGGCCATACTCGACGCCAAGGGCAGGGATGTCGTAACCGCCGGGCCGAACACGACCGTTTCCGAAGCGGCTGTGATTCTCAGCAAGAAAAAGATCGGCGCTATCGTCATCGTCGGGATGGAGGACAAGATTTCCGGGATTTTCACTGAGCGCGATGTCGTGCACGCGATCGCCAAGGCGGGAGCCGCCTGTCTCGATCAGCCCGTTGCCTCATTGATGACCGCAAAGGTTTACCGGTGCCATGAAGATTCAACCGTGAACGACCTGATGGGGCTGATGACAAGCCGCCGCTTCCGCCACGTTCCGGTTGAAACGAACGGCAAGCTCGCCGGTATCATCTCGATTGGCGACGTCGTGAAGACGCGTATCGCGGAAGTCGAACTGGAAGCCGAGCAGATCAAGGCCTACATCGCCGGCTGAATGCTTCGCCGGTGCCTAGAGGGAGCCGGCGAATAGTTCCTGCATCCGTTTCAACTCGGGAAGCCTCAGCTTGGCTTCATCATAGCCGCGCTCGATCGCTTCTCCAGCGCGATGGAATTCCGACAGGCCGATATCGCCGAGGCGCGGCTGAAGCGATATATCGGGCGGATCGCCCGCAAGGCGCGCACGCGCAATCCTGTCCTGGATGATGTTGAAAGCCTGCACCATCACACCAGTCATGCCGAGCCTGGCATAGGGAACCTCTTCGCGCCGATGCACTTCAGACGGCGAGAGGGTGGCATTGTGCCGGACGACGGCTGACCGACCATAAAGATCGTAGTTCAGGTTGACGGCGACCACGAGCGGTTGCTCATAGGCGCGGCAGACGGAAACAGGAACCGGGTTGACCAGCGCGCCGTCGACGAGCGTCCGCTGATTGCTGCGAATGGGTTCGAAAATGCCGGGCAGGGCATAGGAGGCGCGAAGCGCCGTGATCAATGAGCCGTTGGCGATCCAGACCTCATGCCCGGTGTTTACCTCGGCGGCAACAGCCACGAACGGCCGGTCCAGATCTTCGACATTCAGGCCTTCCAGATGCTCCTGCATGCGTTTCGTCAGCCGCATGCCGCCGAACAAGCCACTGCCGCCGATTGTGAGGTCAAGCAGGCTGGCAATGCGCCGCATCGTCAGCGAACGGGCGAAGGCTTCGAGTTCGTCGAGCTTGCCGGCCAGATAGCATCCACCGACGAGGGCGCCGATTGAGGTTCCGGCGACCATGCCGATCTCGATTCCTTCTTCATCTAAGGCGCGCAGGACGCCTATATGGGCCCAGCCGCGTGCGGCGCCGCCGCCGAGCGCGAGAGCAAGCTTGGTTTTCTTGGGAGTAGGCCCGGGAGTGATGGGGACGCTCATATCTGGCGATGCCGGAGTGCTGGTGTTGGACGTGCCTGCCTCAGCGCTTTGGCGGTACAAACCCCAATTAAGCATGGCTCGCCTCCCTCCCGGCAAACAATCAGGTGAGTATAGTAGTGTCCCGTCTCCCTTTCCAATTCGTATATAGGCGTAGCTTTTGGCCCAATAAGTGGCAATTGCCCGTTCTTACGTTTCTTTTCCGTAAACTTCATTCGGGTCGAACTGGAGCTCGTCATCGACGATATCGAGCATCGGCTTGCCGTCTTCGAGGTTGACGGTTCTATAGAAGCAGGACCGGCGGCCGGTGTGACAGGTGGCATCGTGGCCAGCTACCTCGACCTTCAGCCAGATGGCGTCCTGATCGCAATCCGTCCGGATTTCCTTGACCATCTGGGTGTTGCCCGACGTTTCGCCCTTGATCCAGAGCTTGCCGCGGGAGCGGCTGAAGTAGTGAGCCTTCCCCGTCTGTATGGTCAGGGCGAGGGCCTGTGCATTCATATGCGCCACCATCAGCAACTCGCCATCAGTGGCATCGGTGACGATCGCAGTGATCAGGCCGCGATCGTCGAACCGCGGCGTGAAGTCGCCCGCGTCCTCGAGTTCGGATTTGTCGTCGGACGGTGCATTGAATGCAAAGGGCATCATCGCGGCTTTCTCAATCGAAGCCGTAATCAGCGGCTCCGGACCATGGTCATGAATCGGGCTTGATCAGCCGGCTCAGTTTTGAACGTTCCGGTAAATGTTGTCGTCAATGTGGTCGAGCCCTGCTTTTGCACGCCGCGCATCGCCATGCACATGTGTTCAGCCTCGATCATGACTGCAACACCGCGCGGCGACAGCGTGTCGTCGATCGCCTTCGCAATCTGGGCGGTCATAGTTTCCTGAGTTTGCAGGCGGCGACCGTAGATCTCGACGACGCGGGCGATCTTCGAAAGGCCGAGCACCTTGCCGTCGGGCATGTAGGCGACATGGGCCTTGCCGATGATCGGAACCATGTGGTGTTCGCAATGGGAGAAGAAGGGAATGTCCCTCACCAGGACCATATCGTCATAGCCGGCGACCTCTTCGAAGGTGCGGCCAAGCACGTCTTCCGGGTCCATATCATAGCCGGCGAAAAGTTCGCGATAGGCCTTGGCCACGCGAGCCGGGGTATCCACGAGACCTTCTCGCGACGGATCATCGCCGGCCCAACGCAAGAGCGTGCGGACGGCGTCCTCAGCTTCTTTCCGGCTGGGCCGATCGGCTTCTAGATCAGCGGGGGTCTGCGGAAAATTCTTGATTATGGCGTCCATATGTAACAGTCTCCTGGTCCGCTTTTGCGGACCGTCTTTCGGACTAGCCACTGGCAATTCCACTCAAGGGAATTCATGCACCTTTGGCAGGCTCCGGGGCTTTCAGGGCTGGAATTGCTGCCCTTCCGGCACGGTTTCCCAATCAAACTTAGCCGAGGCCATTGCATTTTTCTGGCCTTCGAACGACATACATATAGGAAAACGGCGTCCTTATGTAAGTCTCCTGGCACGACACGCTGTGTTTTTCTTTTGTGCTACAATGAGTTTTGAGGCGCCGATCCGCATGAATTCTGGAGCGGAATCCACGATGGACGATATCTACAACAGCAAAATCCTCGAATTTGCGGGCAACATTCCGCTGATCGGCAGCCTGCCGGATGCGGACGCCAGCGCCCAGGCGCATTCCAAGCTCTGCGGCTCCAAGGTCAAGATCTGGCTAAAGATGGATGGCGATACGGTGACCGGATTTGCGCATGACGTCAAAGCCTGCGCGCTTGGACAGGCATCCTCTTCGATCATGGCGCGCCATGTCGTCGGCGCGAACGCGACGGAATTGCGCAAGGCGCGCGAGGACATGCTGGTGATGCTGAAGGCGGACGGCGAGGGCCCGGAAGGCCGGTTCGAGGACATGCGCTATCTCCGCCCCGTGAAAGACTACAAGGCACGACATGCTTCCACGATGCTGACCTTCGACGCCGTCGTCGATGCAATCGGCCAGATCGAAGCCAGACGCGCCGAAACCGTCGAGGCCTGAGCGGCAACACCGATGTGCGAGTTCTGCTCCATAAGCCGAGAAGATGACGAAGACGAAGGTGGCGCCGCCGCGCCGCGCCAGCGAACTGTCCTCTACTCCCGTAACTATTCCGGCCCGTTTCGCAAGACGCCCGGCAGATTGCTCGGTATGGGTTTTATCCGCCTTTATCAGTTGACACTCTCCGGCTTTATCGGCAATTCCTGCCGGCACATCCCGACCTGCTCGGAATATGGCTACGAGGCGGTCGCGCGGCATGGGCTGTGGAGCGGTGGATGGATGACATTGTTTCGGGTCGCACGCTGCGGGCCGGGGGGCACGAGCGGGCTCGACCCGGTCCCCGGCCAGCTTTCTGAGCGCTTGCACTGGTGGACGCCGTGGCGCTATTTCGCGCTTGGACGCAAGCGGGCTGAGAGATGACGGCGGGCGCATTTCATGTATTTCGTCGTTGTCATGAAGTCGCCGATCCCTTGGCCAGGCGTGTCGAAGCGACTGCATTCGAACCTGTCCTTGCAAACCTTCCGGACCGAGCAGCGGAGTTCTGGACGGGATGATCTACGTTGCGCTGCTGCACAGTATCGTGCTTGCGCCGGGCCGCCGGGTCGTGATGTCTGACCTTCGCGACATGGTAACCGACGTCGGTTACAGAAATCCAAGAACGCTGGTCTCAACCGGCAACATCGTTTTTGAGGCAGACGTAACACAACTCTGCGATACCGAAACAAGACTGGAAGCAGCGTTCAACGCACGGTACGGCAAGCCGGTCGATATCATTGTGCGCAGAGGTGTCGACTGGTTGAAGCTTGCGGGCTCGAATCCGTTTCCGGACGGCGAGGGCAGCCAACTCATCGTACGGGTGATGCGAAGACCACTCGCCCCTACGGCCATCGAGACGCTTCGACCTTATGCCAATCCGAAGCAGCGCCTCGCGATCACAGATGGCGACCTCTGGATCGATTTTGGCGGCAAACCAAGCGAATGGAAGTTGCTTTCAGCACTGACGACCAAGCGTATGGGCGTCGGTACGCTGCGAAACTGGAACACGGTTCGCGGCCTTGCCGAAATGATCGGCTGAGCTGCCTTTTTCTTTACTCAAGCAGCAAATCTCGGTATCAGGCGGCGGCGCATTCGTGCGGACGAAGCGCTTCATTGCAACCACCCGCATTCGTTGGCGGGACTGGACACGGAGAATTCTAGATGTCCCAATCCATTTCCCTGACATTTCCCGATGGTTCCGTGCGCAACTACGATGTTGGCGCAACCGGTAAGGATGTCGCAGAATCCATTTCCAAGTCGCTTGCCAAGAAGGCAGTCGCGATCGCGATCGACGGTCAGGTTCATGACCTTTCCGATCCGGTGACGGCAGGCACGATTGAAATCATCACCCGCACCGATGGCCGCGCGCTGGAGCTGATCCGGCATGACGCAGCCCATGTCATGGCAGAAGCGGTGCAGGAGCTCTGGCCCGGCACGCAGGTAACGATTGGCCCGGTCATCGAGAACGGTTTCTACTACGACTTCGCCAAGAACGAGCCCTTCACACCGGACGATCTGCCAAAGATCGAAAAGAAGATGAAGGAAATCATCGCTCGCAACGCGCCGTTCACCAAGGAAGTCTGGTCGCGAGAAAAGGCCAAGGAAGTCTTTGCCGCGAAGGGCGAAAGCTACAAGGTCGAGCTTGTCGATGCGATTCCCAAAGGCCAGGATCTGAAGATCTATTATCAGGGCGACTGGTTCGACCTGTGCCGCGGGCCGCATATGGCGTCTACCGGCCAGATCGGCACGGCGTTCAAGCTGATGAAGGTGGCCGGCGCGTACTGGCGTGGCGACAGCAGCAATCCAATGCTGACCCGCATCTACGGCACGGCATTCGCCGAGCAGGCAGATCTCGACAATTACCTCCACGTGCTTGCCGAGGCCGAGAAGCGCGACCATCGTCGGCTCGGCCGCGAGATGGATCTCTTCCACTTCCAGGAGGAGGGTCCAGGCGTCGTCTTCTGGCACGGCAAGGGATGGCGGATGTTCCAGACGCTTGTCGCCTATATGCGCCGCCGCCTCGCTGAAGACTACCAGGAGGTCAACGCGCCGCAGGTGCTTGATAAGTCGCTTTGGGAAACGTCCGGCCACTGGGGCTGGTACCGCGACAACATGTTCAAGGTGACCGTTGCCGGCGACGATACGGATGACGACCGCGTCTTCGCACTGAAGCCGATGAACTGCCCCGGTCACGTGCAGATCTTCAAGCACGGTCTGAAGTCTTACCGCGAACTACCAATTCGCCTTGCGGAATTTGGCACCGTCCACCGCTACGAGCCATCGGGCGCTCTGCATGGCCTGATGCGCGTGCGAGGCTTCACGCAGGACGATGCGCACATCTTCTGCACGGACGAGCAGATGGCAGCCGAGTGCCTGAAGATCAACGATCTGATCCTTTCGGTCTACAAAGACTTCGGCTTCGATGAGATCGCCATCAAGCTTTCAACGCGCCCGGAAAAGCGCGTCGGCTCGGACGAGCTGTGGGATCGCGCCGAAAGCGTGATGACCGAGGTGCTGGAGACAATCCAGCAGCAGTCAAACAACATCAAGACCGGCATTCTGCCGGGCGAGGGCGCGTTCTACGGTCCGAAGTTCGAATATACCCTGAAGGACGCGATCGGCCGCGAATGGCAGTGCGGCACGACGCAGGTCGACTTCAACTTGCCGGAACGCTTCGGTGCCTTCTACATCGACAGCAACTCGGAAAAGACGCAGCCGGTGATGATCCACCGCGCCATCTGCGGCTCGATGGAGCGCTTCCTCGGCATCCTGATCGAGAACTTCGCAGGACACCTGCCGCTGTGGGTATCGCCGCAGCAGGTCGTGGTTGCGACGATCACCTCCGAGGCCGATGGTTATGGCGCCGAAGTTGCGGCAGCTCTGCGCGACGCCGGCCTGACGGTCGAGACAGACTTCCGCAACGAGAAGATCAATTACAAGATCCGCGAACATTCCGTCACGAAAGTTCCCGTCATCATCGTATGCGGCAAAAAGGAAGCGGAAGAGCGCACGGTCAATATCCGCCGTCTCGGCAGCCCGGAGCAGACCGCGATGTCGCTTGACGAGGCGATCGCAAGCCTCGGGCTCGAAGCCACGCCGCCGGATGTCCGTCGCAAGGCGGACGCCAAGAAGGCGAAGGCGGCCTGAGCCACCAACCAGACCTCAATACAAAACCGCCCGGTCTTTGGACAGGACCGGGCGGTTTTCTTTGTTCGCAACACGTTGAAGCAGATTAGTCCGCGTCGTCGCCGGTGCCGCTCTGCAGTTGATCATAAGAGGGCAATGGCGCCTGCGTCCGGGACGATGCGTCACCCGCCGGCGGTTGTTGATCCGGCTGAACCTGCACCGTTTTTGCCGCCTCAGTCGGCTCTTCGGGCTGTACGTCCTTCATCAGGACCTCGACATCGGTGTTCTTGCCGGCCTCCACCTTGAAATCGCGCTGGTAGATCTTGTCCTTGTTTCGGGCAACCGCTGAATATTCGCCTTCGGCAAGCACCATGGTCGGGAAGGCGCTGACGCTCTCGCCGACACTGTCGCCAGCAGCCGTCAGGATCGACCAGGCGGTATCGGCAATCGCTTCTCCACCAGCGTCGGACACGAGTTTGAAGGTGATCTGCGCGGCTTTGTGCTGGATCGTTGCTTCTGTGAGCTTGCCCGCTTCCACTTGGATGTCGGCGCGGATCGAAGCGTTGGTGTCGCCGTATTCGGAGACGATGTGGTACGTCCCCGCATTCAGACGAACCACGGTGTTGGGGGGCACATCAGCCATGACAAGACCGCGCTCCCCGTCTTCGCGCACCTCGGCGGAGTAGATCGAGAAGCTAAGCTGATCCGGCCGGATGCGGACGTCCGAGCCCGATACGGCGTTCAACAGCAATCCCCCGGCCTCCAGCACCATCGTCTGCTTGTCAACCTTACCCTCTTCGGGAACCGTCAGTTTGCGGGTAACACCGGCGCGACCGAAGGAAACGTTGACGAAATAATCTCCGGGCGAAAGCTGGAAGTCCGCAGAGCCACCCTGCGACGATGCAATCAGCGGGAGCTTGCCGTCGGAACCCGTCATGGGGCTAAACACATACCAGGAAAGGCCGTCCTGGACCGCATCGCCATTGGCCGTCAGCTTTGCCTCAAGGGCGACCTCGTGCAGCTTCGTGCCCTGCGGCGCCGTACCCGGCGCAATGAAGGCGTTCAGCTTCGGCATCTTCGCCGTCGTGTCCATCTGCTTGAAGGTCTGGAAGGCCTCCTGCGCCTGACTGCCCAAAGGCAGCAGGGCAGTGAAAGCGAAGGCCAGGCTTATGCGTGCATATGGCGAAATGCCAACCATGTGTCGTACGAACCAATTGACATCTGAAATCACAGAGGCCACTTCAAGACCAACGCGATGGCAAATTCAAGACCCATCCCAAATGCTGTCATGAAAATGGAAGTCTCTCCCGCATGAAATCCGATATCAAGCTGATCGACTATCTTGGCGTGCGCCGTTCTATTCCTGCATTCCAGATGTCAGAGCCGGGGCCTGATAAGGCCGAGATCGAAGAGATTTTGCGCCTGGGCTCACGCGTGCCTGATCACGGCAAGCTCGCGCCATGGCGCTTCATCGTCTATCGCGGCGAAGAGCGTGCCCGGATCAGCGAGGAGCTTCTGAAGCTCGCACTCGAGGCCAAGCCAGACCTTTCCGACGAAATGATACAGGTGGAGCGGACGCGCTTTACCCGCGCTCCCGTCGTCGTTGCCGTCGTCAGCAAGTCCGGCCCGCATATGAAGATTCCCGAGTGGGAGCAGCTGATGTCTGCCGGCGCAGTCTGCCTCAACATCATCTTTGCCGCCAACGCCCACGGATGGGTCGCCAACTGGCTGACGGAATGGTTCGCCTACGACGAGCGGGCCTACGAGCTGCTCGGCGTCAAGCCGGGCGAAAGGATCGCCGGCTTCATTCACATGGGGTCGACGACGTTTCCTGCCGTCGAGCGCCCGCGTCCGGAGTTGACCGAGACGGTTACCTGGTTTGGCGGAGAGGACTGATGTTCTATACCACCGATGCGAACCGGCACGGTCTGGCGCATGATCCCTTCAAGGCGATCGTCGCGCCGCGCCCGATCGGCTGGATCGGCAGCAAGGGAAGGGACGGCTCGATCAATCTCGCGCCGTACTCCTTCTTCAATGCGATTTCCGACCGCCCGAAACTCGTGATGTTTTCTTCCGCCGGCCGCAAGCACAGTCAGAGGAATGCAGTCGAGACGGGCGAGTTCACCTGCAACTTCGTGAGCCGGAACCTGGTCGAGAAGATGAATACCTCATCGGCTGCCGTCGACTACGGTGTCGACGAGTTTGCGCTTGCCGGCCTGACTGCGAGGAAAGGCGAGCTTGTAGATGCGCCCTATGTCGCCGAAGCCTTTGCCGTGCTCGAATGCAAGGTAACGGAGACCCTTGTGCCGAAGTCACCCAGCGGCGAGGATTCCGAGAACGTCATGGTCTTCGGCCAGGTCATCGGCATCCGCATCGACGAAACGATCATTCGCGATGGCCGCCTCGATATGACGATCGCCAGGCCGGTCGCGCGCATGGGTTACATGGACTACAGCGAAGACAGCAACGTGTTCGAAATGTTCCGACCGTAGGTTTGAGGCTCCCGGACCAAGCCTTTAATAGACATGGTGAACCAATCATAAACTTTTTGCGCATACCGTAGTTCCACTGATTGGAATGCGAGAGAATCGCATTCGGGCATGGGGCACACGGGTGATCGTAGAAGCATTTCTTCGTTGGGCGGAAACCGCCAAGGCCGGAGACAGGGCCCGCGCGGCCAATGCCCTGGGGAGAGCCTATCTGCAGTCCGAGATGGCTGCAGCAGAACGCGCAGCCGCCGAGATGGCCCTGACTTTCCTGCTCGACGACCCATCCCCCAAAGTGAGGCTGGCGCTTGCCGAAGCAATCTCGTGGTCGCCGAACGCGCCGCGAGCCATTATTCTCTCGCTCGCAGCGGACCAGCCGGAGATTGCGTGCCACGCCGTCACATGCTCGCCCTTGCTGTCGGATGCCGACCTTGTGGATCTGGCGACCAGCGGCAGCGAGGTTACGCGAATGCTGATTGCAGCGCGTGGCACGATCTCACGGTCGGTTTCTGCCGCGCTTGCCGAAATCGGCGAAGACGAGACCGTCCTGTGCCTTCTCGAAAACAACGGGGCGGTGATCGCACCTTATTCGCTCAAGAGAATTGCCGAGCGTCTCGGCCACCATTGCGAAATCCGCAATCTATTGCTGGCTCGTTGGGACCTGCCGGCACACGCACGCCAGTTGTTGACGCAGCATGTCAGGGTCGCCCTCGTCAATCTGCCATTGGCGCAGGCGACGATCGATCCAAACCGATTGCATCGGATCAGCCGGGAAGCCAACGAAGCCGCCGTCGTCTCGATTGCAGGCGACCTTACGCCGCCCGAGATTTCAGACCTTGTCGAACATTTGCGGGTAAGCGGCCACCTAACGCCGTCCTTCCTGATGCATGCCCTCTGCTCGGGCAAGGTGGAGTTCTTTGCGGCTGCAATTGTCAACCTTACGGGTTGTGACGAGCGACGCGTTCGCTCCATCCTCGCGACCGGGCGCATGCACGCAGTGCGCGCCCTCTACGAATCGGCCGGGCTTGCCCGCGACATCAGCGTGATCTTCGTCGAAGCAACGCTGCTGTGGCGGGAGGCATCGAAAAACCTTGCCGCCACCATGCTCGGCGACGTCTGCGACATGCTGCTTGAGAAGTTCCGTCGGCATGGAACGCGCGATGCTGCCCAAGAACTGCTCGAGACGGTCGAAAGGCTGCACATTGCGGAGCAGCGGCAGCATGCGCGCGCGTACGCGCAGGTAACGTCTCTCGCCGCAGCCTAGGGGTGAAGCCGCTTCGCGACCCAGGAATAGCTTCCCGAGACGAAATGGACGGGCGAAACCAGCACAGTTTTCATATCGCTGCCGGATGGTAAATGGGCACGTACCTGGCCCGCCACCCGGTCAGCGAGAACTGACAAACGACCTTGCGTTTCAGCTGGTGCGGGCAGTTTTGGCTTGTTTTCTACGACAGCCTTTGGTGCGTCCGGGGGCGTAGCAGGCTTCGGTGGCTCGCAAACGGCAATGGCTGTCGGGTAGCTTACATTCGTAAAGTGCTTCAGCTGCCTTTCCGAGTCGGCGTCGCACATCGCAATGGTCTGCCACTGTTTTTCGACCGTGGCGATGTAGTTGCATTGTGTAACCGAGTCGTTGCACCCTAAGATGGTCATTGCAACCAATACCGCTTGCATAATATCGCCTTGTGAATATTGAAACTCTGCCTCTTAGAGACTGTGATTCCAACGGAATGAAGGCGCTCCAGCGTTAACTTTTCGTCGTGGGGAGCGCGCCCAAGACAGGAAAATCCCGTGTCCATTACGATTGCTCTTGAACCACCGCGCCAAGAAGGCGTGCTCCGATTGCTCGACATGTCCGATATCTACGCGCAGTCGCTTTATCCGCCGGAGAGCAACCACCTCGTCGATGTCTCGACGTTGGAAAAGCCGACTGTCAACTTCTTTGTCGCCCGCAACGACAGCGCTATCGTCGGCTGCTGCGCGCTGGTCGAGGTTGGCGACGGAACGGCGGAGATCAAACGCATGTTCGTTGACCCGGCCGCGCGCGGCTTGAAGGTGGCAAGCAAGCTGATGAACGCGCTCGAAGCGGCCGCCGCCGAAAAGAAGCTGCGGGCCGTTCGGCTCGAAACCGGCATCTACCAGCCGGAGGCAATCGCTCTCTACCGCAAATACGGCTATGTCGAAATAGGACCATTCGGCGGCTACCTGCCGGACCCGCTCAGTCTGTTCATGGAAAAGCGGCTCGCCTGATCACTCAGCCGCGCGAGATCCCGGAGGGGCTTGTTCGTCGATCATGACTTGTGGGCCTGCTTCCGCATCGCGAACCTCGTGCATCCACTCGCGCCAGATCGCGACGATGAGGGCCATCAGGACCGGCCCGATGAAGAGGCCGAGGAAGCCCATGGTCTTCACGCCGCCCACGAGGCCGAAGAACGTGGGCAGGAATGGCAATTTAATCGGACCGCCGACGAGCTTCGGCCGCAACGTCTTGTCGACAATGAACAGCTCGACCGTTCCCCAAACAAAAAGACCGACGCCGGCAATGTGCGAGCCACTAGCCAGCAAATAGACGGACACCAGCGTAAAGGAGAGCGGCGCGCCGCCCGGTATCAAGGCCATGATGCCGGTGAGAACGCCGAGCGTCACGGGCGAGGGGACACCGGCGATCCAATAGGCGACGCCAAGCACGATGCCTTCGCCGATCGCGATCAACGTCATGCCCATGACAGTCGAGCTGATGGTTGCCGGTACGACCCGCGAAATCCGCTCCCAGCGGTTCGGGAGAATACGCTCGCCAAGCATGTCGATCTGCCGCGAGAAAGCGGAACCATCGCGGTAAACGAAGAACAGCGCAATCAGCATGAAGAGCAGCGTCAGCAGCAGGTGGAAGGCGCCGCCGCCTGCTGCCAGAATCGCCCGATAGATATTGCCGATGTTGGCGCCGCTGACAGCCTGGATCACCTCACCCATGGAGCCGGGGCTACCGATATATTTGGTCCATAACTCGTCGAGATAGGGGCCGGCAAAGGGCAGGGCGATGATCCACTGCGGTGTCGGCGCACCCGACCTGTTTGCATGGACCGCCCAGGCCACCCACTCTCGCACCTCGCCTGTCGTATAGGTGACAGCGAAGACGATCGGTAAGACCAGGAACGTGACGATCAGCACAATGGCGACGGTGGCAGCGATCGTGGTGTTTCCACCGACACGTTCGAGCAGCCGGCGGTAAAGCGGCCAGCTTGCAAAACCGATGACAAGCGCCGCAAGCACCGGGACGGCAAAGCCATAGAAGAAGTAGACGCCAGCCGCGACAACAAGGACCAGCAGCCAGCGCGCCGCAGAGATCGAGGGAATTAATGGCGTGCGGGCAGGACCCGAAGGGCCGAGCCATCGCGACTCTCGCTGGATATTGCTGTTCGGAAGGCTCACGTCGCTCTTTTCCCCCTATTTTGACTATGGATATGGGCCATGTATCTCTCGGGCGCAAGCACAATGACCGGTTAATGCTGCCAACAGGTGCTTCCGAGATCCGCAGCGATTACACTACGCTCCTTAACCCCACTCTCCTCAATCAATATGACAGAATCCTGCAACAATATTGTCAAAATCCGCTTGATCGGCTACTTTGGATCCATGGATTCAAATGTGATCACGGTGGCGCTTCGGCGCGAAATTGAAGGCGGCAACCTGCTGCCGGGTACAGTATTGAAGCAGGAGCTTCTGGCGGAGCGATTTGGCGTGAGCCGCCAGCCGGTGCGCCAAGCCCTTGATCAGCTGCTGGCCACGGGCCTGCTCGACCGGCGGCCAGACCGAAGCCTTGCTGTCGCCGGTTTGACGCAAGAGCAGGCACGTGAGCTCGCCGAGATCCGCGCGGCGTTGGAGAACATGGCGCTGCGAGGATCGCTGCCGATCCTCGGCGATAGCGACCTGCGTAAGGCGCACCGTCTCAACGAAGATCTGGTTGAAGAGGAAAACCCTGCTACCCTGGAAGAGCTGGATGTCGCTTTTCATCGAACGCTCTATGGGCGATGCGGCAATGCCCGCCTTCTTTTCATGATCGATGAACTGCGACGTGAATCGCGCCGCGCCTATCTGAGACAGCCGAAGGGCTCCGATGAGCGCGTCAACCTCCACGCCGAGCATTGCGCCATCATCGAAGCTTGTGCACGTCGCGACGAAGCCGCGGCGCTGCAGGCGTTGTCAGCCCATTTGCAGATGACAACAGCGCGCCTGACGCGCGAAGGAGAATGACAGGATGACGACGTTTTCCGCAGAGGTCGCGTGGGAGCGGGGCGCGGCAAGCTTTATCGACGGACGCTACAGCCGCGGACATATATGGAACTTCGATGGCGGTGCTTCCGTTGCTGCCTCCGCTTCGCCGCATAATGTGCCGTTGCCCTATGCGCTTACTGAAAATGTGGATCCGGAAGAGGCGTACGTTGCGGCGTTGTCCAGCTGCCACATGCTGTTCTACCTCTGGCTAGCTTCAAGGAAACGCATCATGATCGACAGCTATGTCGATGCAGCGACCGGCCTGATGGAAACCGTGGATGGCAAGACAATGGTTAGCCGCGTAGAGCTTCGTCCGCGGGTCATCTATGCCGGCGACAGGCCGAACCGCGAGATCGAACAGAGACTACATCACGAGGCGCATGAACTGTGCTTCCTCGCCAACTCCGTGAAGACGGAAATTACAGTGCATCTCGACTAACCGTTTCAGATATCAAGGTTTTCCGCAAAGGCAGCCCGATCCTGAATGAACCGGAAGCGAGCTTCCGGCTTCGTTCCCATCAGGTCGTCGACCGCCGTGCGCGTACCCTCGAAATCCACCTCGTCAATGACCACGCGCAACAGCGTGCGCTTGCTTGGGTCCATTGTGGTTTCCTTGAGCTGCGCCGGCAGCATCTCGCCGAGACCTTTGAATCGGCTGATTTCGACTTTTGCCTTGCCCTTGAACTCGGTCTCCATCAACTCGGTCCGGTGCGCGTCATCGCGGGCGTAGGCAGACTTCGCGCCCTGGGTGATCTTGTAAAGCGGCGGCACGGCAAGGAAGAGGTGACCGCCACGGACCAACTCGGGCATCTCCTGATAGAAGAACGTGATCAGCAACGACGCAATGTGAGCGCCGTCGACGTCGGCGTCGGTCATCACGATGATGCGTTCGTAGCGAAGGTCTTCCTCGCGATACTTCGAGCGTGTGCCGCAGCCAAGCGCCTGGACGAGATCAGCGAGCTGCTGGTTGGCGCCAAGCTTCTCGCGACCGGCGCTTGCGACGTTGAGGATCTTGCCGCGCAGTGGGAGGATGGCCTGGTTGGCGCGGTTACGCGCCTGCTTGGCGGAGCCGCCTGCCGAGTCACCTTCGACGA
Source organism: Rhizobium favelukesii (assembly GCF_000577275.2). Classification (NCBI taxonomy): domain Bacteria; kingdom Pseudomonadati; phylum Pseudomonadota; class Alphaproteobacteria; order Hyphomicrobiales; family Rhizobiaceae; genus Rhizobium; species Rhizobium favelukesii. The sequence continues at coordinate 2,346,758 of NZ_HG916852.1, forward strand.
TGAAGAGTTCGGCACCCTGGGCGGTGTTCTGTGCGCAATCGGCAAGCTTGCCGGGTAGACGCAGCTTGCGCACGGCCGTCTTGCGGTTGACTTCCTTTTCCTTGCGACGGCGCAGGCGCTCTTCCGCGCGCTCTATAACCCAGTCGAGCAGCTTGGCTGCTTCGTTCGGATTGTCGGCAAGATAGTGGTCGAACGGGTCGCGAAGTGCGTTTTCAACGATGCGCTGGGCTTCGACGGTCGCAAGCTTGTCCTTCGTCTGGCCGACGAATTCAGGCTCGCGAATGAAGACCGACAGCATGCCGACTGCGGAGATCATCACGTCATCGGTGGTGATCTGGGCGGCGCGCTTGTTCTGCGTCAGATCAGCGTAGTTCTTCAGGCCCTTGGTCAGCGCGATGCGCAGGCCTGCCTCGTGTGTACCGCCTTCGGTCGTCGGGATGGTATTGCAGTAGGAATGGACCTGAGGATCGCCGCCGTACCAGGTGATTGCCCACTCTAGCGAGCCGTGACCGCTGGTCTTCTCCGTCTTGCCTGCGAAGATCTCGCGGGTGACGGTGAATTCCTTGCCCATCGTCGCCTGCAGGTAATCCTTCAGACCGCCGGGGAAGTGGAAGACCGCCTTGTCAGGTATCTCGGAGCCTTGCGGCAGCACACCTTCCTCGCAGCTCCAGCGGATTTCCACGCCGCCAAAGAGGTAAGCCTTGGAGCGAGCCATGCGGAACACGCGCCCCGCATCGAACTTTGCGTGCTCGCCAAAAATCTGCGGATCGGGGTGAAAGCGGACACGCGTGCCACGACGATTATGGACGTCGCCGAGTTCCTCCAGTTCGCCCTGTGGCAAACCTCGGGAGAAACGCTGGCGATACAGCTTCCGATTACGCGCAACCTCGACTTCCAGCACGTCGGAAAGCGCGTTGACGACAGAAACGCCAACGCCGTGTAGGCCGCCGGATGTCTCGTATGCCTTGCCGTCGAACTTGCCGCCGGCGTGCAGCTTGGTCATGATGACTTCGAGCGTCGACTTGCCTGGAACCTGCGGATGGTTTTCGACGGGTATCCCGCGTCCGTTGTCGCTGACCGTCAGATAGCCTTCGCGGTCGAGATAGACCTCGATGAAGTTGGCGTGGCCGGCGACCGCTTCGTCCATCGAGTTGTCGATGACCTCGGCGAACAGATGGTGCAGCGCCTTTTCGTCGGTGCCGCCGATATACATGCCCGGACGCATGCGAACGGGCTCGAGTCCCTCGAGCACGCGGATCGAGGACGCGCCGTAGTCGTCCGATGTCGAGCTCACGGGCGCCGGACGCGAGGCCGGAGCAGCGGCCTCGGCGGGCGCAGCCTTTGGCGGCTCGGCAGGCTTTGGAGCCTCCTCCTGCTTCGGTGTCAGGGGCAGTCCGGAAAAGAGGTCGTTGCTATCGTCCATGGGGCCGTTCAGATCTTCATCCTGTCGGGGGCAGGCGGCCTATGCCAAGCCTGACCCAAAATCACCGCATTTGATGTCACGTTTGCGAATCAGGCAGATTCTGCCAGAAAGCGCCTTGTTACGCGACGCCGCCCGATCTGGCGGACTTTCTCAGGAAATGGTTTGCGTTGACGGGCGTGGAATGGCAAGCGGTCACAAGGCTCAGGGAACCATGCGCATGCGAATGTCCACAAGTCATTGCACCATTATCGCCGCAATTGCGGCCTTTTTCCTAGCGGCGTCAGCAAGCGGCCAGGCCGCTGAGCGGCTGCCGCCCTACAAAGACGATCTCTTTTCCACACAAAATGTGCTGCAGACAAGCGATAAAGGCGCGCTGGACGTCATCGAATACGACGAGATGCGCGACATCAACGGCCGCGATCAGATACCGCAGAAACGCGCGCAACAAAAATATGTGTCTCTCGGCATCAGAAAGCAGCAGTCGGACGAGACGTTGCAGCTTGGTGCCCAAAGGCTCGATGTCACCCGGGTGGGACAAAGCTCGGGAGCCGCATTTGCGGTCATCTTCATTCACGGACGCAACGGCGACCGGCGTCTCGGCGCCAACGACTATAGCTTCGGCGGAAACTTCAATCGCCTTAAGAACCTGGTGGCCGGCAACGGCGGCGTCTACTACTCGCCGTCGGTCAAAGGCTTCGACAGCGATGGAGTGGCTGCGATTGAGGGTCTGATCCGTTACGTTTCCAAACAATCGCCCGGCAAGCCGATCATCCTGACCTGTGCGTCGATGGGCAGCCAGCTCTGCTGGGGCGTGAGCCGCGATCCGGACAGCGTGAAGCGCCTCAAGGGGATGGTGATCCTGAGCGGCGTTGCCGATCCGGATTTTGCCAAGAGCTCCTTCTTCAAGGCCAAGCTGCCGCTTTGGTTCGCCCATGGCAGCCGCGATCCGATCTATGCGGCGACCGACCAGCAGACGCTGTTCGAAAAGCTGCTGAAGACGGGCTACCCTACGCATTTCACGCTCTACCAGACCGGCAACCACGGAACGCCAATCCGGATGATCGATTGGCGCCGTACGCTGAACTGGCTATTGGGCTCCTGACGATCGCTAGGAGGACAGAAGGCCAGATGGCGTGCATGGCGCTCCGGTCTATGATTTTCAGCAACATCGGCCCAAAATTCTAAGCATTTGCGCGACAAAAAGCCGTTATTTCCCTTACGCAAGGGGACGAAACCTTTTCATTGATCCCTGCTTTTGCTAAGGCCGCTCGATACATGGAAGATTGGAAGGTTGGCATGACACCTGACGTGCGCCCGCTCGTGGCGGGAAACTGGAAAATGAACGGCACGCGTGCCTCCCTCGACCAGATCAAGGCGATCGCAGAAGGTGTTCAGACGCCACTTTCCGTCAAGGTGGAGGCGCTGATCTGCCCTCCGGCGACGCTACTTTATGTGGCTACAGCGCTCTGCACGGATAGCCCGCTTGCGATCGGCGCGCAGGATTGCCACCAGAATCCATCGGGCGCCCACACCGGCGATCTCTCGGCCGAGATGATTGCCGATTGCTTCGGCACTTACGTCATCGTCGGCCATTCGGAACGTCGCACCGACCATGCCGAGACCGACCATCTTGTGCGCGCCAAGGCAGAAGCTGCCTTCGCAGCGGAACTGACCGCGATCGTCTGCATCGGTGAAACGGCTGACGAGCGCAAGGCTGGCCAGGCCCTCGACATCATCAAGCGTCAGCTTTCCGCCTCGGTGCCGGACAGCGCGACACCCGAGAACGCGGTCATAGCCTACGAGCCCGTCTGGGCGATCGGTACCGGTGTCACGCCGACCGTAGAAGACGTCGAGAAGGCGCACGCCTTCATGCGTTCCGAGCTCGTTGCGCGCTTTGGCGATGCCGGCAAGAAGATCCGCATCCTCTATGGAGGCTCGGTCAAGCCAAGCAATGCGAAGGAACTGATGGGCGTCGCGAATGTCGATGGCGCACTGATCGGCGGCGCAAGCTTGAAAGCAACCGATTTCCTCGCCATCTACGGCGCATACGACGCGTTGCTTTCCTAGAGCCGTGTATATTCCGAGCCGAAGGGCTTGGAATAGCGGATCACCTCATGTAAAGAGCGCCAGAATTTTACTTTATGCCCGCCGTGCGTGTGGGCAGGACTGGACCCATGCAGACCGTTTTGATTGTCATCCATCTCATGATCGTGCTGGCGCTTGTCGGCGTTGTCCTCATCCAGCGCTCGGAAGGCGGCGGCCTCGGCATCGGCGGCGGTTCGGGCTTCATGTCCGCCCGCGGCACGGCCAACGCGCTGACGCGCACGACCGCGATCCTGGCGACGCTGTTCTTCATTACCTCGCTCGGTCTCGGTATCCTCAACCGCTATGAGAGCCGTCCGACGGATATTCTGAACCGTATTCCGGCGACGAGCGGACAGGGCAACGGTATTCTTGATTCGCTCGGCGGCCAGAATGGTAACTCCGCTCCGGCTGCACCGGCCCCGCAGAGCAATAACGGCGTTCCGACCGGCGGCGAGTCCGCTCCAGCAGCAACGGCGCCCGCCGCTACCGCTCCGGCGGCAACGGCACCCGCGGCCCCGGCTGCATCGGCACCAGCGTCTACTCAAACTGCTCCGGCAGCACCACAGGCTCCGGCGCCAGCAACCGTCCCAAGCGGACAGTAAGCGGCACACTGCATAAACTGCCGGCAGGCCCTCGGGTCTGCCGGTTTTCTTTTGTTCAGATTTCGCGCTGGCACCAAAAGTTCAGGAAATGAATTTTGGGGCTGGTGGAATCGTTTTTGAAAAGGTATCCGGTGACTCCCATGGCGCGATACGTATTCATCACTGGCGGCGTGGTTTCCTCTCTCGGTAAAGGAATTGCGGCCGCCGCTCTCGGAGCGTTGCTGCAGGCCCGTGGTTATCGGGTGCGGCTTCGCAAACTCGACCCCTATCTCAACGTGGACCCGGGCACCATGAGCCCGACCCAGCATGGCGAAGTCTTCGTCACCGACGACGGTGCCGAAACCGACCTCGATCTTGGCCACTACGAGCGCTTTACCGGGCGTTCGGCGACCAAGACCGACAACATCACCACTGGCCGCATCTACAAGAACATCATCGATAAGGAACGCCGTGGCGACTTTCTCGGCGCGACAGTACAGGTCATCCCGCACGTCACCAACGAGATCAAGGATTTCGTGACGGAGGGCAATGACGACTACGACTTCGTCATCTGCGAGATCGGCGGGACGGTCGGCGATATCGAGGCGATGCCCTTCATGGAGGCGATCCGCCAGCTCGGCAACGACCTGCCGCGCGGCACTGCGATCTACGTCCACCTGACGCTAATGCCCTATATTCCGGCAGCCGGCGAGTTGAAGACCAAGCCGACGCAACACTCCGTCAAGGAACTGCAGGCGCTCGGCATTCATCCCGACATCCTGCTTGTTCGCGCCGACCGCGAAATCCCGGAGGCCGAACGCCGCAAGCTCTCGCTCTTCTGCAACGTCCGTCCGTCCGCTGTCATCCAGGCGCTCGACGTCGCCAACATCTACGACGTGCCGATCGCCTACCACAAGGAAGGCCTCGACAACGAAGTGCTGGCAGCATTCGGGATCGAGCCGGCGCCGAAGCCGCGCCTCGATCCCTGGGAAGAGGTCTGCAATCGTATCCGCACGCCGGAAGGCGAAGTCACGATCGCGATCGTTGGCAAGTACACCGGCCTCAAGGATGCGTATAAGTCGCTGATCGAAGCGCTGCATCACGGCGGCATTGCCAATCGCGTCAAGGTCAAGCTCGAATGGATCGAATCCGAGGTCTTCGAAAAGGAGGATCCGGCGCCGTACCTTGAGAAGGTCCACGGTATCCTCGTTCCCGGGGGCTTCGGCGAGCGCGGCTCAGAAGGCAAGATCCACGCGGCTCGTTTCGCTCGCGAGCGCAAGGTGCCGTATTTCGGCATCTGCTTCGGCATGCAGATGGCCGTCATCGAGGCAGCCCGTAATCTTGCCGGCGTGGAAAGCGCCTCGTCGACCGAGTTCGGCCCGACGAAGAATCCGGTCGTCGGCCTGATGACGGAGTGGGTGAAAGGCAACGAGCTGCAGAAGCGCACGGCATCGGGCGATCTCGGCGGCACGATGCGCCTTGGCGCCTACAAGGCTGCGCTGAAGAAGGACACCAAGATCTCCGAGATCTACGGCTCGACCGATATTTCCGAGCGCCATCGCCACCGTTACGAAGTCAACGTCGATTACAAGGATCGTTTGGAAAACTGCGGTCTCGTCTTCTCGGGAATGTCGCCGGATGGTGTATTGCCGGAGACGATCGAATATCCGGATCATCCGTGGTTCATCGGCGTCCAGTACCATCCGGAACTTAAGAGCCGCCCCCTCGACCCACATCCGCTGTTCGCAAGCTTCATCGAAGCGGCGACCGAGCAGAGCCGCCTAGTCTGATCAACAATAGGCCGCCTCGCCATATCGGCGCGGCGGTCTTTTCAATCGGTACGCGGCCGCTGTCTTTCGTCGGACGAGCCAAAACCGCAGCACGACTGTCTCCCACGTCATTCACGCACCGCCAAGCGCGGTCTATGCCGCGTTCCTCAATGCAGACGCCGGTTGCCACATGGCTGCCGCCAGGCGACATGCGCGGCATCGTGCATGAGTTCGAGGGCAGGGTGCCTTCAGCATGTCGCTCGTCTATCCTGACAGAGAGACCAACATGGTGGGCAAGACCTCGGAGAAGACCGACCGGTTCCTCGGGAAAATTGCACAGCTCATCCCGAACCCCCTCGTGGTCTGGAAGACGGTATTCGGTTCCGCCGATCCCGGTTTTGCCAGCGAAATGACGATCCTCACACATTTGCGGCCGACCCCGGACGGCACAGAGGTTGCCATGGTTACCAAGCATATTCCTGCCGGGATACGCCTGGAAGACAACGAAATGGGTTGCCGACAGACGCTTGAGCAACTCGCTGCATACGTGGTCGCGTAGATGCAAAACTCGCCCCTAGGAGTCGAGGGGTTCACACACGCAGCCCAAAATGGTACTAAATCGGCCATTCGCCGGATTGAGCCGGCGCAAAGCGACCCATGGGGAGAGCGTTTGATGAGAACCAACGGCACCGGAAACCACCGCTGAACAGCAGTGCCGTTAGGGGCTGCCTGGCCGGTCCATCATCAAATGACATTATCCTGCCCCATGGGGGGCCTCCATGTTTCGTCGCTTTGAAAAGCTGATCGATCCATTCCAATCCTACACCTGCAACACGCCGCCCGTTGAGGTCTGGCCATTTATCTTTAATGCGCTGACGCCGCTGCGTTGGGTCGTTACGGCGAGTCTCTTGCTGACCGCCGTCGGCGCGATCCTCGAAGTCTGGCTGATCGGCTACTCAGGTCGGCTCGTCGATACGCTTGCGGCCACTCGCCCGGGCGAGCTTTGGGCGGGCCATGGCGCCGAGCTTCTTGTTGCCGCGCTCCTTCTATTGGTCGTCCGGCCATTGGTTTCCGCGGCGCGCGAGTCGCTCGATGACATCGCCTTTCGGCCGAATGCAGTCGCGATGATCCGCTGGCGCGCACTGCGCCATGTACAGCGCCAGTCGGTCGGCTGGTTTCAGAACGACTTTTCCGGACGTATCGCCTACCGCGTGCAGGAACTCGGCAACACCGCGACGGGAGCTGCGTACTCGGTCATTCACACCATCTCCTACGTGGCAATCCGGGTCCATCTGGCTCATGGCCTCGGCAGACCTGCGCCTGGTTATTCCGATGGCCATTTGGGTCGGGTTGTATTTCGTGTTGATGGGCTTCGTGATTCCGCGCGTGAGGAACGCCTCGCAGCGAGTTCAGGAGGCCGACTCGGCGCTCTCCGGAATGCTGGTCGACACCTTCTCGAATATGGACACGATCAAGCTCTTTTCCCGCCAGCGGGACGAGGACCGGGACAGCCGCGACCATCTCGACACCGCTCGGCGGGCGTTTATCTCGGTGCAAAAACTCGAAGTCACGGTCAACAGCAGTATGGTTTTCCTCAGCAGCCTTCTGATGGTCAGCCTCATCGGCTACTCGATCATCCTGTGGCAATCGGGAGCAGCACCGCTCGGAATGGTCGCTGCCGCCCTTGCGCTTGGCTTCCGCATCACTGCGATGGCCGAATGGCTGCTCGACGCGGTCGCCGCGCTGTTCAACTATGTCGGGGCGGCACGTGACCAGCTCAGCACTATCGCCCAGCCGGTCGATATTCCGGACCGTCGCGATGCCACCGAACTGAAACTCAATGGCGGCGCGCTGTCATTCGAGAAAGTCTGTCACCACTACGGCAAGGGCAGCGGTGGGCTTGATGGCGTCAGCTTGCGCGTTGAAGCCGGTGAGAAGGTGGGAGTGGTCGGTCGTTCGGGCGCGGGAAAATCGACTCTCGTCAATCTCGCCCTGCGCTTCTTCGAAGCCGAAGGAGGGCAGATCCTGGTAGACGGTCAGGACCTCCGCTCGGTGACACAGGAAAGCCTTCGCGGCCGCTTCAGCATGGTTGCGCAGAATGCCGCCCTGCTGCATCGCTCGGTGCGAGACAACATCGCCTATGGCCGAGTTGACCTGCCGCAGTCGATGATCGAGGCCGCCGCCGCCAAGGCCCACGCGGACGGCTTCATTCCAGGCCTGCGCGACCAGCAGGGGCGGAGCGGCTATGAGGCACATGTGGGCGAACGCGGCGTGAAGCTTTCGGGCGGCCAGCGCCAGCGCATCGCGCTTGCCCGCGCCATCCTGAAAGACGCACCGATCCTGATCCTGGACGAGGCGACGTCCGCCCTCGATTCCGAGGTCGAAGCTGCCATCCAAGACACGCTCTACGACTTCATGGATGGCAAGACCGTCATCGCCATCGCCCACCGCCTTTCAACCATCGCACGGATGGATCGGGTCGTCGTGCTCGACAAGGGCCGGATTGCGCAGGAGGGGCGCCATGACGACCTCCTACGGGAGGACGGCATCTATGCGCGGCTGTGGGCTCGCCAATCCGGCGGCTTTCTCGGTGTCGAGGCCGGGGATTGAAAAGATAGCCCGGCGGCCCTCGCCGCCGGGCTATCTGCCGATTGTCACGCCGCTTTTGGCAACGGCCCGACATAGACCGAGCGTGGCCGGATTAGCCGGCCCTCCAGCGCCTGCTCGCGGGCATGTGCAATCCAGCCCACGGTCCGGCCGATGGCGAACACACCGGTGAAGGAACCGCGCGGAAAGCCCAGCGCATCGAGCAGCAAGGCGGTGTAGAACTCGACGTTGACATCGAGTGGACGGTCCGGCTTGCGCTCCTTGAGGATGGCGAGCGCCGCACGCTCGACTGCCTCTGCAAGTTCGATCCGCTGGCGATCGACCTGACCGGCTGAAACCAGCGGTCGCAGGGCTTGCTTGAGGGCGTCGGCGCGCGGATCACGCACCCGGTAGATGCGATGGCCGAAGCCCATCAGGCGTTCGCCGCGGTCCAGCGCCTGGCCGAGCCAGCCGCGTGCATTCCCTTCGGTTCCGATCGCGTCGAACATATCGAGCACAGGGCCGGGGGCACCGCCATGCAGCGGTCCCTTGAGCGCGCTTATCGCCGCGAGCACCGATGAGGTGAGCCCGGCTTGCGTCGAGGCGATGACGCGCGATGCGAAGGTCGAGGCGTTCAGTCCGTGGTCGCAGATGGTGACAAGATAGGCGTCAAGTGCAGCTGTCTGCTCCGCACTCGGCAACTCGCCGGTCAGCATGTGCAGGATGTCGGTCGCCTGAGAAAGGGAGCCGTCCGGCGCTACGGGGTCGTTCCCAGCCTGCAGACGGAGAATCGCCGGCAGGAAGACGGCAGGCGCGGCCAGCAATCGAAGGGCGGCCTCGAAATCCTCGCCATCCGGCAAGCGAGCAATGAGAGCCCGCATGACATCGACAGGCGGCAATGCTAGCAGCTGCGAATCGAGTGCCGTCACGTGAGCGAACAGACGTTCCCGCATTTCGCCCAACCACGGGCGGAGTTCTGCGGGAGCAAACTGCCGCTCCGTCAATCCGTCGAGCAACAGAGCGGCAACACTTTCATAGGTTGCCGTCGAAACGAGATGATCGAGCGACACGCCGCGGATGATCAGGCGACCCGCTTCGCCGTCCACATCGGAGAGCTGCGTCTCAGCTGCGATGACATCTTCCAAACCGTTCTTCATGGTGTTTCTCCTTTACGCAGAGCAGGATCGAGCCTAGGTTGATTGACGTCAATCTTGACGTAATTGATCAATGTAAGAGGACAGGATGCCCTGGCTGTCCGCCGAGCAGGCGCTTGAGAAACTCGGTACGAAGCCGCAAACGCTTTACGCCAATGTGAGCCGCGGCCGCATCCGGGCAAAACCCGATGCCACCGACCCGCGGCGACGTCTTTACAGCGCAGCAGACGTGATGCGGTTGGCCGAGCGACACGCGGGCCGCCGAAAGACTGAGACGGTTGCGGCCGACACCATGCAATGGGGCGATCCGGTACTGCCGTCTGCCATTTCCGCCATTTTGGATGGTCGGCTCTACTATCGTGACCAGGATGCTGCCACCTGGGCTGAACATGCGACGCTGGAGGAGACCGCAGCGCTTCTGTGGAACTCCGGCCAGATTGCGGCGGCACCGGGTGAGGCTCTGGAAGCAGCACCCTCGCTGGAGCGGGCATTTGTCCTGCTAGCGCAGCGCGTTACCCACGACCTGCCGACCCTCGGACGGTCGCCGAAGGTGCTGAAGGCCGAAGCGCAAAGTATCCTGTCGACCGTGGCTGCTGCCTTAGCACCAGATACCACCGCTTCGCCATTGCATCTGCGCCTCGCCATGAGTTGGTGCAGGCCTGAAGCTGCCAACTGCATCAGACGCGCGCTTGTGCTCCTCGCAGATCACGAGCTCAACGCATCGACCTTCGCCACACGGGTGGCAGCCTCGTCAGGCGCAACGCTGTCGGCCGCAGTACTGTCGGGTCTCTCGACCTTGACCGGACCACTCCACGGCGGCGCGTGGCAGGGCGTCGCCTCATTGATCGAAGACGTCGACGCCCTCGGGGCCGGCGCGACCATACGACAGGCGCTGACGCAGGGAAGGTCGCTCCCCGCGTTCGGCCACCCCCTCTATCCTGACGGAGACATCAGAGCAAAAGCGCTGATGTCGCAGTTCGCCTTACCGCCGAGCTATGCCAAACTGGCGGCGGTGGGGCAGGAAATCATCGGAGAAAGCGTCAACATCGATTTCGCTCTAACGGCGATGACTGCTGTTTTTAATCTTCCTGACAATGCCCCACTTGTGATCTTCGCGCTCGCTCGAACCGTCGGGTGGCTCGCTCATGCCATGGAGCAGGTCGAGAGCGGCCATCTCATTCGTCCAAGAGCGCGCTATACTGGTCCAGCAATCGAAACACCGCTCAAAGCATAGACTAGTGTCCGTCCACAAACGGTAAACCGCTGAAATTATTGGAGGAATCGCGATATTGCCGCGGGCAAAGCCCGGCGGTTTCAGGTACACTTTAGATCAAGCCATTGATTCTAAAGACAAACCCGCAACCGCCGGAGCCGACAATGCGCCAAGAACGCACCGTCCAATCCAATATATTCGATCTTTTCGCCGAACACGAGATCGGCCGCGAGCTGAAAGCCATGTCGCAATGGCTGGATGAGCATCGTGATCTGCTCGGGCTGGTAGCGCAGGACCTGCGCCGCCACGGCGTCAAGGAGACCGGCCGCGAGGGCCTGCCGGCGGAGGCCGTGCTGCGTTGCGCCCTGCTCAAACAACACCGTCAGTTGAGTTATGAGGAGCTGGCCTTTCATCTGGAAGATTCCGCCTCGTTCCGGGCTTTTGCCCGGCTGCCATGGGGGTGCAGCCCGAAGAAGTCGGTCTTGCACAAGACGATCAGCGCGATCCGGGCCGGGACCTTTGAAGCGATCAATCGCGTGCTGTTGACAAGCGCCCGGCAGGACAAGGTGGAACGCGGCAAGGTCGTGCGCATCGACAGCACCGTCACTTCGGCGCTGATGCACGAACCGAGCGACAGCAGTCTTTTGTGGGACTGCGTGCGGGTGATGGTGCGGCTGTTGCAGCAGGCGGCTTCCTTGGGCAGCGCCATCTTATGGCACGATCACTGCCGCGCGGCGAAGAAGCGATCCCGGGCGATCCAATTTACCCGCGGTCGTCCGAAACGAGTTCAGCACTATCGCGCGCTGCTCAGGATCACGCGCACCACCTTGAGCTATCTCGAACAGGCGGCGGCGCAGCTGCCCTTGGCGGCGGGCCCGGCGGTCGAACGCTGGCAGGCCCAAGTCCGCCACTATAAGCCGCTGATCGAACGGATCATCGCCCAGACCGAGCGGCGGGTCCTGGCCGGCGAGGCGGTGCCGGCTGGCGACAAGCTGGTCAGTTTGTTCGAGCCGCATGCCGACATTATCGTCAAAGGCAGCCGCGACGTCGAGTATGGCCATAAGATCAATTTGACCACCGGCACAAGCGGGCTGATCCTCGACCTCGTCGTCGAAGCCGGCAACCCGGCCGACAGCGAGCGCTTGCTGCCGATGCTGGAGCGTCACATTGGCATCTGGGGCGAGCCGCCACGGCAGGCCGCCGCCGACGGCGGCTATGCCAGCCGCGAAAATCTGAGCGGAGCCAAGGCCTGGGGCGTGCGAGACATGGCCTTCCACAAGAAGTGCGGCCTCAAGATCGAAGACATGGTCAAAAGCCGTTGGGTCTATCGCAAGCTACGCAACTTCCGCGCCGGCATCGAGGCCGGCATCTCCTGCCTCAAACGCGCCTACGGCTTGGGGCGCTGCACCTGGCGTGGGCTCGACCACTTCAAGACTTATGTCTGGTCCTCGGTGGTCGCTTACAATCTCGCCCTCTTCGCCCGCCTCAGATCGAACTGACATCCCATGTCGCCAGCCAAAACCGGACCGGCGGAACGCCGGCAGTTCCCAATGCGCGCATTTCCACCAGAAATCCTGGCCGCCGCAATTAGCACCCATGAGCCACACCGCATGGCTTCAAAGCGGCCACCAAGCGGAACCCAAACGCGCTGCAAGCACAAGAAAACCAGCCGTTTATGGACGGAAACTAGACTACGTCGGATAGCCGTTGACGTTTCGGCATGCGTGCTGCAGCAATCAGCGTATGATGGCCGCCGCACACCGGGGTCGTCCGATCGTCAGAGGGGACGGATATGTTTGTAAACTCCAGAATGCTTTTGGCGCTGTTCGTGTCTGTTGGCGCTGCCTGTCTGTTCGCCTCGGATGCAGCGTTTGCACAAGCCAGCGGATGCACCATGGAGCGCGTGGCGGGGACCTCGCGGCAAGTCATGCGATGCGCGGAGGGTGTGACGATCATTGCCGAGGGTGGGGCCCGCTTCAATGTCATCGACCGTAACCGCGACGGGCGACTGGACGCGGTGTCATTGCGCAACAAGGCCGTGCTCGTGGATGTCGACCGCGCCCAGCGACCAGACGGGTTCGAAGTGGTCACGCCACAGGCGATCGCGGCCGTGCGCGGCACGCGCTGGGCTGTCGATGTCAAGAGCGGCACGACGTCCGTCTTTGTCGTACGCGGCCGCGTCGCGGTCGGTCGTCCCTCGGCGGGACGGCGGGTCACGTTGAATGTAGGCGAGGGTGTTGACGTCACGCGAGGCAGCGGCCCGCTGACCGTGCGCCGCTGGCCAGCGGCCCGCGCCGCGGCCCTGCTTGCCCGCCTTGGCCAATAGCGCCGATGCAGGGCAGACGGCTCCTGATCACGATCGCGCTGCTGCTCTCCGCACTCTGGGGCGGGCTTCTCGGCTATATGCATCTTTCGGGCAGTATGAGTTTCCTCGACCGCCTCGAGGCTTCGCTCACCGATCTGCGAAGCACTGTGATCGGCGCGCGAGTGCCTCCGCCAGTCACCAGCATCGTCGCAATCGACGATCAGACCGCCGCCGACAACGGCTATCCGCTCAATCGGGCGACGCTCGCCCGCGTAGTGGCCGCCGTCAGCGCCTTGAAGCCGAAAGTCATAGCACTCGATCTCTTGCTGGTTGATCCCGGATCGGACGAGGGCGATGCTGCGCTGGCTTTGGCCCTGCAGCAGACGCCCAGTGTCATCGCCGCCGCCGGCGTTTTCCCAAAAGACGTACAAGTGGTCGGTCACGACGCCAACGATCCGCTGGCGGCGATACCGACGGCCAGCCAGATGCTGTTGCCACTTAGCCGTTTTTCCGACATTGCGGCCGTTGGCGTCGTCAACGTCGCCACCGATGAGTCCGGCACGCCGCGCTTCATTCCGCTGATCTCTCGCTGGATCGAGCGTGTCGATGCGTCGTTTCCGCTGCGGGTCGCGTCGCTGGCACTCGGTATCAATCCTGCGTTCTCGCCGGGCGGGCTTGCACTCGGTGATCGGCATTTGCCGACCGATAACGGGCAGAGACTGCCCATTACCTTCTACGGCCCGCGCGGCACCATTCCGACCTTCAGCGCTGTGGATGCACTGGCCGGCAGGCTTCCCGCCAAAGCGATTGAGGACAGGATCGTCGTGATCGGCTCCACGGTGACCGCCGGCGGCGACGTCTTCCCGACGCCATTCGATCCGGTATTGCCGGGCGTAGAAGTGATGGCGACTGCAGCGACACATCTGATTGCCGGCGACAGCATCATCAGAGACCGCAATGTGCGTTTGCTCGATTCGCTCATAGCCGTGGTTCTGCCACTGCTTCTGATCAGCCTGCTTGCGTGGCGGCGCAGTGCCATTGGCTATGCCATCATTGCCTCCGCGGCGGTCGCATGGGCCGCCTTGAACATTGCCGCCTTCGCGCATGGCTACTGGTTTAGCGCAGCACTGCCCATCGCAGCAGCTCTGCCGCCGGTGCTGCTCTTCGGCGCCGCGGAGATCTGGATGGATCGTCGTCAGGCTGCACACTTCGCGGCGCAAAGCCATCTCCTGCAGCGCATCGAGGCACCGGGCCTGGGCGAGTGGCTCGCGCGCGATCCGAACTTTCTCGCAAAACCGATCCGACAGGACGCTGCGGTCATCTTCATCGACCTCTCCGGCTTCACGGGCTTGAGCGAGGCAATCGGCGCGACGAATGTCCGCGAAGTTCTCAGCGATTTCTTCGAGCTGGTCGACGAGGAGGCGCGCTCGCATGGCGGGGCGGTCACCAGCTTCATGGGCGATGGCGCGATGATTCTCTTCGGTTTGCCGCAACCGGCCGACGACGACGCTACGCGGGCCGCCGCCTGCGCAGTCAGCCTGTGTGAGCGGATGCGGCCCTGGCTCGTCGCCAATCCGGCCCTTCGCGGCCGAAAGACCGGTTTCAAGGTCGGGGCTCATTGCGGTCCGGTCGTCGCCTCGCGGCTCGGGAGCGGCAATCGCCAGCAAATTACCGCGACCGGTGACACCGTGAACGTCGCGAGCCGCCTGATGGAGGTGGCAGCAGCACGGGGCGTTGAACTGGCCTTGAGCGCGGCATTGATCAAAGCGGCTGGGGCGGATAGCGTGCCGCTTCGCTCTGGCCGGCTCGAAGGCCCCGCACAAGCGCGCATTCGAGGCCGAAGTGAAGGCATCGATGTATGGCTCTGGCAAGGACATCTGCTTTGACATTTGCCGTCTGACGAAGTAGGAACGGCCCAACTTCTCTGCTGGCAACTGCCGGCCAGAGCGCAACATGCGCGTGAGACTTCCGAAAGATAGACAACATGACAAATTTTAACGGCGTCGTTCCGGCGATCGCCAAGGCGTTGGTGAAGCGCGGCTATACCGAGCTGACGCCAGTCCAAAAGGCCATGCTCGACCCGGCGCTTGCCGCGTCGGACGCCCTCGTTTCGGCCCAGACGGGCTCCGGCAAGACCGTCGCCTTCGGTCTCGCGCTGGCGCCCACGTTGCTTGAAAACGAGGACCGTTTTGGGCCTGCAGCCGAACCGCTCGCCCTCGTGATCGCGCCGACGCGAGAGCTCGCACTTCAGGTCAAGCGCGAACTTGAATGGCTTTACGAAGCAACAGGCGCGCTGATTGTCAGTTGCGTCGGCGGCATGGACATCCGCAGCGAGCGCCGTGCGCTGGAGCGTGGCTCCCATATCGTTGTCGGCACACCGGGTCGCCTCTGTGACCATATCCGCCGCCGCGCGCTCGATATTTCGGCGCTTAAGGCTGTCGTGCTTGATGAAGCCGATGAAATGCTCGATCTCGGATTCCGCGAAGATCTCGAGTTCATTTTGGATTCCTCGCCCGATGGTCGTCGGACGCTGATGTTCTCAGCGACGGTTCCGGCGGCGATCGCGAAACTTGCGAAGAGCTATCAGAAGAACGCGGTCCGAATTGCGACGGCAGCCGAAGAAAAGCAGCACGGGGACATCGAGTATCGGGCTCTTGTCGTGTCACCAAGCGATCGCGAAAACGCGATCATCAATGTCCTGCGCTACTATGAAGCGACCAACGCCATCGTGTTCTGTTCAACGCGCGCCGCGGTTAATCATCTGACTGCTCGCTTTCACAACCGCAACTTCAACGTCGTCGCGCTGTCTGGCGAGCTAACGCAGAACGAACGCAGCCATGCGCTGCAGGCGATGCGTGATGGACGCGCCCGCGTTTGCATCGCCACGGACGTTGCAGCCCGCGGGATCGACCTGCCGGGCCTCGACCTCGTCATCCACGCCGACCTGCCGACCAATCCGGAGACCCTGCTTCATCGCAGCGGCCGAACGGGCCGGGCCGGCCGCAAGGGTGTCAGCGCACTGATCGTACCAGTGAACGTTCGCCGCAAGGCCGAACGCCTTCTGGACAATGCCGGCATCTCCGCCGCCTGGGCACGTCCGCCGTCGGCGGAAGAGGTCACAGCACGCGACGAAGCGCGTCTGCTTGCAGACCCCATCTTCGAGGAAGCACCGAGCGAGGAAGCTCAGGACCTGGTCAAGCGGCTTCTCGATGCACACGGGGCGGAAAAGCTCGCCGCCGCCTTCGTCAACCTTTACCGTTCCAACCAATCTGCACCGGAGGATCTAATCGAGGTCTCCGTCCAGGACAGCCGCGGCGGCAAGCGCCGCGAACACGCCGACGGGCCACGCGAACCGTATCAGAAAGGGCCGCGCGATGATTTCGGGCCTA
This sequence comes from Rhizobium favelukesii, assembly GCF_000577275.2. NCBI lineage: Bacteria > Pseudomonadati > Pseudomonadota > Alphaproteobacteria > Hyphomicrobiales > Rhizobiaceae > Rhizobium > Rhizobium favelukesii. Next base: position 2,363,263 of record NZ_HG916852.1, read on the forward strand.
GCGTCTGGTTTTCGATTTCCGTCGGCCGGAAACAGAACGCAGAGCCACGGTGGTTGATCCCGATGCTTTGCCGAAACGGCAATCTGACGAAGCGGGAGATCGGCGCAATCAAGATGCAGACCGACGAAACCTACGTCGAGATTTCCGCGGAGAGCGCCGACACCTTCCTGCACGCGATCGGTCAGAACAAGACGATGGAGCGCGGCATCCGCGTCACCGCTTTGAACGGCACGCCAGATTTCAACAAGCCCGCCGCCTCGAAGCCCTATGCCGGCAAGAAAGCCTTTGGCGAGCGCCGTGAATTCAGCGACGATCGCCAGAAGGATAAGTTCCGTAAGGAAGCCCGCAGCGAGGGCGAACGGGACGAGCGGCGCGATGCAACACCCTGGGGCAAGAAGCCCGGAAAGCCGAAGTTCGAGGGCAAGGGCAGCGGTGACCCGAAGCCCAAGTTCTCGAAGAAGAAGGGATGACATCTCGCCGGTGCTACAGCTTTTGTATCGCCGGCAGAGATCGCGGAGAGGACAATGGCAGATACGGTCGTATTGACGGTTCCCGTTTTCAGCACTCTTTGCAACGAAGCGTTCAAGCTGCGGCGCGCGGTCTTCATTCTGGAGCATCCAGATATCGTTCTCGATCGCCGCGTCCTCGATAATGTGTCTGGCAATCAGGGTTCCGCCGGCCCAGCCATAGGCCCAGTACGGCGGTGGATCCTCCGCGTCGTTGGTCTCGGCGCAGGTTCCGGCGTCGTCGGGATCGTGGCTCGAAAATGCGGAGCATCCCGGGTGATCGCAGCGGAGATCGACAGGAACGCTACCTCGGCAATCGGTCTCAACGCGGAAGCGAACGGTGTGACAGTCGAAGTAACAAGCACCGATGTTCTCTCCCGCGCTCCACCCGACGTGGATGTCATTCTTGCGGGGGACGTCTTCTATAGTGCACCGCTTGCAGCGAGAGTTTTGCCGTTCCTTACTGCCTGTCGCAAAGCAGGCATCGAGGTCCTCATAGGGGATCCACGTAGACGGTCGCTGCCGCTCGCGGCTCTAAGGCTTATCGCTGAATATGCTGTCCCCGATTTCGGCGATGGTTCGACCGGCCAGGCGGCGATTGGCGGCGTCTTCACCCTGGGGGCGGACGGGTGATCAAGGAAGACGCTCAGTTGGACGACGCTTCCTGAGAGATTCCTTCGCGCTCGCGAAACCAAGGCAGCGTATCGGGAACCGCAAGCCGAGCTACATCCTCGTCGGGCATCACGCAGAATACGAACTCGCCATTCATGAGGGTCGGCGTCATGCCGGACAGCCTGGCATGCATGTCCCAGACGGTCTCCTTCGTCATCTCAATCCTGCTTTCGGTTGGTTGAGCAAATACCCAGAACCACAAATGAAACGGCAGACTAGACGGTTTCAGCCAAGAAGGTCGGGTCTTAGCATCATCACAGGGCAGGGACTTCCTGCGGGCAGTTCGGGCGCATGGGGTGGCCGAATGATCAAGCAGTCGGCCCGAGCGAATATCTTCATCATCGACGAGTCCTGCTTGCCGAACGGCTCTGCGCACAGGGCACCTGACGGCAGTCGCGACAGCGTGGCGCGCACATAGTCCTGTCGCTGGTCATTGGCACGCAGCGTTACCGCCGTCTCCACCTCTGCGTCGCGTCTGACCGGCGCAAGTGAGGCAAGCTTGCGAATCAACGGCTCCAGGAACAGCAGCCCGCAGACCAGACTCGATACCGGGTTGCCGGGCAAACCAATAACATGCGTGTCCCCGAGGCTGCCCACCATCAACGGTTTGCCCGGGCGCATGGCAATCCGCCAGAAATCAAGATTCATGCCCGCGGCGAGCAGCGTAGCCTGCACCAGATCGTGGTCGCCCACTGACGCCCCGCCGAGCGTCACGATGACATCGACCTCGGCCTGCCGGGCGCGCTCGACCGCCGCCGAAATCGCGGCGATGTCGTCGGGCACGATCCCGAGATCGAGAACCTCGGCTCCAGCCTTGCGGGCCAGCGCGGCAATACCGAAGGTGCTCGACGCAATGATCTGCGCGGGCGCAGGCGAGCTTCCGGGCGGCAGCAATTCGTCACCGGTGGCGAGCAACGCGACGACTGGCTTGCGCCAGACCTCGAGCGCTGCATGGTTCATGCCGGCGGCCACGGTCAGGCGGGAAAAGTCAAGCGCAGTGCCCGCCTTGAGCACGGCTTCGCCTTCAACAAAATCCTGGCCGCGGGGCCGAATGTGCTGGCCAAGCCGAACGGCAAATGTCGCGCGGATGCCGCCTTCGATTTTCTCAGCATCCTCTTGGAGCAGCACGCTGTCTGCGCCTGATGGAACCGGGGCGCCCGTAAAGATGCGGACCGTCTCTCCCGTGCCGACGACACCGTCGAACCCGCGACCGGCTGACGATGTGCCGATGAGCTTCAGTTCGGCGCCGGGCTCTGGAACATCCTCGCGGCGCAGTGCATATCCATCCATCGCGGACGTGTCGAAAGGCGGCTGGGTCAGCTTGGCCTCAACGTCAGCTGCTAGCACACGGCCCTCGGCCTCCGGCAGAGAAACGGTTTCTCTCGTCTGAACCGGCTTTGCGCGCGACAGCAGACGATCTTGCGCCTCGGCAACGGGGAGCATGCTCATTTGCCGTACTCCGGATGACGAAAGTCTCCAGACTTGCCGCCAAATTTTTCGAGCAGCCTAATTCCCCCGATTTCCATGGCCTTATCGGCAGCCTTGGCCATGTCGTATATCGTCAGGCAGGCAACGGAAACGGCGGTCAACGCTTCCATTTCGACCCCGGTTTTGCCCGTCAGCTTCGCGGTCGCACTGACGCGCAGGCCGGGTAGATCGGCATCCGCCGTGATGTCGACAGAAACCTTCGTAAGCATTAGGGGATGGCAGAGCGGGATCAGATTGCTCGTCTGCTTGGCCGCCATGATGCCGGCAAGGCGGGCTGTGCCGATAACATCGCCCTTCTTCGCATTGCCTGCGCGAATAAGATCGAGTGTCGCCGCTGCCATGCGCACGTAACCTTCGGCTGTAGCAGCCCTTGTGGTCTCGACCTTGTCGCCGACATCGACCATGTGCGCCTCGCCGGAGGCATCAATGTGGGTCAATCCGGGTTGGGGCCCGCTCATGTCACTCAGCCGCCAGCACGGCTTCGCCGAAGAGCAGCGCACGCGTGGCGGCCGCAACGTCTTCCTGGCGCATGAGGCTCTCACCAACCAGAAACGTGTCGATGCCAACCGCTTGGAGACGCTTGCAATCAGCATTCGTGAAGATGCCGCTTTCGCCTACCAACAGGCGATCCTCGGGAACCATTGGCGCGAGTTTCTCGCTGACCGCAAGGCTGACTTCGAATGTCCGGAGGTTGCGATTGTTGATGCCAACGAGCGGGGACGTGAGTTTCAGCGCGCGCTCCATCTCCTCGGCATCGTGGACTTCCACCAGCACATCTATGCCAAGCCCGAAGGCCTCATCTTCAAGGCGCTTTGCATCGTCATCCGAAAGTGAGGCCATGATCAGCAGGATGCAATCTGCACCCCAGGCACGCGCTTCCTGCACCTGGTAGGTCTCGAACATGAAATCCTTGCGCAGTGCCGGCAGCGAACACGCCGCACGTGCCGTCATCAAAAATTCTGGCGCGCCCTGAAAGCTTGGCGTGTCGGTCAACACCGAAAGGCAGGCCGCACCTCCGAGTTCATAGGCCTTGGCCAGAGATGGCGGATCGAAATCGGGCCTGATCAGACCCTTTGACGGACTGGCCTTCTTGATCTCAGCGATCAGGCCGTACTGGCCAGCCTCCGACTTCGCAACCAACGAACGGTGAAAGCCGCGCGGTGCCGATTGATCCGCTTGCATCGCCTTCAGATCGGCCAACGACACTTTCGCCTTTGCGGCGGCGATTTCTTCCCGCTTGTAGCGTTCGATCTTCTTCAGGATGTCGGTCATGGCTCTATCCTAGTCGATGTCGTTCGACACGGCGATGAGTTTATCAAGGGCCGCGGCCGTCGCACCGCTGTCCAGGGACTGCGCAGCAAGCCGCATGCCGTCCTGAAGCATCTCAGTCTTGCCTGATATCACCAACGACGCAGCTGCGTTGGCAAGCGCGATATCGCGATACGCGTTCTTTGCGCCGCTCAAAACGTCGCGCAGGGCGGCGGCGTTCACCACACCGTCTCCGCCTTTGATGGCCTCCAGCCGGCAAGGCTCGACGCCGAAATCCGTGGGAGACAGTTCGAATGTGCGGATCTTGCCATCCTCGAGTGCTGCAACACTCGTCTTTCCGGTGGTCGTGATCTCGTCGAGGCCGTTGCCGTGGACGACCCATACGCTTTCGGAACCGAGATCGCGCATGACCTCCGCAATCGGCACGACCCACTGCGGCGCATACACGCCAAGCAACTGGCGCCGCACACCGGCCGGATTGGACAGCGGGCCAAGCAGATTGAAGATGGTCCGCGTGCCGAGTTCGACGCGCGTCGGACCCACATGACGCATCGCCGAGTGATGCTGCTGGGCGAACATGAAGCCCACACCAGCCTCGCGAATGCACCGGGAGATCACCTCGGGGCTTACATCCAGCCTGACGCCAAGAGCGGCGAGGCTATCTGCTGCACCCGATTTCGAGCTCAGGGCCCGGTTGCCATGCTTGGCCACAGGTACACCGGCACCGGCGACGATGAGGGCGGCCAGCGTTGAGATATTGTAGGTCCCGCTCGCGTCGCCACCGGTTCCGACGATGTCGATTGCGTCGGCAGGCGCATCAACCGTCAGCATCTTGGAGCGCATCGTCGTCACGGCGCCGACAATCTCGTCGACCGTTTCGCCACGGACGCGCAACGCCATCAGGAAGCCGCCGATCTGCGAAGGAGTCGCCTGACCGGACATCAGAATGTCGAAGGCCTCGCGGGCCTCCTCACGTGTCAGCGGCTCGCGGCTCGCAGCCTTCGCCAAAAGCGGCTTCAGATCTGTCATGCGCTTATGTTCCCCCCTTAGCGGACTGCCGCCTGATCGGCGAGAGACTGATTGATCGATGCGCCGTACTGCGTCTGCAGCAGGTTGACCATCTGATCGAGAATGTCATCGCCGGCAGCGTTTGCCGTTGCTGTGATCTGCTGGTCCTGGTTGTTGAGCACGTCACTCGTCGGTTCCGTATTCACTTCAGTCACCTTGAGAAGAATTTGCGTCGTCGGGTCGCCGCCGACGGCATTGGCAACCGTGTCCATCGGGCCGGAGAACGCAGCGGTAACACCGCCACGACCGAGAACCGCATCATCGGTCCCGCGGGCAATGCCGGTCTTGCTTTCGACGGTTATGCCAAGCGGCGCAGCGATATCAGCCAGCGATGTGCCCTTCTGGGCTTGCTGCTTCAGTTCTTCGGCCTTCTTGGCAAGTTCAAGCTTCTGCTGCTCAGCAGTCCAGTCAGCGACGGCCTTGTCCTGGACCTCGCTCAGGGGGCGGTCGCGCTGCGGCGTAACGTCGCGGACGTCGAACCAGAGATAACCGTCAGTACCGATCGATAGGGAAGGAGCGTCGGCGCCCGCATCCGTCCTGAAGGCCGCGCCAAGAACCTGCTGCTTGGCCGGAATATCCTTGACCTCGTTGCCATTCTTGTCGAGACCGGTGGCATCGACGGCGTCGACCACAACAGCCTTGAGCTTGAGCTGCTCTGCAATCTGTTCCAGCGTCGAACCGGAGCCGCGCAGATCCTCGATCTGATCGTGTACGTTAATGAGTTCCTGCGAAGCGTTGGAAACGGCGAGCTGCTTGCGGATCTCGTCCTTGACATCGTCAAGGCTCTTGACACTCTCGGGCTTGATGTTGCTGACGCGGAGGACAACCGGGCCGAAGGTGCCATCGACAACAGGCGTCGTTCCACCGTCTTTTGAGACTGCAAAGGCCGCATCCGCAATAGCTTGATCCGGAACCTTGTCCTTGGAGAACTCGCCCAAGAATACGTCGGTTGACGTCTTGCCCTGATCGGTCACCAGCTGATCGAAAGTCGTGCCGGTTTTCAGCGCGGCCTCGGCGGCATTGGCGAGATCCTTGTTCTGGAAGGTCAGTTGCTCGATCGTGCGGGTCTCTGGTGTGCGGAAGCTCTCCTTCCGCTTGTCGAAGTCCTCGCGGATCTGATCATCCGTGACGGAGGCGGCATCGGCGATATCCTCCGGCTGAAGCTTGAGGAAAGCGACCTTGCGGTATTCCGGTGCGCGATAGCGCGTCTTGGCACCTTCGAACCACTTGGCAAGCACATCCTCGGCAGGCGCCTTGATCGGCTCGATATGGGCATTGGTCAGCAACAGGTAATCGACGCCGCGGCTTTCCTGGCGATAGAGCTTGAGCGCATCGACTAGTGTCTTCGGCGCCGTGAAGCCGTTCGAGACAGCATCGACAATCTGGCTGCGAACGGCAACCTTGCTGCGCTCCTTGATGTAGTCATCCTCGCGGATGCCGGCATTGCGCAGTCGCGACGTAAAGAGGGTGCGATCGAACTGACCGTTGACGGCCTTGAAGGCCGGATCGTCGCCGATCAGCTGCGCAAGCCGATCCTGCGATAGGCCGAGGTTCATGTCTTCGGCCAACTGATCTAGCGACGCGCCGGCAACCAGCTGCGCCAATACCTGCTGTTCGACGCCAAAGGCGCGGGCCTGATCGGGCGTCAGCCGCATACCGAACTGCTGGCTGAGATTTGCGACCTGCCGCTGGTAGGCCAAACGGAATTCGTTGACCTCCACGTGCTGGTCTCCGACACTGACGACCGTCGTGCTATTGCCGCCTGATATGAGCGAGCGTGACACACCCCAGATGCCGAAAGAGGCGACCAGAAGCAGCATGAGGAGCTTAGCAACCCAGGTGTGAGCAGCTCTTCTCAGAAGATCGAACATCGAAACGCAAACCTCGCATTATATTCGCCCGTTCGCGGGCAAAGCATTCGACGTTCCTTAGAACAAAGCCGGCAGGAAATGAAGGGTTATCGCGCGAAAACATCTGCGCTATATCTGCAATCACGCAGAAGCGCTTGGCGCAGCAAAAGACACCGGATATCGGAACCTTTCCCAGGGATAATTCGTTGAACAGCATCCGGAAAAAGAGGAGCAGACCATGGCCGATATGAAAACCGCCTCCGCCCAGTCCGCAACCGCGCGTGTGAAGGCGGAGATCGCGGCAGACGATCTTTCCGCACAGGTCGCAGCATTGCGCGAAGACCTTGCACGCCTGTCCGAAAGCGTTGTGGCGCTTGGACACGGCGCCAAGACCGCCGTCGCCGATGAAGCTTCGGTCATGACGGAACGCGTGCGCGACAAGGTAAGGGAGGAGCCTATCTTCGCGCTCGCCGTGACAGCCGGCGTCGCTTATCTTTTCGGATTGATGAGCCGTCGATAAAATCGATCGGCATTTGACGAGTCGAGGGCCGGGCGTGCTGACGCCCGGCTTTTTGATTTTGCGTTACTGCCTAGCGGCGAATGATCCGGCCAACAGCGATGAGCAGGCATGCGCCGACAAAGCCGGCGATCAGATAGCCGAGCCAGCCAGCGAGCGCGATGCCCAATCCTGAGAGTACGGCATTTGCGACGATCGCGCCCACGATGCCGAGAATGATATTCATCAACAGCCCCATGTTGCTGTTCATGAACTTTTCCGCGAGCCACCCGGCAATGCCCCCGATAATGATAGCGGCTACCCAACCTACGCCTGCGTCTTCCATATGATTTTCCCTCCAGAGAACAACGAAGTCAGCGCTCGAGGCAGAAATTGAGGTCCTGCTATGATAGCCAGGCGGTGCGCGGCACGAGAGACATGTGATTTGGCAATATAGGATAGGTTCGCAGCGCAAATGGTGGCGTAAATGTCTATGCCGGCACTCAGACTCAATTCTCCTGCAAGAAAGATAGGCGATCCATTTGGTTACGCAACGCAAATGTGTTCGCCCGAAGATAACGAGACGGCAGAGAAACCCATCCCGCCTGCCTCAAGTCCACCTCAAACTTCTCCCACCCCAATGATGCTGGACGACGACGCTCCCCTCCGTATGACGAAAAACACAACTACTGGACGTTTTTCTCAAAACACTCGACGCTGTGTCGAGTGCGCCGTGAGAAGTCCTGAGGAGTTCCCGTGGGACGGATGCAATGCCTCCCTAGGCACGCATTTTGCGAGGCATACATCTTCAACTGCATGTGCGAGATGAACATTGCGTCGAGCAGGTCATCATATTTTAAGATCGCGTCGAAATGCATACCAATTGTCATAGTTTGCGCCTTATCAGCTGTGTAATAATAATACCAATATGCGATCAGTTTTGTGCCTGGAGACGAGTGCTCGGGCCGTCGTCGGCACGCGGCTCGCAAGATAGACGACGCTCTGGTGACGGATTTGATGGTTGATTATGCCGTGAATCGTTTTGCCGACGCCGCTTATGTAATCGAAAAAGCTCATTCTCAACGAAATTTCGGCTTTCCTTAAGCATTTGCTTGCTCAACCTGCAATCTATGTCATGGTAGCTTCCTTCACATGAGAGGGGTTCCAGCTATGATCAATCTACAGTCGGTTCGTGATGACGCCACCCATGATCAACGTCTGCTCGATTGCCGTGCCGATGTTGAACCCGCACTCCATCAGATCATCCGCGATGCGCAGCAAAAGGGGTGGGCGCCTGCGGAAGTGGCGATGGCAATAGCGGATGCGGCGGATGACTACATTCTGTTGCTGGCCAGCCGGAAGGCGACGTCACATTGATAATGCGTCACATTCATTGGGGCAAGGACACGAAACAATCTGCGGACAGGTAGCCATAGGGAAACCAGCACGTGCCCGCAGAGAAGACCGCCATACCTGCAGCCGCCACGGCCGGTGCAATAAATAGCGTTCAAACACGCCAGAACGAGCTTGATGTTCGTGGAGCGTCGGGTTCGAACGACGGCCTACCGATTAAGATCAGGTGAGATTCGTTTTATCGCATTTCACATCTTTGAAGTGCGGATTTATCCATAGACCCACCATTGCCTACGCCAGACGCGCGCCGGCCGGTGAAGCCGATGCCGCCCTGGCTGATCGCCGAGCAAAAAGGCGGTACGTGGCAAAGGCGCTACAGTGACGCATAATATTTACGGCGCTCCTTCGACAAAACAAAATTGGTTTGCGGGCATCACGCGACCACGGTAGGCGGGCAAATTACAGGTGCCTTCCCTCCGACCTTAATGGATTTCCGCACAAAATGAGTTCAAAGTTACTTTATCGATTCTTCGATTGCTTTAGCGCATCCAAATCTAAGTATCGTAATCACGTCGTACCGTTCCCGATAGATTCGCAAATCATAATATCGCCGAACGCCCACGGGAAAATTGTCGGCTTTTATACTTCCAATACGTTCTATGAGCATGAAGCCGCGCGGATGGTAGCATCCGCCAAGCGCCTTGGGTTGCTCGTTCACACCACTGTGGTGGACAGTACCGGCAGTTGGGTGCGCAACGCAGCGCTCAAGCCCACGTTTCTCCTAGAGGCGCGAAGGGCGCATCGCGGCCCATTGCTTTATGTGGATGTGGATGCTGTTTTTCACCGAGATCCTTGGCCGGTTATGACGACATTCAGCTGTGATCTAGCGGTTTATCGGGAGGAGGACCGGCTGATTTCAGCAACTATCCTACTGCATGACACGCCGGCGACACTGCGCCTATTGGAAGTATGGAAACAACGGTGCGACCAGGATCCTGAGATCTGGGATCAAATTGTCCTCCAAGAAATTCTTGATGAGGATCGCGCAAGCGAGAGCCCGCAATATCAGGTTGGCGAACTTCCCCCTTCGTTTTGTTGGATCTTCGATCGGCTTTCAAACGCAAAGTCCGATGCAGTCTACATCGAGCAACTGCAGGCAAGCCGGCAGGCCAAGGCCCACGAGAAGCGCGGTCGCAATAAGAGGCTCGAGCGACGCAAGGAGCGTATCGACACGATCGAACAGATCCTCGCGCCTTTGATGAATGCAAATATCGACGATCGGCCGAAGCTATAATGCGACCCCTGGACGTTGCCGAGAAAAACCGAGCAACGGCGAAAGGGTCCCGACGCTGGAAGCGTTCGAGCCTTCTTGTGCTGGCGCCTAGAAGCTTGAAGCCACGCGCAACAACCTGTCAGAGTGACAACATCACCCAAATCTGCAGAAAGTTCCCTTCGTTTAGGGAGTAGACCCGGCGGAGGGGAAGGGGTCTCGACGCCTGACCAACGCCAGGTGTCGGCGCGAATGCCGGCGGCTTTTCTCACCCAATGCCAAAGAAACGCAAAAAGACCGACCCATCTCACCGTCGGTGTGGCGACACGACACGGAAGCCAAACCTGAAATCTATCGTAAGTCATTGATTTTATTGGTGAGAGCGTCGGGGTTCGAACCCGAGACCTACTGATTAAAAGTCAGTTGCTCTACCGGCTGAGCTACGCTCTCCCTGTCGCCGAGCGGTTCGCCCGGCTGGAAGTGCGCGGAACATATGCAGGCGCCCCATTGCGGTCAACCAAAAAATCGTCGTTCCCTGTGCATCAGGCACATTTCTTGCGCCTAGGCCTGAAAAGGCAGCCCGCCAGCCTATGCCGGCTTCATTTCCATCGACCAACTGCGGCTATCATCATGATCGCGCGAGCCCAGCATTTTGCAATTGTGCAAGGACCATAAAAGAAAAGCGCCCGAAAGCGCTTTGTCAAAGTTGGGGGAAACGAGATCATGAACCGGACGGGCGAAAGCTCGAGTGCCGCTTCGTTGGCCACCCGGGGAAAGCGGAAAAATCCGGGCATTCTTTCGCGCCGCCGCGTCCGCGGCTCACAATCTCGCCTTATAAATGCGCGAGGGGGCAGAAGGTTCCCAAAAAAAATTAATTGAATCAAGCCTTTCGGATGACCGCTCAACACCTTCACAAAGTCACGCGACGCTCTAGCTAGCCCCTTGTGCAACCAAGGAGAATGCGAATGACCAGCGTGACTACATCGACGCCGACGACCCGAAAAGTGTTGCGCGGGCGGCCTTATAGTCTCGGTGAGTTTGCCAGGAAATATCGCCTGGAGGAAACCGAAGCAAAGCGGCTCTATGAAAAATTCGGGCCATCTGCCACAGAACTCGATCTGCTGATGGCCGCCAAGCGTCGCATGCCGGCTCACTGATGACTTTATCAACGCGCATCCGGAGTGGAGGCTGCCTTTGCGGCGCGGCGCGCTACACGGCTAGAGGCGAACCACTCCGCGTCGGACTGTGCCACTGTAGCGACTGCTGCAAGTCGAGCGGATCCGTTTTCGTCGCCTTTGCAGTTTGGCCGAGATCATCATTCTATCAAGCAGGGGAAACATCCACCTACGCGGGTCGCAGCTTCTGTCCGCGATGTGGCGAACGTCTCTTCTGCCTTAGCGATAGATTTGCAGAGGTCCGAATTGGTTCGCTGGACGACGCTCCGAACGATCTCCAGCCGATTGAAGAGATTTGGATCAAGCGACGCGAAACCTGGCTGCATCCGATAGAGGGCGCCGGGCAATACGAAGCGGATGCCTTCGATGCCATGGATCCTACGAAAAACTGAACTCTCATTACCAAGATTTCATTTCATTCCATCGCCATTTCGTGCCAATCCGGGCCGATGCTAATCCGCCGTTCAGCTTCGACATGCTCAATTTGCTGACGGCTGCATTGGCAGCATGTTGCGAGGCCGGAATGAACGACGTCAAGGATATGCACGAAACCAAGTCGACAAAGGCGAGCGCCGACCTGGCTGCCGTCCTTGCGGCCTCACGCAAACAGTCCAAAGGCCGTTGGCGTGGTCGCCTGTTGGTATTGCTTCTGGTGATTCTTGCCGCTGGTGCCGCCGCCTACTTTTATTCGCGGCGAGAAGAAAACCCATACAGCTATGCCACGCAGCCGATCAAGCGCGGCGAATTAACCGTGCTGGTGACGGCAACGGGATCGGTGCAGCCGACAGAACAGGTGGATATATCAAGCGAGCTGTCCGGCACGGTTCGCGACGTCAACGTCGACTATAACAGCGAAGTCAAGGCCGGCGAGGTTCTTGCTGCTCTCGATACGAACAAGCTCGAGGCTGACGTAAAGAGTTCGCGGGCGAAGCTCGATTCGGCCAAAGCGAACGTGGTGAAGGCAACGGCCGACCTTGAGTCGGCCCAGAGTTCGTTCCAACGCTTTCGTAACCTGGTTCAAAGCAACGTTTCGACACAGCAGAGCCTCGAAGATGCGCGCTACAAGTTCGATTCCGCGGTCGCCGCGAAGGACATCAACGTCGCCGCCGTGCTCTCGGCGGAAGCCGATCTACAACTCGCCGAGGTCAACCTCGCCAAGGCGAAGATCGTCTCGCCGATCAACGGCGTGATTCTCACGCGTTCGGTCGATCCGGGCGCCACGGTCGCAGCGTCGCTTTCGGCGCCGGTGCTGTTCGTCATTGCTGGCGATTTGAGGAAGATGGAGCTTCAGGTCGACGTCGACGAGGCCGATGTCGGCCAGATCGCGGTCGGCCAGAAGGCCACATTCACGGTCGACGCCTATCCCAATCGGACCTTTCCGGCTGAGATCAAGCAGATCCGATTTGCGTCAGAGACAACGAACAACGTCGTAACCTACAAGGCGATTCTCTCCGTCGACAATGCCGACTTGTTGTTGCGTCCCGGCATGACTGCCACGGCCGACGTCACCGTGGAGGCGGTCAAGAATACCCTGATGCTTCCCAATTCGGCGCTGCGCTATGCACCCCCTGCTGCCGAATCTCCCCGTGGCCGCGGCATCTTCGGCCTCTTAAGACCACCGCGGATGGGGCCGCGGACCGGCAACCAGGGCGAAGCCCTGACTGGAGCGAAGCGGCGCGTATGGGTGCTGAAGGCTGGCAAACCGGCAGCGGTGGTCATCCAAGTGGGGTCCTCCGACGGGCAATTCACTCAGATTGTTTCCGGTGACCTGAAGGAAAAGGATGCCGTGATTACCGACGCTACCGCGCAGGCGAAGTAGGCGAGGCTCAAGATGACGAGCCCGCCACTCATCGAATTCAAGCAGGTCTCCAAGATCTACGGTCAGGGGGAGGCGGCAATCCGCGCCCTCGATCGGGTTGATCTGGCGATCCGGGAGCATGAATTCGTCGCGATCATGGGACCCTCCGGTTCGGGCAAATCAACGGCGATGAACATTCTTGGCTGTCTCGATGTGCCGAGCGCCGGCGATTACAGTTTCCAAGGCATGTCAACACAAGGCTTCGACCGCAGCTAACTGACGTTGCTGCGCCGCCATATGCTCGGTTTCGTGTTCCAGGGGTTCAACCTGCTGTCGCGCACCTCGGCTTTGGAAAATGTCGAGCTGCCGCTGATCTACCGCGGCATGCATGCGAGCGAGCGTCACCGCAAAGCCAAGGAGGCGCTCGGACTTGTGGGTCTTTCAGGGCGCGAGCATCACAAGACGCAGGAGCTGTCCGGCGGCCAGCAGCAACGCGTCGCCATTGCCCGGGCGATTGTGACGGAACCCTCGCTACTTCTGGCGGACGAACCAACCGGCAATCTCGATACCAAGACCAGCGTTGAGATCATGGACTTGATGACGCGATTGAATCGCGAACAGGGCATTACGATCGTCATGGTCACGCATGAGCCTGATATTGCTGCCTACGCCCAGCGCCTGCTGCGCTTTATCGACGGCAGGCTCGAGACGGACGTCGAGCATCGCGGGAGGGCGGACCATGTTCTTTGAGACGCTGAAACTTGCGCTGCGCGCAATCAGCCGAAACATGCTCCGGTCGTTCCTCACGGTGCTCGGCGTCGCGGCCGTCATCGCGTTGGTAACGATCGGAAACGGCACGACCGCCCAGGTCTCGGCGGAGCTTTCACGGCTCGGCACCAACATGCTATTTGCACGTCCGGGTCAGTTTGGCCCCGGCCGTGCGAGTTCGGAGGCCCGCCGCTTTACAATCAAGGACGTCGACGCCATCCACGAGCAGGTTAACGGCCTTCGTGCCACTGCGCCGCTCAATCAGACGACAGCAACGGCCATCTACGGCGGGCAGAGCCATTCGACGACCGTGATGGGGACGACCAACGACTATTTCATCGCCCAGGACTGGGACATGGCAATCGGTCGCACCTTCGACGCGGCAGAGGAACGTGGGCGCCCGCGCTGCATCCTCGGCGAGACCGTGCGTTCGCAGCTCTTCGGCGGTGCAGACCCCAGCGGCCAGCAGATTCGTGTCGGCAAGGTTTCGTGTAGCGTCATCGGCGTTCTCGCCAAGCGCGGCCAGTCCGGCATGGGCAACGATCAGGACGACGTCATCATCATGCCCGTCAAGGTTTATCAGCGCCGGGTCGGCGGCAAAGCGAACGCCAATGTCCAGATGATCGTGATTTCGGCGCGCGACGGTGTCTCGACGACGAAAGTTCAGGACGAAACCGAAAACCTGCTCCGTGAGCGGCGCAAGATCATCCCCGGCCGCGAAGATGACTTCAGCGTCAATGACATGACGCAGATTGCCGAAGCGATGACGGGCACCACCACGCTGCTGACCAGCCTGCTGGGAGCGGTCGCCGCGATCAGCCTGCTCGTCGGCGGGATCGGGATCATGAACATCATGCTGGTGTCAGTGACGGAGCGCACCCGGGAGATCGGCATACGCCTGGCGATCGGCGCGTTAGAAAACCAGGTGCTGCTGCAGTTCCTTGTCGAGGCGGTGGCACTATCGGTATTCGGTGGCGTGGCCGGGATCCTGCTGGGGATCGGCCTCGGCTATGGGGCAGTGACCGTCCTCAAGGTGCCTTTCGTGGTCAGCCCCATGATGATCGCGGTGGCGTTCGCGTTCTCTGCCGCAATCGGGATGGTCTTCGGCTACTTCCCGGCACGCCGTGCGGCACAACTCAACCCGATCGAGGCGCTGAGACACGAGTGAGCAGCCGCCTCGCGGCTAGGCTCCCGACATTTAACGAATCGAAGAGCATCGTGGGGCAGGGAGTGGAGGTGTTGGCGCGTTCTTGCCTGACCGCTCCTGCGCAGCCAAGCCATTTCCGTTTGCCGTTTCTGAAGGATTGGAACGCCCTGAGCGGGAGAACCATCGCCCTCGAATGATCCACGCTCGGCGCCAGCTTGCCGTTCGAGAGCACACTGATATATCATCGACGTTATAGTCGCCTTCGCGACCCGCCGACATTTTCCGAAGCCACGGATATGCGAATGCAGAATTCACTTAGTCACCTTGCCTATCTCACCCTGGAACATGCGATCGTGACGCTGACGTTGCAGCCGGGCGCCTTGGTCACCGAGAAGCACCTGATCGACCTTGCGGGCCACGGGCGTACGCCGGTACGCGAGGCAATCCAGAAGCTGGCGTGGCAAGGGCTGATCGTGGTGAAACCGCGTGTCGGGTTGCAGGTGGCCGAGATCAAGCCGACTGACCATGAGAATGTGATGCAGGTTCGCCGAGAGCTCGAGCCGATCGCGGCCGCACTGGCTGCCGACTTTGCCACATCAGAGCAGCGCAAAGAGCTGGGCGAATGCGCAGAGGCGATGGAAGTTTGCGCCGCAACCGGCGACCTGGCGGCATTCTTCGCCGCGGACAAGGCCTTTGACGAAATTCTCGAAGAAGCCTGCCCCAACGCCTTCATCACGTCAGCCCTTGGACCGGTTCAGACCCATTCGCGTCGGCTCTGGTCAGCGTCCACCAGTCCCGACCGAATGGATCAAACCATCTCGCTGCACGTGGCAGTCATGCGGGCCATCCAGCAGGGCAAGTCAAAGGGCGCCGGCCAAGCGATGAGCGCACTGATCAAGTATCTCAGCAGCCATGATTGAAAACGGCCCCATTGAGGGGCCGTAAACTAAGTGTGTCGTGGCGGGCTTTAACCGACGAATGCACGTTCGATGACGAACTCCGCCGGCTTGCTGTTTGCGCCCTCGTTGAGGCCGGCCTTTTCCAGCAGATCCTTGGTGTCCTTCAGCATTGCAGAGGAACCGCAGATCATGCCGCGATCGATTGACGGATCGAGCGGCGGAACACCGAGATCCGCGAAAAGCTTGCCTGATGCAATAAGATCGGTGATGCGGCCGCGATAATCGAAATCCTCGCGGGTGACCGTCGCATAGTGGCGAAGCTTGTCGCCGACGACTTCCTGCAGAAGTTCGTCGCTCTTGATCTCGTCGACGAGATCGAAGCCGTACTTCAGCTCCGCAACGTCGCGGGTCGTATGGGTGAGGATGACTTCCTCATACGTCTCATAGGTTTCGGGATCGCGGATCAGGCTCGCGAAGGGGGCGATTCCGGTTCCGGTCGAGAACATATAGAGGCGACGGCCGGGTGTGAGCGCGTCGAGCACTAGCGTGCCCGTGGGCTTCTTGCGCATCAGGACCTGGTCGCCGGGCTTGATCGCCTGCAGATGCGAGGTCAGCGGGCCGTCCGGCACCTTGATCGAGAAGAATTCGAGCTCTTCAGCCCAGGCGGGGCTTGCGATCGAATAGGCGCGGAAAATCGGCTTGCCTTCGACCATAAGGCCGATCATCGCGAATTCGCCGGACCGGAAACGGAAACCCAGCGGGCGCGTCATCGTGAACCGGAACAAGCGATCCGTATAATGTGTCACGCTAAGCACGGTCTCGGCATAGACTCCAGCCGGAATCGGGGAGGCGAAGTCTTCGGTCTTTGCAGGGGCGTTCATTTCGGTATCGGGTCCCGTATTCGTCGCGCAATGTTTTCTATGCCAGCGAGATATTACAAATAGTGCTGCGATTAAAGGTATTCCATTCTTTCTCAAGCAACTTGCACGAAATATGCGTGTCATCATCAGGATTCCGGCGCCTTGCGACGCTTCGTCGCTTTTGCGCTGGCGAAGCGAAGCAAAGGATGCATATTAGGCAAAAACCGCGCCTGCCGGGCGTGGACGCCATAGGCTGCTCGGGGAAACATGAAGATTTTCAATTACAAGCGCGTACCTTACGCAGAGATGCGCGCATTTTCGGTCCATATTCTGACGGCGTCCGGCTCCTTCCTAGCGTTTCTCGGCGTGGTCGCTGCTGGCGAACATCGTTTCATCGACATGTTCTGGTGGCTCGGCCTTGCACTTCTCGTTGACGGCATTGATGGACCGATCGCCCGCAAGGTCAGTGTCAAGGAAGTGCTGCCAAACTGGTCGGGTGATACACTCGACAATATCATAGACTATGTGACCTATGTCCTGCTGCCAGCCTTTGCGCTCTATCAGAGCGGCATGATCGGCGAACCATGGTCCTTCGCGGCGGCAGGCATGATCGTCGTATCGAGCGCAATCTACTACGCTGATACCGGCATGAAAACGGACGAGTACTTCTTCTCGGGCTTCCCGGTGGTCTGGAACATGATCGTCTTTACGCTCTTCGTGATCGATGCCAGCGCGATCACAGCACTTGCCGTCGTCATCGTTTCCGTCATCCTCACCTTCCTTCCGATCAATTTTCTCCACCCCGTCCGGGTCGAGCGCCTGCGGCCGCTCAACCTCGGCGTCTTCTTCGTATGGTCGGCGCTCGGAATGTATGCGCTTCTGATGCATTTCGCCGTCCCGCAATGGGCGCTTGTCCTCTTTATCCTCAGCGGTATCTACCTCTACTGCATCGGCGCCGTGCTGCAGTTCTTCCCGGCGCTTGGACGCCGCGATTAGGAGAAGGCGATGGCAAAGACGCAGGCGGTCTCATTCAGCAAGACCGGCGGACCCGAAGTTCTCGAATATATCGATATCAACCTGCCGCCACCCGGTGCAGGAGAAGTCCAGATCAAACACGCTGCCATCGGCCTCAATTTCATCGATGTCTACTTCCGGACCGGCCTCTACGAGGCGCCGCATCTGCCTTTCGTGACGGGCAAGGAAGCGGCCGGCACCGTAACCGCGGTCGGACCTGGCGTTGAAGATTTCAAGATTGGCGATCGCGTCGCCTACGCGGGCTCGGACGGCGCCTACAGCGTCGAGCGAAACATCGAAACGAAGCACGTCGTCAAGGTCCCGGACGGAATTCCGCTAGAAACTGCAGCCTCGATGATGCTGAAGGGGATGACCGCGCAATATCTGCTCACCCGGACGTACAAGGTTGGACCGGGTACTGCGGTTCTATTCCACGCGGCAGCCGGCGGCGTCGGTCTCATTGCCGGCCAATGGGCCAAAGCGCTCGGCGCAACCGTGATCGGCACCGCGGGGTCGGACAGCAAGGTGCGTTTTGCACTCGAGCATGGCTACGATCACGTCATCAACTACAATACCGAGAATTTCGCAGAGCGTGTGCGCGAAATCACCGGTGGCGCTGGCGTCCACGTCGTCTATGACTCGATCGGCCGCGACACGTTTCCGCAATCGCTGGATTGCCTGAGACGGCTCGGTATGTTCGTCTCATTCGGCCAGTCCTCGGGGCCGATCGAGAACTTCACGCTCGCCATGCTCGCACAGAAAGGATCGCTCTTTGCAACGCGGCCCACACTTTTCACATACATCGCCACACGCGAAGAGCTAACCAATTGTGCAAACGCGTTATTTGATGTTGTTTTGAGCAACAAAGTGCGTATCAGTATCAACCAAACCTATCCATTGCGTGACGTCGGGCGGGCTCACATGGATCTCGAATCCAGAAAAACTACCGGAACTACGCTGCTGATCCCATAATGACCCGAACGGGCACGGTCGGCAGAGAGAAATGAGGGGAACGTGTCGTTATCTGATGTGCCGGGTTCCGGTGCGTTACTGTCGGTCCAGCAACTGACGAAACTTTTCGGCAGCTTTGCTGCCTGCGACCACATCGACCTCGATATCGCCCCCGGCGAAATCCATGCTCTCCTTGGTGAAAACGGCGCCGGCAAATCGACGCTCGTCAAGATGCTGTTCGGCGTGCTCGAGCCGACCGAGGGCAACATCCTGTGGGAAGGCCAACCGGTTTCGATCGGTTCGCCAGGCGACGCCCGCATGCTCGGCATCGGCATGGTCTTTCAGCATTTCTCGCTCTTCGAGGCGTTGACGGTCGCTGAAAACATCGCGCTTTCGCTCGATGACAGCATTCCGATCGGCAGGATCGCGGAAGAGGCAAGGGCGCTCGCGCGCGCCTATGGCCTGCCGCTCGACCCCCATGTCCACGTCGCTGATCTTTCCGTCGGCGAACGCCAACGCATCGAGATTGTGCGCGCGCTGCTGCAAAATCCCAAGCTCATCATCCTCGACGAGCCGACATCGGTGCTGACGCCGCAGGAGGCCGACAGACTTTTCGAAACACTTTTCAAGCTGAAGGCGGAGGGCAAATCGGTCCTCTACATCAGCCATCGGCTGGAGGAGGTGCAGCGCATCTGTGATCGCGCGACCGTGCTGCGCAACGGCAGGGTCACGGGCGCTTGCGATCCACGCCAGGAGACGCCGGCTTCTCTTGCCCGCATGATGGTTGGCAGCGACGTCGCGACGGTTACGCATCCCGACCGCGGCAACAAGGGCGATGTGCAGCTTTCGGTCACCAATCTTTCCGTTGCTGCACGCACTCCCTTCGCAATGCCACTCAGGGAGGTGTCTCTGGCCGTCCGTTCCGGCGAGATCCTGGCGATCGCGGGTGTTGCCGGCAATGGACAGGGCGAACTCTTCGACGCTCTTTCGGGAGAATATCCAGTGAGTTCGCCGGACGCGATCACGATCCGCAAGAAAGCCGTCGGTACCCAGGGCATCACAGCTCGGCGCCTCCTTGGCGCCGGCTTTGTGCCGGAAGAACGCCACGGCCACGCGGCCGTCTCGGCCATGAAGCTCTCCGACAATCTCGTGCTGGCACGCAGCCAATCCGACCGCAGAACCTTTCTTGGCGGCGCTTTTCTCAAGGTGATCCGCCGCGGCGCGGTCAAGACCGCGACCAAGCGGATCGCCGACGCGATGGATGTGCGCAAGAGCGGCGAGGACCCGGCGGCAGGCTCGCTTTCCGGGGGAAACCTGCAGAAGTTCATCGTTGGCCGCGAGCTTGACCGCCAACCAGCGGTTCTCGTCGTCAATCAACCGACATGGGGCGTCGACGCGGGAGCGGCGAGCCGCATTCGTCAGGCACTAGTCGATCTGGCGCGCAACGGCTCGGCAGTCGTCGTCATCAGCCAGGACCTTGACGAAATATTCGAGGTCGCAACGGAGATTGCCGTGATTTCTGAGGGGCGGCTTTCGCAACCTTTCCCGGCGGGAGAACTGTCACGTGAGAAGATTGGTCTTTTGATGGGCGGTCTGCACGAAAGCAAGACCGCGTCGGAGACCGCCAATGCGCATTGAACTAGAAAAGCGGCCGCAAGCATCGAAGCTCTATGGCTTCGTGTCGCCTTTGCTGGCATTGCTGCTGACGCTGCTCGCCGGGGCGATCATGTTTGCCATTCTAGGCAAGGACCCGATCGAGGCACTGGACGCGTTTTTCCTTGAGCCGTTGCTGGAAGTCTGGTCGCTGCACGAACTTGCGGTGAAGGCAGCGCCGCTGATCATGATTGGCGTCGGGCTGGCCGTCTGCTATCGCTCCAACAACTGGAATATCGGCGCCGAGGGACAGTTTACGATCGGCGCGATCACGGGCTCCATTCTGCCGATCCTGTTCACCGAGTGGCATTCGCCGATGGTGCTGCCCTTGATGCTCATCATGGGCGCGATCGGCGGCGCTTTGTTTGCGGCCATTCCAGCGCTGCTGAAGGCGCATTTCAATACCAACGAAATACTGACGAGCCTGATGCTCGTTTATATCGCACAGCTCTTCCTCGATTGGCTGATCCGCGGCGCCTGGCGCAATCCTCAGGGCTTCAACTTTCCAGAAAGCGTGCCGTTTGCGCCGGAAGCTACGCTGCCGGCGATCTGGGAAGAATCCGGCCGCGCCCATTGGGCCTTCGTTTTTGCGATTGTCGCGGCGATTCTCGTTTGGTTCATGCTCAAGTATACGCTGAGAGGGTTTGAGATCGTCGTTCTCGGACAGTCCGAACGGGCAGGACGCTTCGCCGGCTTTTCGTCGAAGAAGATGATCTGGTTCAGCTTTCTATTCTCGGGGACGCTTGCCGGACTTGCCGGCATTTCGGAAGTCTCCGGATCGATCGGACATCTACAGCCTGCGATTTCTCCCGGCTATGGCTTCACGGCGATCATCGTCGCGTTTCTCGGACGGCTGAATCCACTCGGTATCGTCGCATCCGGCCTTGTGCTCGCGCTGACCTACCTCGGCGGCGAGGCTGCGCAGCTGTCGCTCGGCGTGTCCGATAAGGTGACCCGCGTCTTCCAGGGATTGCTGCTCTTCTTCGTGCTCTCGTGTGACACCCTCATCTATTACAAGATCCGCATCATCTGGTCGCGAGTCCGGGGCGGCGTTGCATGAGCATCTTCGAAGCGATTCTGCTGACCGTCATTACTGCGTCCACGCCGCTGGTCATTGCCGCGCTTGGCGAACTCGTCGCCGAGCGGTCCGGCGTTCTCAATCTCGGCGTCGAAGGCATGATGATCATGGGGGCTGTTGCAGCCTTCGCGAGCGCGCAAATGACCGGCTCTCCCTATATCGGGCTGCTGGGCGGAATTGTCGCCGGCGCGCTGTTCTCGCTGCTCTTCGGCTTTCTCACTCTGACGCTGGTTGCCAACCAAGTCGCAACCGGCTTGGCGCTAACCATCCTCGGACTTGGCGTTTCGGGAATGCTGGGGGAAGGCTTTGTGAGCGTACCTGGCGTTCGCCTAGCGCCAATCGTCGTCCCTTACCTTTCCGACATTCCGCTCATCGGATCTGTGCTTTTCCGTCAGGACCTGACCTTTTATCTGTCGCTCGCATTGATGTTTGGCGTGAGCTGGTTCCTGTTCCGCAGCCGCACCGGCCTGAAGCTGCGCGCAATCGGCGATAGTCACGGCTCGGCCCATGCTCTCGGCATCAGTGTTATCCGTACGCGCTACCTCGCGGTCATGTTCGGTGGCGCCTGCGCGGGACTAGCGGGAGCGCAGCTTTCTCTCGTCTACACGCCGCAATGGGTGGAGAACATGTCTTCCGGCCGCGGTTGGATCACGCTCGCACTCGTCGTCTTCGCATCCTGGCGTCCATGGCGGGTTTTTGCCGGCGGCTATCTGTTTGGCGCTGTGACGATCCTGCAGCTTCACGCCCAGGCTTTCGGCGTCGGTATCCCGGCTCAGTTCCTGTCAATGCTGCCCTATGCAGCGACTATTGTGGTTCTTGTCATCATTTCTCATAATCGGCGCACGACGTTGATCAACACGCCCGCGTCGCTGGGAAAACCGTTCGTGCCGGAGCGCTAAACAAAAGAATGAGACGCGTTTCCGGAAGCTTCAAACCAACAGGGGTTATCATGAAAAAACTAGCACTTGCACTTGCCGCATCGGCTGCCGCCGTCCTGAGCCTCGGCTCCGTGGCGCAGGCTGCGGACAAGACCAAAGTCTGCTTCGTCTATGTCGGATCACACACCGACGGCGGCTATTCGCAGGCTCACGATCTCGGTCGCCAGCAGATCCAGAAGGAATTCGGCGACAAGATCGACACGCCTTACCTTGAGAACGTGCCGGAAGGCCCCGACGCCGAGCGTGCCATCGAGCGTCTCGCCCGTTCGGGCTGCAAGCTGATCTTCACGACGTCCTTCGGCTTCATGGACGCCACCGTAAAGGTCGCAGCGAAGTTCCCGAACGTGAAGTTCGAGCATGGTACCGGCTACAAATCCGGCCCGAATCTCGCGACCTACAACTCGCGCTTCTATGAAGGCCGTTACATCCTCGGTCAGATCGCAGCCAAGACATCGAAGAACCACGGCGCCGCCTACATCGCCTCCTTCCCGATTCCGGAAGTTGTCATGGGCATCAACGCCTTCGAGCAGGGCGCCCGCTCAATCGATCCCGACTTCAAGCTGAAGGTCATCTGGGTGAACACCTGGTTCGACCCGGGCAAGGAAGCCGATGCCGCAAAAGCCATGGTCGACCAGGGCGTCGACGTACTGACGCAGCACACGGATACCACCGCTCCGATGCAGGTTGCTGAGGAACGCGGCATTCATGCGTTCGGTCAGGCCTCCGACATGATCGCAGCCGGTCCGAAGGCCCAGCTGACGGCAATTGTCGACACCTGGGGCAACTACTACTCCAAGCGCGTTCACGCGCTGCTTGACGGCACCTGGAAGTCCGAGCAGAGCTGGGATGGTCTGAAGGACGGCATCCTCAAGATGGCCGACTACACCAATATGCCTGATGACGTGAAGAAGATGGCTCAGGAAACCGAAGCCAAGATCAAGTCGGGCGAATTGCATCCCTTCACCGGCCCGATCAACAAGCAGGACGGTACTCCCTGGCTCAAGGCCGGCGAGAAGGCTGACGACGGCACGCTGCTTGGCATGAACTTCTACGTCGAAGGCGTAGACGACAAGCTGCCGAAGTGATTTCGGCCAGCAATTAGCACATGCGAAAAGGCGCTCCGTTTCGAGCGCCTTTTTTGCTGCATCGCATACTAAAAAGTGCATTTACAAAAGTAATACTATATGATTTTTTCCTATGCGTGCCGCGAGAGGCGGCTTTGGGAGGGAATCATGAAATTGAAGACCGCACTCTTGGGTGCCACGGTTCTGGCTGCCTGCATGTTCGGCTCGGCATCGGCTGCAGAGCTCGTTGTGGGCTTTTCGCAGATCGGCTCCGAATCTGGCTGGCGCGCTGCCGAAACCACCGTCACGAAGGAACAGGCCAAGAAGCGTGGCGTGGACCTGAAGTTTGCTGACGCGCAGCAGAAGCAGGAAAACCAGATCAAGGCGATCCGCTCCTTCATCGCGCAGGGCGTCAACGCCATCTTCCTGGCGCCGGTCGTAGAAACCGGCTGGGACGCCGTTCTAAAAGAAGCGAAGGAGTCCGAAATCCCGGTGATCCTGCTCGACCGAACGATCAAGGCGCCTGAAGACCTCTACCTGACCGCTGTCACCTCGGATCAGGTTCATGAGGGCAAGGTTGCCGGCGACTGGCTTGTAAAGACCGTTGGCGACAAGGCTTGCAACATCGTCGAGCTTCAGGGCACGACCGGTTCTTCGCCGGCCATCGCCCGCAAGAAGGGCTTCGAGGAAGCCATCGCGGGCAAGGCAAACTTCAAGATCGTTCGCAGCCAGACCGGCGACTTCACCCGCACTAAGGGCAAGGAAGTCATGGAAAGCTTCCTGAAAGCTGAAAACGGCGGCAAGGATATCTGCGCCCTCTACGCTCACAACGACGACATGGCCGTGGGCGGCATTCAGGCGATCAAGGAAGCCGGTCTGAAGCCGGGCAAGGACATTCTCGTCGTCTCTATCGACGCGGTTCCTGATATCTTCAAGGCCATGGCAGCCGGAGAGGCGAACGCGACCGTGGAGCTGACGCCGAACATGGCAGGTCCCGCATTCGACGTGCTCGATGCATACCTGAAAGACAAGAAGGGCCCGCCGAAGTGGATCCAGACGGAATCGAAGCTCTATACGCCGGCTGACGATCCGATGAAGGTCTACGAGTCGAAGAAGAACCTCGGCTACTGATTTTGACGCTGGAACCGCACCGGTCCATCATGGGCCGGTGCGGAACTGCCGAATGCCAGTCGGGACTTCATGTCCGTCCACGGCGCGGCATTGTCGGTCCACATCAGGAAAAGCCGCTTTCATGATTCACGATTTCGAGAACGTTCTAACCGCCTCCGGGATATCGAAATTCTTCCCGGGCGCCATTGCGCTCGACAAGGTCGATTTCTCGCTGCGCAAGGGCGAGGTGCATGCGCTTCTGGGCGAAAACGGTGCCGGAAAATCAACGCTCATCAAATGCATTACGGGTGCCTATCACCGCGATCAGGGCAGGCTTGCTCTCGATGGCGCCGAAATCAATCCGTCCGATACGCTCGCGGCCCAGAAGCTCGGCATCGGCACGGTGTATCAGGAGGTCAATCTCCTCCCCAATCTGAGCATCGCCGAGAACCTATCCCTCGGGCGCCAGCCGAAGCGGTTCGGCATGATCGATGTACGGGCGATGAACCGGCAGGCGCGGGCACTGCTTGAGCAATACGGGATGGACGTCGATGTGACCGCGCAACTCGACCGGTTTTCGGTCGCAGTGCAGCAGGTCGTGGCGATCGCGCGCGCTGTCGATTTATCGGGTAAAGTCCTCATTCTCGACGAGCCGACTGCAAGCCTTGACACGCAGGAAGTCGCGATGCTCTTTCGTATCATGCGGGACTTGAAAGAACGCGGCCTTGGCATTGTCTTTATTACTCATTTCCTGGAGCAGGTTTATGAGGTCAGTGATCGCATCACAGTGCTGAGAAATGGCAAGTTGGTCGGCACTCGCGAAACATCCGAGCTGTCTCGCCAGAGCCTGATCTCGATGATGCTCGGTCATGAATTGGCGAATGCCGAAGCAACAGCGCGGGCGCATTCGGTTACGGCCGGTCCGGTCAAATACAGGTTCGAAGGCTACGGCAAGCGTGGCAAGGTGAAGCCGTTCAACCTTGAGGTCCGCGTCGGCGAGGTGGTGGGCGTTGCAGGCTTGCTCGGGTCCGGCCGCACGGAGACTGCCGAGTTGCTTTTCGGGATCGAGCAGGCTGACAGTGGAACGGCACAAGTCGACGGTAAGCAGGTTGCGCTCTCGAATCCGCGTGCGGCCATCCGCAGCGGCTTCGGTTTCTGTCCGGAGGATCGCAAGACGGACGGGATCATCGGCGACCTTTCCATTCGCGAGAACATTGCCCTGGCGCTGCAAGCACGGCGAGGCTGGGCCCGGCCGATTTCTCGCGCCGATCAAAACGCCCTGGCCGACCGCTACATCAGTGCGCTCGACATCCGGACGACAGACAGGGAGAAGCCGATACGTCTGCTGTCAGGCGGCAATCAGCAGAAAGCGATTCTTGCGCGCTGGCTGGCCACCAATCCGGACTTCCTGATCCTCGACGAGCCGACCCGCGGCATCGACGTCGGCGCACATGCCGAGATTATCCGCTTGATCGAAGATCTCTGCGCGAAGGGCATGTCACTGATCGTTATTTCTTCGGAATTGGAAGAACTTATCGCCTATAGCTCACGTATCTTGGTCCTTCGCGATCGCGAGCATGTCGCGGAACTGACGGGAGACAATGTCAACACCGCGCGCATCGTCGACGCCATCGCTGCCGCCCAAAAGAAGACGGAGGACGCATGAGGTCGTCGCTCAACGCACTGCTGATCCGGTTGGCGCCGCAACTCATCGCGCTTGCGGTCATTCTCATATTAAATTTCATTATGTTCCCGCAGTTTTTTAATGTTGTTGTTCAGAACGATCGGTTTTATGGCAGCCTGATAGATGTGCTAAACCGCGGCGCGCCTGTTGCCTTGTTGGCAGTCGGCATGACGCTCGTGATTGCGACCAAGGGGATCGATCTGTCGGTCGGCGCGGTGATCGCGATCTGCGGCGCCGTTGCCGCTTCATCCATCGTGTCCGGCCATTCGCTGGTCATGACGCTGCTGGTAACGGTGGGAGTCGGGCTGCTTTGCGGGGTATGGAACGGCCTTCTAGTCGCCATACTCAACATCCAGCCGATCATCGCCACGCTTGTGCTGATGGTTGCCGGACGCGGGATTGCTCAGCTCATCACCGAGGGTGTCATCATGACCTTCAACGATGAAGGGTTGATCGCGCTTGGCAGCGGCTCCTTCGCATTCCTGCCCATGCCTGTCATCATATGGCTGGTCATGGGCGCCCTGGTGATTCTGCTCGTGAGGCGCACGGCGCTTGGCATGCTGATCGAAGCAACCGGCATTAATCGACGTGCAAGCATGCTTTCCGGCGTGCGAACGCCCGTACTGCTGATGGCCGTTTATATGTTGAGCAGCCTTTGCGCCTCGATCGCCGGAATCATCGTCGCAGCCGATATCAAGGGCGCCGATGCAAACAATGCTGGGCTCTGGTTGGAACTCGACGCGATTTTGGCCGTCGTCGTGGGCGGCAACTCTCTGCTGGGCGGACGCTTCAGCATCCTCGGCTCACTGATCGGCGCAATGATCATTCAGGCTGTGAACACCGGCATTTTGCTCTCAGGATTTCCGCCGGAGTTCAACCTGATCATCAAGGCGGTGATCGTCATCGTGATCCTCGTCATTCAGTCGCCGGCAATTCAATCGGCGGCCGTGGTTCTAGGCCGGCGATCGAGCAGCGTCGGGGAAGGGCAGATTCAATGAACTCGAAATATCTTCCGCTGCTGGCAACGGTCGTGATCTTCGTTCTCTCCTATGCAATCTGCACGTTGCAGTATCCTAACATCCTGTCTACCCGCGTGATCGGCAACCTATTGACTGACAATGCCTTTCTCGGCATCGCAGCGGTCGGCATGACGTTTGTCATCATCTCGGGCGGCATTGACCTATCGATCGGCTCGATCATCGCTTTCACCGGCGTGTTCCTGGCCGTCATCCTGCAGAACACCACAATCCATCCGCTTGTTGCGTTTGTCCTGGTGCTAATCATCACGACCGCCTTCGGTGCGGCAATGGGCGCGATCATTCACTATCTGGAAATGCCGGCTTTCATCGTGACACTCGCGGGCATGTTCCTGGCACGCGGCATGGCGTTCGTGCTGTCGATCGACAGCATTCCGATCAATCACGACTACTACACGACGCTGACAAGCCTCTATTACAGGATGCCGGGCGGTGGTCGGCTGACGCTAATCGGCGGCGTCATGCTTCTCGTCTTTGTCGCCGGCATATTCCTGGCGCATCGCACGCGCTTCGGTACCAATGTCTACGCGCTCGGCGGCGGCCCACAGACGGCGCAGCTCATGGGCGTTCCCGTGGGGCGAACCACGATCCAGATCTATGCATTGTCCGGCTTTCTTGCTGGTCTATCCGGAATCGTTTTTTCACTCTATACGTCGGCCGGTTATTCTCTGGCAGCAGTCGGCGTCGAGCTGGATGCGATCGCAGCAGTCGTCATTGGGGGGACGCTGTTGACCGGAGGGGCGGGATTCGTGGCAGGCACCTTCATCGGTATCCTGATACAGGGCCTCATTCAGACCTACATCACCTTCGACGGGACGCTCTCGAGTTGGTGGACGAAGATCTTGATCGGCCTTTTGCTTTTTGCATTCATTCTAATGCAGAAGGTTATTCTCTTCCTTTCCAGTATGAATAAGAGGTATGCCTGAGCGGGGAGGTATTCGTTGCGTAACAGATTGCTTGAGACCGGAAAAACAGCGCGCAAATCGCGAACGAGCCACGCACAAGTCGTGGATGAGCTCGGCAGGGCGATCGTTGCCGGAACCTATCCTGTTGGAAGCATCCTGCCCGGCGACGCCGAACTCGCACAGCGTTTCAAGGTCTCACGCACCGTCCTTCGCGAAACGATGAAAACGCTTGCCGCAAAAGGCATGATCGTCGCCAAGGCCCGCGTCGGCACGCGCGTGACGGAGAAGAACCTCTGGAACATGTTCGACAGCGAGATCATAGCCTGGCATTTCGACAGCGGCGTGACGGAAGAATTCCTGCTGCAGCTTTACGACATCCGGCTAGCCTTCGAGCCATTTGCCGCCGGTCTCGCCGCCGAGCGGGCGAGCAAGGACGACATCGAGCATCTGCGAGCTCTGGCAACGGAAATGGCCGCTCTGGGCCACACCAGCGAAAGCCTTGCGCTGGCCGACCTGCATTTTCACCTCGCAATAGCCGATGCATCTCACAACCCCTTCATGCGAACGCTTGGCAGCCTGATCGAAGCCGCGCTGGTCGGCATGTTCCGCATTAGTACACCGCCATCGCAGAACGGCTTCTCGAACATTGCGGACACGCATATGCGCATCGTCGAGGCGATCGTCGCCGGGGACGTCGATGGCGCCCGAAAAGCCATGGAGATCGTGATCATCGATGGCCGCGATCACGTCCGCGACGCCTATGCGGCGATAACCAAGGCATCCGCCTGATCCATTTTGATCTTTGTCCCGCCCTTGTCTTGCTGCTATGAGGCAGCAAAGGCTGCACCCAATGGATTCTCGGAGCACATCATGGAACGGACTTGCCTCGCCATCATTCTCGCTGCGGGGGACAGCACGCGAATGAAGTCGTCGAAATCGAAGGTGCTGCACCCGATCGCGAACCGCCCGATGATCGCGCATGTCGTGGATGCCGTGGCAAAGAGCGACATTTCATCGGTCGCGCTCGTCGTGGGCCGCGACGCCGACGAAGTGGCGAAGGCTGCCCAAGTCGGAAACGTCGAGATCGAAACATATCTGCAGAAGGAGCGGCTTGGCACCGGTCATGCGGTGCTGGCAGCACGCGAAGCCATCGCGCGCGGATATGACGATATCATCGTGACCTACGGCGATGTACCGTTGCAGACCGAGGGACCGCTCAAGGCCGCACGTCAAGGCCTTGCCGAGGGCAGCGATGTGGTCGTCATCGGCTTCCACACCGACAGGCCGACCGGCTACGGCCGCGTGCTCGTCAAGGATGGCGAACTGATCGCCATCCGCGAGGAAAGGGATGCGACAGATGCCGAGCGTGCCGTGAAATGGTGCAACAGCGGCCTGATGGCAATCAACGGCCGCAAGGCTCTCGATCTGCTATCCCGCATCGGCAACGCCAATGCCAAAGGCGAGTACTATTTGACGGACCTAGTGGAGATCGCCCGCTCCATCGGCGGCCGCGTCACGGCTGTCGACGCACCCGAAATCGAAATGACCGGCTGCAACAATCGGGCGGAACTCGCCGTGATCGAGCGGCTCTGGCAAGAGCGCCGGCGCCACGAGATGATGATCGCCGGGGTCACGATGATCGCTCCTGAGACCGTGTTTCTTTCCTACGATACCGCGATTGGGCAGGACGCCCTAATCGAACCGAACGTCGTGTTCGGCCCCGGTGCGACAATCGATGGCGGCGCGATCATTCATGCGTTCTCGCACATTGAGGGTGCGCATGTCAGCACCGCCGCGGCCGTCGGCCCGTTCGCTCGCCTGCGGCCGGGCGCCGATCTCGGCAACGGCTCGAAAGTCGGCAATTTCTGCGAGGTCAAGAACGCGAAGATCGGCGAGGGAGCCAAGGTCAATCACCTGACCTACATCGGCGACGCGAAGGTCGGAGCGGGGGCAAACATTGGAGCAGGCACGATTACCTGCAACTATGACGGCGTCAACAAGCACGAGACGCTGATCGGGGCGAATACCTTCATCGGATCGAACTCATCGCTCGTAGCGCCGGTCAGCATTGGCGACAATGCCTATATTGCCTCCGGCAGTGTCATCACCGCGGATGTACCCGCCGATGCGCTCGCCTTTGGCAGGGCGCGCCAGGAACTGAAGCCGGGCCGAGCCGCCGTGCTGCGCGAACGCGCACTGGCTATCAAGGCTGCAAACAAGTCCAAGGCATAGGGCTCTGCGTAACGCGCGGAAACCGAAAGTGACCGCCGAGGCCATTGAGAAAAAAGACAAAATCGTTACGAGTGGCCTTCGGAACGGAAGGCTTTGGGGACTTTCATGTGTGGTATTGTTGGAATCGTAGGAAGCAGCCCGGTTGCGGGGCGCCTTGTTGACGCACTGAAGCGGCTTGAGTACCGCGGCTATGACTCGGCGGGAGTCGCCACGATACATAACGGCGAAATGGCTCGGCGTCGCGCCGAGGGCAAGCTCTTCAATCTCGAAAAGCGCCTCGACGGCGAACCTCTGCCGGGAACAATCGGCATTGCGCACACGCGCTGGGCTACTCATGGCGTTCCCAACGAGATCAACGCGCATCCGCACTTTGTCGAGGGGGTTGCGGTCGTCCACAACGGCATCATCGAAAACTTCTCCGAGCTGCGAGACGAGTTGATTGCCGAAGGCGCCGTTTTCGAGACGCAGACGGATACCGAAGTCGTCGCCCATCTCATGGCGAAGTATCTTCGTCACGGCATCGAGCCGCGTGCCGCGATGCTCAAAATGCTGAACCGGGTAACCGGCGCCTATGCGCTTGCAATCATGCTCCAGAACGACCCCAGCATGATCATGGCGGCGCGCTCCGGACCGCCACTTGCCGTGGGCTACGGCTCGGGCGAAATGTTCCTCGGCTCGGATGCCATCGCGCTTTCTCCCTTTACCAACGAGATCACCTACCTGGTCGACGGCGATTGGGCCGTGCTGACGCGAGACGGTGCGACAATCCTCGACTTTTCGGGCAACGAGGTGCATCGCCCTCGGCAGATATCGCAGACGACTGCGTATGTAGTGGACAAGGGCAATCACCGCCACTTCATGGAAAAGGAGATTTACGAGCAGCCGGAGGTCATCTCGCATGCCCTCAGCCGCTACATGGACTTTGCCAGCAATACGATCAGTGACAACATCAACGCGATCGACTTCAAGGCTACAAGCAGCCTGGCAATTTCCGCATGCGGAACCGCATATCTCGCAGGCCTCGTCGGCAAATACTGGTTCGAGCGCTACGCGCGTCTACCTGTCGAAATCGATGTCGCATCCGAATTCCGCTATCGCGAAATGCCTCTGTCGCCCTCGCAGGCCGCCCTTTTCATTTCGCAGTCCGGGGAGACCGCCGACACACTGGCGTCGCTGCGTTACTGCAAGGACAAGGGGCTGAAGATCGGCGCTGTGGTCAACGTCAGGGAATCGACGATTGCCCGTGAGTCGGATGCAATCTTCCCGATCATGGCGGGCCCAGAGATCGGCGTTGCGTCCACCAAGGCATTCACCTGCCAGTTGGCCGTCCTGGCGGCGCTGGCACTCGGCGCCGGCAAGGCGAGGGGAACGATCAGCGCGGAGCAGGAAAGGGAGCTGGTGCGCCATCTCGCTGAAATGCCGCGCATTATGAGCCGCGTACTGAATCTCATCCAGCCGCAGATGGAAAGCTTGTCGCGCGAATTGTCGAAGTGCCGCGATGTTCTCTATCTCGGTCGCGGCACGAGCTTCCCGCTTGCGATGGAAGGGGCCCTCAAGCTCAAGGAAATTTCTTACATCCATGCCGAGGGTTACGCAGCGGGCGAACTGAAGCACGGGCCGATAGCATTGATCGACGAAAACATGCCCGTCATCGTGATCGCGCCGTTTGATCGTTTCTTCGACAAGACAGTGTCGAACATGCAGGAGGTTGCAGCGCGTGGCGGCCGCATCATCTTTATCACCGACGAGGCAGGCGCGGCCGCATCGAAGCTGCCAACAATGGCGACGATCGTGTTGCCTGATGTCAACGAGATCATCGCGCCGATGATCTTCTCACTGCCGATCCAGCTGCTTGCCTATCACACGGCCGTCTTCATGGGCACGGATGTCGATCAGCCGCGCAATCTGGCAAAGTCGGTCACGGTGGAGTGACCGGCTGGTCGCCCCCTGAAGACTTGTGCGACTTGGCAATTTCTGGCAGCTTTTCAATCAGGAAAGCATGGGGGAGCTGATTTCCGATAGCCGGTCTGCTCAACGGAGTTCATCAGCACGCGATGACGGAAAAACTGCCCCGATTGCCGATAGCCACTCGCATCAGGAACAACTTCCTGGCGGGCCTTATCATTTGCGCGCCCATCGCGATTACGCTGTGGCTGACATGGTCGGTCGTGCGATGGGCAGACAGCTGGGTGAAGCCGTACCTGCCGGCGCGCTATGACCCGGACAACTATCTGAATTTCGCTGTGCCCGGTTCCGGCCTGCTGATCGCGCTTATCGCGATCACGCTTATCGGCTTCCTCGGCAAAAACCTGATCGGCCAGAGCATCGTTCATTTCAGCGAATCGCTTGTGCAGCGCGTACCGCTCGTGCGCAGTATCTATCAGAGCGTAAAGCAGATTTTCGAGACGGTGCTGAAGGACAAAACAAACTCCTTCAAGAAGGTCGGCCTAATCGAATATCCCAGCCCCGGTCTCTGGGCGCTCGTCTTCATTTCGACGGATGCCAAGGGGGAGATTGCGTCGAAGTTCAAAGCGATGGGCCAGGACATGGTCTGCGTGTTCCTGCCGCCGACGCCGGTGCCGACGGCCGGATTTCTGATCTTTACGCCGCGCGAGAAGATTGTTCCGCTCGATATGTCACCGGAGGATGCAGCAAAGCTCTTGATCTCCGGCGGCCTTGTCACACCGGAAGAGCTTGCCGGGCGCATCGCGAAACAAGAACGAACGCGCAAGCCGCTGCCGGCGCCTATCGAGATGTAGTTTTGGTCGCGCGACTCACCCGGCATGTAGGAAGCGGATCGCCTCATCGCGACGGAACAGGTAGAGCAGGGTGCGGACGGCCTTGCCGCGGTCGCTGGTGAGGTCCGGATCACGCTCTATCAGATACGCAGCATCGCGGCGGGCGATTTCCAGAAGATCGGCATGAGCCTCCAGGCTCGCGATACGAAAGCCCGGTGTTCCCGATTGCCGTGTGCCGAGCAGTTCGCCTTCGCCGCGCAGTTTCAGGTCTTCCTCTGCAATGCGGAAGCCGTCTTCGGTTTCACGCATGATCGACAGGCGCGCATGGCCGGTCTCGCCAAGCGGTCCCTTATAGAGCAGGATGCAGGTCGAGGCCGCGTCGCCGCGGCCGACACGGCCGCGAAGCTGATGCAACTGCGCCAGGCCGAAGCGCTCGGCATGCTCGATCACCATGATCGTAGCATCAGGAATATCCACGCCGACTTCCACCACGGTCGTGGCGACCAACAGGCGGATTTCGCCGTTCTTGAACGCCATCATCACGGCGTCCTTTTCGGCGCCGCTCATGCGGCCGTGGATCAAACCGATGCCTGGGCCGAGCGACGAGACGAGCGTTGCATGGCGCTCTTCGACCGACATCAGATCGCTCTCCTCGGATTCCTCGACGAGCGGGCAGATCCAATAGGCCTTCTTGCCCTCTCCGACCGCGCTCTTCAGCCGTCCAACGATCTCGCCAATGCGTTCGGTCGGCACGGTAATCGTCTGGATCGGCTTTCGGCCGGCCGGCTTTTCCGTCAGCTTCGAGACGTCCATGTCGCCGAAGGCGGCAAGCACCAGGGTTCGCGGGATCGGCGTCGCCGTCATCACAAGCATGTGCGGCGTGATGCCCTTGGCGGTCAGTCGCAGGCGCTGGTGGACGCCGAAACGATGCTGCTCGTCAACGACAGCCAGCATCAGGTTGCGATAGTTGACGGTGTCTTGGAACAGGGCGTGTGTGCCGATAACGATCTGCGCCTCTCCCGACGCGATCCTCTCGAGGATGTCTTCGCGCTCACGACCCTTGGTACGGCCTGTGAGGACTTCGAGGCGCAGACCGGCCGAAGCGGCGAATCTCGAGATCGTCGCGTAGTGTTGACGCGCGAGGATCTCCGTGGGGGCCATCAGGACGGCCTGGCCGCCGCTTTCGATGACAGCGGCCATCGCTATCAGTGCGACCAACGTCTTGCCGGAACCGACATCGCCCTGCAGCAGCCGCAGCATGCGGTCCTCGCCGGCCATATCCTTGAGGATATCTGCAACCGCGGCGTTCTGGCTGCCGGTCGGAGAGAACGGCAGGGTCTGCAGGATTTGCCGACTGATGATGCCGGTGGCATGCACCGGTTGGCCGGCGACCTTGCGCAGGCGCTGGCGCACTAGACTGAGGGAGAGCTGGCCCGCCATGAATTCGTCATAGGCGAGGCGGCGACGGGCGGGGGCTTGCGTATCGATATCCGCGGGATCACATGGTTCGTGCAGGGCGTGGAAAGCGTCCGCTGTCGAGGGCAGCCCCTGTTTCTGTGCGAGGGTCAGGTCGATCCATTCCGGAAGTTCGGGCGTGCGCGGCAGCGCGGCTTCGATGATCTTGCGCAGTGTCTTTGGCGAAAGACCTGCGGTGAGGGGGTAAATCGGCTCGACGAGGGGCAGATTCTCGGCTTCGCTGGCCTTCACAATATAGTCTGGATGCACCATCGAAGCGCGGCCATTGAACCAGTCGATCTTGCCGCTGACGGTCACCTCTTCGTCGAGCGGTAATTGCTTTTCCAGCCATGCCGGCTGGCCGCGGAAGAAAACGAGTGTCAGTTCGCCGGACTCGTCATGCAGGACGACGCGGTAAGGGATGTTGCTTTTGCCGCGCGGCGGCACCTGGTGGCGATCCACGCGAGCCGTGACGGTGACGATGGCGCCTTGCGGCGCGCGGGCGATACCGGGCTGGTTTCGACGGTCGATCAGGGAGTGCGGCGCATGAAACAGCAGATCGACGACGCGCGTATCGTCAGGCGTCTCGCGCCCAAGCAGCTTTACCAGCAGCTCGGCGATCTTTGGGCCGACGCCGGGCAGGGCGGAAACGGGCGAAAACAGCGGATCGAGAATAGCGGGGCGCATGGCGGCAAAATGCGATGAACAATGCGGCCTTGGCAAGGCTGACAAGCCGCTTTCGAGGGTCTATAGAGGCGCATCAACAGGAAGGTAACGCCATGACGGGTGTGTCACTCTCGAGCGCCGATCTTGATCCGCGCCGCCGCCGAATCCTCTTTCGCTGCTGGCATCGCGGCATTCGCGAGATGGATCTGGTCTTCGGGCAGTTCGCCGAAAAGGAGATCGCGACCCTGTCAGAGACCGAACTCGACGAGTTCGAAACCGTCATGGCCGAAGAGGACAACGATCTTGTGCGCTGGATCATGGGAACATGGCCGGTGCCCGAGCGTTTTCAGACGCCGATGTTCGAGCGCCTTGCCGCCTACAAGCCCGATTTCGAGTATCCAGCCGACGCCCTGCCCAGGAACGCGTAATGATCCCAGGTTTTAACGTAAAGAAGCTGTCAGCGGTCGCCGAGCCGCTGACCATCGGCAACGTGCCCACAGGTGTGGAGGCTTTGTTGCTGGCCGATCTGGCGCGCGCCGGCGAGCCGGTCGCTTACGTGCTTTCCGATGGCCAGCGGATGGCCGACTTGGAGCAGATTCTCGGCTTCGTCGCGCCCGAGATCCCGGTCCTGACACTGCCGGCCTGGGACTGTCTTCCTTACGACCGCGTTTCGCCGAGCGCGGATACCTCAGCACGCCGGCTCGCGGCGCTGGGCGGCCTGATCGCGCATCGCAAGAAACCGCATGCGGCCATCGTGCTGGTGACCGTCAATGCAATGCTGCAGAAGGTTGCCCCGCAGGAGGTCATCGAGAGCCTGGCGTTTTCCGCACGTCCGGGAAACACTGTGCGCATGGACAACATTGCCGGGCGGTTGGAACGCAATGGTTTCGACCGCGTCGCAACGGTGCGCGAGGTCGGCGAATATGCGGTGCGCGGCGGCATTCTGGATGTCTTTGTGCCCGGTTCCGAGGAGCCTGTTCGCCTCGATTTCTTCGGCGACACGCTGGAAAGCATCCGCAGCTTCGATCCGGCAAGCCAGCGCACGACAGGGCAGCTCCGTTCACTCGACCTTAACCCGATGAGCGAGGTCACGCTGACGCCCGATACCATCAGCCGTTTCCGCAAGAACTACCTCTCCTCGTTCGGCGCGGCAACGCGCGACGATGCGCTTTATCTCGCCATATCGGAGGGGCGGCGCTATCCGGGCATGGAGCATTGGCTGCCGCTTTTCTACGAGAAGCTGGAGACGGTATTCGACTATCTCACAGGCTTCCGACTGGTGACCGATCACGCGGTACGCCAGGCTGCCGAGGAGCGCTCCAAGCTTGTGTTCGACTATTATGACGCGCGCCTGAATTCCGGACAGCCCGGCAAAGGTCAGATGGCGCAAGGAACGCCCTATAAACCCGTGACGCCCGGCCAGCTCTATTTGGACGGAAAGACTTTCGCCAACACGCTCGACGCGTTCGACGCGATGCGGATTTCGCCCTTCAACGAGCACGAGGGAGAGGCGCGGCGCGTCATCAATCTCGATGCTCGACAGGGCGAGCGGTGGGCACGCTCGAACGCGGAGGGGGGTGGCAATGCCGAACGCGTGAATGTCTTCGACGCCGTCGTGAAACATATTGCCGACAAACGCTCATCCGGCGCCAAGGTGTTGATCACCGCCTGGACGGAAGGTTCGCTAGACCGTCTGCTGCAGGTGCTGAACGAACACGGCCTGGAGCGCGTGAAACCGATCGGCGCCCTGAAAGAGATCGACAGCCTTGCCAAAGGCGAGGCAGCAGCCGCTGTGCTCAGTCTCGAATCCGGATTTGAAGCCGGCAATCTGGTGGTCATCGGCGAGCAGGACATTCTCGGCGACCGCATGGTGCGGCGCTCGAAGCGGCGCAAACGCGCTGCGGATTTCATCTCTGAGGTCGCCGGTCTCGATGAAGGTTCGGTCGTCGTCCACGCGCAGCACGGCATCGGCCGGTTCGTGGGCCTGCGGACGATCGAAGCGGCGGGCGCGCCGCATGCCTGCCTTGAACTGCAGTATGCCGACGATGCGAAGCTCTTCCTACCGGTCGAGAATATCGATCTGCTGTCGCGCTACGGCGGCGAGGGGACGGAAGCTCCGCTCGACAAGCTCGGCGGTGGCGCATGGCAGATGCGCAAGGCCAAGCTCAAGAAGCGACTGCTCGATATGGCGGATGCGCTGATCCGTATTGCCGCCGAACGCCTGACGCGACACGCGCCCGTGCTGACGACGCCGGAAGGTCTCTATGATGAGTTCTCCGCCCGCTTCCCCTACGACGAGACGGAAGACCAGGACAACGCCATCGAGGCCGTGCGCTCCGATCTTGGGGCCGGCCGGCCGATGGATCGTCTCGTCTGCGGCGACGTCGGCTTCGGCAAGACAGAGGTGGCGCTTCGTGCTGCCTTCGTGGCGGCGATGAATGGTATTCAAGTTGCCGTGGTCGTGCCGACCACGCTGCTGGCCCGCCAGCACTTCAAGACCTTCTCCGAGCGGTTCCGCGGCCTGCCTGTGCGCATCCAGCAGGCCTCGCGCCTCGTCGGTTCGAAGGAGCTGGCACTGACGAAGAAGGAAGTGGCCGAGGGCAAGACTGACATCGTCGTCGGTACCCACGCGCTTCTCGGTGCGGGCATCCAGTTCGCCAATCTCGGGCTGCTGATCATCGACGAAGAACAGCACTTCGGCGTCAAGCACAAGGAGCGTCTGAAGGAGTTGAAGAGCGACGTACACGTTCTGACTCTTTCTGCAACACCGATCCCCCGCACGCTCCAGCTCGCGATGACGGGTGTGCGCGAGCTGTCGCTGATCACGACGCCGCCGGTCGACCGCATGGCGGTGCGCACCTTCATTTCGCCGTTCGATTCGCTCGTCATCCGCGAAACGCTGATGCGCGAGCACTATCGCGGCGGTCAAAGCTTCTATGTCTGCCCGCGGCTTGCCGATCTCGAGGATGTGCATGCGTTCCTGCGCTCCGACGTGCCGGAACTGAAAGTCGCTGTCGCGCACGGTCAGATGCCGGCTGGCGAACTCGAAGACATCATGAATGCCTTCTACGAAGGGCGCTACGACGTGCTGCTGTCGACGACGATCGTAGAATCGGGTCTCGACGTGCCGACCGCCAACACGCTGATCGTCCACCGCGCCGATATGTTCGGCCTCGCTCAGCTTTATCAGCTACGCGGCCGCGTCGGACGCTCGAAGGTCCGCGCCTTCGCGCTCTTCACGCTGCCGGTCAACAAGGTGCTGACGGCGACGGCCGAACGTCGCCTCAAGGTGCTGCAGTCGCTCGACACGCTTGGTGCGGGCTTCCAGCTTGCCAGTCACGATCTCGACATTCGCGGAGCAGGTAATCTGCTTGGCGAGGAGCAGTCCGGCCATATCAAGGAAGTCGGCTTCGAGCTCTATCAGCAGATGCTGGAAGAGGCCGTTGCCGAGGTGAAGGGCGTCGATGAGATCCAGGATAGCGGCTGGTCGCCTCAGATCTCGGTCGGAACTTCGGTGATGATCCCGGATGGCTACGTGCCCGATCTGCACCTGCGCATGGCACTCTATCGCCGTCTCGGGGAGATCGCGGAACTGAAGGAAATCGACGGCTTCGGCGCTGAAATGATCGACCGCTTCGGCCCGATGCCGATCGAGGTCCAGCACCTCCTGAAGATCGTCTACGTGAAATCGCTCTGCCGCGTCGCCAACGTGGAGAAGCTGGATGCGGGGCCCAAGGGCGTTGTCATCCAATTCCGCAACAAGGAGTTTCCGAATCCGGCAAGCCTGGTTGGCTACATCGCCAAGCAGGGCTCCATGGCGAAGATTCGGCCTGACCAAAGTGTATTCCTCACCCGCGACCTGCCGACACCGGAAAAGCGGCTGCAGGGTGCAGCCGTTATCATGACGCAGCTCGCGGAAATGGCGAAGGCGTAAGCACGCTCAGTTCATGCCGGCGCGCGCTTCGGCCTTCGCCTTGGCGATATCGCGAAGGGCGTTTGCCAACACATCCGGTGTCTGAGCGCCGCTGACGGCATACTGCTGGTCGAAGATGAAGAACGGCACGCCGTTGACGCCCATCTTCTGCGCGGCTTCGATCTCGGCGATCACGAGATCCTTGTCGGCGTCGGACGCGAGCAGGGAGGAGACGACCGCTCGGTCCATACCGGCGTTCTGTGCGATATTGAGCAGAACGGCATGGTCGCCGACGTTGCGCCCTTCCTCGAAATTGGCCTTGAAGAGGGCATTGACGACACGGTCCTGCTTCTCGCGATCCTCGACCATTGCCCAATGGATCAGGCGGTGTGCATCCAGCGTGTTCGGGCCGATCTTGATCGCGTCGAAATCGAAGTTGATGCCGACTTCGCGACCAAGCTCGCTCAGCATCTTGTGCCCTTGAGCGACACGCTCGGCGCCGCCGAGCTTCTGCTCCAGCGCTTTCTTCTGGTCGACGCCTTCGGGCGGATAGTCGGGGTTGAGGCGGTACGGGCGCCAGTTGATGTCCACACCGACCTCGTCCTGGACTTCGGCGATCGCAAGCTCCAGCCGCGCCTTGCCGAGATAGCACCACGGGCAGACGACATCAGAGACAACGTCGATGGTAATGCGTTCCATGGGCTTTCCTTTTTCTCAAACCGAAACGTTCCCGCCATCTAGGCCTTGCGGCGGGAGACTTCAACCAGGCAGGAAAAAGGATTCTATTGGACGCTCTGATCCCACCATGCCGGCAGCTGGTAGCCGTAGAGCGGAACCGTCTCGGGGTGGCCGATGCGCTTGCTGCGCGCGACCCATTGCTGATCGACGTGGTAGAGCGGCAGAACATAGTGCCCCGACAGGAGCATACGGTCGTGAGAGCGCACCGCCGCTGTAAAGTCTTCTGCCGAACGAGCCATGAGGATGTGCTGGATCAACGTATCGACACCGGGATCGGCGACGCCGGCGAAATTGTCGGTGCCTTCACGATCCTTGGCCGCGGAAGACCAGCGCCCCAGCTGTTCGATGCCCGGAGACAGAGACGACGTGTAGGACTTCACGATGACATCGTAGTCGAAGCTATTCGTGCGGCTCTGATACTGCGAATCGTCGACCGTGCGGATCGTCGCGGCAATGCCGAGCAGCTGGAGCGAACGCTGGTAGGAGACCGCGAGCTTCTCCTGATCGGTGTTCTGCGTCATGATCTCGAAGGCAAGCGGCCGACCGTTGGCGTCGCTCATCTTGCCGTTCTTGATCGTATAGCCTGCTTCCTTGAGGAGCGCCGCCGCCTGCCTCAGGACGTTGCGATCGCGGCCTGAGCCATCCGTTACGGGAAGCTTGTAGGTGCCGTTCAGAATCGCCGGATCGATACGATCCTTGATGGGGCCGAGCAGTTTCAGCTCGCGCTCGTCGGCAGGCACCCCGAAGCTCGACAGATCCGAGTTCTGCCAGAAGCTTTGGGTGCGGATGTAGGCGTTCGAGAAGAGGTTCTTGTTCGCCCATTCGAAATCGAAGATCAACGACAGCCCCTCGCGGAGCTTCGCGTTGTTGAAGACCGGCCGCCGGGTGTTGAAGACGAAGCCGAACATGCCGCTCGGAAGCTTTGGTTCAAAGGTGTCCTTCACGACGTTGCCGGATGTTGCTGCCGGGAAATTGTAAGCGCTCGCCCAATGGCCGGGACTGCCGTCCGGGTAGATGTCGATATCGCCCTTCTTGAAGGACTCGAAGAGAGTGGTGTCCTGCAGAAAATACTGGACCGTGATCTGGTCGTAGTTGTCGAGGCCTACTTTCGCAGGAACATCCTTGCCCCAGTAGTTGGGATCGCGTTCGAAGGTTATGCTTTCGCCAGGCTTCAGCGACTTGATCTTGTAGGGACCGGATCCGACAGGAGGCGTGAGCGATGACCGATCGAATGTCTCGGGGTCGATGGCGTGCTTTGGCAGGATCGGTGTGGAGCCAGCGAGGATCAGCGGAAACTCGCGATCGGCCTTGTCGTTGAAGGTGAAGCGAACGCTGTGGTCTCCGACCTTCTCCATCTTCGCCACGGCGTTCAGTCGCGTGTTGAAGGGAACGCGGCCCTTTTCCTTCAAAAGGTTGAAGGTGAAGATCACGTCATCCGGCGTCACCGGCTGGCCGTCCGACCACTTGGCAGCCGGATTGAGATTGAACTGGATATAGCTGCGATCCTCATCCCATTCGACGGACTGGGCAAGCAGGCCATAGAGCGTGAAGGGTTCGTCGCGCGAGCGAAGCATCAGCGTCTCAAAGACGAGGTTCCCGTATTCGGGGTCCCACATGCCGCGCGCCGTCGTGCGCATGCTTTTCAGGATAAAGGGATTGAGGCTGTCAAAGGTCCCGACGACCCCATAATTGATCTTCCCGCCCTTCTTCACATCGGGATTGACGTAGGGAAGATGCTTGAAATCGGCGGGCAGGGCCGGTGCACCATGCATTGCGATGCCATGCACCGGCTCGGCGAGAGCTGCGCTGCCAACCAGGGTGAAGATGACGGGAAGAACGATCCGGAGCATCGTTGAGGTCCTTTCCGGGAACGGCACGATTCGGCGCAAGACTATCACGCAGCCACCGCAGTTCGCCATCGGCGCCGAATTCTTTCGGATGACCCTGAAAAGGTCAAAGAAATACTGGATATCTGACCCGACGCAATGTAACAGGGGAACCCGAAAGTCGGGGGTCATGCATTTGCCTCATTGTTTTAAGAGGTGGAGTGCGAACAACCCCGTTGGTGAGGATGGCACGTTGTCGTCCCTAAGGGATTTCAGGAGACGGAATTCGTTATGATGTTCAAGGCTGAAAACAAAACGCGGGCAGCCCTGTCCGTTCTGGCAGTGATGCTCGGTGCTGCAGCGGCTCCGGTATCGTCCTTCGCGCAAGATGCAGCGGCCCCCGCCGACGCTCCCGCCACTGCTGCCGGCGCCCCGCGTCTCGGCTGGTACAAGACCTGCAGCAAGCAGGAAGACAATGACGTCTGCGTCGTCCAGAACGTCGTTCTTGCAGGCGGCGGCCAGCTCGTTACGGGCGTTGGCCTCATCACCATCTCCGGCAAGATCAACAACAAGAGCCTCCAGGTTTCGGTGCCGCCGGCTCGTCTGATCCCGCCGGGCGTTTCCCTGCAGATCGACGGCGGCAAAGGCCAGAAGATCGACTACCTGATGTGTATGCCCGATCGCTGCGTCGCCCAGATCCAGCTGACCGACGCCATGGTCGCTAGCCTGAAGAAGGGCACCGATCTGGTTCTGACCTCGATCAACTTCCGCCGCGCGCCGAACCCGATCAAGATCTCGCTTGAAGGCTTCACCGGCGCATTCGACGGCGAACCGGTTTCCGCTTCCAAGCTGGCAGAAAGCCAGAAGAGCTTGCAGGACAGCATGCAGAAGAAGGCTGACGAAGCCCGCAAGAAGCTCGAAGAAGCACAAAAGGCAGCAAAGGCTCAGTAAGCCAGAGTGCCAAAAGAATACCGAAAACCCTGCCTTGAGCCGGGTTTTTTGTTGCTGTAGAGCAAAGAAAAGCCCCGCCAAGGACGGGGCTTTCGCATGTTGGCATCAAACCTTAATGGGTGAAGTTCATCTTGGGCTTGAACTGACCCGAGGGTGCCATATCGAAAATCTGATAGACCTGCTCATTGCGAAGCGGGACGCCGCTTTCGTCATTTATCAGATTCTGCTCGGATACGTAGGCGACGTATTCGTTTTCATCGTTTTCGGCGAGCAAGTGGTAGAAGGGCTGGTCCTTGCTGGGGCGTACTTCGGCTGGAATGGAGTTCCACCATTCTTCCGTGTTCGCAAATTCCGGATCTACGTCAAATATGACGCCACGGAACGGAAATACCTTGTGCCGAACCACTTCGCCGATACTGAACTTTGCTACTCTTTCTTTCATGGTACGACTTCCTTTCATCACCTGATTTGGTGATTGGCCCTACTCAAATCAAGATTTGTGCAGGATCTCGTCACATGAGTGTCACATCCGCCGCTTGGCCGCGTGACATCGGTACGGGA
Source organism: Rhizobium favelukesii (assembly GCF_000577275.2). Taxonomy (NCBI): domain Bacteria; kingdom Pseudomonadati; phylum Pseudomonadota; class Alphaproteobacteria; order Hyphomicrobiales; family Rhizobiaceae; genus Rhizobium; species Rhizobium favelukesii. The sequence goes on from NZ_HG916852.1 coordinate 2,406,396, forward strand.
AGCCCCGGCCTAGCCGAGGCTTCCCTTTCTTGATCGTCAAGCCGAGTAGTACATGTCGTACTCGACCGGATGCGGCGTCATCTCGAAGCGCATCACTTCGGCCATCTTCAACTCGATGAAGGAGTCGATCTGGTCGTCATCGAAGACACCGCCGGCCGTCAGGAACTTGCGGTCCTTGTCGAGGCTTTCGAGCGCTTCGCGCAGCGAGCCGCAGACCGTCGGGATCTTCTTCAGCTCCTTCGGCGGCAGGTCGTAGAGATCCTTGTCCATGGCCTTGCCAGGATGGATCTTGTTCTTGATGCCGTCGAGACCAGCCATCAGCATCGCGGCGAAGGCGAGGTAGGGGTTCGCCATCGGGTCCGGGAAGCGGACTTCGACGCGCTTTGCCTTCGGGTTGGTGCCGAACGGAATACGGCACGAGGCGGAGCGGTTGCGAGCCGAGTAGGCGAGCAGCACCGGGGCCTCATAGCCCGGGACGAGACGCTTGTAGGAATTCGTCGACGGGTTCGTAAAAGCGTTGATCGCCTTGGCATGCTTGATGATGCCGCCGATGTAGTAGAGGCATGTTTCAGAAAGACCTGCATATTCGTCGCCGGCGAAGGTCGGCTTGCCGCCCTTCCAGATCGACTGGTGAACGTGCATGCCCGAGCCGTTGTCGCCGAAGATCGGCTTCGGCATGAAGGTGGCCGTCTTGCCGTAGGCGTTGGCGACCTGGTGCACGACGTACTTGTAGATCTGCATCTTGTCGGCGTTGCGGACGAGCGTATCGAACTTGATGCCGAGCTCGTGCTGGGCGGCCGCCACTTCGTGATGATGCTTCTCGACGACGACGCCCATTTCGGACAGAACCGTCAGCATTTCCGAACGCATGTCCTGGCAGCTGTCGATCGGCGGAACTGGGAAGTAGCCGCCCTTGACGCGCGGACGGTGGCCGAGGTTGCCGGTTTCGTATTCCGTGTCGTCGTTCGACGGAAGTTCCGTGGAATCGAGCTTGAATCCGGTATTGTAAGGATCAGCCTTGTAGCGAACGTCGTCGAAGACGAAGAATTCTGCTTCCGGGCCAACGAAGACCGTGTCGCCGATGCCGGATGCCTTCAGGTAAGCCTCAGCCTTCTTGGCAGTGCCGCGCGGATCGCGATTGTAGGCTTCGCCGGAAACTGGATCGAGAATGTCGCAGAGAATGACCATGGTGGACTGGGCGAAGAAAGGGTCCATGTGAACCGTTTCCGCGTCCGGCATCAGTACCATGTCGGATTCGTTAATGGCCTTCCAGCCAGCGATCGAGGAACCGTCGAACATGACGCCGTCGGCGAACATGTCCTCGTCGACGCAGACCACGTCCATCGTGACATGCTGCAGCTTGCCCTTCGGGTCGGTGAAGCGCAGGTCGACGAACTTGACGTCGTTTTCCTTGATCTGCTTAAGAATTTCGCTTGCGGTCGCCATTAAATAGTTCCTTTATTTGAGATGACGATACTTTGGTTCGCCGGAAGGCGATAAAGACTAGATGGCATCGATACCTGTTTCGCCGGTGCGGATGCGGATGACTTCTTCGATATTTGACACGAAAATCTTACCGTCGCCGATGCGGCCGGTTTGCGCGGCCTTGCGGATCGCGTCGATGACGGCCTCCGCGTTCTCGTCCGCAAGGACGACTTCCACCTTCACCTTCGGCAGGAAGTCGACGACATATTCCGCGCCACGGTAGAGTTCCGTATGGCCCTTCTGGCGACCGAAGCCCTTCGCTTCCGTAACTGTAATACCCTGCAGGCCAACTTCCTGAAGGGCTTCCTTCACTTCGTCGAGCTTGAAGGGCTTAATGATCGCTTCGATCTTTTTCATGAGAAAATGACTCTCCGCTTCTCCCGTTAAAAGCAGGCTCAGACCTGCTTTGCGTCATGATGCAGTTATCGTGCCAGTTGGGAAGCCGATTCTTCGAAAAACACCACCAACCGTTCGAAAAAGTGCGCAGAATCAGTAATTTTCGGGTTTTTTTGGATAAAAACATTCGAGATTCGACGTACTGGAGGCAAATCCAGGCCAATTTCTGGAATATTTGCCCGCACTAATAATTCCCGACAAAGCACAGCGATGGCCTTTCTTTTATGCAATTGCATATTTGTTGATCTGCGCAATGATCAATCGGCCGGTTGTTATTTAGGCGATTTCTGTTTGAATGCGGCGATGATCGACGGAATCTCTGAGTTGCTCCTTACCCCGGAAGACATGACCGCTGTCGATGCGGCGGCAGCCGCGTCAGGTATCGATAGCTATTCCCTTATGGAACGGGCAGGTGCCGCGGCAGCAGCCATTTTGCTGCGCGATTTTCCGGCCGCCCTTCGCGCGGCCGTGCTGTGTGGACCCGGCAACAACGGTGGCGACGGCTATGTTGCCGCACGTCGACTGGCTGAGAGCGGCGTTACTGTGGATATATTCCAGATGGGAGAACCGGAGAGGCTCAAGGGAGATGCCGCCCGAGCAAGGGACAGTTTGGCGCCGACGGCCGCACAGCCCCTTGAGACATATCAGCCGCGCAACGGCGATGTGGTTATCGACGCCCTGTTCGGGTCCGGCCTTGCCCGCGATGTTCCGGAGAACGTCTGCAAAGTGATTGAACGGGTGAAGGAGGCGCTGGTGCCGGTGATTGCTGTCGACCTGCCATCCGGCGTCGACGGTCGCACCGGAGCCGTTCGAGGAGCGGCTTTTGTGGCGGATCGGACCGTGACCTTCATGACGCGGAAACCCGGTCACCTGTTGATGCCGGGGCGAGAGCTCTGCGGCGAACTGGAAGTATTCGATATCGGCATACCCGCCCGCATCATCCGCGCTGAGAAGAAGCAACAGATCGCAGAGAACAGGCCGGAACGATGGCGCCATGTGCTGCCGTCGAGCGGACTGGACACACACAAATACAAGCGTGGCCACCTTGTCGTCTTCTCCGGCGAAGAGAGCAAGACTGGCGCTGCGCGGATGTCGGCGATGGCGGGTTTGAAGGCCGGGGCAGGGCTTGTGACAATCGCCGCGCCGGAAGACGCATTGGGCACCAATGCGTCACACCTTACGGCGATCATGCTGCATGCGATCGGCGACGAGGTCGCGCTCCGCGATTGGCTGCGCGACGAGCGGCTACAGACGTTCGTTCTTGGCCCCGGTTTCGGCGTCGGCGACAAGGCACGCCGGTTCGTGGCAGCGCTTGCCAAGAGCCATCTGGTGCTTGACGCCGATGGGCTCACTTCGTTCAAAGATGCTCCAGATGAGCTCTTCTCGCAGTTCGCCGGCAAGCCGCGGCTAGTCATGACACCACATGAGGGCGAGTTCGGCCGACTATTTCCCGATATCGCCGCCGACGTGGCCATGGGGAAGGTCGAAAAGGCGCGGGCGGCGGCGGCACGTGCCAACGCCGCAATCGTCTACAAGGGCGCAGATACCGTCATCGCTTCGCCGGATGGTAGAGCCTATATCAACACGAACGCACCGGTGTGGCTCGCGACAGCCGGATCCGGTGATGTCCTTGCCGGGATCATCGGAGCCCTGCTGGCCCAAGGCTTTCCGGTTTTCGAAGCGGCTGCTGCCGGCGTCTACATGCATGGAGAGGCTGGCGAGCGGGCGGGCAAAGGGCTGACGGCGGAAGAATTGGCAACGCATGTCCGCCCGCTCTGAAAACGACCCTATCGTGCCGTCTCTTCCTGTAATGCCATTGCACCGAAGGGCGCATTGACTTTGCCCTCGTGGATCATGAAGGCAAAGACGTCGCGCGGCTCGGTTGCTACCTTGCGGCTGGCGTCGATCAAGGGCAGATCGTCGGGCATCTTGCCCTCCGCCCAGGTCTCGAGGCGCTTGGCCCAAGCCTTCAGATCGCTTGGCGAATAACACATCCTGATGTCGTCCGAGCCCTTTTGGAGGCGGGCATAGACGAAGTCGGCCGTCACATCCGCGATCATCGGGTAATCGAAATGCTCGGCGCAAACAGGCGCAACCCCATACTTCGCAAGCAGCGCCACGAATTCCGGCACCTTGAACGAGTCATGGCGCACTTCGACAACATGCTTCAGAGGCAAGCCATCCTGCTTCTCAGGCAACAACTTGAGAAAGCCTTCGAAGTCATCAGCGTCGAACTTCTTCGTCGGCGCGAATTGCCAGAGGATCGGACCCAGGTGAGCGCCGAGTTCTGTCAGGCCCTGGTTCAGAAACCGTTCCATCGACTCGCCGGCTTCTGCCAATATCCGGCGATTGGTCACGAAACGACTGGCCTTGAGCGAAAATATGAACCCATCCGGCACGTCCGCGGCCCATTTGGCGAAGGTTTCCGGCTTCTGCGAGCTGTAATAAGTGCCGTTGATCTCAATGACCTTCAGCTTGCGGCTTGCATAATGCAGTTCATCCTTCTGCTTCAGGTCTCCGGGGTAGAAATGATCCCGCCACGCCTCGAACGTCCAACCGCCGATGCCAACGCGAATGTTGCCGGATTTCGTCATTCCTTCCTCCTCTGACTATATCTGTCCGCCGACTTGCTTTGCCATGTCAACGATCACCCATCCTGGCCGATACGGATGCTCGCGGCGACCCGTTTCCTGAAAACCGAACGCCAGATAAAGCGCAATATTCCGCTCCATTCGTGCATTCGTATAGAGACGGACGTCCGGAAGCCTCCATTCGCGCGCCATCTCCTCCACCCGTCTCAGGATTGCAAGACCATGGCCGGTACCCTGAAATCTTGGTGCAACAGCAATGCTGAAGAGCATTACATGGTCGGGGTGCCGTTCGATAACGGCGAGGCCCGCGAGCTCGCCTTGCACCTCCCGCAGCCAGATTTCGCCACGACGGATGCGCGGCGCATAATCCTCGTCGACGGGGGTCGGCGGACGCCCAAGGAGCTGCGTGTAAGGCGCATAGGCCTCCGCGGTCAGCGCTTCGACCGCCTGCAGATCATCGAGCGAGGCCGCTCTCAGCATCACTCGGCTGCCGCTACGGCTTTTCGAGCAGGGCGCCGCTCAAGCAACTCCTTCAGGAACTGTCCGGTATAGGACCGTTTCTCCTTGACGATCGCTTCCGGCGTGCCGACGGCAACGATCTCACCGCCGCCATCGCCGCCTTCCGGACCGAAATCAAGAATCCAGTCCGCGGTCTTGATGACCTCGAGATTGTGCTCGATGACGACCACCGAATTACCCTGATTGACCAGCTCTTGCAGCATTTCCAAGAGCTTGGCAACGTCGTGGAAATGCAGGCCGGTTGTCGGTTCGTCCAGGATGTAGAGCGTGCGTCCTGTCGACCGTTTCGACAGCTCCTTCGCGAGCTTGACGCGCTGCGCCTCGCCGCCTGACAGAGTATTCGCCTGCTGACCGACCTTGATGTAACCGAGGCCGACATCCTTCAACGCCTGCAGTTTGTCCCGCACAGCAGGCACGGCGGCGAAGAAATCAACGCCTTCCTCGACGGTCATGTCGAGTACGTCGGCAATGGACTTGTGCTTGAACGTAACGTCGAGCGTCTCCCTGTTGTAACGCTTACCATGGCAGACATCGCAGGTGACATAGACATCCGGCAGAAAATGCATCTCGATCTTGATGACACCGTCGCCCTGGCAGGCTTCGCAGCGCCCACCCTTGACGTTGAACGAGAAGCGCCCGGGCTGATAGCCACGCGCCTTGGCTTCCGGCAGACCGGCAAACCAGTCACGGATCGGTGTGAACGCGCCCGTATAGGTCGCCGGGTTGGAACGCGGCGTGCGGCCGATCGGCGATTGATCGATATCGATGACCTTGTCGATATGCTCGAACCCGTCGATGCGATCATGATCGGCCGGGATTTCGCGCGCACCCATGACCCGCCGGGCAGCCGACTTGTAGAGAGTCTCGACCAAAAACGTAGATTTTCCGCCCCCCGACACGCCGGTGACTGCCGTAAAGACGCCAAGCGGGATGGAGGCGGTGACATTCTTCAGATTGTTGCCGCGGGCACCGATTACCTTGATCTCTTTGCCCTTCTTCGGCTTGCGGCGCTCATCTGGAACCGGCACGCCAAGCTCGCCGGAAAGGTACTTACCGGTCAGCGACTTCGGGTTCGCCATTATCTCCTGCGGCGTTCCGTGGGCGATCACCTGACCGCCGTGGATGCCGGCCGCGGGGCCGATGTCAACGACGTCATCGGCCGTCAGGATCGCATCCTCGTCATGCTCGACCACGATCACGGTATTGCCGATATCGCGAAGGTGCTTCAGCGTGTCGAGCAGGCGGGCATTGTCGCGCTGGTGGAGACCGATCGACGGTTCGTCGAGGACATACAATACACCGGTCAACCCGGAACCGATCTGCGACGCCAACCGGATACGCTGGCTTTCGCCACCCGACAGAGTGCCGGAGTTTCGCGACAGGCTCAGGTAATCCAGGCCGACATCATTGAGAAAGCGTAGACGGTCGCGGATCTCCTTGAGAATGCGAACAGCAATCTCATTCTGCTTGGCGCTAAGCGACTGCGGCAGGACCTCGAACCAGTCACGAGCAACGCGGATCGACATATCGGTCACCTGACCGATATGCAGCGCGTTGATCTTGACGGCGAGTGCCTCCGGCTTCAGGCGGAAACCGCCGCAAGACGGGCAGGGGGCTGCCGACATATAGCGCTCGATCTCCTCGCGCGCCCAGGCGGAATCCGTCTCTTTCCAGCGGCGCTCGAGATTGGTGATGATGCCCTCGAAATTCTTCTGCGTCGTGTAGGACCGCGCACCGTCGGCATAGTGAAATTCGATCTTCTCGTCTGTGCCGTTCAGAATGACGTCCCTGGCTCTTTCCGACAGATCGCTCCAACGGGCGCCGAGCTTGAAGCCGTAATGCTTGCCGAGAGCCTCGAGCGTCTGGTTGTAGTAAGGCGACGTCGACTTGGCCCAAGGCGCGACGGCGCCATCGCGCAGCGTGCGCTCGGGCTCTGGCACGATCAGGTTGGCGTCGATCTTCTGCTGCGCCCCAAGACCGTCGCAGGTCGGGCAGGCGCCGGCAGGATTGTTGAATGAAAAGAGCCGGGGCTCGATTTCGGGAATGGTGAAGCCCGACACCGGGCAGGCGAACTTCTCCGAGAAGAGGACTCGCTCATGCGTTTCGTTGAGCGACTTGTTGGCGGAGCCGCCGGCAGCCGTTTCTTCCGGCGGCAGCGGCTTGTCGGCGAATTCCGCAACAGCCAGGCCGTCGGCAAGCTTGAGCGAGGTCTCGAAGCTGTCGGCAAGCCGCGATGCCATATCCGGCCGCACGACGATGCGGTCGACCACGACGTCGATGTCATGCTTGTACTTCTTGTCGAGAGCCGGCACATCCGCGATCTCGTAGAACTGGCCGTCGACCTTGACGCGCTGGAAGCCCTTTTTCATAAGGTCTGCCAACTCTTTCTTATACTCGCCCTTACGCCCGCGCACGATCGGCGCGAGAATATAGAGGCGCGTGCCTTCTTCGAAATCGAGGACGCGGTCGACCATCTGGCTGACAGTCTGGCTCTCGATCGGCAGGCCCGTCGCCGGCGAGTAAGGCACGCCGACGCGCGCAAAAAGCAGGCGCATGTAGTCGTAGATCTCGGTCACCGTTCCGACTGTGGAGCGCGGATTGCGCGAGGTCGTCTTCTGCTCGATCGAAATCGCCGGCGACAGGCCATCGATCTGGTCGACGTCGGGCTTCTGCATCATTTCCAGGAACTGGCGCGCATAGGCCGAAAGGCTCTCGACATAACGCCGCTGTCCCTCGGCATAAATGGTGTCGAAGGCAAGGGAGGATTTGCCGGAGCCAGAAAGGCCGGTCATGACGATAAGTTTGTTTCGCGGCAGATCGAGATCGATCCCCTTCAAATTATGCTCACGCGCGCCGCGGATGGAAATCGTCTTCAGTTCGCTCATCGTCTTCTGCTTCTGTGCTGGAACAAGCCCCTTATTTAGTGATGCCGGCTGGCGAGTCGAGGCTGAATGTCCGTCCGCCGCAAGGTTTTCGATTCGGTTGACAGGATCATAGGGATAAACTAGAACAAATAAAGAACAAAATTCCTTGTGGATGAACCGGCGATGGACGCCCATCGCTGGCGCTCTATGGTTTAAGGTGCACCGATTGGTTCAAGCGCCGCCGGGCAGGGCGGCAGGTAAGGTGAAAGCATGGCTGGCAGCGTAAACAAGGTAATTCTGATCGGAAACGTGGGCGCTGATCCCGAAATCCGGCGGACCCAGGATGGCCGGCCGATCGCCAACCTTCGCATCGCAACGTCCGAGACCTGGCGTGACCGCAACTCCGGCGAACGCCGCGAGAAGACGGAATGGCATACGGTCGTGGTCTTCAATGAGGGCCTCTGCAAGGTCGTCGAGCAGTATGTGAAGAAGGGCGCCAAGCTCTACATCGAAGGCGCGCTGCAGACCCGCAAGTGGCAGGACCAGCAGGGCCAAGACCGCTATTCGACGGAAGTAGTGCTGCAGGGCTTCGGCTCGACCCTGACAATGCTTGACGGTCGCGGTGAAGGCGGCGGCTCGGGCTTCGCCGGCGGTCGTGGCGGCAATGCCGGCGGCGGTGATTTCGGCGGCGGCGACGATTACGGTGCGCCCTCGCAATCGTCTGGCCGCAGCAGCGGCGGTGGTAGCGGTGGAAACTTTTCGCGCGATCTCGACGACGATATCCCGTTCTGACCGCAAAGCATCCTTTACGACATCAGCTAGACGGCGTGCCGCAAGGTGCGCCGTCTTCCGCGCCCCCCGCGGGACGATAGTAGGAGCCCAAACGCGTTTGCTGCAGGCATAGAGCTGTCGCGCGAAACCCTGCCACCTCAGGTCCGAAAGGCTCTTAGCTCGTAGCGGGTTTTGCTTTTTAGCCAGCAGGCATCGTCCCCAGCGTGGATTTCAGACCATCGACGACGAACTGCGTGGCCAGCGCAGCCAGGATGACGCCGAGAAGGCGCGTCAGAATTGCGCGCCCTGTAACGCCGAGGAAGCGATCGAGCCTGTCGGCGATGAGCAGCGCGAGAAACAGTAGTAGCAAGCTCGACGCAATGACGACGATCAATTGCGCACGCTCGAATGAGCCCTGCATCGACCCGGCAATCAGGATCGTTGCCGAAATGGCGCCAGGTCCGGCGATCAGAGGAATCGCCAACGGAAAGACCGAAATATTATGGATGTGATCGACGGTGATCGCCGCCGTGCTCGTTTTCTCCTTGCGGTCCTGTCGCTTCTCGAACACCATTTCAAACGCGATCCAAAACAACAGAAGACCACCGGCGATGCGGAAGGCTCCGATCGATATGCCGAGCACCCCGAGCACGCTGGCCCCGAACAGGGCGAAGACGGCGAGAATGACAAAGGCGATGATCGAGCCTCGCAGCGCCACCTGCTTTCGCTGACTACGGCTCATGCCGGTGGTGAGCCCGAGAAAAATCGGTGCGAGGCCGGGCGGATCGATCGTGACAAGCAGCGTCGTAAAAGCGTTGATCAGTTGGTCGGCGCTTGCCATTGTCTCTCCATGAGCCCATATAAACGCTTGGTTTTGGGCGATTGTGATGCGGAGAAATCAATTTGGCAAATGGCGCTGCCTGGATGGCGCAAATGGCGGCGTTATAAGACCAGATTGCCCTCATAACACCGCAAAAGACTGTTCAAAACCCTCGCCAAAATTGGCTTAAGAACAGCCTTTCCGCTATAAATCTTCAAGTGATTCTAGAAGAGATCGTGATCCGTTTTGACTGAGCAAACACCCCCCGGCGGCGGGAAGCTCCCGCCAGGCATCGAGCCCATCTCCATCATGGAGGAAATGCAGCGGTCGTATCTCGATTACGCAATGAGCGTTATCGTGAGCCGCGCCCTGCCTGATGTGCGCGACGGCCTGAAGCCAGTGCACCGGCGCATCCTTTACGGCATGTCCGAACTCGGCATCGACTGGAACAAGAAATACGTCAAGTGCGCCCGCGTTACCGGGGACGTGATGGGTAAATACCATCCGCACGGCAACTCGGCGATTTACGACGCGCTGGCGCGCATGGCGCAGGACTGGTCTCTTCGCCTGCCGTTGATCGACGGCCAGGGTAATTTCGGCTCCGTCGACGGCGATCCGCCGGCGGCCGAACGCTACACCGAATGCCGTCTGGAAAAGGCAGCGCACTCGCTGCTCGACGACCTCGACAAGGAAACGGTCGATTTCCGCGACAACTATGACGGCACGCTCTCCGAACCTGTTGTCGTTCCCGCGAAGTTCCCGAACCTTCTGGTCAACGGGGCAGGCGGCATCGCTGTCGGCATGGCGACGAACATTCCGCCGCACAATCTAGTCGAAGTCATCGACGGCTGTATCGCGCTGATCGACAATCCGGCGATTGAACTGCCCGAGATCATGCAGATCATTCCGGGTCCGGACTTCCCGACCGGCGCGAAGATCCTCGGCCGCGCCGGCATCCGTTCGGCTTATGAAACCGGCCGCGGCTCGGTAATCATGCGCGGCGTTGCCGCGATCGAGCCGATGCGCGGCGATCGCGAACAGATCATCATCACCGAGATCCCGTATCAGGTGAACAAGTCGACGATGATCGAGAAGATGGCCGAACTGGTGCGCGACAAGCGCATCGAAGGCATCTCCGACCTTCGCGATGAATCCGACCGCCAGGGCTATCGCGTCGTCGTCGAACTGAAGCGCGATGCTAATGCCGACGTCATCCTGAACCAGCTCTACCGCTACACGCCGCTGCAGACCTCATTTGGCTGCAACGTGGTGGCGCTGAACGGCGGCAAGCCTGAACAGTTGACGCTGCTCGATATGCTGCGTGCCTTCGTCTCCTTCCGCGAGGAAGTCGTTAGCCGGAGAACGAAATTCCTGCTGCGCAAGGCGCGCGAGCGAGCCCACGTCTTGGTCGGCTTGGCGATTGCCGTTGCCAACATCGACGAGGTCATCCGCGTCATCCGGCAGGCGCCGGACCCGCAGACTGCGCGCGAGCAGTTGATGACGCGCCGCTGGCCGGCATCCGACGTCGAAAGCCTGATCCGCCTGATCGATGACCCGCGTCACCGCATCAACGAGGACATGACGTATAACCTCTCGGAAGAGCAGGCGCGCGCCATCCTCGAGTTGCGTTTGGCCCGTCTGACCGCTCTCGGCCGCGACGAAATCGGCGACGAACTCAACAAAATCGGCGAAGAGATCAAGGACTACCTGGAAATTCTGTCTTCGCGGATCCGTATCCAGACGATCGTTAAGGACGAGCTTGCAGCCGTTCGCGACGAATTCGGCACGCCGCGCCGCACCGAGATCATGGACGGCGGTCTTGAGATGGACGATGAGGATCTCATCGCCCGCGAAGACATGGTCGTGACCGTCTCGCATCTCGGCTACATCAAGCGGGTGCCACTGACGACCTATCGCGCCCAGCGCCGTGGCGGCAAGGGCCGTTCCGGCATGACAACGCGCGACGCGGATTTTGTTAGCCAGCTATTCGTTCTCAACACGCATACGCCGGTTCTGTTCTTCTCCTCGCGCGGTATCGTCTACAAGGAGAAGGTCTATCGTTTGCCAATCGGCACGCCGACCTCGCGCGGCAAGGCGCTGATCAACATGCTGCCGCTGGAGTCCGGCGAGCGCATCACCACCATCCTGCCGTTGCCGGAGGACGAGGATAGCTGGGACAAGCTCGACGTGATGTTCTCGACGACGCGCGGGACTGTTCGGCGCAACAAGCTTTCCGACTTCGTCCAGGTCAACCGCAACGGCAAGATCGCGATGAAGCTCGAGGAAGAGGGCGACGAAATCCTCTCCGTCGAGACCTGCACAGAGCATGACGACGTCCTTCTAACGACCGCGCTCGGCCAGTGCATTCGCTTCCCCGTCGATGACGTCCGCGTCTTCGCCGGCCGCAACTCGATCGGCGTTCGCGGCATCAACCTCGGTGACGGCGACCGCATCATTTCGATGACGATTGTCGGACACGTGGACGCCGAGCCCTGGGAGCGCGCAGCCTATCTGAAACGAGCCGCAAGCGAGCGACGCCTCACGACAGGTGACGCCGAAGAAATCTCGCTGGTCGGCGAAGAAGTGACCGAGGAAGGTCAGCTGAGCGACGAACGCTATGAGGAACTGAAAGCACGCGAGCAGTACGTCCTGACAGTTTCTGAAAAGGGCTTCGGAAAGCGCTCCTCTTCCTACGACTTCCGGATTTCCGGTCGCGGCGGCAAGGGTATCCGCGCCACCGACACCTCGAAGACGGCCGAGATTGGCGAGCTTGTGGCCGCCTTCCCGGTCAACGACGGCGACCAGATCATGCTGGTATCGGACGGCGGCCAGCTAATCCGCGTTCCCGTAGGCGGTATCCGCGTGGCGAGCCGGGCGACGAAGGGCGTTACCATCTTCTCAACTGCCAAGGATGAGAAAGTCGTATCGGTCGAGCGCATCAGCGAGCCGGAAGAAGAGGCCGAAGACGTAGCCGAGAACGGTGACGACATCGCTGCGATCCCGGAAAGCGCGCCTGACACAGAAGCTTGATATGGTGTTATTCTGACCTTGAAAAACCGGGCAGTTCCGCTGCCCGGTTTTCTTTTTGTCTGAACCCCGGAGGCGCTGCCGCTACCATCTCGATTGGCAGCGTTGCAGTCGAATGGAGAGCAGATTGATCCGGATCCTCGGTATTGGCGACGTTGCTATTTAAACGCTGCGGACCAGCCCGCGGCCTTTGCGCAGTGCGGAGGACTGGGAGGTGCTCACGGAGGATGCATGGCTTAAACGGCTGATCGACGGGCCGGTGTTCGTGGCCTTCAGGCATGATGATCCTGTTGGCATTATGAGGCTGAGCCGGCAACGTGCCAGCAAGATGGCACACCGCGCAAGGCTGATCATGGTCTACGTGTGTCGCAGCGAAAGGGGCGGCGGCTGCGCCAATCACTGTTGGAGGCGACGGTGGACTATGCACGAGAGAACGGTATCCGGCAGCTGGAGCTCGCGGTCAGCGGTGAGAATATGGCTGCCATACGGTGTTATGAGCGCGAAGGCTTCCATGAGGCCGGACGAATTCCCGGCGGTTTTATGCATGACAGCAGAGAGATCGATGACATCATCATGGTGCGGCGCATCGAGGATTAGAAAGCCTCGCGTGGACATCGTGGAACGCGGATCGCTGGCACCATCATTAGATCAGGAAAAGGCCGGACGAACGCCGTTCATCCGGCCTTCAATGGCTGTGACGTTCAATCCCAGAAGGGCGACAGCGGTTAGAACCAGCTGTGCTTTCCATCGATCTTCTTCGTTTCTTCGCTTTCATGGCGAAGAGCGGTGATGGTGGAAGCCACGGACACGACAAACATGATGCTGATAAGGGCGGTGAGCACAGTCAATATCGTGAACATGAGCAATCCTCCTGGGTTTTGCGTTCACGTTCGTTAGTATTGGCTCGTTATCGCCGCGCGTGCCGACGCATAGGGGCCATATACCTTGGACGCATCCACTTTGTGATCGTAGAGCGCGACAGTCGCTGCAAGCATACCAGTCATCATTACCATCCAAACAGCATTAATCATGGTAATCTTGTTGGGCATATCTTTTTCCTTGTGCGGCGTATCGCGTTACGCTGGTTGAGTGAACGCATGCGTGCGAAAATGGTTCCGGGGCATTGATCGGTCGTTTACCAAGGCCGATCTGAAGCGACTTTGAATACCTCGTTCATCTGGCGTTCAGAATCCTTAATCGATTTAAACGCCACGTTTCCTGTCGCATGCACAATTGTGTAGTGTTCCCGCACGCTTGGCCGAACCCAACTTGCATCCTGAAGATCTTTCACGTAGCCGTAGAAAAATTCCGCGAGCAGCGAGACGAGGACAGCGAAAACAACGAGGATGATCAGCATGAACGTTTCCGGGGAGGGCCGATGCCGGAATGACATCGGTATTGACGCTCTTCGTTATAGTGAGCTCACCTGAAGCCGCCTTGAATGCTGCGTTCATCGGCTGTTCAGTGATGGGCTATGACTTGCAGGCAGGCTTTATCCATGACAAAAGGCGTCGAAACAAACGGCTAGGCCAATGACGACAGCTTTTTATCCGGGGTCTTTCGATCCGATCACCAACGGACATCTGGATGTGCTTATCCAGGCGCTGAGCGTTGCATCCAAGGTTATCGTTGCGATCGGCGTTCATCCGGGCAAGACGCCGCTCTTTTCCTTTGACGAGAAGGCGGATCTTATTCGTAGTTCGCTCGCGGAAGCACTGCCCGAAAAAGCCGGCGATATCTCCGTTGTCGCCTTTGATAATCTCGTCGTCGACGCGGCGCGGTCCCACGGCGCGGCACTGCTCATCCGCGGCCTGCGGGACGGCACCGACCTCGACTACGAGATGCAGATGGCGGGCATGAACCGGCAGATGGCGCCAGATATCCAGACCATCTTCCTGCCGGCTGGAACGGCCTCCCGGCCCATAACCGCCACATTGGTCAGGCAAATCGCGGCAATGGGAGGCGACGTCAGTGCATTCGTGCCGGCGCCCGTCTTGAAGGCCCTTCAATCCAAGCGCAAATCCTAGGCGACCTTTGTCGCCGCAACGGAGCCAACATGAAACTTTTCTATCTCGCGTTTGCAGGCGTGCTTTATCTTGCCTCGTTCGCCGGCGACGCGTTCGCACAGTCCGGCGATACGCTGACGATCCAGCTGAAGAATGGCCCGGTCGTAATCCAGCTTATGCCGGAGGTCGCGCCGAAGCATGTCGCCCAGATCGAGGCGCTTGCTAAGAAGGGCGAGTATGACAACGTTGCCTTCCATCGCGTCATCGAAGGCTTCATGGCCCAGACCGGCGACGTGAAGTTTGGCAACATGGAAAAGGGCTTCGATGCAAGCCTCGCCGGTACCGGCGGGTCCGATATGCCTGATCTGCCGGCCGAATTCTCGAAGACGCCTTTCGTTCGCGGTACGGTCGGCATGGCCCGTTCGCAGGATCCGAACTCGGCAAATTCTCAGTTCTTCATCATGTTCGCTGACGGTTCTTTCCTCAACGGCCAATACACGGTCGTCGGTAAGGTCGTTTCCGGCATGGAGAACGTCGACAAGATCAAGCGCGGCGAAGGCCAGAATGGCGAAGTCAGCAATCCCGACCGGATGATCAAGGTCACTGTCGGCAAGAAATAAGCGTCAAGACACATAGGAGAAGAAGAATGGCCGAGATCAAGGACCCCGAAAACACCGTCATCCTGGAAACCACCAAGGGCAACGTTGTCATCCAGCTGCTGCCGGAAGTGGCACCGGAACACGTCGCCCGCATCAAGGAACTCGCTCGCGAGAAGGCCTATGACGGCGTCGTCTTCCATCGCGTCATCAACGACTTCATGGCGCAGACCGGCGACGTCAAGTTCGGCAAGAAGGGCGGCGATAGCTTCAACCCCAGCCGCGCCGGCATGGGCGGTTCTGAGAAGCCCGACCTCAAGGCGGAGTTCTCGGCGGTCAGCCACGTTCGCGGTACGTGCTCGATGGCACGCTCGCAGAATCCGAACTCGGCAAACTCGCAGTTCTTCATCTGCTTCACGGACGCTCCGTGGCTGAACAAACAGTACTCCGTCTGGGGCCAGGTCATCGAAGGCATGGATAACGTCGACAAGATCAAGAAGGGCGAGCCGGTTGTCGATCCGGACTCGATTGTCTCGATGCGGGTTGCCGCTGACGTCTGATTGTGATTTTTGCTGAAACCCGCCGTTGCGCGAAAGCGTGGGGCGGGTTTCGCTTTGCCCGGATTTGAGTGATGCGCGTAGACCTCTTTGATTTCGACCTGCCGGACGAGCGGATTGCGCTGCGGCCTGCCGACCCGCGCGACAGTGCGCGCCTGCTCGTCGTGGATCCGGCCGGCGAGGTACAGCTGTCCGACCATCGCATCAGCGATCTGCCCGATTTCCTGAGGGCAGGGGACGCGCTCGTCTTCAACGACACCAAGGTGATCCCAGCACAGCTCGAGGGCGTCCGCCATCGCGAAGGCGCCGGCGGTCAACAGGTTTCGGCGACGCTGCACATGCGCATCGGCGCCGGCCGCTGGAAAGCCTTCGCGAAGCCGGGCAAGCGCATCAAGATCGGCGATCGCATCTCCTTCGGCCATGATGGCAACAGCTGCCTGCTCGGCAAGCTTGAGTGCACCGTCGAGGAGAAGAGCGAGGGCGGCGAAGTGACGCTCGCCTTTGATCTATCCGGGCCGATGCTCGACGAGGCCATCCATTCCGTCGGACATATTCCGTTGCCACCCTATATCGCTGCCAAGCGCGCCGAGGATGAGCGCGATCGCGTCGACTATCAGACGATTTATGCTCGCGAGGAGGGCGCAGTGGCCGCTCCCACGGCCGGCCTGCACTTCACGCCCGCGCTTTTCGAAGCCATCGACAAATCAGGTGTCGAGCGGCATTTCGTGACTCTGCATGTCGGCGCCGGCACCTTCCTGCCGGTTAAGGCCGACGACACCGACGAACACAAGATGCATCTGGAAAGCGGCTATGTCAGCGCCGAGACGGCGGCAAGCCTCAATGCCGTCAGGGCGAGGGGCGGGCGCATCGTCTGCGTCGGCACCACATCGCTGCGGCTGATCGAAAGTGCTGCGCAGGAAAACGGCGAGATCCGCGCTTGGGCCGGCGCCACGGGCATCTTCATCACGCCGGGCTACCGCTTCAAGGCGGTTGACATGCTGATGACGAACTTCCATTTGCCTCGCTCGACGCTGTTTATGCTTGTTTCGGCCTTTGCCGGCTTCGAGACCATGCATGCGGCCTACCGGCACGCGATTTCGACAGGCTACCGCTTTTATTCCTATGGCGACTCCAGCCTTCTTTTCCGGAAAGACTAGATGACCGAGAACTTCCAGTTCACCCTCAAGAAGACCGATGCAGGTGCCCGACTGGGCGAAGTCTCGATGCCGCGCGGCACGGTCCGTACCCCTGCCTTCATGCCCGTTGGCACCGTCGGCACGGTCAAGGCGATGTATCTCGACCAAGTTCGCGAAACGGGCGCCGACATCATCCTCGGTAATACCTACCATCTCATGCTGCGCCCGACGGCCGAGCGTGTGGCTCGCCTCGGCGGCCTTCATAAGCTTATCCGTTGGGAGCATCCGATCCTGACTGATTCAGGTGGGTTCCAGGTGATGTCGCTCTCCGGTCTGCGCAAGCTCGACGAGCAGGGGGTGACTTTCAAGTCGCACGTCGACGGCAGCCTGCATCACATGTCGCCGGAGCGCTCGATCGAGATCCAGGGACTGCTCGGTTCCGATATTCAGATGCAGCTCGACGAATGCGTCGCGTTGCCGGCCGAGCCGCGCGAGATCGAGCGCGCCATGGAGCTTTCGCTGCGCTGGGCCGAACGATGCAAGGTCGCCTTCGGTAACCAGCCGGGCAAGGCTATGTTCGGCATCGTGCAGGGCGGGGATGTACCCTCGCTGCGGATCCGTTCCGCCGAAGCGCTGAGTGAACTCGATCTCAAGGGCTATGCGGTCGGAGGCCTCGCCGTCGGTGAACCGCAGGACGTCATGCTGAAGATGCTTGAGGAGACGCTGCCAGTTCTGCCGACAGAGAAGCCGCGCTATCTCATGGGCGTCGGCACGCCTGATGACATCCTGAAGTCCGTCGCGCGCGGCATCGACATGTTCGACTGCGTGATGCCGACCCGCTCCGGCCGGCACGGGCTTGCCTTCACCCGCCGAGGCAAAGTCAACATCCGAAATGCCCGCCACGCCGAGGATATGCGCCCGCTCGACGACCAGTCGAACTGCCCGGCCTCGCGCGACTACTCGCGCGCCTATCTGCATCATCTCGTCCGCGCCAACGAGGCGCTCGGCGGCATGCTGCTCTCCTGGCATAATCTTGCCTACTATCAGGAACTGATGCAGGGCATCCGTAAGGCCATTGCCGAAGGGCGCTTTGCCGACTTCATGGCGGAAACGCAGGAAGAATGGGCGAGGGGTGACCTGGAGCCCGTCTGAGACCGGATAGGCTCGCGGCGAAGGCATCATGGCGCACCGCAAGCCGCCTCACCGCCGCTCAGATGCCTTTGCTCTCGGTGTTCGGCACGATATGGACGCCGTTGATCTTGTAGCTTCCGTCGGGTTGACGCGCGATCTGGTAGATTGCGGTCCAATCCTTGCCGTCGCGGCCTGATATCAGAACCTCGTGGTAGATCATTGCGCCGTTGTCGATCGAGCGGCTGCGCCCGAAGGCATAGTTGCCTGGGTGATAGACCGGCTCGTAACTCTTCTTGACCATGGCGAAGAAGACATTCTTGTCGGGATAGATCGCCTTGATCCCAGGCGCGGCGTAGGAATAGGCCGCGTCGACGTCGTCGTTCAGGAACGCTTTGATCTGCGCCTCGATCATCGCGCGGGTCGTGTCGATCGGGTCCTCGGCGCGAGCGGTTGCGACAAGAGCGAGGAACGCGGCACACAGAATGAAAACTGCGAGAAAGGCGCGCATGGCAACGGCTCCGGCTGTCCTAGAGAACTCTAGGGCAGTCTACGCGCAAAGAAAGAGCATAGATCAGCAAGCGGGCGCGCTTCTTACGCTCGCGTCGCGAGACCCATATGCCGGCCTCTGTCATCCATTGCCGCAGCGTCTCCTTAGCGACCGAAATATGATGCAGTTCAATCAGCTTCTCGCGCGCTAGTGTCGGACCGAAATCCGGATAGCGGTCGCGGATCAGATCCAGCGCCGCATTGCGAAACTCCTCGCTGTGGCGCCGGTTGCTCGGCTGCGATCGCTTCTTCGAAACGAGGCCAGCTGGACCATCCCGGTCATAGGCCTGTAGTAGCCGATGGACCTGACTTCGACTAAGCGCGAGCAGCTCGGCGGCCTGGACGACGCTCAGGCGTTCATCACGGATCTTCTGAATGACTTCGAGGCGATGCAATTCTTTCTGCGACATGGTGATCATAAAGGACATGACGACTCCGACCGCTCATGGTCTCGACCAGGCTGAAGATCGTCATCCTTGCTCCCAACGTTGGCTTTGACCAGCGCGTCGAGAGGCAAGACTGTCGCATCTCTAACTGGCCCAACTGTCGCATTACTAAATAGCCCTGGAGAAGCTAACCCAAGTGCATCATGCCTGTTTTGCAGGATAGGGGATCACCCATCTTCGCGCAAATGCGCCATAAACACCTCGGTTGGCGTCCTGTATCCGAGGCATTTGCGCGGTTGATCGTTGATATGGCGCGTCAGATGGAGAAGGTCGCGTTGCGACACAATTGCCAGATCTGTGGTACCTGGCAGGTAGCGTCGAATGCGCTTGTTGGTGTTCTCGACGGTCCCTTTTTGCCAAGGCGCACTTGGGTCGCAAAACCAACTGCACGCACCGATCCCTTCTTCCAAAGCCCTGAACCCGGCAAACTCGGTACCGCGATCAAAGGTGAAGCTCTGACGCGCGTAGGCCGGTAAGGGAGAAAACGCTTTGATGATCTTGTCCATGATCGGGCGCGAGTGCCGGCTCGGATTCTTGATGAGAACAGTATAGCGGCTCTTGCGCTCGACGAGGGAGGTGACATTGGCATGGCCGAGTGGACGTTCGAAGATGAGGAGGTCGCCCTCCCAATGCCCAAACTGCGATCTATCTCCAATAAAATCAGGCCGTTGGGATATGCGGTGCGTGGCTGGAAACGCACCGTCCCGCGGCTTCCTGGAGCGCAGTGGACGACGTTTGCGGCGCGCTTCTGGCAGATACTGATAGAGACCAAGCCCATAATCTTCCTTGCTGTAGATGAAGCGATAGATTGTCTCCTTGCAAACGCGAACACGACTGACGCCGTCCGACAGCAGGCGTCCGGCAATCTGTTCGGGGGACCAGCGAGCTTCCAACTGGTTGATGATCTCTGTTCGCAAATTCGGGTGACGCCGCAGCTTTTTCAGCCGGCGACGTCGGTCCTGCGCAATGTCGTTCGCAACCGTGCTGTAGTAGCCGTCGTAGTCCGGCAGTTCACGATCGCGAAACGTGTTGCGCTTGATCTCGCGGTAAATCGTCGAGCGATGACGGCCAAGCCGACGTGCCATCTCGCTTACCGGAACTTTTGCCGCCACCAAGTGATGCAGGCGTCGGCGATCGGCGAGGGTGATCTGCGTATAGCATCCAGACATGCCAAAATCTCCATAGTGAAGCCATTGTAATCATTGGCATGTCGCACTTGGAAATAGAATGTACCCCCTTACATTCATAAATCGGATAAGATAGATTATGGAACTTCTGAGCCATTTTGTATTTGTTGCATTTGTTGCGTTTTCTTAAAATGGCCTGTTATGGGATCGTTTGAAGTCCATTCTGGCGTTGCGTTTGTGGGGCTCGCGGACCGCGGACACATGTGATGTCGAACATGTCGCGAGGCTGCTAGTTTCCTAGACGCCGCACGGCTTCTGGCCGGCCCGGACAGTACCGCGGATTTCGCCTTCCATGTCGAAGCGCTGTCCTCGAGCATCTGGTTCGAGATGTCACAAGGCTTACATCTCGGTTACCTCGTAGCGGCGCCTTCGCACCGCTCGTCCGACCTACTCCTCAGCGACTCGTGGCATCATGATCGCGGCCGTATGATGGACGCGGCCACGCCAGTTGATGTGAAATCTTGCGGGGCGTCAGGCGTTGCGAGTTCCGCCAGTTCGACATCGAAGCTCATCTGGTCGTAAGCCGGAACGACATGGTCCGGCGTTTCGGCCATAACCGTGTCGTAGTCGAGCGGCGTATGCATATGGGTCAGGATCGCCCGCTTCGGCCTCAGGCGATCGATCCAGTCGAGCGACTGCTCGAGTGATAGGTGGCTCGGGTGATAACGGTATTGCAAGGCATCGATGATGAGAACGTCGAGTTCCTGAAGCTTTTCGACAGTTTCAGGTGGAAAGTCACTGATATCACTGCAATAAGCGACATTGCCGACACGAATGCCGAGCGAGTGAATGTCGCCGTGCTGCTGCAGGTGCGGCCAGATGGAGATGGTTCCACCCGCGCCGCTGATCCGCAGCGGCACGTCGAGGCTTTCGATAACTTTCGCTTCGACGATCGGCGGATAGTTACTGCCGGGCGGCGTTTCGATGCAATAACCGAAACCCTGTCGAATGCGGTCCATGGTATCCGGCGTCGCGTGGATCGGAACCCGCTGCTGCGCGCCGTAGAAGTAGCCGCGTAGATCGTCGAGGCCATGAATGTGATCAGCATGCGCATGCGTATAGAGGACGGCGTCGATATGAGTGACGCGCGCGGCGATCATCTGCTCGCGAAAGTCCGGCCCTGTGTCGACAACGACGGTCGTGACGCCACCATTGTCGTCAAATTGCTGTACCATGAACGCCGCGCGGGTACGCCGGTTTTTCGGATTGGTTGGATCGCAGGCCCCCCAATCGCCGGTGATGCGCGGAACGCCGGGCGACGACGAACAGCCGAGAATGGTGAAACGCCGTCTGTAACCCACGCTGTCAGATCCTCGGCATCTTTGAGAAAATGCGGAATGCGTTTTCCGTCGTGATCCGTGCCATCTCGGCATAGCTGAGGCCGAGCGTCTCGGCCAGAACCTCGGCCGTGTTCACGACATAGGACGGCTCATTGCGCTTGCCGCGCCAGCGCTTCGGCGCGAGGTAGGGCGCATCGGTCTCGACAAGCAGGCGATCGTGCGGGACCGTCTTGGCAACGTCGCGAAGCTCCTCCGACTTCGGGAAGGTCAGGATGCCGGAAAAGGAGACGTAGCCGCCGAGTTCAACGCCGACCCTTGCGAGTTCGGCGCCCGACGAGAAGCAGTGAAGGATGAACGGGAACGCCCCCCTGCCCGTTTCCTCGGTCAGGATCGCCGCCATGTCTTCGTCGGCGCTGCGGCTATGGATGACCAGCGGGAGCTGCGTCTCGCGCGATGCGTCGATGTGGCGCCGCAATCCGGTCTTCTGGTCTTCCGGTTTCTGCGTGTCGTAGAAATAGTCGAGACCGGCTTCACCGATCGCCACGATCTTCTCATGGGCGTTGGCCAGCCGCACGAGATCGTCCGTCTGGATATCGAGCTCGTCGCCGGCGTTGTTCGGATGGGTGCCTACGGAGCAGAAGACCGACGGATATTTCTCAGTGATGGCGAGCAGTCCGTCGAGCTTGCGCACGCGTGTCGAAATCGTCACCATCTGCTTGACGCCAGCATCGTGAGCGCGCTTGACGATCTCGTCGCGCTCCTCCTCGAAGTCGGCGAAATCAAGATGGCAATGCGTATCGATCAGCATGACGTCCTCACGCTTCCGGCGCGATGTAACGCGGGAAGACCGGCTTCGGTGCTTCGAGCGGCGTGCCGACGACAAGGCGACCTGCTTCGCCGAGTGCCCCGAAGTCGCGCCTGTCCGCAGGCGCCGCGACGAGATCCAGAAGCTTGCCCGCAGATCCCGGCATAAAGGGCTGCAGCAGGATCGCGATCTGGCGAACGACCTCGGCGGTCACGTAGAGCACGGTGCCCATGCGCGCCGGATCTGTTTTCTTCAGCGCCCAGGGTTCCTGACCTGCGAAATAGCGATCGGTCTCCGAGACGACTGCTATGATCGAGGCCAGCGCGCGATGAATGAGCTGCTTGCCCATATCGTCGCGCGTCGAAGCGAGCAGCGCATCAGCCTGCGCCAGCATGGTCCTGTCTTCATCCGTCAGCGGACCGCATTCCGGGATCTTGCCGTCGCAATTCTTGACGATCATCGACAGCGAGCGGCTGGCGAGGTTTCCGATGCCGTTGGCGAGGTCGGAATTGATGCGGGTGCCGATCGCCTCTTCGCTGTAGCTGCCGTCCTGGCCGAAGGAAACTTCGCGCAGGAAGAAGTAGCGCACCTGATCGAGGCCAAAATGATTCACCAGATTGACCGGATCGACGACGTTGCCGAGCGACTTCGACATCTTCTCGCCCTTGTTGAGCAAGAAGCCGTGCGCGAAGACGCGCTTCGGCAGCGGCAGCTTCGCCGACATCAGAAAGGCCGGCCAGTAGACCGCGTGGAAGCGGATGATGTCCTTGCCGATGATGTGAACGTCCGCCGGCCAGTACTTCGCCCGGGGGCCGTTCTTGTTTTCGATGTATCCGGTCGCGGTGATGTAGTTGGTCAGGGCGTCGACCCAGACATACATGACATGTGACGGATCGTCCGGTACCTTGATGCCCCAATCGAAGGTCGTGCGCGAGATCGAGAGATCCTTGAGCCCTGACTTGACGAAAGAGATGACCTCGTTGCGGCGCTCGGCCGGCCCGATGAAATCCGGGTTGGCTTCATAGTGCGCCAGCAGCTTGTCCTGATACTCCGAAAGCTTGAAGAAGTAGCTTGCCTCTTCCACCCATTCGACAGGCGTGCCTTGCGGTCCGTAGCGCACGCCATCGGCGCGCAGTTCGGTCTCGTTTTCCTGATAGTAAGCCTCGTCGCGAACCGCGTACCAACCTGCATAAGAATCTTTGTAGATGTCGCCGTTCTCGGCCATCAGGTTCCAGATCTCACGCGAAGTCTCGTGATGACGCTCCTGCGTCGTGCGAATGAAATCGTCATTCGACGCGTTGAGAAGTTTCGCCATCGACTCGAATTCGCCGGAGTTGCGATCGGCAAGCTCCTGCGCCGAGATGCCTTCGGCGCGCGCCGTCTGCTGCATCTTCTGGCCATGCTCGTCGGTGCCCGTCAGAAAAAAGACATCCTTGCCGTCGAGGCGCTGGTAGCGCGCCATGGCATCCGTCGCGATCAGCTCGTAGGCATGGCCAATATGCGGCTTGCCGTTCGGGTAGGAAATCGCGGTGGTGATGTAGAAGGGTGTCTTGTCGGTCATGGCGGCCATTCTTGTCCGGCTTACTCTATAAAATTTGTCAGCCGCTCTTAGCGCATGTCATGGCGAAGCGAAATACCAAGTTTCGAAAGCATCGGCGATTTGCCGATCGCGGGCGTCCTGCACTTGACTCGATTTTAGGCGCATTCTACCCAAAGAAAACTCAAAGACGGGGCATCAGTGACGTGACATCCCCAGCACTCGGCAGCATCATTTCACGCGCAGGCTCGAGGTCGACCGTTTGACCACCCTTTCCAGTTTCGATCCCCTCTATTCGCTCTCGGGGCTTCTCGTCGGCGCTCTTGTCGGAATCACAGGCGTCGGCGGCGGATCACTGATGACGCCCTTGCTGGTGCTTGTCTTCGGCATTCATCCAGCCACAGCCGTCGGAACTGATCTGCTCTACGCTGCCGTCACCAAGACGGCCGGGACGGCAGTGCACGGCATGCACGGCAGGGTGAATTGGCGTGTTGTCGGCTGTCTTGCTGCCGGCAGCGTTCCAGCCGCCCTGCTGATGCTCTGGCTGATGGCAGGTGTCGACCGCAAGAGTGTCGACGTCGCCCACACGATCACGACAGCCCTTGGCTGGCTGCTTGTCATGACCGCATTCATGCTGGTCTTTCGCAAGCAGGTCCTGGCACTTGCGCTTCGCTCCATTGGGGAGCGCTCTTCGCCCAAGCCGATCACGATCGCCATCTGGACGACCGTGCTTGGCCTGGTGCTCGGGATCCTCGTGACCCTGACATCGGTGGGCGCAGGAGCGCTTGGCGTGACGGTGCTGCTCGTGCTTTACCCGCGCCTTGATGTTCGCGAGATCGTCGGCTCCGACATCGTCCACGCAGTGCCGCTGACGCTGATCGGTGGCATGGGCTACTGGATGATCGGCGAGATCGACTGGGGAATGCTCTTTGCCCTTCTGGTGGGCTCGATCCCCGGGATCATCGCCGGCAGCCTGATCGCGCCGAAGCTCCATGAACGGACAATCCGCATTGTACTCGCGCTGACGCTTGCCGTTGTCGCATGGAAGCTGCTCGTTACCTGATCAAGGACCGGGCTGCTTGATGTCTCCGAGGATGCTGAGGATCGTCTGCTTGCGATCCAGATTGTAGGCGTCCGAAACGCTTAGTCGCTCGCCTATGTCGGAATGCAGGCGGGCGAGCCGCTCCGCTGCAGCAACCTGGCCCGCAATCGCAGCGGCCCGTGCCTTGCGCGTCAGGTCTTCGGCGACATGGCTGGTGAAGAACTCAAAGATTGTATCGCTATCCTTGCCGGAAAGCGCATCCGCCAGCCGATGCATCGCCCTGCGGGCAGACGCTCCTTGCGCTTGCAGAACCTCGTTGTAAGCCTCGATGATCTCACCGCCGCCATAGTTCACCAGCTTCAGCGCTTCGCCTACGCTGCCGTTCGCAGCCGCAAACAGGTCGGGATCGCCGGCCTCGATGCCGAGATGTGCGAGCGCGGCGCCGAGGGCGCCGTCTTCAAGCGGCGCAAGCTTCAGTGGCAGGCACCGCGAGCGAATTGTCGGCAGCAGCTTGCCGGGCGCATGCGAAATGAGCAGGAACAGGGCGCGCTTCGGCGGCTCTTCAAGGATTTTCAGAATCGCATTCGCGGCATTGCGGTTCATGTCATCGGCCGGGTCGATAATGACGATGCGCCAATTGCCGGTGCCCGACGTTTGCGAGAAGAAGCGCCCTGCCCGTCTCACCTCATCGATCGTGATGGCAGATTTGACCTTCCCCGTCTTCTCATCAACGGGCCGCGCCAGGTAAAGCAGGTTATGCGATGCGCCCGAGGCGATCTGGCGGCTCACCGGCGAGGCCGGATCGGGATCCGCCAGCAGCTCCGGCGAACTAGCCGGATTGGGATGCGTCAAGACATGGTTTGCAAAGCGGAATGCCAGCGTTGCCTTGCCGATACCCGGTGGCCCCTCGAGCAGGATTGCGTGGTGGCCTTTGCCCGAGCGGTATGACTGCGCGAGGAATGCCTCGGCGTCTTCATGACCAAATAGCTTCATGTTCTCGGCTGGCCAAATGGCGCCGTCGAGCAATCCCGGCCGTTCATCACTCATGAGCTGCTTCCGCTACCTTCGCCGCAGCAGGATGCGACAGACGTTGCCAGATGATCTCGACAATCTCCGCGGCGATCGCTTCCTCGGTCTGCATCGCATCGATCACGCGGCAACGGTTGGGCTCCCGGGCAGCGATATCGAGAAAGGCTTCCCGGCGCTTCTCGTGGGTTTCCAGCTCTTCCTTCTCGAAGCGATCGGGGCTCACATCGCCAGCCGCACCGCGCCTGCGGGCCCGCTCCAGACCAGCCCGTGCCGGCAGATCGAGGATCAGCGTGCAATCCGGGACGATGCCGTTGACGGCGGCGCGCTGCAGCGCCTCGATGAATTCCGATTCGAGATTTCCGGTCACACCCTGATAGACGCGGGAAGAATCCATGAAACGATCGCAAAGAACCACCTTGCCACTCATGAGAGCCGGCCGGATGACTTCCTCTACGTGATCATTGCGTGCTGCTGCAAAAAGGATTGCCTCCATGCGTGTTCCGAAGGCTTCGGCAGCACCCGACAAAAGCACATGACGCACGGCTTCCGCACCTGGCGACCCGCCCGGCTCTCGCGTCAGCAGCACCTCATAGCCGCGACCACGAAGAGCCTCGGCAAGGCGACGGATTTGCGTCGACTTTCCCGCACCCTCCCCGCCTTCAAACGTTACGAACAATCCAGTACCGGATGGCAATGACTACTTCCTGCATTACGGCGCTCGCCCGCACCACTGCTGTACATCTACCGGAAGGCGGCGAAAAGCGAAACCGCCCGGCGACAACTCTCACCCTGAACGGCGAACATGGCGATCACGTGGGTTCGGGCTTATCCCACAGCCAGGAGAACAGCAACGTTTCGCCGAGCTCCATCAGAGCATCGACGGCGCGGCTGCTCAAAGAGCCGACCGCCACGGTCTCCTTCGTATAAAGCGGCACTTCACGCAACAGGCGGCCAGCCGCAAAGATGCGCAGCGTCCCTATTTCATGACCTGCCTCCACCGGGGCCATCAACGGCCAACGATAGACGATGCGCGCCGACAACCGCTCTGGATTGTTGATCGGGATATAGACGCTCACCGGTGTTTTCGCCACGAGATCGACGCTGCGCGACGTTCCACCGTAGACGCTGGCTTGGCCGATCACCTCAGCGTCGGCGAAAATCTGGCGGCTCTCGAACGCGGTGAGCCCCCATTCGAGCACGCGTTTGGCCTCTTCGGTGCGCTCCTTGTCGGAGGCAATGCCGCCCAGTGCCATAAAAAGCCGCCTGCCGTCGCGTTCGGCTGAAGCAACGATGGAATACCCTTCTCCCTCGGCAAAGCCGATCGCCAGGCCATCGACCCCCATGCCGAAACCGAGCAGCGGGTTACGGTTGCGCTGGAAAATCCTGTTCCATTCGAAATCGGGCTGCGCGAAATAGGGATAGAGGTTCGGGTAGGACTTTCGCAGTTCCGCGGCCAGCGTCACCATGTCAAGCGCAGTCGTCTTGCTCTTGCCGTCAGGCAGCCCGGTCGAATTCCCGAAGACAGATCGCTCCATGCCGAGCGTTTTGGCGCGCCGCATCATGGCCGCCGCAAAGGCCGGCTCACCACCGCTCATTCCTTCGGCGAGAATGATGCAGCTATCATTGGCGCCCTGAATGGCGACGCCCTTGATGAGATCCTCGACGCGGACATTCGACTTGAGCGCAGCAAACATTGTCGCCGTGCGCGACGGCGCGCCGCCCGTTCGCCAGGCGTATTCGGAAACGGGATATTGCGTATCGAGTGTGATCTGGTTCTTTGAGAGCGCGTCGAAGACGAGATCCACCGTCATCAGTTTCGCGAGCGACGCTGGCGAGAAGGCCTCATTCTCGTTCTTGGCAAGAAGCACGGTGCCGGTGGACGCCTCGATCATGTAGGCTTGCGCTGCCTTGGTAACAAATGACGCGTTGGTATCACTGTTTGCGGCAACGGCACCCGTTGCAAAAGGCAGAAGACAAACACAGAGGCGAACTAAACGCTTCAACACCGAAAACCCCACAGCACGGGCGACCTTGACGATGCTAACGGCGGACCGAGAGCGACGCAATGGCCGTCGCTACTCGCCGTGCGCGGCGGCCGCCTTCTGCCGCTTGAAGGACGCCAGGATGGAGTCCTGCTGCCCGTCGTTGCGAACCATCACTGCATCGAAAGCGAGTTCGACGGTAGCGGTCTTGGCACCCTCGTCCTGATACCCCATCGCGAGAGAACGCTGCCCTCCATAGGGACGTTCATATGGCAAAGGACCAAATTCCGGCAGAACGAGCATCTGCCCGGTCGTCGGCTCCGCCAACGGCGCGACGCCGCCAAAGGATGGAGAGCGCATCGGCGTCGGAACGGGCGCGGCATTGTAGCTGGCGCTCGGGGTCGAGCCGGCATAGGACGTCGCCGAGACCGGCACCGGGACACTCTCCGGTTCAGGCGTGAAGCCGCCGAAGCTCTGGAGTTGGTCTGCGGTTATGCGCTTGCTGTTGGAGGCAACCATGACGCCGGTGGCGATCTGCCCGCCGCCCGGGTTGATGCCCGGAATGCGGCTGCCCTTCGGCACATAGGAAGCCATCAGGTAGGGCATGTCGTGACCATCCATGCGGGCACGGCCAACATACTGGACGCGGACTTTTCCGGTACCACTATGCTGCAGGTCAAGCATATCCGCCGTCTTGTTGGACAGGTCGATGATGCGCCCTTCGTGATAGGGGCCACGATCGTTGACACGAACGATAATTGACGAACCATTTTCCGTATTCGTCACACGCGCATAGCTCGGCAGAGGAAACGTCGGATGCGCGGCGGAAAGGTGCATCTGGTCATAGACTTCGCCGTTTGCCGTCAGGCGACCATGAAAGGCCGAGCCGTACCATGATGCAATTCCGACCTTGCTGTACGAAAAATCTTCCTTGGGGTAATACCACTTACCCTTCACCACATATGGGTTTCCGACGAGATAACGGCCGCCGCCTTTCGGGATATTGTTGCCGGTGGCGACGCGCGGACTGGCCTTAACGCCGTATTCCTTCTCCGAGAAATATTCCTTGCCGTGAGTGCGTTTTGTCGGAGCCGGCGCCGTGCCACAAGCCGTCACCGTTGCGCAGATGAGCGACAGCCCAACCCATCGCATTCCCGTTGCGAATGACGCCGCCCCGTAGTCTCTTTTCATATGTCCCACGCCGCTCAAGACCGTTATGGTTAAGAAATCTGCCCCGATCTGGGCCAGACACCCCTAATCCCACCAACCTAACGAGACTTTAATCATGCGGCTTTCATGGCGAATTTGCGAAGCATTTCCCCGAGATAGGGAAAATTCTAACTAATATGGTTAATAGGTCACTAATTTAACACTCTAAGGAACACGCTCGGCGCGCGCCCAGCAGGCAGGTCGGCAAGGGAGCTCCTTTCCGTCGTAATCCGCCGAGCCGATAGAACCTGTTGACCTGCCCCCGAACGGCTTAAACGCTGCGTGGTCTGAGTTAACCGCGATGGGCGACAGTAGTAGAGGCGGCTCCGAAAGCCGCGTCTGCCGAGATCAGTGTCAATGCCAACGTGCAGGCGCCGACGTGAATGCGAAGCCCTTTCAGCCAGAACGAACGCTCAAAGTCTTCTCGCATCAATCGGCGACTGGGCTGGCGCACTCTAGAATATGATTGTCAAGCGGTCCTGGCATCCCGCCTTCGTACCTCAACCTGAGAAGCAGCACATCGTATCCTCTTTGCGCAGACCATGGCTAAATGCACGCCACTTTTGTCAATCTGTCGACCGATCCCCGGAACCTTTGGAGCTCCTTTTTTGTTTTCTACTCAGGAGGAGAATGTCATGTCGTCGAACGAGGCATTCAAAAGCCGGCTGACCGAGCTGGGGATCGTCTCACCCAAGCACGCGAAGGTCCGAGGGTTGAACAAACAACAACAAGAGCTAGTTTACGCCTACCGGCTGGGGAAGCTCGACGAAAAAACGTTCCAATTTCACCTTTTAGAAGATCCAGCGTTGGCCGAGTGGGTGCGACGGGTACTAGAAGCTGCAAGTCATGACCCCCTGAGAAAATGAATCGCTGACTCGTTCCCCAAACAGCACGAAGGTCGGCTCGCCAATGGGCACTGCTTGCGCGCCGTGAGGATCCGGACATTTCCATTGTTCAGGTGGAGGGCAATCCGATAGCCATCCCATTTCACTTCATAGGTCCAATCTTGACCGATCGGCGGGCGCGGCTTGAGAAGCGCGAGGCACGGTTCAACGTGAGCCGGCATTGGATCAAGGGGATGTTTCGGCTGGGAGGGGTCGCGCGGCTTCCGTGCTCGACTGCGAAGCGGCTTCTCATCTGCAATGAGGGACTTGGAACGAGGAGGCTTTTGACATCAAATAATTACGTCAGGCAAATCTTAAAAAGATAAAGAATGCGACACGACCCGAACCAGTACGATTCGAAATATAGGCGGCGAGCGCGTACGAGCGGCTGTAGTCTGTCGGAACAACGACCCGCCTGCATGGTTCCCTCCACGTTGCAATGACGCAACGACTAAGCTCGACTTTGTACATTATGCAGCGAAGCAAAGTGCTTGTGTCATCCGCTTGAGGCGGCTTGGTTGAGTTTCAGGAATGTCCGGGTCTGGCGGGTGCTGTCGATAAATATCCTGATCCCACAGGATCATGCGAACCGCACCGATGGCATCGGAGAAGGTGAACTCTGTTTTCTTGTACCAGGCGGCGGCATAGGGAAGGACGCCATGACCGAGCAGATCGCATGCCCAGAGTGTGACGAGGCTGTAGAGCGCCAGCAGCGACGGGGTCGTGCGCATGATGGCTTTGTCGTTCCACTGCCGTTGGGTTTCCACGCCAAGATGCGCTCGCGTTTCGGCGAAGGTGACCTCGATCTGCCAGCGCCGAACGAAATAGGCAATGATCTGAGCGGGCTCAAGGTTGACGTTGGTGCTCATGAACGCCTGGGGTTCACGACGGCCTGATGGATCGCGAACGAGAACCCAGCGAATTGGTCTTGGGGGCGTTCCACGCCGATACCAGAGGCCGGTTCCTGATGTGACATCAAGGGTTTTGTCGGTTTGCTTGCCGTACCAGGACGATGCGACGATGCGCTGCCACTCGGTCTTTGCGTCTTTGAGGAGCGTTTTCAGTTTCGGCAATGGCCTGCCTTTTTGCGCCGGTCGCCCGAGCGTATGTTCGTGCCGTTGATCTGGTGGAGCAAAGAGACTGGCATCCAGACGCAACCGCGTGATGAGAGTGGCCGTGTCGGGAAGAGCCGCAGCCAGTGTATGAACGGCAAAGCTGCTATCGCCGACAAAGATGATTTCGCGGCCCGGCAGCCAGCGGCAAAGCTGCAAGACGCCTTGCCTTGCCCAATCAGTCAGCAGCTTGTGCTTTCGGCCCTTCTTCTGATCATGGCGCTCAGAGGGACACAGGATCGTCAGCACCGGCAGGGCTTTAATACATTTTGCCCATGGGACAGGTGAAAGAACCATGAAGCTCAACCATCTCAAGCCGCTGGCTTTGACAAAGTGGCCATGGCTGGAGCGCACCGGGTCACGATAAATTCCACGCGCGGCGATGCGTTGGCCCCAACGCCGTTCGATTGTATCATCCATGCCAATCACGACAGGGCCCTCGGGCACGAGCCGGGCAACAATGATGGACAGCAGACGGGCCGCCAACGTGCGAGGGTTCCAGCGGGCTCGGTTGAGGAGTTGATGATAGGCGGCAAAATTACTT
The DNA here is from genome assembly GCF_000577275.2 of Rhizobium favelukesii. Lineage (NCBI taxonomy): Bacteria > Pseudomonadati > Pseudomonadota > Alphaproteobacteria > Hyphomicrobiales > Rhizobiaceae > Rhizobium > Rhizobium favelukesii. The sequence continues at coordinate 2,437,898 of NZ_HG916852.1, forward strand.
ACCTCCGCGCGTCCGGTGATGCGCAGGCAGGCCGTCACCGTTCGCTTGCCAGGCGAAAGGAGCGCACCCATCACCAGGACCAGCAGATGCTCCCAGCTTGGCGCGGTAAACCAGAAACGAAACGGCGACAGCCATTTGCGAAGGATGTGGGGGACCGCGTCTCCCGGCTCACGGCTACAATCATGTTGTTCGCTCATCCATTCGTTCGAATCCGATCAAACGAATGGCGCAAGGCCGGGACCCTGCGGCGAATTGATTCACCCAGGGCTGCTCAGATGCCCCCGAAATCACCACCGATTTTGTACAAAGTCGAGCTAAGGAGGCGGCATGAAAGAGGCCGCGGCCGCTGAGAGAACGGATCACTGAGATGCAGGTGATGATCGAGGGACAGTCACACTTCCAGCCTAACGAAAAAAATGGTCGGCTTCCGCTGCATCGAACGCGCTTGTTTCAGTTTAGAACAATTCTTCGACAACCTCGACATGGAGTGGGAACAAATTGCAGTGTGCAGCGTTTACGGCTGGCTTGAGAAATGAAACCCCTCAAGCCCAACTCTCGACTCGGCCCCCGCAACCGCGACTGCGGGGTCTTTTGCGGCGCGTGATTGACGAGGTAACAGGAAACTCGAACCGCCTTGATGGCGCTCCTCCCCCGGGTAAGGGCGGCCCTCGATCTATACGACATAGAACAGCCATTGGTCGCCCAGGGATTCACGGAAACCGAGATCCTTGATGTACCGATCAATCTCACACACGAGTGATCGAACTTCTTCCCGGCAATCGGCTGAAAGTTCTATCAACTCGCTGGACATCTCGGTCTTAGCGCTTCGGTCCGACTAGCGATCTCGGCAGACGGGCGTAGTTTGTGGCTGTTCTGTCAGTGGCATGCAGGACAAGACGGCCCTGCCCTATGCGCAAACCCGCGAGGGCTTCCCTTCAGTGGACGTAAGCCGAACGTTACAGCCTCTGTCTAGATCGCCGCCATGTTCGCCCTGTCCTACCGGGCGATGACAGCGACCGCTATGCGACAGATGACGTCGGCAAAAGTGACACCCAGCGCCATGCTCCCGATGCCAATAACCCCGATCGCCCCTGCCCATCAGCTTCCAACGCTTCAGGTCATCGGTGACTGGACGCATTTCCGAGATGTCTTCCTGAACGGCAGCTACATTTCCTTCCACCTTTCCGACGCGATCAACGAGTTGATCCACGCGCTGATGCATCGTTGCCCGGCTTGCGACCGACTTCACTTCTGACGCGCGGAGGCGTCACGGAGGTTGCGCACTTCTGCCGGAACTTCACCCATTTGCTGGTGCGGATGGCAGTTGGCTTCAGGACCAGCACCAGCGTCGGGTGTGCGAAGTGATCGACGCGATCGTCGAAGCCGTTCATGCCGCCATTGGTCTTCGTAGTGATCGTCTCGATGTCGCCCTGATCGGCGAAGCGATTGAGGTTGTGGCTGCCCCAATACCAGAGCGGCACCAGCCCTTCCCATGGGTCGTTATCGGCTAGATCCGGATTGGCGACGAAGTCCGCCGGGTTGAAGCCCTTTGCCTCGGACCAGTCGTAGAACGCCTGATCGTTGGCTTTGCCGGTGAGCTGCACGCCGGTGCGACCCATATATTTCCGTCGCCATCGAGCGCCGGCGTGTTGCCGAGATCCGCGCGCGTGTCGTAGCAGGCCCGCGCCGGCGTCGGTCCCAGATCTCGCGATCGTATCGGAAGTCGCCGCTTTCATGCATAAGCTGCGCCAGGTACTGCACCACGCGGTGCACGCGGTCCATGCCGAAGTCCTCGCGATAGCGATCGAGCGACACCAGGACGGATTTCATGTTGGCTTCATTGACAGACTGGAGAGCGGTCGCGCGGATGTGCTGAACCGTAACGAGTACGTTCATTTGTTTTCTCCACAGATTGTGATGATTGCCGTTTTTGTTAAGCATCAAAAGACGAGCGGCGCCGGTTAGGGCGGTTCCAGCAGATAAACAAATAGTCCTAAAGTATAGTACCTAAGTACATCTGGCATCGCGCGGAAGACAGTCTAGAATTAATTGCTTCCTGTCTGGGTGAATACGACTGTCTTTTGTTCGGGATCTCATCCCACGGTATTCGGGGGCTCCCGTCCCTTTCTCAAAGGAGTGTCAGGATGTCTTATTTCAAAGATCCCAACCTGCCTCGCAATACTGCACGCCGGCGTTTTCTGGGAGTGGCGGCCGCGGCCGGTGCTCGTTTCGCGAGCGTGGCGGCCATTGCCATGGCGGCCTCATCGTCGCCAGCGCGCGCTGCGGGCCTGCATTTGGGATGGGGCAACGGCAACGGCAACTCCGGCGGCAACGGCAACTCCGGCGGAGGCGGGAGCAGCGGTGCGCAGTGCTTCCTGCGTGGTACGTCGATCCTCACGGATTGCGGTGAAAAGTATGTTGAGGATCTTCGGATTGGCGATCGCGTCGCTCTTCCGGGCGGAGACACCCGCGCGATCAAATGGGTTGGTCGCCAAGTGTTCAGGAAGGGCGGCGCGCACTGGCATGACGGTCTCGTGCCAATCCGAGTGGCGCGCCATGCGCTTGATAGTCGTACGCCACATTCGGATCTCTACCTGTCGCCTGGCCATGCGCTATTCCTGAATGGCGTTTTGATCCGCGTGAAGGATCTCGTGAATGGTACGACGATCGCACCGATCGCACCCCACGACGATATGACGATCGAGTATTACGCCGTCCTGCTCGCGACCCACGAAGTGATCCTTGCGCAGGGCGCTGCGGCAGAGACCTTCCATCCCTCGGATAGCAATCGCGAAAATTTCTCGAATTTTGCGGAATACGAACGGCTATATGCCGGTGAGGCGCGCGAGGAAATGACATCCTATGCGACAGTCCTTGGCGAGGAAGGCGGCTGGCAGCACCTAAGAGCTCTTCTTCTGCTCGGCGCTTCTCCCTTAGCGCCGATATTCGATCCATTCGAGGATGCTTGCGAGAAGATCGATGCCCGAGCCAAGGAGTTGCTGACCTGAACAGCCACTGGCTTTGCGTTGAATGCTCTCAGAACACCCTGCGGACGGGATTACACATGGCGGCCCCCTCGAACCCGGCGGCGGCCACGGCGAACCACAACTCCTCCTTGCCTGCTTCCTCGCTGCGAAGGCAACGAAACTTCGGCTCCTCGGCCTTCGTCACCTTCGCCAGACGCTCTTCGTTGCTTGGATTGAAGGCTCGTTTGTGTGTTTGAATGTTCAACGTTCAGCCCTCTTTTTGATGATGCTCCGCCCCTCCGGCGTCATGTGTACATAGGATGGTCGCCAGTTGATGGCGCCGGGGCGTAAACTCGCCTCGGCGGACCGAATTGGTACCAGTGACCATCAGGATCTAGGAAGTACTGCAGACCTTCGGTAGCGAAATGGCCTGCCATCTCGTCGAATAGCAGGTCGCAGATGAGGCCGCCGGATGGTTTCGCCGTGCTCATCGGGCGCCACGGGTTCTCCCGATCGTGCGCCTCTCGTTCTTGTCGCTCCTTGATCGTCATTGGCCATTCCCAGATAGGCAGCCGGATCGATGTGCTGACATCCCACTCCCACGTGACGCAGTTGCTTGCGGCCGGCGTGCATCAGAAGATTGCCAGCGAGCGTCTCGGGCACTCGACGACCGGAATCCCGCTTGACCTCGGGGGATGCAGGCAAACGCTGCAGAGCAAGTTGACGCAGCCATCAAAGCTGCTAAAAAGCCAGCCGTCGAGTGATCGGGTAGCAAATCGGTAGCAAACACCGATTCTTTGAAATCAACAAAATGTCGATTTCTCAACCTTATCAATTAGATGGAAGAGTGTCCGAGTGGTTTAAGGAACCGGTCTTGAAAACCGGCGTGCGGGAAACCGTACCGTGGGTTCGAATCCCACCTCTTCCGCCAAATCTCATTGATTTTGTTGTATTTTATTGAATTTTTAGACGAGAAATAGCGAGTTATCATAACGTGCTTCCAAGATCGTTTTGGCCGACTGGAACTATCCTACGTTACACCAGTTCTATCGATACAGCGCTTCAATTCCACGCTGTGGGACCAAGCATCGCCCAAATGCAGAGGTTCGCATAGGCCCGGCGCTGATTCCCCGTCCCCGCCGGGCTTTTACGAGGAACCTTTCACACCTCTGTGAGTTCTCCACCCACGCAATGAACTCCTAACAGGGCCATTGCGCGCTCTGGTTAGTCCCTCAACGCCAGCGCAAAAAGGCTCGGCGGTCCACGCGCCGGGCCTTTTCTGATGACGCCAGCTCACCGTTATAACGAATTCACGAAAAGGTTATTTCGACGGCAGAAGCAACAGTCCCGCTGCAATATAAGAAAAAAGCTGCCGGCATTCGCGCCCTCCTCACGTGGTACGCCCTGGTGCGGGCGTTGCCGTTGGTAGTGGCGAATGAAAGAGGCCAGCCCAGTCAGGGGGATCAGTCTGGCCGGCGCGCATGCCGCGCCTAGAAGAACTCGTCTCGTTTTAGGCTAGCGTAAGAAAGCCAGTCCCATTTGCCGCGGCTATCGTTGCAGGACTTACACGCTGCCGCGAAATTGTCTCTGTCGTCTTTGCCGCCATCGGGGTTGGGGAGTTCGCGATCTCGCTGCAAAGTCCGGTGTGACCGCGAATACGGTCAATCGTATTGAGAATGGCTCAGACGCGAAGCAGTCGACGATGGATGCCCTGGAGCACGCGTCGACAGCCGCCGGTGTCACCTTCATTGATGGCAACTACACGGGCTCTGGCGGTGCTGGCGTGCGCCTGACGCAGCCTACCGGCGCATCGATCGACATGAACACTGACGAAACCGTTCAGTACAAGGAGCACGTGACGAACGACGCTCCTCCTGGCGCGGGTGGCTGAGTTGCCAAGCAACGGCATCACCAAGCGAAACGTGTCGGCATCCAATGCAAAAAATGAACTAACGGACGGGTTTCCACTTTTCCTACTTGGCGTACTTGGCGGCGTAATCGTCCCGAGTGGGTTTATCGCCTACTCTGGCATTCACGTCGAAGACCTGGCTGTGAAAAGCATTTCATCCTCCGACCAGGCAACGCTTTACGCTGGATTCGGGGGCGCGGTCATGGGCGGCGTCACTTCATGGCTGCTGGCTTGGCAGACGGAGAGGCGCTCAGAAAGCCGAGAGCGGGTGAGGCAACTGGAGCTTGAAAGGGCTGCAGCATTGTCCCTGTTTCTCAAGATACAAGCAGTTTCCAATGGCTACTTCACCCATCGCGGCTACATGTGGAGCGGGCTAAACGAGGCGAACAATCACGGGCTTCTCCATGGAGAAATGTGGAAAAAGATTCGCCCACAAGCAGGAGCAACCGACGACGTTTCGAGCGTTACGTCTAATGAGTTCGTTCCCTTAGTCGAAGCGAAACGAGCAGACCTGATAAACGACTGTCAGCTCCTTTTTGCCAGATACCGATCCATTGCGGCGAGTTTGGACATTTACTCCCGAAAGCGGGAGGCGCTCCAAGAAAATATGAAGCCTTTTACGAAGCTCTCGGGGAAGAGGAAAGGTGAAGTAATTACTGTACTTCCAAAAGACCAAGCTCACGTCTTTGAATTGGCCGCGTTTGAATTGGAATCCCTAATTCGAGATATTTACAGCCACGTTATTGAGGACTTTGAGACCTCTAAGAACCTCTGTGAGGAGCTGTCTGTGGTCTTCAAAGCATATTTCAAAGAAACCGAATTCGTCACGATGTCGGCCAACGAGGCTGCGCCAGAGACCCAAGCGACCGCAGAAGAGCCCTGCCCGGTCAGTAGCTGCACGAGAGCGCGTTGGTCGGCCTGAAGCCGTCCGCGCAAGCGGGGTTCACGGAATTCCGTGGTTGATATCGAAAATCAGGCGGATTTGGATTTCGCGGCGTCGCCGTACAAGCTGAAGTAATCGCAGCCAAGCCGACCATCATTCCGGCCGCTATGAATGCCTGAAACGTGCTCATATGAGGTCTCCTCGCCGCGTTGCGTTCTAGACGCGAAAATGACGCGCCATCAAGCAGATGCGAGGGCTATCACGAACACTTGACCGCCCTCGGCCGACTCGCCTAGCTTCCGAACGCGGCCCACCAATCCGCATGCGTTCCGCCACCACCGGACAGTCACAGTCTGTCGGCGATCTCTGCCGCTCCTTGCCACCGACAAAGAATTCGCCATCACAGCCGCAGGCTATGGGTTCGATTAAAGGTACGGCGCTCTAGGCCTCTCGTTGGCCAAGAAACAGAACCCACGAGTCGGTGGTCTGTTTGGACTTCTCATGGGCGATCATTCCGTCAACTCATAAACCGCCACATTTACACGGCGTTAGTGCTATCGTGTTCTTCCTGATCGGCGTAACATGATTAGGTTGGCTCCATTTGTTTTACGGGCAGAGCCGATTGGGAGATAACATATGCTCTTGCCTTTGGCGGGAGCCATTCAATGAACTTTCTCACCCACGTGGACCTCAGCGACAACGAACTTGAAACTGTGACTGCCTCCCTCCAGGGGTGGTGCGGAGCAACCCGAACTGACCCCAACAGCCTTTCGGTGCAGACGGCCGCAGGTGTTGCCATCGATCTATTGTCGCAATTTCCGACGTTAACCGCCGCTGAGTTACTTGAATTACTGCTTCTTCGCCTTCCAGCCGCAGCAGACGAATAGCGTGCGTGGAACAACGTATCACAACGGGAGTTTAGAGAGTGGATCGCCAGGTCAGAATTTTTCTCCCCTCATGTCAAACGCTGGCCAACTGTGCGATCCGTCATTCGTCCATCGCTCCAACGTGAATTGGAGACCTTGTGTCGGCACAGGAGTGGCTCGCCTTAATCGTTGAGCGCAACCAAGCGCTCCACGCCATAGGATCGGCAGAAGAAGCCCTTGATATGCTTTTTACCAATTGGCCGGTCACGAGCGGCATCGGATTCATCCTAGCGATGGAGGCCTGCGCCGGGACCGTCACCGGCGCGGTGACCCAGGGCGAAGCCCAAGCCGCATTCCTTGCAGCGGCCCGTGATGCGAAGGTCGTCCTCAGGATCGCCTGAGCTCTACTCGGCCTCATAAACCGTGGCATTGTCCTGAACCACTAGCACTACTTTGGCAGAATTGATTTTTGGGTCATTTGGAACCTGATACGGCAGTGTGGACATCGTTGTGGTGGATGGTGGTTTGAGAGCGCGGCTATGACGGCGCGTCGGATAGCTGGCAGTGTCGGTTTAGGCGGGCCGCGTCTGTTCCTTTTTTTCCCGCTTTGCCTTGTATAGGCGCTGATGCTGCAGGAAGGCATAAGCGATCATGGTCATCAGTGCGTGTCGATGGAGGCCTTGCCATGATCGGCCTTCGAAGTGATCGAGGCCGAGTTCTTCCTTCATCTGCTGATGAGCCTGCTCACAGACCCAACGAGCTTTAATGGCCGCCGCGAGTTGTTTCAATGTCGCCGCGGTCGGCAGATTGGACAGATAATATTTGCGTTCGTCGTTTGAGCGCCACTCGCCAACCAACCAGGCTTCCTCGCCCGGCATATGCTGCTGTCCCTTGTCGAGGATACGCTGCGGACTGCCATCCGCAATTCGAATGCGGACGGCAGCAAAGCGCGCTACCAATCGACCTTTGGTGCCGCGCCGCCAGCTGAGCGTCTTCCATGTCGATGCCGCAAGGATCGTTTCGGCTGCTGTCGACAGCGTATCGGGGATTGAATGCTTGCGCGGTCGTCCATGGCCAGCAACAGGAAAGATCAATGCGACATCATGGGGATACACCTTCTGATGCTTGGGAATGCCGACCGCCCAGGTGAGATCCCGCGCACTCAAACCCTGGCGAAAAGCGGCCGACAGACCGTAACCTGCGTCAGCAAGCACGGTGCCAAACCGCACGCCCGCGGCAATCAGCCTGTCGATCTCGTCAAGCGCGATCTCCGGTTTGGTGCGGGATATGCGCAATAGCTCGGGAACACCGGCTTTTGCCATCCGATCCTGATCACTGGTCCAACTGTCGGGCAGGAACAGCCGCAGGCCAACGGGAACAGGAACCTCGTCGCGTGCCAGCGTCAATGACACCAGCGTCTGGCAGTTGGCTCTCTTGCCTAGCATCGATGCATATTGTGGTGCGACCCCAACAGAATGATCGCCCTTCTTCGGAAGAGCTGTATCATCGATCACCAGAAAAGCATCCGAAGCCCCGACTATTCTGTCAGCCTGCACCGCCAATTCCGCCTCAAGCGGACCGGCGTCCCAAATGCCATCCGAGATGAAATGATGCAGGCGGTCGTAGCGATCAGGTGCCAGGCGCTCCGCCATCGGCTCGATACTCTTGCGATCTCCCGGCCCGATCAGGCCAGAAACATAGATCGGGCACATCTGCCGACGCTTCTTGTGGCCAAGCTTTTCAACGAACGGCTTCAGCCATTCCGTCAGTGCAACATCCTGCTCTGCCATCCTTCGCACCCCTGTTGAAGTGTCAAAGATGGCCGATCATCGTTAACCGAGGATTAATCTGCCAAAGTAGTGCTAGGGCGTCGACTCATAAACTCTGACACCAGATCCGCGCCGCGACAAGTTTGACAGCGGCGAGATAGTTTTCCGGGCGCTTGTCGTAGCGTGTGGCGATACCTCTGAACTGTTTGATCTTGTTGAAAAACCGCTCCACGAGGTTTCGCTGCCGATAAACCCAGCGCGAGAATGAGAAGGAGCCCGTCCGATTTGCTTTGGGCGGGATGTTGGCCCAGGCTTTGCGCGCGGCCGCCTTAGCCCGGATGGCGTTACTGTCATAGCCCTTGTCGGCAAGCAGGATGTCGCCTTCGCCGAGGCTGTCAGTCAGCGCATCGGCTTCAGTGCAATCAGCAATCTGCCCGCCGGTCAGACGGAGCGTGACGGGCCGACCTTCAGCATCGACGAGCGCGTGGATTTTGCTCGTGAGCCCGCCGCGGGAACGTCCCATGCCACCATCGTCTTGATCCCCTTTTTTCCCGTGGCCGCGTGCTGGTGAACGCGAACACAGGTCGAGTCGATCATGACGATGTCGCCATCGTAAGCTTCTGAAACCGCTTCAAGAAGCCGATCCCAGACACCAGCCTTCCGCCAGCGGACGAAGCGGTTGTAGCAGGTGGTTGGCGGCCCATACCGCTCAGGAACTTCGTGAGCGTCCGGCGAAGGCATTTTCGCTTGGTCGAGAGGCCGATATTATAGGCCGCGTTTCATCTCGTCTGCCATAACGCGTTCGACCACATCCGGATCGCATTGTTCATCGACGAGAAACTGGCGGATTCCACCATCCCATGTCCGTATGTCGGCGAGGAGATTTTGGAGCTCGTCCACGCCGTTCTCGGTCAGGCCCTTTGTGCCGTATTCGCTGCCGTCGCGGACATAAAGCAATTCGCCTTCGCTGATATTATCCGAGTTGGCGGTCACCTCTTCGATCAACTCGAGGTTCTCGCCGATCATCTCAGCGACCTCTTTGAGGGTATAGATGATCCTTGAGCGTGCCATCACGCAGCCTCGTACCGGTCTTTTGCCGGAGTCCACTGCCACGGGAGCAGTTCATCAAGTCGATCCTTCGGATGGCTCTGGATCCTGGTCAGGACGTCTGTCAGATAGGTCTCTGGATTGTGGCCATGGAGTTTAGCTGTCTCGATGATGGTCAGGATATTGGCGATGCGCTCGCCGCCCTTGTCTGACCCAGCAAAGAGCCAATTTTTTCTTCCAATTCCGAGTGGCCTCATAGCGCGCTCAGCTATGTTGTTATCGATTTCGACACGGCCATCGTCAACGTAGACGCTCAAAGCTGCCCATCGCGAGAGAGCGTATCGCATCGCTTCTGCAAGCTTCTGTTTCTGCGGCAGCGTCGAAAGCGTCGTTTCAATCCAGGCCTTGAGGTCCGCCAGAATGGGTCTGGCGTGTTGCTGGCGCAGTGTTCGCCTCTCGTCAGCCGACATGCCGCGGATACGATCCTCGATATCGTAGAGTGCACCGATGCGCGACAGAGCCTCGTCGGCGATCGGAGATGGCTTGAGCTTGATCACATCATGGAACTTGCGGCGCACATGCGCCATGCAGGCAGCTTCGATGATCTGGTTGCCGTAAAGCTTGCTATAGCCAGCATACCCATCCGCATGCATTACGCCGCTGAAGTGAGCGAGGTGTTCAGCCGGATGCACGCCCTTTCGGTCGGGGCTATAGTAATAGGCGATCGCTCCGGGCGTGGGATCCTGGTAGCCGCTGCCATCGAACACATAGACCCAGACCCTGCCGGTCTTCGTCTTTCCTCGTCCTGGGTCGAGAACATCGACCGGCGTATCGTCCGTGTGTATTCGGTCGACGGCCGCGATATGGGCTCTGATCAGCAAGATGAGGGGCGAGAGCAGAACGGACACACGGCCAACCCAGTCCGCCATGACAGACCGGGAGATGTCTATCCCCAGCCGGTCGTACATCTCGGACAAACGGTAGAGTGGGATATGATCGTCAAATTTGGCGACCATGATGTGTGCGAGCAGTCCTGGTCCAGGTTTGCCTCGCTCGATCGGCAAGCTCGGCATCTCACCCGATACCATTGTATCGCAGTCCTTACAGACCATGCGCTTCTCGATATGCCGGACGATCTTCACAGAAGCCGGCACATGCTCCATCACCTGGACCACCTTGTCGGCCGCCTTCAGGAAGGACATGCCACCACAAGTCGGGCAACTGCAGGGCGCTGTGTACACCTGCTCTTCAGTTGGAAGGCCATCCGGCAGAGGTCTGCGTTTCGGCTTGTCGGGGGTATCATCCAGATCTGGCAGCAGGCCTTTTTCGGAACGAGCATCAGCCTCGGCGCGAGAAGCTTCGATCTCCTCGAGCATCAGTTCGAATTGCTCAATCTTCCGATCGATCTTTTCCGAGGATGCGCCGTGCTGCCGATGTCGGAGCAGTTCCAGCTGCGCACGCAGAAGACCGATGATCGAGTCGCGTTTGATGACTTCGGCTTCTTGCGCGCTGAGTTTCGCCGCCTGTTCAGCGACGAGCGCGCGCAATGCCAATAGCTCGTCCTGACTGTCCAGCGGCGGTGCTTTCATGCCCAAAAACATAGCCGATTTGCAGCGAAAGCACTAGCGTTTTGCCCCGGATGTCCCTGTAAAATATAGCTTTTAACCCGTGCGGCCAGGGGCGGAAGTCCACGCTGGTCGGCGCCAGTCAATCCCTTCAACAAGCATCGACAACTGAGCCTGCGTCAGATGCGCAACACCATCTTTCGCCGTCGGCCAAGGAAAGTATCCGCGCTCAAGAATCTTGTAGAATAGGCAGAACCCTTGGCCATCCCACCATAGAAGCTTGATCCGGTCGGCGCGCTTTCCACGGAAGCCGAAGATCGCTCCGGAACCCGGCGCTTCCTTGATCACCGCCTCGACCATAGCAGACAGACCATCGATACCGCGCCGCATATCGGTCACCCCGCAAGCCAAGTAGACCCGTACATTTCCTGTCGGCCCGATCATGCAGCCTCAACACACGCGATCAACGATGACAGCGTCTTGCGTTCAATGTCCGCCGGAACTTTCAAACTGCGACCATTTCGTAGCTGGATCTTGATAAGCGCGGGCGCCCCGCCGGCCGCCGGCATCTGCCCGAGGCTTACTTCGTTGACCAGGTGGACCGGAAGGAACGTCGCTGACACAGCGAAGTGGCTAAGCGTTTTCCGCCATAAACGGATCTGCGCAGGATAAATGTCATGGCGACGAGCGACATCACCAATCCGAACGCCCGGTTGATTGGCTTCAGCCAATATCGCCAGCTTCGCTTCCTTCGACCACCGCCGCCTACGCTCAACGCCGGAAATGATCTCCATGCGAGCCATGCCAACCTCTCAGATCTGATATTAGTGTCAGCACTAATGCTGGTTCTAATGCCAGAACATCGCCTAACTGGCTCGTTCTGCAAAATCCGCTCACCGGACGCTCACGGAACTTCCGCCCAAGGAGAGCCTGTTCGGAAGCGCCAAAGGATGCCATTCAACACCCGTCGGTCGTCGACACGGGGAACGCCGCGCGGCTTGTTGGGAAGAAGTGGCGAAATAATCGACCATTCCTGGTCCGTGAGTTCGTAGCGGCGGCGTGTCATCATGGCTCCTCATTCGGAAGCCTTGAATCACGAGGCACGCAAAACGCCAAGAACATTAATGGGTTTACGCCCTAGCATTACAGTTGCATTTTAGTTTTGAGATGAGCTCGTCGAGCGGCCGCCTGATGGGCGCGTCTCCAGCATGACCATGCGATGACGTAGGCGGGGTTTATGCGACGCTGGGCGAGTCTGATGGCGATGCGCCGGACTTCCTGGATAGACCAGCGGATCAAATCCTGATGGTCGGCATCCGCGGTCTTTTTGGGGGCGTCGCGTCATTGGCGCGGTACCGGATCACCGCCATCATGGCGAAGGCAAGCATGACGAGGGAGACGTGGCGATGCCAGCCATGCCATGACCGGGTTTCATTGTGATCGAGTCCGAGCTCGTTCTTGGCGGTCTCGAAGCTGTCTTCGATCGCCCAGCGATGGCCTTCAACGGAAACGAGCGTCTGGATGTCCGTCCCGGCCAGGCACCATGTGGTGAAGAATGCGAGATCACCGTCGCTGATATTGCGCCGGATCAGGAGGCCACGGGTCCAAAGCCCTGATGTCGTCTCGTTGTATTCGTCGGCATCGAGATCGGCGAGTTCACAGTAGGCCCAGTCATGAAGCCGCGCGCCTTTGGTGCCCTCACCGGCGGAAAGACGTTGCCATGCACTTGAATCGAGATCACGGGCGATCTCCTGCGCTGTGCCGGCGACCGGAGGCTTACCCGACCAGGAGCCGAAATGGTGGTCCGATTTAACCCCAAGAACGTAGCCTTTGCAGGCTCGACGCAGGGTCCCTTCAACGTCCCCGACGCCATAGACCGCATCTGCGGCCACCCATGAAAACGGCACATCGGCTGCCAGCGCACGCCGTATCATCTCGACAGCCAGGCCTGGCTTGGTAGCGAAGGCTGTAGCCTGAGGAACATGAGCTGCTGCCAGCCTTGCCGGATCGCCGGTCCTGCTTTTGGGCAAGTACAGGGCCCGATCGATAAAGGCATGACCGCGAACGGACACATAGGCGGCGAACACACCGATCTGGCAGTTCGTTATCTTGCCAGCCGAACCTGTATATTGACGTGCAACACCGCACGATGTCTTGCCCTGCTTGAGGAAGCCCGTCTCGTCGATGACCAGGACCGCATCATCCGTGGCGAGGTTTTCTACGACATACTCTCGCACGATGTCGCGAAGTGCGTCCGCGTCCCAGCGCCCGCGCCCCAGAATGGCTTGTTGCCGCCACGGGCCGGGATCACCGGCCGCCTCAGCACGCATCCAACCTGTCTTACGCCGCTCGTCACCCAGCAAGCCGTCCAGGAAAAGGTTCGCAGAGGCTGCAACTCGCTCCTGCGTAAACAGTCTGCGCATGCGAGCCTTCACGTCGCGCAACGATGATGCCCAAAGCTCAAGCGTCGTCTCGATTGATGCACCTGTCATCCATGACCTCCGAATCATGGAGACCCATAGATTCAGACCACAGATAGATATGCAACTGTAATGCTAGCAGCCCCTTATACGACGCATACCGCAGCTAGCACGACGGCTTCGCCGTCGAGAATGGGACTGCCGACGCCGAGCCGTTTAGCGTCAGCCTCAATCGCGGGGAAGCGATGCGTCCAGTCATGGCCACCGCGCGTGAGAATGCGCACGTTCCCATTGTTGAGATGGACGGCGATCCGATATCCATCCCATTTTGACCTCGTAAATCCAATCAGGGCCGATCGGCGGGCGCGGCTTGAGGAGCGCAAGGCACTCTTCTATGCGCGCCGGCATAGGATCGAGTGGGAGGCGGGGTTGCGACGGATCGCGCGGTTTTCGTGCGCGCGAACGGGCGGGCGCATCGGCTTCGCTGGGGAGAGGCTTTGGAGGCTTTGGAGGCTTCCAAGGAGCTTTTGTCATCCCCTCAGTCCATCAGGCATTTCCTCGAGAGTCCATACATCACTTCGGATCGGCCGCCCGGCGTCCGCCTCCTACAACTGCGCTTCTACATACGAATCAAGGAACTCCCAGCGCATGTCAAAAGTAGCGCGCGCTAAGTCGTAGTGCGAAGCGCCGGATAATGGCAAGTTTGAGATCGTCACCACGGATGGGCGCCGGAGCTGACGTGGAGCGATGCAGGCGTGCGATGCGCCGTCGCTGGTCGCAGCCCGGAGTTTGTGTGTGTAAGGGCCCCGACGCTGGCGATCCGAGCTGCGATTGTCTGCCAGAAACATTGCCTAGAGCATAGCCAAAATGGCCCCAGACTGCTGGCAGGCCCAACGTCATGTCGAACCGAAGAAAGCCGCCGGCATTCGCGCCGACGGGTGCAGTATCCTCAGGCGGGCACTGTCCGTGGCATGCCGACTAGAAATTGAAATATAGGCTCACACCTGACCTGCGATGATAGGGGTAATAGTCGCGATAGCCATAATCTCGCGGATAGCCGTAATACCGCGGACGGTAGCACGAGCCGTAATACCGGCAGTCTCGGTACGCGTACCGCCGATTCTTCCAGTGGCCATACGCATATCCATTACCATGACCGCGGTTTTTGACCTGCTCAACGTCGGCGGTGTGGATAGGTGCTGCTTTCGGCACGACGATCGGCATGGCGTTTAGCGGCAGGGCGAAAGATGCAGCCAGGACCATGGCTGCGAGTGTGGGAAAAAGCTTCTTCATCATCGGCGCATCCTTTCAGGCTGCGAGCCTGGGTTAATAGGCCTTAACCTCGGATGAACAGCTCCCGCTGCGGACTTCCCGAAAAAACACCGGCCGGCGCGCTGCTTGTGTTTGGCGCAGGTGGTGACCGCGCCGGCCGTTGGTGACTGAGAATAAAAGCGGCACGCCATCATGGCGGCCGGCGCGCATCTCGCGCCTAAAACTCGTTACGCTTCCAACTCGCGTAAAAAAGCAAGTCCCATTTGCCGCGGCTATCGTTGCAGGACTTACACGCAGCGGCAAAATTGTCTCTGTTGTCTTTGCCGCCATCGGCACGGCGGCGAAGATGTTCCAGCGTCGCAGCCCGCGGGCGTACGCTCACGCGGCTCGTAAGATATCGTCATGAACCTGCGGCGATAGCAGCACTTTCCGCCCTGCCGGTGGAATAGAATTAGCGTGTAGATGCGTCGCGTCTCGGTATCCATCGGTCGCTACCAAGTACTCGCCACGTACCGTGCGATGCGGTCGATCGGCGCAATCCATTGTGATTTCCTGAAACTGGGGGCCCATAGCGGAACATGTGCGGCCAGTGATGACGGCGCGCGCTTCGTGGAACTTGACCGCATCCAGACGCTCGAACTCATCCAGCAATCCCAAATGCCGGGGCATTCACAATGGACAAGTTGGCGGAAAACGGCGCCATTGTTGCGGGGAAGAAAGACCGAGATGGCGATATCATGTGGAAAGTGACGGACGTGGGTCTGGAAGAGGCAAAACGCGTTGACTTTTGGCACTATGGAAAGAGTGTGCCCGAGCCACATGCATTGGCTGATCGAAAAAGGCGCCGTTCGCTTGACAACAGGCTATCGCGACGAGGTTGAGACATACGCACTGACAGACGAAGGCAAGGCGGAGGCGCATCGCATCGTGAAGTGGTGGCGCCTCGCTCCCTAAGCCAAGCTTGACGGCTCAGCGACTTGGATTGCACTCAACCCATCATGTTTCTGACGGCTGACCACGGATGAATTGGCAGCTGGGGTCGGCGCTGATGGAGGTGCCGGCCTTTTCCTTTGGCACCGATCTTACCCTTGCACGCGTGCGCCTCCCATATTAGATTTTACTCATATTGCAGTTGGTAGATTAAGGAGGAAAAAATGCCAACGCCGGATGTCCTTTGGAACACCCCTGTAAATGTTCGACTTCAGAATGGCGCTGAAAAGTCTTTCGAGAGTATCCACGATACCCTGGACTTTCTCGAAAACGAATGGCCCAAAGCCCACGGTGCTTATCACGATGCAGCCGTAATCAGCTGTCGGAATGCCCTTCGGCGACAAACCCCTCCAGCAGTAAGCAAAGAGCTCTTCCTCGCGGCATGCCTGGAGGCGGGCCTTGCTGTTCGGGGCGGTAACAGGCGGTCGAACGGCGAACGTTTTTTGCCAACCGTTCATCGACATTTCTGAATGTGACGAAGCTGGAACAAAAGACAGGCAGTCGCATTTACCGCCAGAGGCATTCGCCTCGACCCTTCCTATGTCCCAGCGCTGGCCCCGCTCTTCTGGCGGGGTCTCTAGCGATGGCAACAGAGATGTTCTTCATGGAGGATGTTGTGATGTCTCGCAAACACTTCAGTCGCCGCGATGTGCCCCTGGATTCTGACGGCCTACACAAATGCCACGTAGTTCTAGATGCCATTTGCGAAGAGTTCAAAATAGAGCCTGGCTCCGAGGAGGCGGATCGCATTGCCGCAATCACCATCGAGCTTTATCAGCAGGGCGTGCGCGACGTTGGCCACCTGAAGCATATCGTCGACGCCGCACGCGGCCTCGATCTCGACCGAGATGGAACCAAGGCATAGCCCACCGCGTTTTGCGCTTCGCTCGCGGCCTTCTGGACGCGAGCATTCCGGAGCCCTGACCTTGCCCCGCCCATACTGCGGGGCTTTTTTTCGACCGCTCAATGACAGCAACGCAACTGCATGGGCTACTCCAAGCGAAGTATGTGCTAACCCGAATTGATTACGGTTTTATCTTCGCGGCTGCGGATATGGCCCATGTTTCCTGTCGATGCGAAGGTCGGCGACGTTCGCTAAAACGTGAAATTTCCCAAATTCAAGATATGGTATGATTACCCGTTCGAAGACGCTGTCGGAGAATTTATGTCATAGGGCCTGTCCGAACCCCAAATGGGCCTGATGATGGCTATCCTTCGGCGCGGCCTCATTCGTGATGGCTTTGAACATGGAAGACCCACGTTTCGATAGCTTTCGCTATGATTGGCGGCC
This sequence comes from Rhizobium favelukesii, assembly GCF_000577275.2. Classification (NCBI taxonomy): domain Bacteria; kingdom Pseudomonadati; phylum Pseudomonadota; class Alphaproteobacteria; order Hyphomicrobiales; family Rhizobiaceae; genus Rhizobium; species Rhizobium favelukesii. Next base: position 2,454,876 of record NZ_HG916852.1, read on the forward strand.
CTTCTAGTGCGCTGCCCACATCTTCGTCCCCCTATGCCTATATTGCATACTGGTGGACCGAAGATATCGAGAACTATGGCGACGCCGTCAGGTTCCGCGCCAAGTTGCGCGCTGAGGGTGGCAACAAGATACTCCTGGAGGAATACGAGCAAATCTGTGTTCAGCTTGAGGAGGAGCTGCAGTCCTATTTTGACGCTCCCCAAGTCGACCTGCCGAGACGAATTCTCTCCCCAACCCGCTGCCATGAGCGTATGATGATTAGTGTGCTAATGATACCCTCATTGCACGCGACTTCAGGCAGACCACCCTTAACCCGCCTGAAGTCTCACCGGCGTCCTGTCGCGAAGGGCAGGACGCGTTGAGGGGCCAGGTTCTCGACAGCGATCCCCTGCGCGTACACCTAGCTGCTGAACCTCCCCTCGATTTCTTGGGCTTTGGTCCAACTAGCGATCCCGGCAGATCGGCGTAATCTATAATTGTTCTGACCCGCTGGGGAGCCAGGACAAGAAGGGAAGCTTTCGCCCCATGCGACAGCCACGTTGCAGCAACACCCTGCCGAGGGCTTCCCTTTCGATCACCGTGCTGGGATGGCTGCCTTATTCGTTTCCGGCGACTGGATATCGACTTGATGCTGCCGCCAAGTCGGGCCATCGGGGTCAGTAACTACAAGAACGCTCATTGCTCGGCCTGAACCTACCCGCGCAAGCTGGATTCACGGAAGTCCTCGGCTGGTACTGATAATCAGGCGGGTTTGGATTTCGCGGCGCCGTCGTACACGCTGAAGTAATCGCAGCCAGACCGATCAGCATTCCAGCTGCTACAAATGCCTGAAATCTGCTCATATGGCGTCCCCTCGCCGTGGCGACTTTGCGTCCTTGACGTGAAAATGCCGCCCCATCAACCAGATGCTAGGGCTATCACGAATACTTGACCGCCCTAGGACGGCCGACGCCGCCACCGGTGGCATGGGTCTATTTTGGGAAGGTGTTTTGAATGGTGGACAGGGCAACTCTGGCAGCCCTTGCATATGTCCAATCCACGCAGCCTTTAGACCCCGAGGCTGGGTGGCGTCGCGAAGATTTACAGGTTGCTTTTCTTGCTGGCATGAACCCCCATCCGCTGCCGCGTCAGCTGTCTGTGCCAGATGTGGCGCGAACATGGGGAGTTTCATCGTCGATAATCCACGATCTCGTGCGGCATCCTTGGCAGACCTGCCTTACGGCCTCAGGCATTTGCAAATGACAGTCGAACCGCGCACCGAACATGACGGGTCTTTCACCGGTGTCCATTGCGATAGTTCTCCAGAGAAGGTGGATTTCACGAAGTCCTGAATTTCATCCTGAACAGGACTGACGTCGCGTGGGATGCTGAAGCAACTGCCAGTTTGACCGGAGGTGAAGCCCAGATAGTCAAACGTGGTCCAGCCTCCGGCCTTTAGAAGAAGGGTGTCTCCCTTAAACCCCGGCGAATGGACGGCGGTTTCAATCTTCCTCAACCTGGCAGGATCCTCGTTGCAAAACCAATTTGGATTGTCTTCCTGCCAACTCTCCACCGTGCAATTGGCCCCAGCGTATACGCTCGTAATGGTATTTCCCCACGCATCGGCCTCATTCACGTCAATTATTTTAAGAAGATACGGCCAAGTGGCCTCCAAGCCTGTATCGAAAACTCGCACCATCTTGAGCGTCCCGTTGCGAAACTCTCCCTTCAGGTCAATTCCATCGGCAGCCAACTCGTCAACGATGGAGAGGAAGTCTGGGTAGGGAAGCCCGTTAACTGCAAGGAGACTTATGTTCTCTTTCACCCCACGGATATGTTCGAACTTTTTACTCCTCAGCGCCCTTATGATCCGAACCGTAGATTCAGCACCGCGTCTTTTGACTCCTCCGACAGCGACAGCATAAGCACTCGAGAGGCGACCGGCGAAATAGTCCCATCCCTTTTGGTCCGCGCCGTTCTCCATCAGCAGGTCAATCAAACGATCATCAGCCTGCCCGTACAGAGCTTCCTTCACAAAGCTTCGCTTGAATCGCCCATCGGCAAATCCATTTCCGTCGACATTCCCGCGACGTAAGATAGTGCGAGCGCTAAGAAAATCGTTCTTCCCTATGGCCGTTATCAAGGCACGACCATCATCGGTAACGGGATCTGCGATTGCAACCTTTGGCAATCCGCAAATAAGAAAGAACGGCACTAGCATCATTGCGATGAAATGCGGCCGCCGTCGCGTGATACGTCGAGGAACGACAATCATTTGCTTACCTTGAACCCGCCCTTCATGAGGCGTACCTTCCGCCGTCGCCCGCTCTAGGGCGCTGCTCATCATTCCTGATGCCCCGCGCCCTGCGGGGCTTCTTTTGCATTTTCTCGCGATCGTCAGGCAGAATGTGCAGCCCCACTTCGTGTGCCGCAATTGCGAAAGCGGCCCGCGCTGTCGCTGCATCGGTGTAGAAGTCCAGTCCCTCCAAGGACGCCATGAGTGCACGGTGGAACGATGGACGGCTTTTCCATTTGCTGCCGAGGAGTATGGCGGCGAGATCCGCGACTGTATCAGCATGCTGATATCGGCCGTTGCCTTCAATTTCGACGTCCCTCGGGCTGATAAAGACGGGGATTTCGCCATCCATACCCCTAAACTCCTTGAGTTTTCCTGACCTCGATACATGGAAGCCGGTTCGTTTTCGTCGAGAGGTTGCCCGTCCGGACGTTCTCACACGACACCGTCATTAGACTCCGAGCCCAACTTGCATTATGCTTCTAGTAGAAAAACAATAAGGACATGCAAGTGAATATTGTACTGTGGGATCGACCGATCCGCGCCGGCGGCACTTTGATCTTTGGACCGCTGGCGGCAAAAGAGTTCATGACCGCCAGTTGGCCAGAAGCAAAAGATCGTAACTTCGACAAGGCCGTGGCGGCGATCCTCGCGGCAATCCGCGGTCGAGGATCGCCGGATCTCGCGCGCGAGCGCTTTGAGAAGGCGCTGCTGTCGGCAGAGCTTGTTTAGGCCACTGAGGCTGGTTATCCGTTCGCATCCGCCATCGATCCCGCGTCACCAATCTTCTGATGCTCGGCGGCGCCTGGAATGTCGGTTTCGCCGTTTGGATTTGCGAAGAATACGGACAACACGAGCTTATGCAAAGCTCTGACGGAAGGCACGTATGCGATCCGAGTCGATGGGTAAGATGCACTGGGTGAGCCCAAACCTGACACTCGTTGCCGGCAATCTGGTGCTCATTCGAAGCGGCGCCACGGGTAAGCTAGTAGACTCGTGACCTTGCGGTGGTGGAACTGTGCACGTCGTGGTGCTGGTTGAGATGATATGGAAAACGGGGGTGTACCTGGGGGTATGCTCAGGCCCGCCTCGTGCGCAAGGCGACTGTCCTATGATCATTCAGCGAGCAATTACTTGGCATCCCTTCTCCGGCGCCGAAGCCTGAGCAGGGACGAACTCTTGCGAACTCGCGCAATATGAGGCGTTGCTCGCCCCATGCCCACAGTGCAAGCGGCGCAAACCCGTCGGCGGTGGGAGATACAAAGGAAGTTCGAAAAGGATTGACGCTGGGCCAGGTCGCCGGTCTCATGCGATGCAAATGCGGCTCTAAGGGCGCGCGATTGATGGTAGGAATCTGTCGCGATGAGCATCGAAAACCACTCGAAGGCGCCTGGCGCCAACATTCACGTAAACCACTACTGCTGTGTGGAGGGATGCGGGAAATGGGGAGGCTTCGGCCACACCTCGTCCAAGGGCGTTGAAACGCGATGGTGGTGTGCCGAGCATTATCCGTATTGGGATGACATCAAGAGAGCGCATGGACGAGATCAGTGATATGCCAGTTATCTGCTTACCATGGGCACCGCCCGTCAGTAACTGCACGAGCGGCCGTCGCTCGGCCTGAAGCCATCCGCGCAGGCTCGATTCAATGAATCGCCAGGCTGATAGCCTGATGCGGAGCCCATCGAGTTCGGGGGAGTCGCGCATGCCGATGTGAGCGCCGAAAGACTAATAATCGCTCCGGCTGCTACTAAAGCACGAAATCTGCTCATCCTTGCTTCTCCTCGCCAGGGCGGTTTACGCTGCAGGCAGCAATGTATCGCGCCATTAGGTAGATGCGAGGGGTATTACGCCGGGAAGTGGAAATAAATGACCGCCGACGAACGCTCACCCGATTTATGCGCTGCAAATGCTGGCACAAGGGAGCCAGCTGATGATGGGGAACCTGTCGCAACGCGCGTTCTCGTGGTGGACTGTCGTACGCATATCGGGACTATCTTCCCTCAAAGAGCGGTGCGGAAGCTGAAAGTTTGTTGAGCCCTCGCGCCAAGTCGTTCCCCACTTTGGGAGTCCGTTGCAGCCGCAATTATAGCGAATCAGCACGGATTCTTAAAATAACATTACTATTAATTTCAATATGATAACGGAAAATCCCGGACGCCACGCACAGCACACAATTCATCCGACATCTCTTCCGCCATTATCGCGGTTCAGGGACTTGCAAAAAATCTGTTGGTGGGTCGAGGAAGGCCAAGGTGCTCACGCAGTGTCGTGCCCTCGTAATCCAGCCTGAAAATCCCTCGCCGCTGCAGCTCGGGTACGAGCCGATCGACGACATCGCCGAGACCTTGGGGAAGATACGGGAAGACGACATTGAAACCGTCGCTACCGCACTCCACCAGCCATTTCGTCATCTGGTCGGCAATCGTTTCCGGCGTTCCTACGAAGGCAAGGCCGGAGTAGCCGCCATAGCGCTGCGCGAGCTGCCGAACGGTCAACTGCTCCTCTTGGGCAAGCTTCAGCACGTGCGCGCGGCCAGTCTTGCTGGCATTCGTCTCCGCTATGTCAGGCAACGGCCCATCCGGATCGAAGCCCGAAGCATCGTGACCAAGAGCGATCGAGAGGGATGCGATGGCGCTGTCATAGTGAACGAGGCTATCGAGACGCGCCCGCTTCGCGCGCGCCTCCTCGACGCTGTCGCCGATAACGATGAAGGCGGCCGGCAGAATCTTGAGATTGTGAGGATCCCGGCCGATCGCGGTCATGCGCCCCTTGATATCGGCATAGAGCGCCTGCGCGGCCGGTAGGTCGCGAGGCGAACAGAAGACGACTTCTGCTGTCTCGGCGGCAAGCTGGCGGCCCGGCTCGGATTGCCCCGCCTGCACGATCACCGGCCAGCCCTGCGGCGGGCGGGCGATGTTGAGCGGGCCGCGCACGCTAAGCTCCTCGCCCTTGTGATTGAGGACATGCATTCTGGCTGGATCGAAGAACTGCCCACTTTCGACATCGCGCGTAAAGGCGTCGTCGGCAAAGCTGTCCCAGAGCCCGGTAACGACGTCGTAGAATTCCCGGGCGCGGTGGTAGCGCTCGCCGTGCTCGACATGTTCCTCGAGGCCGAAATTCAGCGCGGCATCGGGATTGGCCGTCGTTACGATGTTCCAGCCCGCGCGCCCGGCGCTGATATGGTCGAGAGAAGCGAAGCGGCGGGCAACGTGATAGGGCTCGTCGAAGGTCGTCGAGGCCGTCGCAATGAGGCCGATCCGATCAGTGACGGCGGCAAGCGCCGACAGCAGCGTGAACGGCTCGAAGGAGGTTACCGTCTGGCTTCTCTTCAGAGCCTCCACGGGCATGTTGAGCACGGCAAGGTGGTCGGCCATAAAGAAGGCGTCGAATTTCGCCGCCTCCAGCTTTTGCGCAAACTCCTTCAAGTGCTTGAAGTTGAAGTTCGCGTCTCGATAGGCGCCGGGGTAGCGCCAGGCCCCTGTATGCAGGCTGACAGGACGCATGAAGGCGCCGAGGTGCAATTGCCGCTCCTGTGCCATCAAGCCCTCCCGTCCTATACCTGCCCCTGCCCGAAGACTACGCCTGTGGCTGTTTGGTCTTGCGCAGGTACGGCAATACCGTGTCAAACGAACCGAAGCGGGTTGCCGCGTCCTCGTTCGAAACGGCAGCCGTGATGATGACGTCCTCGCCCTGCTGCCAGTTCGCCGGCGTCGCAACCTGATGCTTTGCGGTCAGCTGGATGGAATCGATCGCGCGGAGGATCTCGTTGAAGTTTCTGCCCGTCGTCATCGGATAGGTGAGGATCAGCTTGATCTTCTTGTCGGGACCGATGATGAAGACCGAACGGACGGTCGCATTGTCCGCCGGCGTGCGCCCCTCCGACGTTTCTCCGGCTCCAGCGGGCAGCATGTCGTAGAGCTTGGCGACCTTCAGGTCATTGTCGCCGATCAACGGATACTCGACATCGAAGCCGGTCGCCGTCTTGATGTCGTTCTTCCACTTGCCGTGGCTTTCCACAGGATCCACGGAGATGCCGATGATCTTGGCGCCGCGCTTGCGGAATTCGGGCTCCAGTCCTGCCATCGCGCCAAGCTCGGTCGTGCAAACCGGCGTAAAGTTCTTTGGGTGCGAGAAGAGCACCGCCCAGCCATCACCGATCCAGTCGTGGAATTGGATGGGACCCTGCGTGGTGTCAGCGGTAAAATCAGGTGCGATATCGTTGATGCGGAGGCTCATGAGCGTTGACCCTTGTTGGTAAAAATGGCGTTGGTTTTCAATGACGGGTGAATTGTCTAGCCGTTTTCAGCCGCTGTTCAAGCACCTGCGTCAAAACGGTCGCCTGATGAAGGATAGCCGCAAAGCTCGCCTTATCAGCCGCAGCAATATCCACGCTCATTCTGTCGATCATTTGACAGAGCTTCTCGATCTTCGGCGCGTCAGATTGGTCGTCCAGATCATGCGCATATTCGAGGAGAACCCACGCACGACGACGAAGTGTCCGCCGGCGAGTTTCACCCGACGTCGTCGATGATCGTCTTGGCGACGCCATGAGATCCTCTACCACGCGGACGAGATCTCTCTGCCGAGAGACCGCTTTTTCTGCGGTATCTTTTCGAGATGGCGGGTCCTGGCTTTCAGCGCTTCGAAAACACGGTAGCCGCCCGGCCAACGGCCATAGCCGCTGGCGACATTGATGTGTCCGGCCAGACCGGCGTTGCGCAACTCGCTACCCCAGAGACGGGCAAAGAGCGTCAGGCGGTCGAGCGACATGTAACGATCGTTCAGGCTGCCGACGACGATGCTTGGAAACGTCAGCTCAGCCGTCGGCATCGTGCCGAAAGCAATCTGGCGGGGATGAAGCTTCTCGGTCGCGGGAAGATCGCACGGCGCCACGAGGAGCGCTCCCCTCACCCGTGCTGCGGCAGGCCGCCCGGCGAGGCTCGCTGCAAGCAGACATCCTAAGCTATGGGCCACGATGTAGGCCTCGCCGACCTCTTCGAGCACGGCCTCGAGTCTTGCCCGCCAGATTCTCAGATGCGGATGATCCCAGTCGTCCTGATGGACGAGGCGACTTTCAAGATGATCCCGCAGCCAGGCGGTTTGCCAATGCGCATCCTCTGATCCGAAGAGCCCGGGAAGAACAAGTACTGGCGTCATCATCAATCCTTATCGCGTCGTGTGAGCTATCCGTTGCTAGAGAACGCCGAGAGTGATCGCGAAGAGGAGCCCGAAGGCGAGCACCGTGGCCACAGAAGCGGCCATATCTGCCACAACACCTACAAGCCGGCTTCGCGGAGCGATGCGGCGATCATCGAAAACAGCCATGACGATCCCTCAGTACCAGGGCCCCGGAGATGGGTTCCAATAGTAGATTTCATAGTCGCGGGCCGTCGGCTCGCCGTCACTTTGCAGCTCGATCCGCGGTGCGCTCGCCGTCGGTTGCGGAGGCCCGAGGACGGCCCACCGTAGCCATAAAAGAAGAGACTGCAGCATCGGCTTCTCCTTGCATACCTTGTCAGATCAACTGGTTGCGCCTCGCATTCGAAAGCAAGTCCGCGGCGGTGGCGACGGGGCCGAACAGCATCAGCAGACGGTTTTGCTCGCGCACCGTCAGTCGATAACGGCGAGCAAAGTCGAAGACGCTCCAAAGCTCGCTTCCCATCGGCGTCTTCTCCGCACTGTCCATCTCACCATCCCCCGGATCTCACTCGGCGGCTTGAAGCGTGGCCTTTACCGACGGGAGGAAGGAGAAGGCAGCCAACTCATCGACGACAGAGCCGATGCGGCCAGACAGCGCCTCGGAGACGACTTTGTAGTCGACGAAATCGCGGTCCGAGGCATAGACGGCCGTCGGCAGCGTGTGGGCCATGAAGAAGCCGAACAGTGGCCGCAGTTGATGCTCGACAATCAGGGCATGGCGATCCCCGCCACCGGTCGCAGAGATGATGATCGGCTTGGAGCGGAGTTCGCTCGGCTCGATAAGATCGATCAGATGCTTGAAAAGGCCAGGATAGGATCCTTTGTAGGTCGGCGAGCCGACAACCAGGACATCCGCCTTGACGATATCATCGAGAACCTGGCTGGCCTGTTCATCCAGCTCGCTGCGCCATAGGGCAGTGCCCAATGATGGGCCAACGTCCTTGAGATCGTAGATCTTCGAGGAAAAGCCGTAGTTTGCAGCGGCAAGCCCGGCAATATGCTCGACCAGGGCATAGGTCTTGGACGGACGGTTGAAGCTACCGGCAATGCCCACCAATCGCAGCGACATATATCTCTCCTTCGTTATTGCATCGAGTATTGTCTATAAATTTAGTGAACAAAAGAAATGACGTTCCGTTATGAGAAGGAAGCGTGAAATTCGATGCCCTCAAACGCGCCATCGCGGCAGCTTGGCTTCCGCAGCGCCTGCTAGCCTTTTGAGCGCAAAGCCTGCGAAGCCCGCGAATGAGCACCCCTGCCCCCAGAGGGAACGATTCAAGACCGCATAGCACGCGCCGTAAGGTTGGGCGGCGGAATAGTATTTGTGGGAACCTTTGGTCGCGTTCTTCGTTAAAAGAGTGCAGCGTTTGAAATCCGCGCTGCCGGACCAGCATCGCCTATGTAGGTCCAAAAGGCCCGGTGGATTCTACCCGCCGGGCTTTTCCTTGGACATCCCTTCCCGCCCTCATTTCATGGACTGGCTCAACGCGATTCCGGTTCGTTTTGAACAACTTGCGGTCTGGCGCATTAGCTATCGTCTTCAACTAGCATTACAGTTGCATTTTAGTTTTGAGATGAGCTCGTCGAGCGGCCGCCTGATGGGCGCGTCTCCAGCATGACCATGCGATGACGTAGGCGGGGTTTATGCGACGCTGGGCGAGTCTGATGGCGATGCGCCGGACTTCCTGGATAGACCAGCGGATCAAATCCTGATGGTCGGCATCCGCGGTCTTTTTGGGGGCGTCGCGTCATTGGCGCGGTACCGGATCACCGCCATCATGGCGAAGGCAAGCATGACGAGGGAGACGTGGCGATGCCAGCCATGCCATGACCGGGTTTCATTGTGATCGAGTCCGAGCTCGTTCTTGGCGGTCTCGAAGCTGTCTTCGATCGCCCAGCGATGGCCTTCAACGGAAACGAGCGTCTGGATGTCCGTCCCGGCCAGGCACCATGTGGCGAAGAATGCGAGATCACCGTCGCTGATATTGCGCCGGATCAGGAGGCCACGGGTCCAAAGCCCTGATGTCGTCTCGTTGTATTCGTCGGCATCGAGATCGGCGAGTTCACAGTAGGCCCAGTCATGAAGCCGCGCGCCTTTGGTGCCCTCACCGGCGGAAAGACGTTGCCATGCACTTGGATCGAGATCACGGGCGATCTCCTGCGCTGTGCCGGCGACCGGAGGCTTACCCGACCAGGAGCCGAAATGGTGGTCCGATTTAACCCCAAGAACGTAGCCTTTGCAGGCTCGACGCAGGGTCCCTTCAACGTCCCCGACGCCATACACCGCATCTGCGGCCACCCATGAAAACGGCACATCGGCTGCCAGCGCACGCCGTATCATCTCGACAGCCAAGCCTGGTTTGGTAGCGAAGGCTATAGCCTGAGGAACATGAGTTGCTGCCAGCCTTGCCGGATCGCCAGTCCAGCTCTTGGGCAAGTACAGGGCTCGATCGATAAAGGCATGACCGCGAACGGACACATAGGCGGCGAACACACCGATCTGGCAGTTCGTTATCTTGCCAGCCGAACCTGTATATTGACGTGCAACACCGCACGATGTCTTGCCCTGCTTGAGGAAGCCCGTCTCGTCGATGACCAGGACCGCATCATCCGTGGCGAGGTTTTCTACGACATACTCTCGCACGATGTCGCGAAGTGCGTCCGCGTCCCAGCGCCCGCGCCCCAGAATGGCTTGTTGCCGCCACGGGCCGGGATCACCGGCCGCCTCAGCACGCATCCAACCTGTCTTACGCCGCTCGTCACCCAGCAAGCCGTCCAGGAAAAGGTTCGCAGAGGCTGCAACTCGCTCCTGCGTAAACAGTCTGCGCATGCGAGCCTTCACGTCGCGCAACGATGATGCCCAAAGCTCAAGCGTCGTCTCGATTGATGCACCTGTCATCCATGACCTCCGAATCATGGAGACCCATAGATTCAGACCACAGATAGATATGCAACTGTAATGCTAGGAAACGCCCCGATGACGATCACCGCCAAAGTTACTGCTACCTTGTGCCTGCTCATTGTATTGAGTTCGTGCGCAAACACGATCAAGGGCGTCGGGCGCGATGCGGCCAATACCGTCAATGCTACCCAGAACGCCGGCAATCGTGTCGCGCACGCTGCGTCCCGTTAATTTCATTGATGGTTCGCAGCCATTTACCGGGCCGGGCCTGATGCTTCCGGTTTGAACGCTGCTGAGGACCCGTCCTTGGCGGCCATCCCAGACTGCGTTTCGGCACGGACGTCTCAATCTGTTCGCGTCAAATCGTCCGAAATAATCGTCGGGCCTTGAAATCGCATTGATGACGGCAAAGATTCCTCTTGATGCGATGGAGGCCAAGCCATGTCGAACTATAGAGAGGAAAGGCGGTTTCGGTGTCAGGACGACGGAGGGAAAACCTACGTTGTCATTCAGCAGATCAGGATTTCTGGACAGAACGCGGCTTCGCCCAAGACCGATTATATGACGGAGGACGGCGAGATCGTGAATCGGCTCGATGAAGAACATTTCCTCCTCCTGCTCGATGGCCACATACTGCATATTCCCCATGTTTCGGATGCTGATCATTGAGCCGTAGCGTTTGTCTGCCTCGCGACGTCGATTGCGGCACCGATGGCGGCGGACCGCCGAGCATCTGATCCCCGCACATTGCAGAAATTGTGTGCGACTGTCTTTCACCGTATTCAGTTTCCGATGCATTTAACGCCCGGCCGTGCGGGGCAAGCTCCATCGAATCATAACGCTCTGTGGTCATCTCCCACATGACTGGAACATGAACGCCCGTTTCAGTGCGCATTCATTCCTCACATCTAATCTGTCGAACCAACAGCGCTCCAAAGGCGTTACGTCAGCAGATACAGATGGAGACCGATCATGAGAAAGCTTATTGTTGCAGCTGCTGGACTTGCGACGCTGCTTGTGAGCGCACCAGCTTTCGCGGACGGCGTATACTTCGAACTCGGCTCCGGAGGTCCGCGCTACTATGACGATCCGCCACCGCCCCGCTACTACAGACACGGCCCGCGCTATGCCTACGACGATGACGATTATGATCGTCCGAGCTATGCGTCCCGGCAGGTATGCTGGGAACAGCCCGACCAGAAGAAGAGCCATCATCACTACATCACCAAATACAGGACCGTCTGCGGCGACCGCTAATCCGCCGTCGCCGACGGCGTGAGAATCCCCGTCGATCTCTGGTGCGCAGACTGCGCGCCAGCATTTCAGGAGGCTCTTTTTCAAAAAGAAGCGCAAAAAGGTGATTGGCCCCGATGCCTAGGCTGCGATAGGACTTCGCGGATGATTGCCTGCCGCCGGAGTCCCTAAGTGTCGATCGCCGATATTTCCTTGTTGAGCGCCCTATTTGCCGGCGCGCTTTCGTTCCTGTCTCCTTGCGTCCTGCCTCTCGTTCCGCCCTATCTCTGCTACATGGCCGGCATTTCCGTCGAGCAGTTCCGCGGCGGCAGTGCGGTCGCCGTTGCCCCGGATGCGCGGCGGGGCGTGCTGTTTTCAGCGCTTTTCTTCACGCTCGGCTTCGCCACCGTTTTCGTGGCCCTCGGGGCTGGTGCATCCAGCATCGGCATGGCGCTTCGTCAGCATCTCGATCTCCTGGCAAAGATCGGCGGCCTGATCATCATCGTCATGGGTTTGAATTTCCTCGGGGTCTTCCGAATTGGAATTCTGGCCCGCGAGGCGCGCTTTCGGGGCACCGACAAGCCGGCGACGTTGACGGGTGCCTATGTCATGGGCCTAGCCTTCGCTTTCGGCTGGACACCCTGCATCGGCCCGGTACTCGGTGCGATCCTTGGCGTCGCAGCCTCGCGGGAGACGGTTGGCTCGGGTGCCGGGCTCCTCGCCGTCTATTCCCTCGGCCTTGCCATCCCGTTCTGGATTGCCGCTGGCTTTTCCGGTGCCTTCATGGGCTTTCTGACGCGCTTCCGCCGACATCTCGGAACGGTCGAGAAAGTCATGGGCGCGTTCCTGATCCTGACCGGCCTCGCTTTCATGTTCGGGTTCGTCAGTGACGTGGCAATCTGGTTCCAGCAGACCTTTCCAATCCTGATGAAAATCGGCTAAGCCGAAATCGCCCCCGCAGAAATTTGCATTGGAATAGCCGTTGTCCGATATCGTCAGTCTGCCTCTGCCGTTTTTCGGCCTGATCCTCATTGGCTATATCGCAGGGAAAGTGACGAAGCAGCCCGCCGACGCGCTCGGCTGGATGAACACCTTCATTATCTATGCCGCGCTGCCCGCGCTCTTCTTCAAACTCGTCTCACGCACACCCTTCGAGGATCTGACACGCATCGATTTCATCGCCACCGATCTCGCTGCGACGTATTCGATCTTCATTGTGCTGTTTGCGATCGGTCGCTGGATCCGCGGCAGTTCGCTCGCTGACTGCACGATCCAGTCGTTTGCCGGCGCTTATGGCAATATCGGTTACATGGGTCCCGGCCTCGCGTTGCTGGCTCTGGGCAAAGGTGCGGCTGTACCGGTCGCGCTTATTGTCTGCCTCGAGAACGCACTGCATTTCATCGTCGCGCCCGCGCTCATGGCGGCAGCCGGCGATGATCGGCGCTCCGCCGGGCGGCTGGCGATCGATATTGCTCGGAAAGTGGCCTTTCACCCCTTCATCCTTTCGACGGCGCTCGGCTTTGTTGCCGCAGGCTTGCACATCGATCAGCCGCTCGCCTTCCAGCGCTTCGTTGATTATCTCGCGCAGGCCGCCGCGCCTTGCGCCTTGTTTACCATGGGCGTCACGCTTGCCCTTAGGCCGCTGAAGCGCATACCCGCCGAGATCGGCTATATCGTTCCGGCCAAGCTCATCGTACATCCGATCGTGGTCTATCTCGCACTGACAGCAGTTGGCGGCGTCGAGCCGGTCTGGATCTATGCCGCGGTACTGCTCGCCGCCCTGCCGACGGCAACCAATGTCTTCGTCATCGGCCAGCAATACGGCGTCTGGCAGGAGCGCGCCTCGGCGACGATCCTGATCACGACGGCCCTTTCCGTCGTGACGGTCTCGCTCATCCTGCTTGCGATCAAATCAGGCTTTCTTCCGGCTTAGCTTTTCCTTGATAGCGCCGGGAATGTCGCGAAAGCCGCGACCGGGCTCGATGCCCTCGCGCATGACGATGCTGCGCAGTGGCGGGAGTGCCGACAGGATGTGCAGGCCGGCAGCGCGCATCACCTGAACAGGCAGAAAATCGGACAGCAACGAGCGGTTGAGAAGATCGACGCTTGCCGTGCGGGTCATGATATCGGCGCGGCGCTTGCGATCGAAACGGTCGCCGGCATCGGCGGCGATCGGCAGTTCGGGCCGTGCGCAAAGAATATCCGAAAGCGCCATGACATCGCGCAGGCTGAGGTTGAGCCCTTGTGCGCCGATCGGCGGAAAGACGTGCGAAGCCTCGCCGATCAGGGCAATCCGCCCTTTGCCGGCGCGATGTGCCATCATGCCGGAGAGCGGCCAGAGTTGCGCACCTTCCTCCACCTCCACCTTGCCGAGCAGTGACTGCATTCGCTCTTCGACGACATTGCTCAATTCGGCAAGCGAGAGTTCGTTGCGCGCAACGGCGTCGGAAGGGTTCTGGACCCAGACGAGGCTGGAGCGATTGCCCGGCAGCGGCACCTGCGTGAATGGTCCGCTTTCCGTATGGAACTCGGTCGAGATGTTCTCATGCGGCAGCGAATGTTCGAAGTTCAATACCATGGCCGATTGCGGATAGGACCAGGTGCGAACGTCTATGCCTGCGGTTTCGCGGAGCTTCGACTTGCGCCCATCGGCGCCAACCGCAAATCCAGCCGAGAGGACTTCGCCATCAGCGAGCGTGACTGTCACAGACTCAGCGCCGATATCGATCACGTCGGCAAAAGACGTGAAACGCGTGATATTGCCCTCGACCGCAATCGCAGCCTCCAGCACCTCCATCAGCGCCCTGTTCGGGAAATTGTAGCCGAAGGTCTCTAGGTCCAGTTCGACGGACCGGAAGGTGGTGATCGGCGCGCGCAGCAAGCGATTCGTGCCGTCGATGATGCGCATCGTGGAAAGCGGCGCGGCAGCCGGGCGCAGCTTATCCCAAAGGGTCAGCCTGTCGAGGAAGCGGATCGACTGATCCATGAGCGCGGTCGTGCGCCGGTCCTGGCTGGGTGACGGCGGGGCAACGAGAACCACGTTGCGTCCACCGCGTGCCAAGGCGATAGCGGCAATCATGCCGGCAAGCCCGCCGCCGACCACCGCGATTTCAAAAGTCTTCATTGCACCGTTCCGTCAATTCATCGACGGCGATCCGGTGCTTATGCAGCCGGCTTCGCCTGACGGCGCCAACTATAACCCTTGCCGGCGTCCGCGTCACGCACAGCCGGTTGATAATGATGCGGAATTCCCGGCAGGCGGCGCTCCGTCAGGCGCTTGATCGCAGTCTCATTGGTCACCGCGAAGCTGTCGATACCGACGCGCTGCATCAGCGGGATCTGATCGATCAGCACGTCACCGACGGCGCGCAGTTCGTTGGTGTATCCGAGCCGGTCGCGCAGCAGCGACGCATGGCTGAACGCGCGGCCATCATTGAACGCCGGAAAGGCGACAGCGACGATCTCAAGCCGATAAAGGTATGGCTCGAGCTTGCGCACATCGTCCGCCGGCTTGATCAGCACGCCAAAGCCGACTTCATTGCTCTCGTCGGCTTTGGCGATCAGCTCATCGAGGCCAAGAAGGGGCTTCTGCGCCTCGCCTGCCTTCACCTCTTCCGTCTCAATCACCCAGGGATCGTTCTCGACGAAGCCGGTTTCTCTCCAGATCTTGCTCATCGTCGCCTCCTTACGCCGCTTCCGCCGCCGAACCATACAGCGCGTCCTTGAACGGCTGTGGACCGACGCGGCGATAGGTGTCGAGGAAAATCTCTGACGGTTCCTTGCGGATCGCGAGGTAGGTGTTGACGATCGTTTCGATCGCATCGGTCACCTTCTCGGGCTCGAAGCCACGACCGATGATCTCGCCGATCGACGTGTGCTCGTCGCCTGACCCGCCGAGCGTGATCTGGTAGAGTTCAGCGCCCTTCTTTTCCACGCCAAGCAGGCCGATATGGCCGACATGGTGATGGCCGCAGGCATTGATGCAGCCGGAGATCTTGATTTTCAGCTCGCCTATTTCGGTTTGACGAGCTGGATCGCCGAAGCGCCTTGAGATTTCCTGCGCGACAGGAATGGAGCGCGCATTGGCGAGCGCGCAGTAGTCCAGCCCGGGACAGGCAATGATGTCAGTGATGAGACCGGCATTTGCCTCCGCAAGGCCCATGGCTACCAGACCGCGATAGACGGCTTCGAGGTCGGCGAGTGCCACATGCGGCAGGATCAGGTTCTGCTCGTGGCTGACCCGGATTTCGTCGAAGGCATATTCCTCAGCGAGATCGGCAACGGCATCCATCTGGCTATCCGAAGCATCGCCTGGGATGCCGCCGATCGGTTTCAGCGAGATCGTCACCATGCCATAGTCGGGATGCTTGTGCGGCTGCACGTTCTGCTGCACCCAGCGAGCAAAAGCCGGATCGGCCTTCTTCCAGCGGGCAAGGTTCTCCCAGCCTTCGGCGCGATCGGGTAGAGCCGGCGGCGCGAAATAGGCCGCAATCGCTTCGACGTCCTGCTCGGGCAGCTTCAGTTCGGTATCCCTAAGCTCTGCGAATTCGGCCTCGACCTGGCGTGCCAATTCTTCCGCGCCGGTTTCATGCACGAGGATCTTGATGCGGGCCTTGTACTTGTTGTCGCGACGGCCATGCAGGTTGTACACGCGCATGACCGCGGTCGTATAGGATAGCAGATCCTCTTCCGGCAGAAAGTCGCGGATCAGCTTGGCGATCATTGGCGTGCGGCCCTGGCCGCCACCGACATACACGGCAAAGCCGATTTCGCCCTTGTCGTTCTTCTTCAGATGCAGGCCGATGTCGTGGACCTGGATCGCAGCACGGTCGCGCTCGGCACCGGTGACGGCAATCTTGAACTTGCGCGGCAGGAACGAGAACTCCGGATGCACGGAGGACCACTGGCGCAGGATTTCCGCATAGGGACGCGGATCGGCGACTTCATCAGCGGCAGCCCCGGCGAAGTGATCGGCCGTGACGTTGCGGATGCAGTTGCCCGAGGTCTGCATCGCGTGCATCTCGACCGTGGCAAGCTCGGCCAGCACATCAGGCATGTCGGAGAGCTTCGGCCAGTTGAACTGCAGGTTCTGGCGCGTGGTGAAGTGGCCATAACCGCGGTCATAAGTGCGCGCGACATGAGCGAGCATGCGCATTTGACGAGAGCTCAGCGTGCCGTAGGGAATGGCGATGCGCAGCATGTAGGCGTGGAGTTGCAGATAGACGCCGTTCATCAGGCGCAGCGGCTTGAACGCGTCCTCCGCGAGCTCGCCGGAAAGGCGGCGCTGCACCTGGTCGCGAAACTGCTCGACGCGCTCGGCGACAAAAGCGTGGTCAAATTCGTCGTAACGATACATCTGCTTCCTCAGACTGCGATGAATGCGGGGTCGGCGGGCTTGTAACCCGGCGCGTATTCCATGGTCGGACCCTGGGCACGAATGCGCTCGCGAAGGCGCAGCGGCCAGAGCACGCCGTTGGTCTCCTGAACTTCGACGACGGCAACGTCGACGACCTCGTTGTCGGCATAGGACTTCTTGCCAATCGCTTCCAGCGCCACGACGGCTTCAGCATGGCGAGCAACGAGGGCGTCCTGCAGCGAGGCGACCCAGTCGCCATTGGCGTTCAGCCAGACGGCAACACCATCCGTCAATCGGTTGGCGGTCAGAACCTTGTCTACCATGTTCAGCTCCTTGCAAATTCGTCGGACCGGGCGCGTTCGCGTACCAGCGGTTCCGACAGTTCGAAATTGGCGCCTGCGACCGCATCGCCGATAATGACCATGACCGGGCCGGTCAACTCGTTACGGTGCTGCAGGTCGGGAAGATCCCGCAAAATCCCATGCAGCAGACGGCGATCGGATCGGCTGGCGTTCTCGACGACGGCAACAGTCGTCTCCGCGGGAAGGCCGGCCTGCATCAGGCGTTCAGCGACCGAGGCGGCAACGGTGCGGCCCATATAGACGGCGATTGTCGCACCGGATACCGCAAGGCTTGCCCAATCCGGCAAGACATCGCCCGTCAGATCGTGGCCGGTCGTGAAGACCAGCGAGGACGCAACGCCACGCAGCGTCAGAGGCAGCTCGAAATCGGCAGCTGCGGCGAATGCCGAGGTGATGCCCGGCACCACTTCATAGGAAATGCCAGCAACTCGTAGAGCCGCCATTTCCTCCCCTGCCCGACCGTAGACTAGCGGATCGCCGGACTTCAGGCGAACGACACGCTTGCCTTCACGACCGAGGTGCACGAGAAGATCGTTGATCTCCTCCTGTGACTTCGAATGGCATCCCTTGCGCTTGCCGACCGATAGACGCTCGGCGTCGCGGCGGCCCATGTCGACAATTTCCTGCGGCACGAGGGCATCATAGACGATGACATCGGCTTCCATCATCACGCGCTGGGCGCGCAGCGTCAGCAGGTCCGCTGCGCCGGGCCCGGCACCAACCAGCCATACGTGGCCGTCGACCTTTTCTGCAGACTGCAGCAGGCTATTGGCTGCACGACGCGCCTGCGGCAGGTTCTCGTTGGCGACAGCATCGGCGACCGCGCCGGAGAAGAAATGGTGCCAGAAAAGACGGCGCGCAGCCCCCTTCGGCACGAGATGCTCGACGGTTTTTCGATAGCTGGTGGCAAGATCGGCCAGACGCCCCAGCGACGGCGCAAGCAGCTGATCCACCTGGGCGCGTATCATCTGTGCGAGCACCGGTCCAGCGCCTTCCGTGCCGATTGCGACAGCCACCGGCGCGCGATTGACAAGCGCAGGCGTAAAGAAATCGCAATAGTCAGGCTGATCGACGGCGTTGGCGGGCACTTTCTCGGCGCGTGCGGCCTCGACGATGACGCGATCCTGCGCCGCGTCGCCTGTCGCCGCAAAGACCAAAGTTGCGCTGTGGACCTGCTCGGCTGCAAAGCCGGCGCGCACGGTTTCGATGCGATTGGCGATCAGATAGGCGTGATAATCGGCCTCGGGGCGATCGGTATAGGCAACGACCCTCGCCTGCGTATTCAGCAGCAGGCGAACCTTCGCAAAGGCTTCGTCGCCATTGCCGAAGACAGCCGCGATCTTGCCCTCGACGCGAAAGAAGGCAGGAAATACCGACAGTTGTTCATTCTTGCAAGGCATCATCAATCCATTTCGAAGTTGCCGGAATATGCACCGTCCGGCCAGGCAAATGAAGAAACAGAAATTCCAAAGCCTGCGCGGGTGCGTATTCTTTTACCCGCTCTTCCAACGATTTGAGTAAAAGTCACCGGTGCGGCGCAGCGGGCACACCTGGAGCTGCCGCAACGCAGCAGAAAGGCTGTGAGAAATCCGACGACGCGATCAAATCGGCATTTGCCTCCTCTGGCGCTGCCGGTAGAGTGCAGCCACCAAGGAGAAGACCATGCCCGACACGACCATCGCCGCCCGCCTGCTCAACGTGATGGAACATGACATCCTTCCGATGACCGAACGTGGGGTCGCTGCCGGCAACAAGGTATTCGGCGCCGCGATCCTTCGCAAATCCGACCTCTCGCTGGTCGTTGTGGAGACCAACAACGAGCTTGAAAACCCGCTGTGGCACGGCGAGGTGCACACGCTCAAGCGTTTCTACGAGCTTGGCGAGAAGCCAGCCACGAAGGACCTGATCTTTCTCTCGACGCACGAACCCTGCACCATGTGCATGTCTGCGATCACCTGGGCCGGGTTCGACAATTTCTACTATTTCTTCAGCCACGAAGATTCCCGCGACGCCTTCGCCATTCCCCATGACCTGAAGATCCTGAAGGAAGTCTTCGGTCTGGAACCTGGCGGCTACCGTCGCAGCAACGCATTCTGGAACAGCTTTGCGGTTGCCGATCTCGTCGAGACGGAAGACGAGCATTTGAAGGCCGAGTTGAAGGCACAAACAGCGCGCATCAAGGCGCGCTACGACGCGCTCTCCGACAGCTACCAGGCGTCGAAGGGCGACAACGACATTCCGCTGAATTGAGTGACCATGGACGCTTCCAAAGACATTTCACGCCTGATCGAGATCATGGCCGCGCTGCGCAATCGGGAAACCGGCTGTCCCTGGGACATCGTCCAGACATTTGAGACGATCAAACCCTACACGATCGAGGAGGCTTACGAGGTCTCCGATGCGATCGAGCGTAATGACATGGACGATCTCTGCGAGGAACTGGGCGACCTGCTGCTGCAAGTCGTCTTCCACGCGCGCATGGCGGAAGAGGCCGGCGAGTTCGCATTTAGCGACGTGGTTGAGGCCATCACTCGCAAGATGATCCGCCGGCATCCACATGTCTTCGCCCGTTCCGATGCAGATACGCCGGATGCGGTGAAGAAGCAGTGGGACGATATCAAGCAGGCCGAAAAGCGCGAGCGCGCCGAACGGCGAGCCAAGCGCGGTGTCAGCGAAGATTTCAAGGCCGGTTTCCTGGGATCGGTCCAGCGAAACTTCCCTGCCCTGACCGAGGCGCTGAAGCTGCAGGAGCATGCTGCGAAGGTGGGCTTCGATTGGTCGGCGCCCGAACCGATCCTCGACAAGATTGAGGAGGAAATCGGCGAGCTGCGCGCCGCGCTGGCCGAAGGCGATCAGGCGAAGGTCAGTGATGAACTCGGCGATCTTATCTTCGCCGTCGTCAACATCGGCAGGCACGTGAAGGCCGATCCAGAAGAATCCCTCCGCGGAACGAATACGAAGTTTCGTAGACGCTTCAATCACATCGAAGCTGTTCTTGATGCAGAAGGTGAAACTCTGGCAGCAGCTAGCCTGGAGCGGATGGAAGAAATTTGGCAGGCGGCAAAGGCAATCGAACGGCAGTTGGATTGAGCCGACACCCTCACGTGAAGCGCAATCGCGGGCGTAAACTCAAGTACCCGCTGTGGGGGAGCCTCTAGCGCTCCCAGTCCTCTTTGCCAGCCTTCGGCCCGTTGCCGAGACGGCGCTCCAGTTCGACCGATTCGGTTTCCGAGAGGCGCACATCGAGTGTGATCGACCCGTCCTCGTTGTCTTCGCGGTTGTCGACAATCGCGTGGTCGTAGAGCCAAGGCAGCAGCGCCAACTTGTCGACAGGCAGGCGTACGGTCGCTTCAGTCAGCACGCCGGAAAGCCTGCGGCTGATCTCTCCCATCAACGTATCGATACCCTCACCGCTGATTGCGGATAGGGCAACCACGTTCTCGGCGCCGCTCGCCTTCTGAACAATCGCATCGTGGGCTTCCGGTTCAAGGCGATCGATCTTGTTCCAGACCTCGATGATGCGCTTGTCGCTTTCGGCCTCGTCGATACCGAGGTCCTTCAGGATGCGGAGCACGTCCGCGCTCTGCGCCTGGTTGTCGATGTCGGACATATCACGGACATGGAGGATGAGGTCGGCTTCCAAAACCTCTTCCAGCGTGGCGCGAAAGGCCGCGACGAGGTGAGTCGGAAGGTCCGAGATGAACCCGACCGTATCAGAGAGGATCACGGTGCGGCCATGCGGCAGCTTCATTCGGCGCAGTGTCGGATCGAGCGTCGCAAAAAGCATGTCTTCGGCAAGCACGCCTGCCCCGGTTATGCGATTGAATAGCGTCGACTTGCCGGCGTTGGTATAGCCGACCAGCGCCACGATTGGGTGCGGCACCTTCTTGCGCTTGGCGCGATGAAGCTGGCGTGTACGCACGACCTGCTCCAGCTCGCGCTCGAGCTTGATGATGCGGTCCTGCAGCATGCGCCGGTCGGCTTCGATCTGGGTTTCACCGGGACCGCCCATGAAGCCGCCACCGCCGCGCTGACGCTCCAAGTGCGTCCAGCTGCGGACCAGACGGCCCTTCTGGTAATTGAGATGCGCGAGATCGACCTGCAGCGTGCCTTCCTTGGTGGAAGCGCGGCGGCCGAAAATCTCGAGGATGAGGCCGGTGCGGTCAATGACCTTGGCGTTCCATTCTCTCTCGAGATTGCGCTGCTGTACCGGCGTTAGCGGATGGTCGACGATAACGAGACCAGAATCGTTTTCATCGAGCGTCGCCTTGATCTCTCCGATCTTGCCCGTGCCCATCAACGTTGCGGGTCGCGGATCGTTGACGGTTACGACGGTGCCATTCACCACATCAAGGTCGATCGCCTGGGCAAGACCGGTCGCCTCTTCCAGGCGGCTCTCGGGCGTCCTGGTGACCACGGGCGCAGCATCGCCCGCGCTGCGCCCGCCTCGCGCCTGCTTGAGCACAGGCACGACAACGGTCGCGCGCATGTCATCCCGGTGCTTGGCAGCTTCCGGGATGATCGAATCGTTCTTTGTATCGCGTGTCGAAATAATTGCAGTTCCTGTTAGGAAGCGGCTTCTTCGCTCTCAAACATCTGCATCGGCTGGCCGGGCATGATGGTCGAGATCGCGTGCTTATACACGAGTTGCGAATGGCCGTCACGGCGAAGCAGAACACAGAAGTTGTCGAAGGACGTAACCACACCCGTCAGCTTAACGCCGTTAATCAGAAAAATTGTCAGTGAAATCTTTTGCTTGCGAACAGTATTGAGAAATAAGTCCTGCAGATTCTGAGAACGTTCCGCCATCGCGCCGCTTCTTTCTTTATTGCCGGCTTCGTTTTGCCGGTGAAATACTAATCAACCTCGCCTGCAGGCAGCTGACAACCCTCATCCCCTCTGCCCAGAAAGCCTTGGTATCAAATCGCAATCTTTTCCGCAACGTCGAAAAAGGCCTCCCGAATTTTCTGGGAGATGCTGCCCGGATGACCGTTCGCGATCGACTGGCCATCGATCGCCACGACCGGAAAGCAGATGCTCGTTGCAGCCGTGATGAAGACTTCACGTGCGGCAAGCATCTCGGCGACCGAGAACTCCCGCTCTTCGATCGTCAGCCCCAGCTTGGCTCCGACATCGATCAGCGTCGTGCGGGTAATGCCGCGCAGAATGCCATGTTCCGCCGGGCGCGTGATGAGCGTACCACCGCGGTCGACCATCCAGACGTTGGTCGCAGCGCCCTCCTTCACCATGCCCTTGGCGTCGACATAGATCGCTTCCTGCGCCCCGGCTTCCTTCGCCTGCTGACGCGCCATCGCGTTCGGCAGGAGGCCGACCGATTTGATGTCGACGCGATCCCATCGATTGTCGGGAACAGTAATTGCCTTGATGCCTGTAGCGTTCTTTTTGGCGATGATCGAGGGATCAGTGCTCTTGGCGGTGATCACCAGCGACGGCAGGGTTCCCTCTGCCGGAAATACGTGATCGCGCCGCGCAACGCCGCGCGTGACCTGCATGTAGAAGAGACCGTTGCGGACCCGATTGCGCCGCAACGTTTCGCGAATGACCTGGGTTAGCGCATTACGGCTCATCGGCCAGGCAATGCGCAACTCGCCAAGCGATCGGTCCAGTCTGTTTAGGTGGCGCGTAAGATCGACGATATAGCCATGCCTGATTTCACAGACTTCGTAGACGCCATCCGCGAACTGATAGCCGCGGTCCTCGATATGGACCATCGCGCTCGAGTGCGTGACATAGCGGCCGTTCACATAGGCTATTCTGGGCATGGAGAACCTGTGCGTGGGGGTATAAGCAGGTGAACGAGTGACGGCGCAGCAGCGCCGCCCTGGTATCAAACGCCAAGCGACTTCAGCTTGCGGTGCAGCGCCGAACGCTCCATGCCGACGAACTCTGCGGTACGCGAGATATTGCCGCCAAAACGATTGATCTGCGCAATCAGGTAGTCCTTCTCGAACATTTCTCGTGCTTCGCGAAGCGGCAGCGTCATGATGTGATAGTCGTTTTTGGCCGAGACCTTCGGCAGCATGTCGCCGAGGTCGGTCGGCAGCATCTCGGCGGTGATGGGCGCGTCAGGACCGTCAGAACGGGCAAGGATCATCAGCCGCTCGATGTTGTTGCGCAGCTGGCGGATGTTGCCCGGCCAATCATGGGCCTGCAGCACGGCCATGGCGTCGTCGCCGATGCGGCGCGGACGGATGCCGGCCTGCTCGGAAATCTGCCGCATCAGCTGATCGACCAGGAACGGGATATCCTCGCGACGATCTGCCAGCGCCGGTACGCGCACCGGCACGACGGCGAGCCGATGGTAGAGATCTTCGCGGAACCAGCCCTCGGCGATGCGGCTCTCCAGATTGTAGGCCGTCGACGAAACGATGCGCACATCGACCTTCACGCGCTTGGAGCCGCCGACGCGTTCGAACTGCTGATCGACGAGAACGCGCAGGATCTTGTTCTGCGTCTCGCGCGGCATTTCTCCGACTTCGTCAAGATAGAGAATGCCGCGGTGCGCCTCTTCCAACGCTCCGATCTTGCGCGCCTGGCCGGGCGAACCTTCGGTACCGAACAGCGCGATCTCCATGCGCTCCGGCGTGATATTGGCGGCATTCAGCGCCACGAACGGACCGCTTGCACGCGCCGACTTCTTGTGGATCATCCGGGCGACGAGCTCCTTGCCGGAACCCGACGAGCCGAAAATCATGATCCGGCTGTTGGTCGGCGAAACCTTCTCGATCGTCTGGCGCAGTTGCGAGACCGCCACCGACGTACCGATGAGTTCGACCGGATCGCCAGCCTTGCGCTTGAGTTCCGATACCTCGCGCTTCAGCTTCGAATTCTCGAGCGCGCGTTCGGCGATCAGGATCAGCCGGTCGGCCTTGAACGGCTTCTCGATGAAATCGAATGCACCACGCTTGATGGCGGACACAGCAGTCTCGATGTTGCCGTGACCGGAAATCATGACGACGGGAATATCCGGGTGGCGCGTCTTCACCTCGTCGAGCAGCGATAGACCGTCGAGCTTGCTTCCCTGCATCCAGATGTCGAGGAAGATCAACCGCGGCGCACGATCGGAGATCGCAGCCAAAGCGCTGTCGCTATCGTGTGCCGTGCGGGTCTCATGTCCCTCATCAGACAGGATACCGGAGACGATCTCGCGGATGTCGTGCTCGTCATCGACGACCAGAATATCAGAGGCCATAAACACTTTCCTTGTCACTTGCGGCCGGGGCAGAAGGCACGGTTTCCAGACGTGGCAGGTGCACGCGGATCATGGCCCCTCTTCCCTGGTCGAAATCAGCGGGCGCATCATGCAGTTCGAGCTGCCCGCCATGTTCCTCAATAATTTTCTTGACGATCGCCAGACCAAGCCCGGTGCCCTTCTCGCGCATCGTCGTATATGGTTCGAGAATGCTATGGCGGTTCTCCACCGGCAGGCCGCGACCGTTGTCGATCACATCAACGGTAAAGCGGTCGCGTACCGGATCGAGCGAAGCACGAACCAGGATCTTGCGTTGGTCGCGCTCGCCGCTCGGCACGGCTTCAATCGCCTCCACCGCATTCTTGATCAGATTGCCGAAAGCCTGACCGAGCATGCGACTATCAAATTGTCCTTCCAGCGGCTGGTCGCCCAGTTCCTGCTGGAAGCTAACGTGACTGTTGCCCATCTCGCGCAGGAACACCGCGTCGTGCAGGATCTTGCGCAGATCGCTCGGCTCCTTGATCGGCTTCGGCATCCGAGCGAACGATGAGAACTCGTCGACCATGCGGCCGATATCGCCCACCTGGCGGATGATGGTCTCCGTGCACTGGTCGAAGACACCCCGGTCGTCCTGGTCGATCTGTTTCCCGTAGCGGCGCTGGATTCGCTCCGCCGACAGCTGGATCGGCGTCAGCGGATTCTTGATTTCGTGAGCAATACGACGGGCGACATCGCCCCATGCCGTCGAGCGCTGGGCGATGACGAGATCAGTGATGTCATCGAGCGTGATGACATAGGATTCGCTCATGTCGCGAACCTCCTCGCGCGTCACCTGGACGCTGAGGGTCCGTACGGTCCCTGCGCGCACAAGAGCGATCTGCTTGCGGAAATCGCCACGATAGCGGGAAGCAGCTTCGGTCAAAACCTGATCCACCTCGGGCGCAATCTCGGAAAGCTGCTTGCCGAGCATCTCCGACGCCGGCAACGCCATCAGGGCTTCCGCCGAACTGTTGACGATCGTCACCCTGCGGTCGTTCTCGACACCGATGACCGAGGCAGTCACGCCGGAAAGAACGGCTTCGATGAAGCGACGACGGTCGTCCACTTCGTCCTTGGCCTCCAGGATCTCGTCACGTTGCGTGCGGATTTCCGAGATCATCTTGTTGAATGTGCGCGACAGGCTTGCAACGTCGCCGTCCACGGCATGGACGGGCACGACGATATCCATGTTGCCCGAAGCCACGCTATCCGCCGCCGTAATCAGCAGTCGGATCGGGCGCACGATACGGTCGGCTACGGCAATCGCCGTCCAGATGGCAGCGAGCAGAACGATGAGAGCGAAGCCGATGTAAAGGACCGCGAACGCGATCTGCAGTGAGAAACGCCCCGCTTCCATCGACTTATATTCGGTGGCGTTCTCCTCCATCATCCGCATGGCGCCCATCACCTTCGGATCCACGGCGCGAACCGTGTAGAGAAACGCACCATCAATCGCATCGAGCTTGATGATAGCGCCGACTAAGTTCGTTATGCCCGGCGGGATCAAGGTGGGCTGCCCCGCCGCGGCCTTGTTCAAAGCGTCCTGAGGAATTGCCGGCAGCGGCTTCTCGGTCTTGATATCAGCCTGGATAATCACAGAGCCGTCAGATTGGACCAGAAATGCGCCCAGCAGCCCGCGGCCTCGCGCCTGTCGCGTCATCAAATCGGAAAAGCCTGTGCGATCGAGATTGAACAGCGCTCGATTGCGTTCGAGGTCGTTCGCCATCGATACGGTCTGGCCCTGCAGGTAGCTCGCATTCTCCATCATGTAGGCCTGCCCGATGTTGCGGGAGGAACTGATGATCGACTGCGTACGAAGGGCAAACCACCGGTCGAGGCCGGCATTCAGCGTGATGCTGGCGAAAATGGCGACAAGGATCGCCGGGGTGATTGCGACGATCGAAAAGAGCACAACAATGCGGATGTGAAGCCGAGCCGCCGCGCGCCCGCGTTTGCGTGCCTTGACCAGGCGGGAAACCTCACGTGCAATGAGGGCCATCAAACCGAGTACGAAGAACGAGTTCACGACGACGGAGGTGACGACGACATGGTAGGTCGGCGCGATCGGGGTCAACCCAAGCAACACGAAGAGCGTCAGCGTCGCGCAAAGAAGCGCCCCGCCGGCAAGGATCAGGCCCGGTAGCGCAAACAGGGCACGGCGATCGGTCACGGCCGTGACAGCTTCGCCTTCCGCCGCAGGCGGCATCGCATCCTGTTCCATTCGCTTAATTCTCCTGGCGGCAGACCGTCGCTTCCGCCGCTCCCCGCGGATAGGGCGGGAAGCCGCCAGCCTACCTACACGACGCAACGACAAGTGCCGTTGCGCTTTTGGGCAGCTGCGAAAACCCGAACCCCATGCGTGACTTCTAAGCAACGCATTGTGGCGAAAATGCAACGTCGGCAGTCACATTGTCAAGCAGTGCGGGAGCTTCTGTACACCGATACGCCGAGCTCTCTGATCTTCTTGCGCAGCGTATTGCGGTTCAGACCCAAAAGATCGGCTGCCTTTATCTGGTTACCGCGCGTGGCCGTAAGGGCGGCAAGTATCAGCGGATACTCCATTTCCGTCAGCACACGGTCGTAAAGCCCCGGCGGTGGCAGGCCATCGCCGAAACCGGCGAAGTACGTCCGCATGTTTTCCTCGACAGCCTGGGCGATCGTCATATTGCCAGTGCGGATCGGACCCTTGTCGATGGGACTGTCTGGAACATCGGACCGAAGCTCAGCTTCGATGATTTCGCGCGTGATCACATCCTGTGGATAAAGTGCCATCAGCCGGCGAATGAGGTTCTCCAGTTCGCGCACGTTCCCCGGCCAGGCGTAGGCTTTCATCAGATCGAGCGCTTCCTGATCGAAGCGCTTGGAGCCGAGCCCTTCCTTTTCCGCCTGCTGGATGAAGTGGCGCACGAGATCCGGAATATCCTCTGCGCGGTCGCGCAGAGGCGGCAGACGCAGCGGAACGACATTCAGGCGATAGTACAGGTCCTCGCGGAAGAGCCCCTGATTGATCGCCTGCTTCAGGTCCTTGTTGGTCGCGGCGACGATCCGAACGTCGGTGCGGATCGGCGTGCGACCGCCGACGGTGGTGTATTCGCCCTGCTGCAGCACGCGCAGGAGGCGCGTCTGGGCATCCATCGGCATATCGCCGATTTCATCGAGGAACAGCGTGCCGCCTTCGGCCTGCTCGAAACGCCCGGTCGAGCGCGTCTGGGCGCCCGTGAATGCACCCTTCTCGTGGCCGAAAAGCTCGGATTCGATCAGGTCGCGCGGGATCGCCGCCATGTTGATGGCAACGAACGGCCCGTTGCGACGCTTGCCGTAGTCGTGCAGCGCCCGCGCCACGAGTTCCTTGCCGGTGCCCGACTCGCCGGTGATCATCAGGGTCAGATCCGTCTGCATCAAGCGTGCAAGGACGCGGTAAATTTCCTGCATCGCTGCCGAACGGCCGACGAGCGGCATTCCGTCCTGCATATCCTCGTCAAGCTTGGCAGGTCTGCGCTTCGGCTCGGCGAGCGCGCGACCAATGATGCCGATCAGTTCCGTCAGGTCGAACGGCTTCGGCAGATAATCGTAGGCGCCCTTCTCGGAAGCCTTGATCGCCGTCATGAAGGTGTTCTGGGCGCTCATGACGAGCACGGGCAGATCCGGGCGCGCTTTCTTGATCCGCGGCAACAGATCGAAGGCGTTCTCGTCCGGCATCACGACATCGGTTACGACTAGATCGCCCTCGCCCGCCGAAACCCAGCGCCAGAGCGTGGCGGCGTTGGAGGTAATTCGCACGTCATAGCCGGCGCGGCTCAGAGCCTGATTAAGCACGGTACGAATTGCCGCATCATCATCCGCGACGAGGATCGTTGCTGTCATCGAGTAAGTCCTGTGGGAGTTATGGTCGTTGCGTCTTCCAGCGATGCGTCCTTGGAGGCCGGCATCAAGACGCGGAATGTGGTGCGGCTGTTTTGGCTGTCGCATTCGATGATGCCGCCATGGTCGCCGATAATCTTGGCGACGAGCGCCAGGCCGAGGCCGCTGCCGTTCGTCTTTGTCGTAATGAACGGATCAAACAGATGCGGCAGCAAGTCGGCCGGCACGCCAGGGCCATTATCCTGAACACAAAATTCGAGCGGCAGCGAAATCTTTTCGCGCGTACCGGCGACGGATAGACGAATGCCCGAGCGGTAAGCCGTCGTCAGAACGATTTCGCCATCCGGGCGATCGCCTACCGCTTCGGCGGCATTCTTCACGAGGTTGAGGAACACCTGAACAAGCTGATCGCGGTTTGCGTAGACGGACGGCAATGAGGGGTCGTAGTTCTCGGTGATGCGCAGGTGGCGCGCAAAGCCCGCCTTCGCCACAGCCTTCACGTGATCGAGAACCGAGTGGATATTGACGGGCATCCGATCAACCGGCCGCTCGTCTGAGAAGACCTCCATGCGGTCCACGAGCGAGACGATGCGGTCGGTTTCGTCGCAGATCAGCCGCGTCAATGCGCGGTCGTCATCGACGACCGATTGCTCCAACAGCTGTGCTGCACCGCGAATGCCGGAAAGCGGATTCTTGATCTCATGCGCCAGCATGGAGGCAAGGCCGGTGACCGAGCGAGCGGCCGCACGATGCGTCAGCTGGCGATCGATCTTGTCCGCCATCGACCGCTCCTGGAAGACGATCACCACCGAGCCCGGATCGCTCACAACCGGGGCAACGTATAAATCGACGAGCTTGTCCTGTCCGAGGCGCGGCGAGCTCAAGTCGACACGATACTCGTTGATCGGCGCCCGCCGTTCGCGAACCTGATCGATCAAGGCCAGTAGCGGACTGCCAAACGGAATGAAGGTCGAGATCTTGTAGCGGGCAAGGTGGGCGGCGCTGGCACCAAAGAAGGCCTCCGCTTCCCAATTGGCGAAAGCGACGAGGCCGGCCTCGTTGACCATTACGACGGGATTCTGGATCGCGTTGAGCACAGCAGTGGCAACGGCGCTGCCTCCGTTGTCGACCGACGATGGCACGTCATTCGTCATGCAGCCTCCCGGGTCTGCGTGTTCGATGCCGCAGCCATCAATGCATCATAAAACCGTGCGGTAACCTCTTCAGGCTCGCGTGCCGTCATGATTGCAGCCTTCTCCTGGGCTGCGACATCAGGCGCGAAGCGATCGAGATACCAACCGAGGTGCTTCCGTGCATGGCGGACGGCGACCGCTTCGCCATAGAACGCAAGCATCATACGGTAGTGTTCAGCGGCAATGTCGGGGATTTCCCATGCGTCAGGCGCCGCGTAACCGGCCAATACACCGGCGTGCCATGGCCTTCCCTGACACCCTCTGCCGATCATGACGGCATCGGCTCCTGAGCGCCGCAGCATCGCGTGCGCATCTTCGACGGTTTCAACATCGCCGTTTGCAACCAGGGGAACGGCGATGGCATCGCGTACCGCCCGGATTGCGTCCCAGTCAGCCCGGCCTTCATAAAACTGCATGCGCGTACGGCCGTGGATCGTAATCAACTGGACGCCTGCCTCCTCCGCGCGGTGCGCAATCTCGGGCGCGTTGATGGAATTCTCGTCCCAACCGAGCCGCATCTTCAGGGTCACGGGAACGCTCACCGCCTTGACTGTCGCCTCAATGAGGCTCAGGGCGTGATCAGGATCGCGCATCAAGGCGGAGCCGGAATAACCGCCTATCACCTTCTTGGCCGGACACCCCATGTTGATGTCGATGATATCAGCGCCATGGTCGGCCGCGATCTTCGCAGCCTCGGCCATCCAATGCGCTTCGCGGCCAGCCAGTTGCACCATGTGCGGCTCAAAGCCCGCACTCTCAAGGCGCGCCCATGATTCGGCGGTGCTGTTGACGAGCTCACGGCTCGCAACCATTTCGGTGACCACAAGCCCGGCGCCATGGCGCCACGCCAGTTGCCGGAACGGCATGTCCGTCACGCCGGACATGGGTGCCAGAACAACGCGGTTCCTGACTTCCACAGGTCCGATCCGCAAAG
Source organism: Rhizobium favelukesii (assembly GCF_000577275.2). Lineage (NCBI taxonomy): Bacteria > Pseudomonadati > Pseudomonadota > Alphaproteobacteria > Hyphomicrobiales > Rhizobiaceae > Rhizobium > Rhizobium favelukesii. Next base: position 2,485,446 of record NZ_HG916852.1, read on the forward strand.
GTGATGCGAGGTCAAAGTTCAGCAATTGATTATCTTTCAGGCACGCAGAATGCGTGCACTATTTTTAGACAGGTTTAAATGGCTTGCCAAGAGGGCAGTGCGCGAATTGACATTTTTAGGGCAAATGCTGGAATTCGATGCGCCAAGCCGCTAAGCACCGGTGCAAAATCGCGTTTTGAGGATTTATGCCGCAAATGCATCAAAAGCAACCAGCAATAGGTATTGTCGTCGTAGCCGCCGGGCGTGGCGAACGCGCAGGCGCATCCGAAGAGGGCCCCAAGCAATATCGGACCATTGGCGGCAAGCCGGTGATCGCTCACACATTGGAGAAATTCGCCAGTTGGGAGCTTTCCCGCCACATCGTCGTGGTCATTCACCCCGATGACGAGGTCCTGTTTGCCAAGGCAGCCAGTCAGGTCCAGTCGGGCGCGCCGATCGATGCGGTCCACGGCGGCTCGACGCGCCAGCAATCCGTTCTTGCGGGACTGCACCATTTGCGCAGCAAGAACCTCACACATGTTCTGATCCATGACGCTGTGCGGCCCTTCTTCGACCACACCCTTCTCGATCGCATCGCCAGCCTCCTCTCGGAAGGCGTGCCGGCAATTCTCCCGGCTATGCCTGTAGCCGATACGCTGAAGCGAGCCGACCTCGACGGAACAGTTCTCGATACAGTGCCCCGCACACAGCTTTATGCAGCGCAGACGCCGCAGTCGTTTGCCTTCGAACCTATCTTGGCCGCCCACGAGAAGGCAGCCTCCGCAAACCTGACGGACTTTACCGATGACGCGGCCATTGCCGAATGGGCCGGTATACCGGTACGGATCGTCGAGGGGCTAGCGGACAATGTGAAACTGACGGTCAAACGAGACATTGCGATGGCAGACAGCAGACTTTCCGGTCAGGCACTCCCCGATGTGCGCACGGGCAACGGCTACGATGTTCACCAGCTAGAGCCCGGCGATGGCGTGACGCTTTGCGGCGTTTTCATTCCCCACGATCAGAAACTCAAGGGCCACTCTGACGCTGACGTGGCGTTGCATGCGCTGACGGACGCGCTGCTTGCGACCTGTGGCGCCGGCGACATCGGCGACCATTTTCCGCCATCGGATCCGCAATGGAAGGGTGCACCCTCGCGCATCTTCATCGAACATGCGGCGAAGATCGTGCGTGAGCGCGGCGGCACGATCATGAATGCCGACGTCTCGCTGATCGCCGAAGCGCCGAAAGTCGGGCCGCACCGTGACGCGATGCGCGCCAAGCTTTCGGAATTTCTCGGCATTTCCATCGATCGCTGCTCGGTCAAGGCGACGACGAACGAGACGATCGGTTTCGTCGGCCGCCGCGAGGGCATTGCCGCGATCGCCACGGCAACCGTCGTCTATAGGGAAACCTGAGATGAGTATCTTCCCGGCCGATATCGTCGCACAAGCCGAAGCCATCATTCGCGACTTCACTGCTGCGGGGCTGATGGTCTCGACGGCAGAATCCTGCACCGGTGGGTTGATTGCCGGCGCACTGACCGAGATCTCGGGGTCTTCTTCGGTCGTGGACAGAGGCTTCGTCACCTATACCAACACCGCCAAGATGGAGATGCTTGGCGTGCAGGAGGAAACGCTGATCCGCTTCGGTGCTGTGTCGGAAGAGACGGCGCGGCAGATGGTGCACGGCGCCCTCTTCCGCTCCCGCGCGGCCATCGCCGTTGCCGTGACGGGCATTGCCGGCCCCGGCGGCGGGTCGGCGCAAAAGCCGGTCGGCCTCGTCCATCTCGCTGCCAAGTCACGCGCCGGCGGCCTCACTCATCGGAAGATGCACTATGGCGATATCGGTCGCGACCAGGTGCGCCTTGCGACCGTCAGGACCGCATTTGGCATGATCCAGGAACTGGCTCAGCTGTAGATCTTGGTCGCCCGCGTTTCAAAGGCTTCGGAGAACATGCGGAACGCGCGGTCAAACATCGAGCCCATGACTGCCCCCAGGATGCGGCTCTTGAACTCGTAGTCGATGAAGAAGTGGACGTTGCAGCCCGTTGCCGTCTCCTCGAAGCGCCAGCGATTGTCGAGATAGCGGAATGGCCCATCGATATACTTCACCTCGATAAGGCGTTCGGCCCGGTTCAACAGCACCTGCGTCGTGAAGGTTTCGCGGATCGCCTTGTAACCTACGGTCATATCAGCGATCAGCAGCACCTTGCCGTCACGCTCCTTGCGGCTGCGAATACTGAGCGCCTCACAGAGTGGTAGGAATTGTGGGTAGTGCTCGACATCGGCGACGAGGTCGAACATTTGATCGGCGGAATGCGGGACGGGGCGATGCGTTTCGAACTGAGGCATGATCGGCAGTTAAGTGGGAGCGCCGAGAAGATCAAGAAGGCGGCGCATTTCCTGATGCGATTTCAACTGAAGGACGGGCACGTCGGGACAGAACCGATCGATTCCTGCAACAATATGTGGCACAAACCGACGCTCGAAATTCCAGATGAAGCTCAGAAATTCGAGATCGAGCTTTTCGGGGCAGCCCGCCGCCATTTCAGGTCGCGCCCTTCCCCGCCATCGCAGCCACCTACCGGTGACACCAAGAACGCAGCGCCAGCGTGGCAATCGCACCCATAGGACGAATTCTGTTCGCGGTAGACGGAGATCGAAGGTTGATGATCCCGTTCAGTCCATCAGCCACCGTTCGGACGCAACCGCAACCGCGATCAAGTCCCGCTCCTCAGTTTTCGGCCGCTTCACCCAGCCAGGCAACCAATAGAACTCACGGTCCATCGAAATATGGCGTATGCCGAGCTGCTGCGCGAGCTTGCGCGATAGCGTTGTCTTCCCGCCACCGGAGCATCCGACGACCAGAACACGCTTCGAGTGAAGCAACAATTCGGCCGCGTGCGCAAAATCGGTAATGAAATTTGGCATGTTTCCATCCCTGCAGACAGGTGTCGAATTGAAGAGGTCGCTCAGTCTACTGGATCGAGGCGATGCAGCAGGCGCCCCATGTCTGCTCGGCTTTTCAGCTGGACAACAGGAACCGATGCGCCGTGCCGACGAATGCCCTCCATAAATTCCGGTACGTCATCCCGCTCGAAGTTCCAGACATAGGAAATGAATTGCCAATCCGGCATCTGCTCAAGGCAACCCGGGGCCATGTCGGGGCGGGTCTTTCCGCGGTCCATGAACCCGCGTTTGACGATACTCCAAACGCACAGCCAGCGTGGCATCCGCACCCAGACGACCAGATCGGCGCGCGGCAATCGAAGGTCGAGTGAGCTCGGATTGTTGCCGTCGATAATCCAGTGGTTCTCGGCGACGATCTGAGCGATCAGTTGCCTTTGCTCAGACCTCGCGCGTGACATCCAACCCGGCAGCCAGAAGACCTCGCGATCCATGGACACGTAGCGGACGCCAATGACCCGCGCGAGTTTCTGGGAAAAAGTGCTCTTGCCACCACCGGAGCAGCCGAAAACAACGATCCTGCGCGCCGCACCAAGTACTTCGGCAGCATCCTCGATCGCGGTGATGTCGTTCGGCATATGCGGCTCCGAGACTGGGAGCCGCGCAACATACACAACTTCAGATTAGGAACAACCGCTCTTACTCGGCGGGGATCAGCAACTTCTTCTCGCGTGCGGCCTTCAGGCGAGCAAAATCCTCGCCGGCATGGTGTGACGAGCGCGTCAGCGGGCTGGAGGCCACCATCAAGAAGCCCTTGGTGTAGGCAACCGTCTCATAGGACTTGAATTCGTCAGGGGTGACGAAGCTCATAACCGCGTGGTGCTTGCGGGTTGGCTGCAGGTACTGGCCGATCGTCAGGAAGTCGACGTCTGCTGTACGCAGGTCGTCCATCAGCTGCAGCACTTCGTTGCGCTCCTCACCGAGCCCGACCATGATGCCCGATTTGGTGAACATGGTTGGGTCCAGTTCCTTCACGCGCTGCAGCAGGCGGATGGAGTGGAAGTAGCGTGCGCCCGGACGAACCGTCAGATAGTTGCCGGCCACGGTTTCCATGTTGTGATTGAAGACGTCGGGCTTGGCGGCGACCACGCGCTCCAGCGCGCCCGGCTTCTTGAGGAAGTCAGGCGTCAGGATTTCGATGGTCGTCGACGGTGACGCAGCGCGGATCGCCCAAATTACCTTCTCGAAGTGCTCGGCGCCACCATCGGCCAGATCATCACGGTCGACGGAGGTGATGACGACGTGGGAGAGCCCCATCTCCTTCACCGCCTTGGCAACGTTCTCCGGCTCGGCCATATCGAGCGCGTTCGGCTTGCCGGTCGCAACGTTGCAGAAGGCGCAAGCGCGGGTACAGATCTCGCCCATGATCATGAAGGTCGCGTGCTTCTTGTCCCAGCATTCGCCGATATTAGGGCATCCAGCCTCTTCGCAAACGGTGACGAGCTTATGCTCCTTCACGATCGAGCGTGTCTCCGCGTAGCCCTTGGAGGTTGGTGCTTTGACGCGAATCCAGTCCGGCTTGCGCAGGACTTCCTGATCGGGCCGATGTGCCTTTTCCGGATGCCGCACGCGCTTGGCGTCGGGATTGATCGTGTCGAGAATGGTTACCATCGTAGTTCAAATCTCCGCCGCTCCATGCGGCAAAAGCCCTATCTATCGGCGGACGAGCCGCGCGACGAATATCAGCAAGCAGGCACCAAGAAAACCCGTGACGAAGTAGCCGAGCCTGCCGCCAGCCACCTCTATATGAAATTGCGCCAAAATCGCAGTTGCGATCACGGAGCCGACAATCCCGAGCACGATGTTGAGCAATATCCCGTAGCGCGCCTCCATCAGCTTGCCCGCGAGCCAGCCTGCAAAACCGCCGATGATGATTGCCGCAATCCAGCCTACGCCTTCCATCCTGCCCCTAGCCCTTACGCTATCGCCCTCGCGATCAGCACCACGATGATGGCCCCGACCGTTGCGTGAATGATCTGCACCACAAGCGCATTATCGATCCCGAGCGATATTCCGAGCGCGTTGAAGAGAAAGCCTCCAACAAACGCGCCGATGATGCCGCTCAGCAGGCATCGTATCAATCCACCTCCACCGACGACCAGGCTTGCGAGGAAGCCCGCAAGCAGACCGATGAGCAGAAAGATGAGCAGTGCCTGCGTACCCATAGACATGATGATTTCCTTTTGTTTTTTCCACCCCATGGGGATGGATTTGCCACCCCGAGATAGAGGGCGGCGACGGAAACTATCAAGCGTTCAGAACACGACCATAGGCATCGAGGACTGCTTCCTTCATCGTTTCGGAAACGGTCGGATGCGGGAAGATCGTGTGCATCAGTTCTTCCTCGGTCGTCTCGAGGTTCATCGCGACGACAAAGCCCTGGATGAGCTCGGTCACTTCGGCGCCGACCATGTGGGCGCCGAGCAGCTCGCCGGTCTTCTTGTCGAAGATCACCTTGCAGAGACCCTGGTCTTCTCCGAGCGCGATCGCCTTGCCGTTGGCCGCAAAGGAGAACCGGCCGACACGGATGTCGCGGCCCTGCTCCTTGGCCTTGGCTTCAGTGAGGCCTACCGAGGCGACCTGCGGGTTGCAGTAGGTGCAGCCCGGGACCTTGTTCTTGTCGGTGGCGTGAACGTTCGGCAGACCCGCGATCTTCTCGACGCAGACGACGCCCTCGTGCTCAGCCTTGTGGGCGAGCATCGGTGGACCGGCAACGTCGCCGATCGCATAGATGCCTGCCACGTTGGTCTTGCCGTAGCCGTCGATCACGATGCAGCTGCGATCCGTCTTGACGCCGACTGCCTCCAACCCGAGGTTTTCGATGTTGCCCTGAACGCCGACGGCCGAGATCATCCGATCAGCCGTAATCTGCTGCACCTTGCCGTCCGACGTCTCGACATGCGCGGTGACGCTGTTGGCGGACTTTTCGACCTTCGCGACCTTGGCGCTCGTGAAGATTTTCAGGCCGCGTTTTTCCAGCTGCTTGCGGGCGATCGTGGTGACTTCCGCATCTTCGACCGGCATAATCGTCGGCATGACTTCGACAACAGTCACATCGACGCCCATGGAGCGGTAGAAGCTTGCGAATTCGATTCCGATGGCGCCCGAGCCCATAACGATCAGCGACTTCGGCAGCACATCCGGCTTCAGCGCTTCGAAATAGGTCCAGATCAGCTTGCCGTCCGGCTCGATGCCAGGCAGCGCGCGCGGACGGGCACCAGTCGCAACGATGATGTGCTTGGCGGTGTAGGTGCCCTCGCCCTTGACGTTCTTCGGCACCGGGTTCTGCGGCTCGACGACAGGCTTGGAAGACTTGCCGACGACGATTTCGCCGGGTTTGGTGATCTTGGCTTCGCCCCAGATCACATCGACCTTGTTCTTCTTCATCAGGAAGCCGACACCACCGTTCAGGCGCGCCGACACGCCGCGCGAACGGGCGACGACAGCCTTGACGTCGGCGCTGACCTTGCCTTCCAGCACGAGGCCGTAATCCTTGAGGTGGTTGGAATGGTCGAGAATTTCGGCCGAGCGCAACAAAGCCTTGGTCGGGATGCAGCCCCAGTTCAGGCAGATGCCGCCCAGATGCTCGCGTTCCACGATCGCGGTCTTGAGGCCCAGCTGGCTGGCGCGCACGGCGGCGACGTAGCCCCCCGGTCCGGAGCCGATGATGATGACGTCGTAATTCTCAGCCATGTTTTCCTGCCTTTGCTATCGGGCGTCGCGGGTGAGTAGCACCCACTCGTGTTTTCTGCCGTTTTCGAAGAACGCCACGGCATCAGCGCGCGCCGTCTCCGAAAATCCATTGTTCTTGTAAAGCGACGGAGCCGCTTGGTTGTAACTTGCTGTGATCAGACTGACCGGCGCGGTTTTTGCCCGCTCGATCTGATCCTCCAGAAGCCTTCGACCGATCCCGATGCCGCGCAATGGCTGTGGACACCGAGCGTTCCGATAAACCAGCTTCCAATCACCATCTGCTGCAGATCGATAACCGGTTTCAGCGCCGGGCGATCCGCCGGAATGTTGCGTATGCCTTCATCTAGTCCGTAGCCGATCGCGGCTCCCGCGATCTCGCCATGAGCCTCGCCAATCACGGCATCGCGCCAGTTGCCTTGCCCATCGTCGCCGCGCGGCTTCCGCCGTCCGCGCTGCATCGGGGTGTCGCCGCCACCGCCGCTTCCTTGCTCCGTGAGCGAAAGCCAAGAGGCGAAGCCGTGAGAGGCGCCAGCTCCGTCGCATCCTCCCGCGCGGCGAGCCGAAGCGAAACGAAGGATCTCATGCTCAAAGCCCCAGCATCATCCGCACAGTCGATTCCATGCCGCGCCCGAGAGCGCGGGTATTTTCAGCGTCAAGGTGGATGCCATCGACCGGCGTCGTCTTCGCCACCGAATTGCCATCGAAGAAGCCGCAGCCGAGTTCGTCCGCGAGATCACGATAGAGCGTCGGAAGCTTTGTCGATTCCTCGATGCCACCGACAAACGAGGCCGCGAAGGGCACGTTGGCCGTCTCGCGAATCTTCGGTGGCGCAACGATCAGGATGTCAGGCCCATCGAATTCGAACGGCCAGGCATGATTGCGGATCAACCGCACCAGCCGTGCGATGCCCTGGCAGGCGGCAAAAGCCGATCCAGCCACGACCGGCTTCATGTCGTTGGTGCCGAGAAGCAGAATGACAAGATCAAGCGGCGCATGCGTCTGCAGGATCGTCGGCAGGATGCGCGCGCCGTTCCGGTCGCAGTCGGCGAGGTGGTCGTCGAAGGCGGTTGTCCGTCCATTCAATCCTTCGGCGATAACACGCACCTCGTTGCCGAGTGCCGCCTGGAGCGCACTTGGCCAGCGATCCTTGTAGTCATGACGCCCGATCGTATCGGCGTCATAACCCCAGGTCAGCGAGTCACCATAGCAAAGAACGGTCTTCGTCATTTCCGCCTCCGCTCCGGTCTCAGACGAGCATACCCATCGGATTTTCGATGTAGCCCTTGAACGCTTGCAACAGCTCGGCACCGAGCGCACCATCGACGCAGCGATGGTCGGTCGAAAGCGTGACGCTCATCACGGTTGCGATCACCATTTCGCCCTTGCGGACGATGACACGCTGCTCGCCAGCGCCGACGGCAAGGATCGTTGCATGCGGCGGGTTGATGACGGCTGCGAAGTTCTTCACGCCCATCATGCCCATGTTCGAAACAGACGTCGTGCCGCCCTGATATTCCTCAGGCTTCAGCTTGCGATCCTTTGCACGCTTGCCAAGGTCGCGCATCTCGTTGGAGATCACCGACAGGGTCTTTTCCTCGGCCTTGCGGATGATCGGCGTGATCAGACCGCCCGGGATCGAGACCGCAACGCCGACATCGGCGTGCTTGTGCTTGACCATGTTGGCCTCGGTCCAGGAGACGTTGGCATCCGGAACATCGCGCAGCGCCAGAGCCATGGCCTTGATGACCATGTCGTTGACGGACAGCTTGTAGGAGGCGCCGCCATCCTTGCGGGGAGCCGCGTCGTTGAGCTGGGCGCGCAGCGCCAGTAGCGCATCGAGCTCGCAATCGACGGTGACGTAGAAGTGCGGCACCGTCTGCTTGGATTCGACGAGGCGCTTGGCGATGACCTTGCGCATGCCGTCATGCGGCACAAGCTCGTAGGAGCCAGGCTCGAACAGCTTGAGAACGGCTTCTTCCGAAGCGCCCTTGGGTGCAGCAGCCGGAGCCGGTGCAGCAGCTTGCGTGGCAGCGGCGGCCGCAGCAGCCTTGGCACCACCACCTGTGACAGCGGCTTCCACGTCGCTCTTGACGACGCGGCCATGCGGACCGGAGCCGGCGATGCCAGACAGATCGATACCGGCTTCCTTCGCCAGACGACGCGCGAGCGGCGAGGAGAAGGCGCGATTGCCACTTGCCGGAGCGGCTGCGGGTGCAACGACCGGAGCAGGAGCGGCGGCCGCCGGCGCCTGAGCGGCGGATGCCGGTGCGGCTTCAACCTTCGGCGCTGCCGCGCCATCGACCTTTGGAGCCAGAGCAGCGGAGCCTGCCCCGCTGGCAGCGGCGGACACGTCTTCACCTTCCGCTGCGAGCACGGCGATCAAGGCATTGACCTTGACGCCTTCAGTGCCGGCCGGAACGACGATCTTGGCAACGGTGCCCTCATCGACGGCTTCGACTTCCATCGTCGCCTTGTCGGTCTCGATCTCTGCAATGACGTCACCCGACTTGACCGTGTCGCCTTCCTTGACCAGCCACTTGGCGAGGTTGCCCTCTTCCATGGTCGGAGACAGGGAAGGCATCGTGATGTTGATAGGCATCGAAATACCCTCCCCTTGTTACTTGTAGCAAACGGCCTTCACGGCATCGACGACTTCACCAACATTCGGGAGAGCGAGCTTCTCGAGGTTGGCGGCATAAGGCATCGGAACGTCCTTGCCGGCGACCGTCAGAACCGGCGCGTCGAGATAATCGAAGGCCTGCTGCATGACGCGGGTGGCAATTTCGGTGCCGACGGAGTTCTGGGGATAGCCTTCCTCGACAGTGACCAGACGGCCGGTCTTCTTGACCGATTCGATCACGGTGGGAATATCCATCGGGCGCAGCGTGCGCAGGTCGATCAGTTCGGCGTCGATGCCGATCTTTTCGAGTTCGGCGACAGCCTTGACCGCATAGGTCATGCCGATACCGAAGGAGACGATCGTCACGTCCTTGCCCGGACGATGAATGCGCGCCTTGCCGATCGGCAGGACGAAATTATCTATCTTCGGCACGTCGAAATGCTGACCGTAGAGAATTTCGTTTTCGAGGAAGACGACCGGGTTCGGATCGCGGATGGCAGCTTTCAGCAGGCCCTTGGCGTCGGATGCTGTATAAGGCATGACGACCTTGAGGCCCGGGATCTGGCTGTACCAGGCCGAGTAATCCTGGCTGTGCTGGGCGCCGACGCGGGCAGCAGCGCCGTTCGGGCCGCGGAACACGATCGGGGCGCCCATCTGGCCGCCGGACATGTAGAGCGTCTTGGCAGCCGAGTTGATGATCTGGTCGATCGCCTGCATAGCGAAGTTGAAGGTCATGAACTCGACGATCGGCTTCAGGCCAGACATCGCAGCACCGACGCCGACGCCGGCAAAGCCGTGCTCGGTGATCGGCGTATCGATGACGCGGCGCGCACCGAACTCCTGCAGGAGGCCCTGTGTGACCTTGTAGGCGCCCTGGTACTCGGCAACTTCCTCGCCCATGACGAAAACGCTCTCGTCAGCCCGCATTTCTTCCGCCATGGCATCGCGAAGCGCTTCGCGAACGGTCATCGAGACCATTTCGGTACCGGCCGGAATTTCCGGATCGTTCTGCACGGTTGCCTTCGGCTCGGCTGGAACAGGAGCAGCAGCCGGCTTTTCTTCCACCTGTGGGGCAGCGGCGGCGGGAGCAGGCGCGGCAGGTGCTGCCGAAATATCGGAGGCCGACTCGCCGTCCTGCAGCAGGACTGCGATCTTGGCGTTGACCTTCACATTTTCGGTACCGGCCGGCACCAGCAGCTTACCGATGACGCCTTCATCAACGGCTTCGACTTCCATCGTCGCCTTGTCGGTTTCGATCTCGGCAATGACGTCACCTGACTTGACGGTATCGCCTTCCTGCTTGAGCCACTTGGAAAGCGTGCCTTCTTCCATCGTCGGAGAGAGGGCGGGCATGAGAATATCGATTGGCATGGGTCGTCCCTCCCCGATTAGAGCAGAATGTCAGTATAGAGCTCGGATGCATCCGGCTCCGGATCGGACTGGGCGAAGTCGGCGCTATCAGCAACGACATCGCGGACGTCCTTGTCGATCGCCTTCAGATCGTCTTCGGAGGCCCAGCCCTTTTCGAGTAGGCGCGCACGCACCTGTTCGATCGGATCCTGCTCGGAGCGCATCTTCTGCACTTCCTCCTTGGTGCGGTACTTCGCCGGGTCGGACATCGAGTGGCCGCGGTAACGGTAGGTGAGCATCTCGAGGATGATCGGCCCCTTGCCCGAACGGCAATGCTCGAGCGCTTCATCCGCTGCAGCCTTCACCGCACGGACATCCATGCCATCGACCTGGACGCCGGGGATGCCGAAACCGGAGCCACGGAGCGAGTAGTTCGACTGCGCGGTAGCGCGCGCAGTCGACGTGCCCATGGCGTAGCGGTTGTTTTCGACGATATAGATGATCGGGAGCTTCCAGAGAGCAGCCATATTGAAGCTCTCGTAGACCTGGCCCTGGTTGGCGGCACCATCACCGAAATAGGCGACGGAGACGCTGTCATTGCCGCGGTAGCGGTTGGCGAAGGCGAGGCCCGTTCCGAGCGAGACCTGGGCACCGACGATGCCATGACCGCCGTAAAAATGCTTCTCCTTAGAGAACATGTGCATCGAGCCGCCCTTGCCGCGCGAATAACCGCTGCGGCGTCCGGTCAGTTCGGCCATGACGCCGCGCGCGCTCATGCCGGTGGCCAGCATGTGGCCATGGTCGCGATAGGCGGTTATAACCTGATCGCCTTCCTTCTGGGCCATCTGCATACCGACGACCACAGCTTCCTGGCCGATGTAGAGGTGACAGAAACCGCCAATGAAGCCCATGCCGTAGAGCTGTCCGGCCTTCTCCTCGAAGCGGCGGATCAGCAGCATCTCGCGATAGGCCTTCAGCTCCTCATCGCGCGTAAAATCAGCAACAGGACCACCATTGGATGCCTTGTTTGCCGGCTTTGCGCTAGTTTTACGGCTGGAAACGGTCGCGGTTTTTCGCGGCGCCATTCAACCCTCCCTGTGGGTTTGTCGGTTCTTTGGTGGCGCGTACCATAGGGAAGAAATTTCGCCGCAGCAATGCCATAAATGCATGGCTCGTATTCGTCAGTAAATTACTGATAAATAAGCATTTATCGAGATTAACTCAATTTCGGTTAATTGGAATAGTGATTGAATATCACGATCTCGTCGGCACGAGAAACATTCAGCTGAAGACGCGCTTTCTCGTCCAGCATGTCCTTGTCCATCGAACCGTCGCTCAGCAGCGCGACCTGCTTTTCGAGGTGCTCGCGCTTGCCTTTCAGAACCGCCAACTCCCTTTCGCGCGCTATCCGCTGGCGCTCGAACCCCTCGGTTGCCCGCAGACCGTAATCACCATGAACGCAATGATAGCCGAAGTAGGAAAGAAACGCGATCGTCATCGCCGGAACCACGAAACGACCGATCTTTTTCTTCTTGTGATGCTTTGTCCACATAAACGCACGCTCGAACGCATTACCTCGATGCGTTCAAGCCTACCGGGCAGAGATTAACTGTCCGTTGACTATGAAAAATCGGGCAAGAAAAAACCCGCGCCTTTTGAGGCGCGGGTTCGAAGTCGTTAAAAATCAGATGCGATTAGCCGCGGATGATCGAACGGCCGGCATAGCGGGCCTGCGGGCCGAGGCCTTCTTCGATGCGGATCAGCTGGTTGTACTTTGCCAGGCGGTCCGAGCGCGACAGCGAGCCAGTCTTGATCTGACCGCAGTTCGTGGCGACAGCCAGATCTGCAATCGTAGAGTCTTCGGTTTCGCCCGAACGGTGCGACATGACGGCGGTGTAGGCAGCCTTGTGCGCGGTGTTGACGGCATCGAGCGTTTCCGTCAGCGAGCCGATCTGGTTGACCTTGACGAGGATCGAGTTGGCAACACCCATGCGGATGCCGTCACGAAGACGGGCTGAGTTGGTAACGAAGAGATCGTCGCCGACCAGCTGAACCTTCTTCCCAGCCAGATCCGTCAGAGCCTTCCAGCCGTCCCAATCGTCTTCGGCCATGCCGTCTTCGATCGAGATGATCGGGTACTGGGCCGCGAGCTGAGCAAGATATTCGGCCATGGCGCCCGATTCCAGCGTCCGGCCTTCACCTTCGAGAACGTACTTGCCGTCCTTAAAGAATTCCGTCGAGGCGCAGTCAAGGCCGAGGCTGATGTCGTCGCCCGGCTTGTAGCCGGCTTTCTCAATCGACTTCATGATGAAGTCGAGGGCTTCAGGCGCGCTCTTCAAGCCCGGCGCGAAGCCACCTTCGTCGCCGACGTTGGTGTTGTGACCTTGAGCTGACAATTCCTTCTTAAGGACGTGGAAGACTTCCGAGCCCATGCGAACGGCTTCACGGATGGAATCGGCGCCGACCGGCAGGATCATGAATTCCTGGAAGTCGATTGGGTTGTCGGCATGCGCACCACCGTTGATGATGTTCATCATCGGAACCGGCAGGAGGTGGGCGCTGGCGCCGCCGACGTAGCGGTAGAGCGGCAGGCCGGAAGCCTGTGCTGCCGCCTTGGCAACGGCGAGCGAGACGCCGAGGATGGCGTTGGCGCCAAGACGCGCCTTGTTCGGCGTGCCGTCCAGCTCGATCATGATGTTGTCGATCTGGATCTGGTTTTCGGCGTCGATACCACCGATCGCGTCGAAGATCTCCGTGTTGGCGGCTTCGACGGCCTTTTCAACACCCTTGCCGAGATAGCGCTTGCCGCCATCGCGCACTTCGACTGCTTCGTGAGCACCGGTCGAAGCGCCCGACGGCACCGCCGCGCGGCCCATGCTGCCATCTTCGAGATAGACATCGACTTCGACGGTCGGGTTACCACGGCTGTCGAGAATCTCGCGGGCGATAATGTCGGTAATTGCGGTCATCGGCTCTTCCTGCTCGAGGGTGGATAAATCGTTCGAAGCCTGTTTAATCGAAGGCACGCAAATTACAATGCCACACCGACGACACACGGCATGTCACGACCTATCGCGCGAATATGTCAGGCTTTTGAAGAGGCTTGCCCCTCCATCTTTCTGCTGCCCTGCTCCAGTGTTTCGAAACTACAGGTTTTAAAAAACAAGTCACAGTATTCGATGTGGTTGCACATTTATCGATCGGTAACCAATCAATAGTACAATTAATCCTCAATAAGGAAATACTGCCTGTCCGCCGGCAAGTAGTATTGCATGATGCACTTCCTTGTGCGGTTCAAACCCGCCTGCTTAGGGCTTTTAAGTTCCCTCCAAATCCCAAGCCATTTCAATAAACAACACCTGTTCACTATTAAAATTTACGGGGCGCCGGATGAAACTCAATATTGCTCGCAGCCTTGCCATCTTCGCGGCCGTCGTCACCGCGGGATTGATCACTTCGATCGGCATACAGAATTACGCCTTCAACAAGCTGCGGGTGAACGGCGAAATGTATAAGCAGATCGTCTACGGCAAGGATCTCGTCGCCGATATCCTGCCGCCGCCTCTCTACATCGTCGAATCCTACATGCTTGCACTTGAGGCGGTGCAGCGTCCTGAAGTCGCGCGGAAGAATATCGAGCGCATCCAGACTGTCCTGAAGCCCGCCTATGAGGATCGCCGCAAATATTGGTCGGAAACGGCGCTCAGCGCCGATCTCAAGGAAAAACTCCTGAACGACGTCCTCGTCAAAGGCGACGTCTTCTGGAAGGTGATGGCGGAAGAACTCGCCCCGGCCATTCTCAAGAACGACGCTGCCGTCATCCCGGCGGCCTTCGAGAAGCTTTCAACGAATTTCCATATTCATGAAGAGGCCGTCAACAAGCTCGTGGACATGGCGAACGCCTTCCTTGCTGCTGCCGAAAAGGATGCTGCCGAACAAACCCGCATCCTTTCCACGATCACACTTGCGGCAGCCGCTGTCTCGTTTTGCCTGTTGCTCGGCGGCCTCTATGCCTTCCGTCGACGCGCTATCGTGCCGCTCTCGGCGATGCGCGACTATATGGCGATCCTTGCCGGTGGCGATTATTCGAAGGAAGTGCCCTTCAGCCGCCGCGCCGACGAGATCGGCGCGATGGCGCGCGCCGTCACCGTCTTCCGTCAATCTGCCGAAGAGCGAAACAATATCCGCGAGCGCCAAGATGCTGAACGCCGGGTGCAGGCACAGCGTGATGCGGTGCTTGCCGCGACCAAGGCAGAAGAGGAAGCCGCCCGCGAGCGCGTCATTGCAAGCCTGAGCCGCGGTCTGGAGCGCCTTTCCGGCGGCGACCTCACTGTCCAGCTCAGCGAACCCTTCGAAGCCGCCTACGAAAAGCTGCGCCACGAGTTCAACTCGAGCATCCGCACGCTTTTCGGCGCAATGAAGGAAATCTCGGCCGTCACGAATACGGTAAGGACCGGCTCGAGCGAAATCGCCTCGAGCACGGATGATCTGGCCCGGCGAACGGAGCATCAGGCCGCCTCGCTGGAGCAGGCAGCCTCCGCGCTCGACCAGATCACCGTCACCGTCAAGAACTCATCGGAACGGGCCAATGAAGCGAACGCGGTGATGACGGCGACGAAGGAAAGCGCCAGCTACTCGGCAACCGTCGTGCACGAGGCGGTGGCCGCGATGGAGAAGATCGAGACATCATCCGCGCAGATCGGCGAGATCATCAACGTCATCGACGAAATCGCCTTCCAGACCAACCTCCTCGCGCTCAATGCCGGTGTGGAGGCCGCCCGTGCAGGTGAGGCCGGAAAAGGCTTTGCCGTCGTTGCGCAGGAAGTGCGCGACCTTGCCGGTCGCTCCGCCAATCTGGCGAAAGAAATCAAACAGTTGATCGAGAGGTCTTCCAGCCAGGTTTCAGCAGGCGTTGGCCTCGTCAACCGCACAGGCGAAGCGCTCAGCAATATCGATCAGCAGGTTCTGATGGTCACTGCGCTGATCGAGGGGATCGTGCGTTCTTCCTCCGAACAAACCACCGCGCTCCTGGAAGTCAACGCCGCGGTCAACACGATGGACAGCGTCACGCAGCAGAACGCGGCGATGGTCGAGCAAACCAGCGCCGCCTGCCGAGAGCTCGGCGCCGAGGCAGTGCACCTCAATCACCTGCTGTCTCGTTTCCGTCTCGACGATACGGACAACTCCGTGACCAAGGGATATCCCTCCCACAAACGGATGGCGCTTGCCGGTTGACGGCCGGCACTTTCTGCAGGTTTCAGGCCGCCTTGGCGATCACGTCGAAAGCCAGCAGCTTTTCGAGTAGCCGCGGCATATCCTTCAGGCGAACCATGTTCGGCCCGTCGGACGGCGCATTGTCAGGGTCTTCGTGTGTTTCGATGAAGACGCCGGCGACGCCAACGGCAACGGCTGCCCGTGCCAGCGTCTCCACGAATTCGCGCTGGCCGCCGGTTGAGCCGCCCTGCCCGCCTGGCTGCTGCACCGAATGCGTGGCGTCAAAGATCACGGGAGCGCCCATCGCCGCCATGATCGGCAGCGAACGCATGTCCGAAACCAGCGTGTTGTAGCCGAAGGAGGCGCCACGCTCGCACAGCAGGATATTGGGGTTGCCGGTCGAGTTCAGCTTGTTGAGGACATTCTTCATGTCCCAAGGAGCAAGGAACTGGCCCTTCTTGACGTTGATGGTGCGGCCGGTCTTGGCGGCAGCGACCAGCAGGTCGGTCTGGCGGCTGAGGAAGGCCGGGATCTGCAGGATGTCGACGACGGTCGCCACCTCGGCGCACTGCTCCTCGGTGTGGATGTCAGTCAGGACCGGAAAGCCGTATTCCTTCTTGAGGTCTGCAAAGACCTCAAGCGCCGTTTCGAGGCCGATCCCACGCTGAGCCGACAGCGAGGTGCGGTTCGCCTTGTCGAAGGAGGACTTGTAGACGAGGCCGAGACCAAGCTTGTCGCAGAGTTCCTTTAGCACGCCCGCGACCATGAAGGCATGGTCACGGCTCTCCATCTGGCAGGGCCCAGCAATCAGCGACAGCTGGCCGGCATTGGAAAAGGTGACGCAGCCGGCGCCTTCGCCAACCACGACTTCGGACTTTGTCTGGCTCATCGTTTCTCCTCAAAGGCGAAGAGCGCGCCCTGCCCGGGAGCCGCCTTCACCAGAATTCGATTGTTTTTGCGCGTGTAGGTCATCCCGTTAGCAGCCAAATGCGCTTCTGTCACGGCGAGATCGCCAACCTTGAAGACGATGGCGATGCCGCGCAAGCCGCGATCGGTGGACGCTGCAGGAAGGTCGAAATAGGCATACAATCCATCGGGGGATAGAACGCTGATCCTGGCATTCGGAGCGGCGACGCTCACGCCGAAGGCGTCGTTGACAATCCCCGGGCCGTGCGCCGCTGCGCGCACGAATGATCCGAACGCCTTCGGATCTGGCGAAACCAGAGCGATCTCTGCAATCCCATGGACGCCGTTCGCGTGCACTTGCAGCGCTTTTCGATCGGCCGGCAGCGGATTGACGCGTTGACACGTGAAAAAGAAGAAATCCGGAGCCCGCAGATCCACCGCGAAAGCGAGCTTGAACGCGGCTGTGGCCTCCGAGCCATCGGGCATCTTCATCGGTCGCTCGAACTGTAGCATCTCGCCGCCATTGATCCTTTCGGAAAGGAACCGGGCGTGGTCGCGATCGGCATCTGCGGTCGCGAAGACCACGGCAGAGAATCCATCGTCCCCGCATCGAAACCGAAAGGCGCGGTCACGCGCGGTGAAGACATTCCCTTTCTTCGCCGACGCCTCGTGCAGTTCCGCGCTGGCGACCCCCAGGGGCTCTAGGTAAGTTTCGTCGGAGAAGAATATGCAGGCGTTCTCTGTTCCAAACGGATGCCGGGCATCGGGCGCGATGGTGAACCCAAGTTTTCCGAGACGTTCGCGCGCGAGTCCAATATTGGAGACCGGCAGCACGATGTGGTCCAGCGGATGTGCTTCGCTCATAGCAAACTCTCCGGAATTTGCGAAGATGTGCGCCGGGTCGCAGGACAATGCAACCCCCTTCGGCGCTTTCAGTCAAATGAACTGAGAAAACTGAACAAGTTGCGGGCAAGTTTTACGAAAATTTAGGCACTTGCGGAACACATATGGAACATATAGTGTCTGTTCTGGCTTTGTTTCACGACTCTGGGGTTCAACTTCGATGCTGACGCGTAAACAACAGGAGCTTCTTCTCTTCATTCACGAGCGAATGAAGGAGTCCGGTGTCCCCCCTTCTTTCGATGAAATGAAAGATGCCTTGGACCTCGCGTCGAAGTCAGGCATTCACCGGCTGATTACAGCGCTCGAAGAACGTGGCTTCATTCGCCGACTGCCGAATCGGGCCCGCGCCCTGGAGGTCATCAAGCTTCCGGAGGCATATAACCCGAGCTTGCAACCACGCCGCGGCTTTTCGCCGAGCGTCATCGAAGGCAGCCTCGGCAAACCGCAGCTTGTTGCGCCGCCGAAGCCGGCAGCACATGCCGACAACGGCAATTCCGCCTCGGTACCGGTTATGGGACGGATCGCCGCCGGCGTGCCGATTTCGGCAATCCAGAACAATACTCACGACATCACCGTTCCGGCCGACATGCTTGGCCCGGGCGAGCACTATGCGCTTGAGGTCAAGGGCGACTCGATGATCGAAGCCGGCATTTTCGATGGCGACACGGTGATCATTCGCAATGGCAGCACCGCAAATCCCGGCGACATCGTTGTCGCGCTCGTCGATGACGAAGAAGCGACCCTCAAGCGCTTCCGCCGGAAGGGCGCCTCCATTGCGCTCGAGGCCGCGAACCCGGCTTATGAAACGCGTATTTTTGGACCCGACCGCGTCAAGGTTCAGGGCAAGCTCGTCGGGCTCATTCGTCGTTATCATTGACGACAGGCGGCTCACCGTCAAACGTGCCGCTTCGCCAGTTGTATGCCCAATGCCGCATCCAGGGGCGGTCAAGCGTGGTAGTAGGCGGTGACACGATGGTGTTCCCTGTTCGTCTTTGCGTATCTCGGCGGCGCCAGAGCCGCGACGCAGGATTTCTCCGGTGAATAGCAGTGCGTCCGGCCGGCATTCGGTCGCACGCAGGCGAGCGGGCGTCACGACGATATCGGCGGTATCGCGCGCAGCGCCGAAGTAAGCAGGGTTTTCGACGATTGTCAGAACGTAGCTGCTATCGTGCGTGGCGGTGCACCAGGCGTTTTCAGGGAAACAAGGCGGTCTTCAGCGCCCGTCGCAGAGGCCTGCCGCAACGTATTGCGGGCATTGCGCAATTCCTCAGCCGAGAGTCTTTGAGCTTGGCCTTCGCTGTCCGCCGCCGGACAGGGGTGATATTGCATCGCCGAGGTGGAATTGATGCAGTGCCAGCGGTCACGGCGATCCCCTTCCCGACGCTCAACGCAGCCCGTGATCGTCGTGATTATACGCGCGTCCAATATGACGGTCGCCCTACTCCGTGCTTCGAACTGGGCGGAAAGCGTTCCCACGACACCAATACGCCCGCCAGCGCAAGATTTCGGATCAGTCGGCGGCGCCCCGGGGACTGCGGCCGGTGCAATCAGGGCGAACGCAACAAACCATGCCCCCAGGCGGATCATTGGCGGGTCACTTGCGAGCTCAAACCAGAGGACGGCGTCGGCCCGAGGAAGACCGGAGAAAATACGAAGAACCGCCCATGATCCATCTCCGTCGCCACAGCGCGACGAAAACACGAAGAGCAGCCGGGCGGCGCGGTCGTAAACCACGTTGCCCAGGAGACGAGTGATTGCGTGCTGAAGGCGCGCGGAGGCTTCTAAGCAGATTGAGCCCGAAGAAAAGAACGCTCTGCCATGCGAGCAAGCGCATCCGCGCCGAGGGGCCTGCCTCACAAAGTGGCTTCAACCCCGGCATGCATCTGCGCCCAAAAACAGCCGCCCTTGCAACCACAATGCAAGTTCTTCAGGCTTCAGGCAACAATAATCGATTGAAATCCGAAGGAGAATCGGAAGCCAGAAAAGCCAAGGATAATCATCAGCTTCTGCTATGCGCAGGGCTCATCGCAGGAGTGCCCAAAAGTTGATACTGCGATGCACAAAATGGCGTCACGGGAACTTGGCATTAGGCGCGCGATCATATAGCTATCGTCGACGACGCTTAACCCTATGGCGCTTTTATGGCGCCAACCGCCAGTTTGGAGGATCAGAATGACGGAACAAAGCGCAACACTGAAAATCGGTGATAAATCAGTCGATCTCGCCGTCAAGAGCGGCACGATCGGCCCTGACGTCATTGATATCGGCGCCCTGTACAAGCACACGGCTTCCTTCACGTACGATCCTGGTTTTACCTCGACCGCATCCTGTGAATCGAAAATCACCTACATCGATGGTGATGCCGGCGTACTGCTACATCGCGGTTATCCGATCGAGCAACTTGCCGAGCATGGCGACTTCCTCGAGGTCTGCTACCTGCTCCTCTATGGCGAACTGCCGACCGCTGCGCAGAAGAAGGATTTCGACTATCGCGTCACGCATCACACGATGGTGCATGAGCAGATGAGTCGGTTCTTCACGGGCTTCCGCCGCGATGCGCATCCGATGGCCGTCATGTGCGGCTGCGTCGGTGCATTGTCGGCCTTCTACCACGACTCCACCGACATCACGGATCCGCATCAGCGCATGGTCGCAAGCCTGCGCATGATCGCCAAGATGCCGACACTTGCGGCCATGGCCTACAAGTATCACGTCGGCCAGCCCTTCGTTTACCCGAAGAACGATCTCGACTACGCCTCGAACTTCCTGCGCATGTGCTTTGCTGTTCCGTGCGAAGAATATGTCGTCAATCCGGTGCTGTCCCGCGCCATGGACCGCATCTTCATCCTGCACGCCGACCACGAGCAGAATGCATCGACCTCGACGGTCCGCCTCGCCGGCTCATCGGGCGCAAACCCGTTCGCCTGCATCGCCGCCGGCATTGCCTGCCTCTGGGGCCCGGCTCACGGCGGCGCCAATGAAGCAGCGCTGAACATGCTGACCGAGATCGGCACCGTCGACCGTATTCCCGAATACATAGCCCGCGCCAAGGACAAGAACGATCCGTTCCGTCTCATGGGCTTCGGTCATCGCGTCTACAAGAACTACGATCCGCGCGCCAAGATCATGCAGAAGACGACACACGAGGTTCTCGGCGAACTCGGCGTCAAGGACGACCCTTTGCTCGAGGTAGCAATGGAACTGGAGCGTATCGCTCTCACTGATGAATACTTCATCGAAAAGAAGCTCTATCCGAATATCGACTTCTACTCCGGCATCACGCTCAAGGCTCTGGGCTTCCCCACGACCATGTTCACCGTGCTGTTTGCTCTGGCCCGCACGGTCGGCTGGATTGCACAGTGGAACGAGATGATCGAAGACCCGGAGCAGCGTATCGGCCGTCCGCGCCAGCTCTACATCGGCGAGCCACAGCGCGATTACCTGCCGGTCTCCAAGCGCTAAACCGCGACAGCAGACAGCAAAGAGCCCGGTCAGAAATGGCCGGGCTTTTTCTTTTGAAGGACGTCGAGAACGATCTCAGCCGCGTATTCTCCCGGCGGCTTTTCGGTCTGCATCCTCTGCCAGAGGGTGTCAAACCCCTCCATCATCGCCTGTCGCGGCAAGGTGTCTGCCGAAAGCTTCTCCATCCAGCGTGCAAAGCTGCCGCCTCGGACGACTTCATTGATATATTCGGGCACGACAGTGTAGTCCGTGATCAGGTTCGGAAGGGCCGCGCTCCACGTCTTGATCTTGCTGGTCATGAGCTTGATGATCCAGTCGGTCTTGTAGGCCGAAATGCAGGGAACACCGGTCAGCGCGAGCTCCAGCACGACAGTCCCGGACGCGGCCATGGCCGCATCCGCTTCAGCGAATGCCTGCCACTTCGCCTCCACCCCCGTCAGGATCTCCGGCTTGGTCGTCCAATCCTTGACGAGATCACGGATCATGGATTCGCGTCGTGGCATGGTCGGCAAAACGAAGCGCACGTCACCGTTGCGCGCCACCAGCTCGCTCACGGCATCGCCAAAATGCGGCAGCAGCTTCATGATCTCCGACGAACGCGAACCGGGCAGCAACATCACCGTCTTGCGGTCGGTTTCACTTCGCGGTTTCGTCTGCGCCCGCTGGCGTCGTGCGTCCACCAGGTTCGGATCGGCGGTCAAACGGTGACCAACGTAGATTGTCGGCGGACCACCCAGCTTGCGCATCACTTCCGGCTCGAATGGCAAGACTGCCAGCACCTGGTCGACGTACGAGAGCATGCGCTGCGCGCGGTATTCCTTCCACGCCCATACGCTTGGACAGACATAATTGACGACGGGCAGTTCAGGCAGCGCCGCGCGCACGCGCTTGGCGACCCTATGGGTGAAATCGGGACTGTCGACGATAATAAGCACATCCGGCTTTGCCGCGATGATCGCCGCCGCCGTCTCTCGAATGCGTCGAACCAGCCGCGGCAGGTTCGAAAGCACTTGCGTGATGCCCATGACCGACAGTTCGGAGAAATCGAAAAGCGAGCGCAGGCCCTGCGCGTCCAGCCCCTCGCCGCCGACGCCGATCAGCTCCACGCGACCTTGATACTGCTGCTTTAGGGCCGCGACCAGGTCCGCGCCCAGAAGATCGCCCGAAACCTCCCCAACGACGATAGCAACTTTTAGCGAAGCCTCGCTCACACTAACCCCCAGGATGGCAATCCCCTATCCAGTCCGCACACGAAAATACCAGCCTCATCCGCGGCCTTGATGACAGCGTCACGCTCAAGGATCAGCGAGCGGCCCGCTTCAACGGTCACGCCGGCCAGTCCCGCCTGGCGCAGGTTCTCGATCGTCGAAATACCGATCGATGGCAGGTCGGCGCGGATATCCTGCTGAGGCTTGCAGAGTTTCACGAGCACTCCGCGCCGGCGCGCGGAAATTCGCCCGGCCGACCGCAGGTTCGCGACACGCTCCAGCATGCTGTCCGTGCCTTCCACACCTTCGAGCGCAACGATGCGGCCGCCGACTGAAACCGACCCCTGACCAACGTCCAGCCTACCGAGCGCATCGGCCGCTTCGGCTGCACGTATTATGTCCTTCGTGTCGTCGGCGCTTGGCTGCACGGCGCCCAATGGACCGACCGATGCAAGCAGATCCGGTGCGATCTCGTGCGCGCCGACGACCCGGCGTCCATTCTCTTCAATCAAGGTGATTACCATGCGCAGCACCGTATCGTCGCCGCCAGCGAGCAGCGTACGGATCGTCGACGGCAATTTCACCAGAGTCTTCAGCGTCGGCCGGACTTCCCGCCACTCCGGGCGCCGGCGTACAGCGCCAGACATGACGACGCGGTCTATGCCGTTGCTTTCAAAGATGCGATTGAGAGCAGCGAAATCGCCGACGCCGATGACGGCGTGGTCAAAGCCTTCCCAAGAACGGTCGGCCTCGTTCTTCAGCGCAACAATGAAGGGATTCTCACCTGCTTGCCGCGCCGCGGTGGCGACATGAGACGGCAGAAGGCCACTGCCCGCGATGATTGCCAAGCGGCCTTTTGCCATGTCACCAGCGAGAGCCAAGCATCACCCTTTCTGTCCCCTCGTCGGAGAGGAAAGCGCGCGATCGCTTTCGGCGGCAATGAAATCGAGAATCTGCATGACCTGTTCGCAATCGGCATACTCATCCCTGATCGCGGCGGCGTTGTCACGGATCGAACCGTCGCCTTCGAAGATCGCCTTGTAGGCGCGGCGCACGGCATGAATCGTCGCCCGGTCAACACCGGCGCGGGTCATGCCAACGACGTTCAGGCCGCTCAGAAGACCTGGATTGCCATTGAGCATGCCATAGGGAATGACATCATAGCTGACAGCCGAGAGCCCACCAACAAAGGCCTGCCGGCCGACACGCGTGAACTGATGCACGGCACAGCCGCCACCGAGAATGACACGATCCTCGATCGTCACGTGGCCCGCCAGCATCACATTGTTGGACATGATGACGTTGTTTCCGACCCGGCAATCATGCGCGACATGAGAATTCGCCAGGAAGAGATTGTTGTTGCCGACAATCGTCCGACCACCGAAATCGGCGGTACCCGTGTTTACCGTCACGCCTTCGCGGAAAGTGCAGTTGTCGCCAACCGTCAAGGTCGTCTCTTCGCCGCCATGATGAACGCTCTGCGGATCGCCGCCGATGACGGCCATCGGGAAAATGCGGCAGCCCTTGCCGATCGTCGTCTGGCCGGACACAACCGCGTGCGTCAGCAGTTCCACGTTATCGCCCAGCACGACCTTCGGGCCCACATGGCAAAAAGGGCCGATCTTGACGTTCTCGCCGATCACGGCGCCATCTTCGACGACGGCCATAGCGTGAATGCTGGCAGTGGCTGCAATCGTACTCATGCCTGATCCTTGCGAACGATCATCGCCCCGATGTCGGCTTCAGCGACGAGCGCTCCATCGACCTTAGCATCGCAATGGAACTTCCAGATGTTACCGCGCTGTTTCTGTTTCTTCACGTGATATTCGACGCGATCACCGGGAACGACCGGCTTGCGGAAGCGCGCATTGTCGATCGTCATGAAGTAGACCAGGTTGCCGGTCTCACCTTCCTTCTTGGCGCAGATCGCGCCGGCCGTCTGAGCCATGCCCTCGATGAGCAGAACACCCGGCATGATCGGCGCCCCCGGAAAGTGACCGGTGAAGTGCGGTTCGCTTGCCGTCACGTTCTTGATGCCGATCGCGGAATCGTCGCCATCGATCTCGATAATCCGGTCAACAAGCAGGAACGGATAACGATGCGGCAGCAGCTTCATGATCTCGTTGATATCCGCCGAAGAGAGCAAAGTCTTGGCTTCCTCAGTCATTCTTTTCTCCCATTTTCTTGCTGCCCGTTGATCGCGCCAAAATCGCAGCCGTCTCTCGCAGAAAATCGTTGATGGGACGCGCGGGCACGCCACCGTAGCGTTCGCCGGCAGGTATGTCTCCGATCACGCCGCTCTTTGCGGCGATCTGCACTCCGTCACCGATCTTGATATGCCCGTTCAGTCCAGCCTGCCCGCCGACCTGCACGCCATCGCCGAGCACAGTGCTGCCGGCAATGCCGACCTGAGAAACGATGGCGCAATGGCGTCCGATGCGGACGTTGTGGCCGATCTGCACCTGATTGTCGATCTTTGTGCCTTCGCCGACGACCGTATCATCCATCGTCCCGCGATCGATCGTGGTGTTGGCGCCGATCTCGACATGATCCTGGATGATGACCCGGCCGACCTGCACGATCTTGATCATCCCCCGCGGGCCCGGGGCGTAACCGAAGCCATCTTGGCCGATCCGCGCACCGTTGTGAATGATGACGCCATTGCCGACGAGTGCGCACAGCACACTCGCACCAGCCGCGATCGTGCAATTGCGGCCAATCTTGACGTTTGGCCCAATGATGGCGCCCGCCCCGATGTGTGTGCCCTCACCGATTTCAGCATGCGCACCAATGACCGCGAATGGCTCGACCGAAACCTTGCCCTCGAGCCGGACGGTCGGATCAACGATCGCGCGATCGGAGATACCGGAAGCTTCGGACAACAGTGCTTCAGGGCGCAGCGCCTTCGGATAGAGATAGCCCCCAGCCATGGCA
Source organism: Rhizobium favelukesii (assembly GCF_000577275.2). Lineage (NCBI taxonomy): Bacteria > Pseudomonadati > Pseudomonadota > Alphaproteobacteria > Hyphomicrobiales > Rhizobiaceae > Rhizobium > Rhizobium favelukesii. Next base: position 2,510,684 of record NZ_HG916852.1, read on the forward strand.
AAGGCCGCATGAGCATTCTTCGAAATCAGAACAGGCAGATGATCCGGCACCAGCGATCGCAGGCCGACACTGCAAAGGACGGCAGACGCCGCGCACGTCGCGAGCTCGTCCTTGCTCTTCTTCGACATGATGTAACACAGGTCACCCGCCTTCGCCCGACTTACGGGCGAAACGGAGCGGATCACGACATCTGCATCTTTCGGATCAGCAAGCTCTGCCCCAAGATACTGCGCCAACTCCAAGAGTTTCACGCCATCATGGGGCAGAAAAAAGCCATTTTGCTCCATCGGCAAATCTCCAGAACGGAATTCGATTTTACGGTTCCGGACTGCCGATATCAGAATTGGTTGTTTATGCCAAACTTGAAGTGCTGAGTTTTGTCGAAGTCTTCCTTGAGAACCGGAATAGCGTAGTCGACGCGCAGCGTACCGAATGGCGACGCCCACATAAGACCAACACCGACAGAAGCACGGAGCGATGCATCAACGCCGTTCACACTATCACCACGCGGATCGACATCATTGCCAAACAGCGTACCTGCATCGGCGAACACGGCGCCGCGCAAGCCGAAGTCACGCGGGACCGCAGGGAGTGGGAAGGTCGCTTCAGCCGACACCGTAAAATAGGTGTTCCCACCGAGCGGGTCGTCGTTTGCCCCGGCAATGCGTGGGCCGATGCCCTTGTTCTCGAAGCCGCGAATATCGCCGTTGGTCAGCGTGAACTGATCAAAGACGTTCAGATTCTTGTTAAAGCCGATGACATAACCCGCCGAACCCGAAACCGATCCGATGATATCAGCATCATCCGCAAGCAGGTGGAAATACCGCGCCTTACCGTAGATCTTGTAGAATTCCGAGTCGCCACCAAGGCCAGCGATTTCATGCGTGGCGCTGGCATAGATACCTTCGCGAGGCAGCGTCATGTCATCGAGCGTATTATAGGTCAGCGTCTGCGAAACGGACGACTTCACCCACGGACTGTTTTCAACGAGGTTCTGGTATGGCGCAGACAGATTGCTCAGCGAGCCCGAGGGATCATACTTCATCTGCTTGTAGTTGTAGCGGAACGTCGTCGCCAGATCTTCCGTGATCGGCGCCGTCGCGCGCAATACGCCACTGTTTTCCTCGTAGTCGTAGTTGTCGTTGCTCGACGTCTGACTGTGGTTAAGATCGAAACCAACAGCCAGGCGATAGCCCAAGAAGTAGGGCTCCGTGAAGTTCAAGCCATAGGTCTGAGAGCCTTCTTGACCACCACCGGCGCTAATCTTGATGTACTGACCGCGACCGAGGAAGTTCTTTTCCTCGACAGATGCTTCGAGCAGCAGACCATCGCCGCCGGCAGCATAGCCTGCGCCGATACCGAACGAGCCGGTCGCCTGGTCCTGCACGTCAACGACGACAACAACGCGATCCGGCGAACTGCCAGGCTGCGTCGAGATGTTGACGGACGAGAAATAGCCGAGAGCCTCGAGGCGGCGCTTGGCCCTCGTGATCATCTGCTGATTGAAGGCGTCGCCTTCGCTCATGTCGAACTCGCGACGAATGACAAAGTCACGCGTACGGCTGTTGCCGCGGATTTCGATGCGCTCTACGTAGGCGCGCTCGCCCTGATCAACGAGGTATTCGACCCCGATCGTATTGTTGGTCAGATCACGATTGCCGCGCGGCGTCACGCGCGCAAACGGATATCCGGCGGAGGCGACCTGATCGGAGATCGCTTCCATCGATTTCTGGACTTCCTTGGCGCTGTAGACCTGACCTTCGTGCGTGCGGACGAACCCCTGAAGCTGCGTAGAATCAATACCGGGAACAGTCGACTGCACCGTCACGGCACCAAAATTATAGCGCGGACCTTCTTCGATGTTGAAGGTTAGCGTGTACTTGTTCGTTGCCTCGTCGAAAGCCGCATCCGATGAGATGATACGGAAGTCGGCATAGCCGCGATTGTAGTAGAACTGACGCAGCGTTTCTTCGTCGGCATGAAGTTTGTCTTCGCTGTAGACGTCCTTGCGGGTCAGGAACGACAGAAAGTTCGAGCGCTTCGTCGCGATGACCGAAGAGAGACGACCCGAACTATAGGCGTTGTTGCCAACGAAATTAATGGCAGCAATCTTGGTGCGATCACCTTCGTCGACGACGAAGGCCAGATTGACGCGTCCCTCACCGAGCGGCACGACCTGCGTGGTCACCTGGACTTCGCTGCGGCCGGTCGCGGCGTACGCGTCCTTGATTGCCTGAATGTCGGACTGGATCTGCGCTTCGTTATATGGTCCGGCCGCGTGGGTTTTCACGACAGCAGCGAGCTTGTCGTCCTTGATCTTGCGGTTGCCGTTGAAGACCACCTGGTTGACCAGCTGCGCTTCCTCAACGGAAACAACCAGCGTGCTACCGGAGACGGAGATCTTGACGTCGGAAAAATAGCCGGTGTCGTAAAGCTGCTTCACCGAGTCATCGATGTCTGTGTTGGAGAAGGTCTTGCCAGGCACGATCGTCAGGTTCGAGCGTACCGCTTCGGCGCCGACACGGCTTGCGCCGCGTACATCAACACGCTGAATGACTGCAGCTTCTGCCGTCGTTGCCGAGACGAAAACCGTTGCACCTGCCCCCGAAGCAACAATACCTGCAGACAGCGCAACCGCCGATACTGCGTTCAAAAATCTTGAACCAGCCTTCATTTCACCCATTACCTTTTTTCTCGTCCCCGGCCCAGGCGTCCCCCGATTCCGGTCACGTGTGTCGTTTTACCCGCTTTTGACATACAAGCAAGGGAGCACGTTAATTTCTGTTTACTTCATTTCCAAGCGTGACGCATTCGCCACTACAGCTTTGAAACATCGTAAATAAACGGTAATTTTCCCTCGTCCGGCAATCAGCCTATCAAAGCACTTATATCGTTCCAGGTGGCAAAAACCATCAAGCTCAAAACCATCGCCAAGCCAATGCGGAACGCAATGTCCTGGGCAGACGATCCCAACGGTTTTCCTCTCACCGCCTCAATCGCATAGAACATCAAATGACCACCATCAAGTACCGGAACCGGCATCAAGTTCAGTAATCCGATAGAAACCGACAAGACAGCAGCGAGCTGCAGCAAAGCTGCAACGCCTAGTGTCGCCATCTGGCCGGAAGCCTGCGCGACACGGATCGGTCCGCCGAGCTGGTCGGGCTTCATGTAACCGGAGATGAGATTGCCGATATACTTGAAGGTGCCGGTTACGATGTGCCAGGTCTGGATCGTTCCTTCCTTGACCGCCGCCAGCGGCGAATAGGTCTGCACCCGGAAGTGACCGACCTCCTGGTTCGTGACGATACCGATAAGGCCGATCTCGATCTTGTTGCCGAACTGATCGGTCATGTCGGTTCGGGCCGGTACCATCGGCACATCCAACTTCTCGCCGTTGCGCTCGATCGTCACGATGATTCTTTGCTCGGGCCGAATGCTGACGTAGCGTCGGACGTCGTCGAAAGTCTCGACCTTCGTGCCATCGATAGCGATCAGAAGGTCACCCGGCGCGACGCCCGCCTCGGCAGCAACGCTGCCCTGCTTGACTTCCGCGACAACGGGATCCGCGACCGATCGGCCGTAGATCGAGAAAAGAACCGCAAAAATCGCAATCGCCAGGACGAAATTGGCAATTGGGCCGGCGGCAACCGTTGCGGCACGCTTCCACAGCTTCGCGCCGGCGAACGAACGCGCACGATCCTCTTCCGACATCGCTGCGAGCTTGTCGTCATCGGGCTTGCTCGATGAATCCTCATCGCCGAAAAAGCGGACGTAGCCGCCAAGCGGTATCAGTGAAAGCTTCCAGCGGGTTCCGTGCTTGTCGGTGAAGCCGACCAATTCCGGGCCAAAGCCGATCGAGAACGCCAATATCCTGATGCCGCTCCAGCGCCCGACAAGATAGTGCCCCATCTCGTGCACGAAGACGAGCAACGACAAGACGAGGACGAAGGGCACGATATAGCCCGTCAGGAACGCCAATATACCGGTCAAGCCAAGCATCTGATCTTTCCGCCAGCCTTTGCAGACATTATACGCCGAACAGGGCTGCACCGAGCGACGTCATTTCGCCGCCCTTTATCAGCGAAAAAAGCCCAGCTAGCAAGAACGCTGCAAAGCAGGCAAAAATGAGCCCGTCGACCCGGTCCATGATGCCACCATGCCCAGGAATGAGACGGCTCGAATCCTTGACGCCGAAGCGGCGCTTGATGAAGGATTCGAAGAGATCGCCAGCCTGGCTACATATCGACAGGATGAACGCGATCGGCGCCACAAACACGACGCTTTGCGGAAACGCAAAATAGGTAACCAGACTGCCGGCAATCACTGCGGAGACGACACCGCCAATGGCGCCGGACCATGTCTTTCCCGGAGATATCTTCGGCGCCAGTTTCGGGCCGCCGATGGCGCGGCCGACAAAATAGGCAAGAATGTCGGTTGCCCACACGACTGCAAAGACGAAGAGCATCGCAACGAGCCCGACACTGTCGGCGCCGCGTATACTCGAGAGCGCAATGCCGGTAAGACCGGCGTACATCATACCCGTGGGAAACCAGCGTGATGTTTTCGACACAAGCACGAAGCCAACAGCAACCAGGAAGAACAGCGATAAGAGAAGCAGCGAATAGCGAAATGTGCCAGCCACCACGGCCACGGCGATCGCCACCTGCCCCACCCAACCGATTGCGTTGGCGACCGGTTGCTCGGTCGCAAGCCTCGTGATTGTCGACCATTCATAATAAATCAGCAGTCCGATCAATGCGGACAAAAGGCTAAAGGCGACACCACCATACCAGGTGGCGAGCAGAACGATGACGGCAAGAATCACTCCGGAGAGAATGCGTAACTTCAGCTCCTGCTGCATCAAGTGCCTACTGCCGCAGCCGTTTGGGCTACCAGTCCACCGAAGCGACGGTCGCGCGACGCGAAGGTCTCCAACGCTGAATGGAAGATCTCCCGGCTGAAATCGGGCCAATACTCAGGAACGAAAATGAACTCCGAGTAAGCGGCCTGCCAAAGCAGGAAGTTGGAAAGGCGCTCCTCACCGCTCGTACGAATGATCAGATCGGGATCCGGGATGCCCGCCGTATCGAGCCGCGCATTGATGAGCGCGGGTGAAATGTCCTGCGCCCTCAGCCGTCCTGCCTCGACGTCACGCGCAAGACTTGTCATTGCACGAGCGATCTCGTCGCGCGAACCATAGTTGAAGGCGATAACGAGGGTCAGCGCGGTGTTCGACTTCGTCCTCTCTTCTGCGTCCACCAGAAGATCGAGGATATCGCTCTTGAGGCTGAGCCGGTCGCCGATCACCTTCACGCGCACATTCTGGCGATGAAGCTCCGCCAAGTCGCGACGAATGAAGGCCTTCAGCAAGCCAAGCAGATCGGAAACCTCCGTTTCCGGACGGCGCCAATTCTCCGAGGAAAAGGCGAAGAGGGTGAGATACTTGATCCCTGCGTCACCCGCAGCGCGCACGGTCTCGCGCACCGCGTCAACGCCCTTTCGATGACCCATCGTCCGCGGAAGTCCGCGCTGCTTCGCCCATCGGCCATTGCCATCCATGATGATGGCGACGTGTTCTGGCACAGTCAAAAATGTTCGTTCCGACATTTCCCGTCCGGTTCTTGCAGCAAAGGCGCAGCCGCAGCGCGCCCTAAACCTGCATGATTTCCTTTTCCTTCTCGCCAAGCAAGCGGTCGACTTCAGAAATCGTCTCGTCTGTCATCTTCTGCACACGATCTGATTGCGCCCGGCTTTCATCCTGGCCAATCACACCGTCTTTTTCGGCTTTCTTAAGGCCGTCCATACCGTCGCGACGCACATGGCGAATTGCAACCTTGCTCTTCTCGGCATAGTCGTGGGCGACTTTCACCAGCGATTTGCGGCGTTCCTCATTGAGTTCCGGCAGCGGAATGCGCAGGTTCTGGCCGTCGATGATCGGATTGAGGCCGAGATTCGACTCGCGGATGGCGCGGTCGGTCGCGTTGACCATCGATTTGTCCCAGACCGAAACCGACAGCATGCGCGGCTCCGGCACGGTAATGTTGGCCACCTGGTTCAGCGGCACACGCGAACCATATGCCTCGACCATGACGGGGTCGAGAATGTTGGCCGAGGCGCGGCCCGTGCGCAACGATGCGATATCGTGCTTGAACGCGGAAATCGCGCCATCCATGCGGCGCTTGAGTTCCTTGATGTCGATGCCTTCACTCATGTCATTGCTCCCGTCTTGGTAGAAGCTGCGGCAAAACCAGCCGTCCACTCGATCAGTTATCAGAAACGACGGTCTTGAGGCCGCCGCCCTTGAGGATTTCAGCAAAACCACCCTTCTCGTGGATCGAGAAGACGATGATCGGAATTGAATTCTCCCGTGCCAGCGCCACGGCCGCGACGTCCATTACGGCCAGCCCCTTATCGAGGACTTCCTTGTGCGTCAGATGGTCGAAACGGGTCGCTTCCGGATCCTTCTTCGGGTCTGCCGAATAAATACCATCGACCTGCGTTCCCTTGAAGATCGCTTCCGCACCCATTTCGGCAGCACGCAGCGCGGCCGCCGAGTCCGTCGTGAAGAACGGGTTTCCGGTACCGCCTGCGAAGATCACGACGCGGCCGAGCGACAGGTGATAGAGCGTCGCGCGCTGTGAGAAACTCTCGCAGATCTCGGGCATCGCAATCGCCGACAGTACGACGGTATCGATGTTGAGCTTGCGCAGCGAGGTTGCCAGCGCCAGCGCGTTGATCACGGTCGCAAGCATACCCATGTGGTCGCCGGTGACACGATCGCCGCCCTTGGAGGCAACTGCGACGCCGCGGAAGATGTTGCCGCCGCCGACGACGACGCCGACTTCCACACCCATCTGCCGCGCTTCGGCTATGTCAGCCGCAATGCGGTCTGCGACCGCTACATCAATCCCAAATCCCTGGCTGCCCATGAGGGCTTCGCCGGAAGCCTTGAGTAGAACGCGTTTGTAGACAGGCTCTGACGACATCTTGGCTCCTCGTATATCACCGCTGAGGCCCGGATACACGAAGGGCACCGCGTTGTCACGCGATGCCCTTCGGTTTTCACATTTATAGGTTTATCAGCCCTTGGCGACGGCGGCGACTTCGGCAGCGAAGTCGGACTCTTCCTTCTCGACGCCTTCGCCGAGCAGCAGTCGTGCCATGCCGGCAACTTCGATCGGCGCGCCAGCTTCCTTTTCAGCTTCCTTGATCGCAGCGCCGACCGTCAGGTCGGGATTGATCACGAAGGCCTGCGACAGAAGAGCAACCTCTTCGAAGAACTTGCGCATGCGGCCGTCGACCATCTTTTCGATGATGGCTTCCGGCTTGCCGGATTCGCGGGCCTGTTCGATGAAAACGTTGCGTTCGCGCTCGGCAACGGCGGCGTCGACTTCTTCGGCGCGGATGGCCAGCGGATTGGTCGCGGCGATGTGCATGGCGACCTGGCGGCCGATCGACGTCAGAACGGCCTTGTCGCCATTCGACTTCAGCGCAACCAGAACGCCGAGCTTGCCGATGCCGTCGCCGGCAGCGTTGTGGATGTAGGTCGCAACGACGCCGTGCTCGACTTCCAGCTTGGCTGCACGACGGAGCGTCATGTTCTCGCCGATGGTCGCGATCGCGTCCTTGATGGTGTCAGCGACCGGCTTGCCGGATGCCGGGTAGGTCGCAGCCGAAATGGCCTCAACCGTGCCGTCGGTCGAAAGAGCAACGTTGGCGATGCCGCGAACGAGATCCTGGAAGGCGTCGTTGCGGGCAACGAAGTCGGTTTCGGAGTTGAGTTCTACGACGACGGCCTTGTGGCCGGCACCGGCAATGGCGATCAGGCCTTCAGCGGCGGTCCGGCCCGACTTCTTGTCGGCCTTGGAGATGCCCTTGGCGCGCAGCCAGTCGATTGCGGCTTCGATATCGCCGTTGTTTTCGAGCAGCGCCTTCTTGCAGTCCATCATGCCTGCGCCGGACTTTTCGCGCAGTTCCTTCACCAGTGCAGCCGTAATCTCGGTCATAAGCTTCCTCTTGTCGGTTCAAACGGTGGCCCGCAAAGGCGGTGCGGCACCGGATTGAGGCACGAAATGTACCTGTATGTATGACAGCGTGATGAAAGACGCGTCATAACGAAACTCGTAGGGCGACGGGCTGACTGCCCCCGCCTGAAACGGTCAAGGCCGCCGAACTTCTAAAAGTCGCGAGCGGCCTTTCCCAATCTCTGGAAAGCATGGCGGGCAGTTCAGCCCACCTGCTTCTTTTATCAGGCGCCGGTTTCGTCGAGCGCCGGCTCCGCCGGAGCTTCGATCGATGCGCCGAGGTCGCGGCCCGACGAGCTTTGCTGACGAGCGATACCGTCGATGGCAGCACGGGCGATCAGGTCGCAGTAAAGAGCGATGGCGCGCGAAGCGTCGTCGTTGCCCGGGATCGGATAGTCGATCAGATCAGGATCGCAGTTCGAGTCAATGATTGCGACAACCGGGATGCCGAGGCGCTTGGCTTCGTCGATCGCGATCTTTTCCTTGTTGGTGTCGATGATGAACATCAGGTCCGGCGTGCCGCCCATGTCCTTGATACCACCGAGAGCCTTGTCGAGCTTTTCGCGCTCGCGCTCGAGGGTCAGGCGCTCCTTCTTGGAGTAGCCGGACTGCTCGGAGCCAAGGATTTCGTCGAGCTTGCGCAGACGCTGGATCGAGTTGGAGATCGTCTTCCAGTTGGTCATCATGCCGCCGAGCCAACGCGAGTTGACGTAGTACTGAGCGGAACGCTTGGCCGAGTCAGCGATGAGCTCGGAAGCCTGGCGCTTGGTGCCGACGAAAAGAACGCGGCCGCCACGAGCAACGGTGTCGGAGACAACCTGCAGGGCGCGCGACAGCATCGGAACGGTCTGAGCGAGGTCGATGATGTGGATGTTGTTACGATCGCCGAAAATGTACGGCTTCATCTTCGGGTTCCAGCGGTGCGTCTGGTGGCCGAAGTGGACGCCTGCTTCGAGGAGCTGGCGCATAGAGAAATCGGGCAATGCCATGCCTTGTTATCCTTTTCCGGTTGAACCTCCGCAAGGCTAACAGCATCCTCGTCGAGAATGCCACCGGGCGGAACCATCCGGATTTCTCCCGGACAATCCCATGCCTTACGTGTGGAATGCGGGTCGCCATACCCTCCCTTATCCGGAAAATCAAGGCTTCCTGCGAAAAAAGCGACAATGGAGGCTCGTGGCAGCGTACTCGACGCCGGCTGAAGGCGCCACACCAGTGCGATCAATCCGACGCGCAGGGCCAGTTTGCCGGTGCGGAAAGGCCGGCAGGCAGCTTCGTCTTCGCATCGCCGCAGGCAAGATCGACCTGAGCCTGATCGAGACCCGTCGCAGCAGACAAATCAAGCCCTTCGATTCGCGTCAAAAACATGAAGGCGCGATCGAACGCGACCGGCCCCTCAAAGGTTGCCTCGCTGAGGTCGGCGCGCGACAGATTGGCGAGAGAGAACTTGGTTCCTGTGAGAACGGCTTTGGCGAAGCTCGCGCGGCCAAGCTCGGCTTTCTCGAAGTTCGCGCCGCTGAGCTTTGCGCCATTGAAATTGGAGCGCTGAAGTTCTGCGCCGGCGAACGACGCTCCCTCTGCGAAAACGTTCTCGAATCCGGATCGATAAGCCTCGATCTTCGAGAAATTCGCCTTACCGGCCTGAGCTCCCGTGAACCACGCACGCGCCAATGTTGCCTTCTCGAGATTCGCCGAGGTGAGATTGGTACCGCTGAGATTGGTCAGGCTCAGGTCCGTGCCTGCCAGGTTGGCACCCTGAAAGTCGCTTCCCTGCAACATGAGATTCTTCTTGCTGCACTCGCTCCAATCAATTCCCGCCACCGGCGTCCTGCCGCAATCCGACGCCGAGGCTGGAGTGCTCGCGAACAGCGTCAACGCAACCAAGCCAGCTGAGATTCCGGAGAGTCCACCACTCAATACACCATGCCGCATCGCCAAGATTCAAACTCCAATCCGACTCTTGCGCCCTAATCAGCGCGCCTTTCGAATTACTAGCATAGAGAGGGTTTACTTAGACATACCGACAATCGTCGTGGTGAGCATCCGCGACGATTATTTGCAGGCAGCGGACGTGCTATCGAGCAGTTCGAGCTTTGCAAGCCTGCCGCTGAGAACAAAGTCGCCATAGTCCAGGGTCAGATCGCGGGTGATGCCGTTTTCGTAGAGCTTGAACGACATGCGATAGACAGGCAAAGCGTCGGTCTTGGTATTCTCGTTGAAATACGAGATCGTGACCGGCCAGAAGGCAGCCTTCGCGAAGGCGCCGGCATTGCCCGCATCGGCCTCATCGACCGCCGGTGCCACCTGCTTGCCGACGACGGTGGTCGTCACCAGCGCCTTGTCCCCGTCATCCGAGCCGTCGAAGACGCGCGCCTCGAACAGGCGCTTGCCAGCCTTGGCGTTCTGGATCACGTCCAGCATATGTTCGGTCGGGAACCGGCTCGCGGCAAGTTGCAGTTCTTTGCTGGTCGGCTGGGTCAAGGCAACCTTCACGCCTTCAGCCTGGTCCTGCGCGGCTCCGTTGACCTCCTTGTCGAGCTGCTCGTCGGTAAAAGACTTGGTGTCGAACGTGAACCTGCGGTCCTTCAGGTTCTCGAAGGTCTTTGTCTGCTGGTCGCTGACGCGGACGGCATCGCCCGTATCGATCTGCGTCACGAAGCGGAAATTGGTGGTGAAGCCCGTGCAGTAGTTGCCGCCGAACTCGTAAACCATGCGGCCCGACATGCCCGAAATGCCGGAGCGCTCCGAGGCGTCCTTCAATTCCAGATCATAGACCGCCCGGTGAGCGACAAGACCGGTCGCAATCGCGGCACTCGTTGCTGGCGCGGCCGCATAGACGGTCGTCGAAACGCTCGCCAGAAGAAGTGCGGCAAGACTCGATCGGAACATTGACAATCTCCTGTTGGACTCGCCTGCAATGTTATAAGAACGCTTTCGGCCAAATCGAGGCTCGAAAATGTCACAATCTAGATTCCAAGCCTTGATGCATAAGTTTAGAACTATTCACAATAAAAGCGGAGAGGAAAATGTCCGATCAAATCGCTGCGCGCCTAAAAGAAATGGGGATATCCCTGCCTGAGGCTGCGGCCCCGGCCGCAAACTACGTTCCCTACGTAGTCAGCGGGAACCTCCTCTACATCTCCGGGCAGCTGCCTCTCGAGGGCGGCAAGATCGCCGTCTGCGGTCATCTGGGCAAGAATGTCGACGTCCAAGCCGGCCAGCGCGCTGCAGAACTCTGCGCCATCAATATCCTTTCTCAGGCACGCGCTGCTCTCGGCGGCGATCTTGGCCGCATCAAGCGCGTCATCAAGCTCAACGGCTTCGTGGCCTCTACATCAGACTTCGTCGAACAGCACCTCGTCATCAATGGTGCCTCCAACCTGATTGCCGGCGTCCTCGGTGAGGCCGGCAAGCATGCGCGCGCCGCCGTCGGCATGGCCGCCCTGCCGATGAACGCCGCTGTCGAAATCGATGCGATCGTGGAAATTGCCTGATGACCTCAGCTGCATGGCTCAAGGAACAGCCGGTCGCTCATCGCGGCTATCATGACCTCAACAAGGCCGTGTGGGAAAACACGCTCTCTGCGTTCTCGCGCGCGGTCGAAGCAGGCTTTGCAATCGAGTGCGACCTGCATTACGCCTCAGACGGCGTGCCGATCATCTTCCACGATGAGGATCTGGAGCGCCTGTGCAATCTCAAGGGAGACGTGCGCGAGCGCACGTCACGGGAACTCGGCCTCATCTCCGTTGGCGGAACAGCCGACAAGATACCGACGCTGCGGCAGCTGCTGGATCTTGTGAAGGGCCAGGTTCCCTTGGTTATCGAGCTGAAAGGCCGCGAGGCCGATGACGAGGGATTTGCGGAAGCCGTTCTCGAAGTGCTTGAAGGCTATGAGGGCAAGGTCGCGCTGATGAGCTTCGACCACTGGCTGCTTCGCGATCTAAAGGCGCTCAATATCCCCTATCCGCTCGGCCTGACGGCAGGGGGTAACAAACCGGAAGAGTTCGAAGTGCACGAAAAGGCCATGGAGCTCGGCCTCGACTTCATTTCTTATTTCTTCGCCGACCTGCCGAACCCGTTCATTACGGCACAACGTGAAAAGGGCATCGTGGTCATCACCTGGACCGTGCGCGATGAAAAGGGACAAAGGCACACGTTCGAGAATGCCGACCAGATGACATTCGAGGGATTCGATCCGCGCGTTTCGGTTTGACGCTCGCTTTTTGGACAAGATCGTGCGCAGACTGGTGGTGAGCCCTATTTTCCTCCCAAACGGTCTCGCATTCGCTCCATGACAGACGAACTTTCAATCCGCATCGAGCGGTCTTTCACCGCGATTTCCCAGGAGAGCTGGTCGCGGCTTTCCGGGGCCTCCCCAAAAGGCAGCACGCTCGCCTACAATCCCTTCGTGTCGCATGCTTTCCTGTCCTCGCTGGAAGAATCGGGATCAGCGACGGCGCAAACCGGCTGGATGGGCCACCATCTGCTATTGGAAACGGACAAGGGCGAGCTTGTCGGCGCCCTCCCCGGTTATCTGAAGAACCATAGCCAGGGCGAGTACGTTTTCGACCACGGCTGGGCCGATGCCTTCGAACGAGCGGGCGGACGCTACTATCCCAAGCTGCAATGCTCCATTCCCTTTACCCCTGCGACCGGCCCACGTCTGCTTGTCGCCGAAGGTCTGCAGCGCCTGCCGATCCAGCATGCAATAGCCGAGAGCCTCAAGGAAGTCGTGCGCCGGCTCGGCGTGTCCTCCGCTCACATCACATTCGTACCCGAGGACGAGATCGGCATCTTCGAGGGCGAGGATTACCTGCACAGGACGGACCAGCAGTTTCATTTCATCAATGAAGGCTATGCCAATCACGAGACGTTTCTTGAGACGCTGGCGTCGCGCAAGCGCAAAGCTCTTCGCAGGGAACGCCGCACCGCACTCGAAAACGGCATTCGCATCGATTGGCTGACCGGCAGCGATCTGACCGAACGCATCTGGGACCAGTTCTTCGCCTTCTATATGGATACGGGCGGCCGAAAGTGGGGCCGGCCGTACCTGACGCGCAAGTTCTACTCGCTGATCGGCGAGCGCATGCCGGACAATATACTGCTCGTCATGGCAAAACGCGACGGTCGCTACATTGCCGGCGCGATCAACTTCATCGGCGGCGATACGCTCTATGGCCGCCATTGGGGATGCATCGAGGACCACCCGTACCTGCATTTCGAGGTCTGTTATCATCAGGCGATCGACTTTGCCCTGGAAAGGGGCCTCAAGCGTGTTGAGGCCGGCGCCCAGGGCGAACACAAGCTGGCACGAGGTTATCTGCCGGTGACAACCCACTCCGCGCATTATGTTGCACATGCGGGGTTGCGCCGGGCGATCGCCGACTATCTCGAGCGGGAGCGCAACGACGTCGAACAGATGAACGAGATCCTGACGGAGCACAGCCCGTTTCGAAAGGGCGAGCGGCGACAGGAGGATTGACGCTTTCGTCCCTGCCGCGCTACGCGATCACAGCAGCAAAGAGGAGATTTCGTATGACCAGCGCCGCCTATGACAGCAACAATATCTTCGCCAAGATCCTGCGCGGCGAAATTCCGTCGCATCGCATCTACGAAGACAACGACACGGTTGCGTTCATGGATGTGATGCCGCAGGCACCAGGCCACGTGCTCGTCGTTCCCAAAACAGCTTCGCGCAACATCCTCGATGCCGATCCGGCGGTTCTTGCGCAGACGATCCCGGTCGTGCAGAAGATCGCCAATGCCGTCAAGGAAGCATTCGATGCAGACGGCGTCCTCGTCTGCCAGTTCAACGAACCGGCCGCCGGCCAGACCATCTTCCACCTGCACTTCCACGTGATCCCGCGATACGAGGGCATGGCGCTGCGTCCGCATTCGGGGCAGATGGAAGACAATGCGGTGCTCGCGGCCAACGCCGAGAAGATCAAGGCAGAGCTCTGATCAAACGGCGGCAGTGGCTACGATTCCGGTGCTAAGTTGTCGTTGCGTCCTTTCAAGTTGGCGCAGCGCCGCATCGGCAAGTGCGTAGGCAACGCCGAACACAAGCAAACCGCCAAGAACATCGGCAAGATTGTGCCCGCCCTGTATCAGGATCGCGGGCATCATCAGGACATTCAAGAGCAGGAACGGTAGGCCAAGTGGCCCGCACCGCAGCATGAAACATGCGGACATCGCCGCCATAACCGTGTGGAACGACGGAAATCCGATCAGTCCCAGCACGTTCCTTGGCGTCAAATAGGTCGCGCCGTTGCGTCCGAGCTCGACAAGCTGAGCACCGTAGTGCGGACCAACGGCAAGGGGGACGGCCTCAGTCACCGCTGGCGACAGCCCGTAAATCGATGATGCGCCAAACGATGGAAAGAAGAACCAGCAAATGATCGCCATCAGCGCTCCGATCACGCCGGTCATCAGGAAATGATGAAGCAGCCTTGTCCGACCGCCAAGACCCAAGATCAACAGGATGACGACGAGCTGCGGCAATGACGTTGCGTAGATCATCTGGAGCACAATTCCAGCGGACGGATATTGCGAGGCCCACGTCACGAAGTCCGGCCAGCGAAACCCTAACGCTGCGTCAAAGCGAGCGAGAACTGGGTCGATTGGCTGAAACCGCAGCGGCAACAGCAGATAGTTGAAGATCGAGCCGACAATCGTGAAAAGCACGAAGAGACCGGCAGCGATCGACGTTACGGCAATCCGGTCGTTGCGGCGGACATGCCGATAGAATTGCCCAAGCCCGACCAGGAAGGCGCCACAGGCGATGAGGCTCGCATATCCGGTAACGTCGATTCCAACGCCCTTCAATACCAACAGGCAAGCATCAAGCAGTGCGAAGGTCGCGAGGATCAAAATGATAAAACGTTCAGCCGGCAGAAACGCCATTGCGAGGCTCCTTGCTGGAGCCGATATAAAGCCGGTTCATTTAAGAATCGCCTAAGCGATCGCCTATAACAGCAAAGAAAAAGGCGGCCGACGCCTAATGCAGTTCACTTAGTGAGCTGCGGGCAAGTTTGATGGTTCAGGATGGGGATTCGTTTTCCCATCCTGTTTTTGTTTGTGATGTCACGCACCCTTGGACATTCGGCCGAATTATCGGCTCTTTCGCAGGCGATCGACCCGGACTGGATCGCTCAGGCTCTCGCCACGACAGGCAAGGCGAGCATCCGCAAGCGCAAGCTGCCAGCCGAGCAGGTCGTCTGGCTGGTGATTGCGTTGGCCCTTTATCGTCATCAGTCGATCCCGGAGGTGGTGGCCCATCTTGATCTGGTTTTGCCCGATGAGGTCAACGCGGATATTGCCAAGAGCGCGTTGACACAGGCACGGCAGCGCTTGGGTCAGGCACCGTTGGCGCAGTTGTTTGCAATGAGTGCATCATGCTGGGATGAACGCCACCAATCCGGGCGTGCCTGGCGGGGTCTTTGTCGTTATGCCGTGGACGGCAGCACGCTGCGGACGTCCGACAGCCCGGAGAACCGGGCGCATTTTGGAGCGCAGGCCTACGCGTCTGGCGTTGTCGCAAGCTATCCGCAATTGCGGCTGCTGACGCTGACGGCGCTGGCGACGCATCTGGTGCGTGATGCGGTGTTCGGAGCCTATGGCACAAACGAGATGCTCTATGCCAAAAGCCTGCTCGACCGGGTTCCGGACCATTCGCTGACGGTCTTCGACAAGGGCTTCTTCAGTGCCAGCCTTCTCTTGCAATTGCAGACGAAGGGACATGAGCGTCACTGGCTGATTCCGGCCAAAGCCAACAGCACATGGGAACGACTGGATCCGCACCCCACCGATTATCGGGTGCGCATGAAGGTCTCGCCCCAGGCGCGGCAGGCAGAACCGGACTTGCCGGCCTTCTGGGAGGTCAGGGCCATCGAGACGACCACCAGCCATGGCAAAAAGCGCATATTGTTGACATCGCTGATGGACAGACAAACTTATCCGGCAAGCGAAATCGTCCATCAGTATGAAGAGCGATGGCGCATCGAGACAAGTTATCGCGAACTCAAGCAGGAGCTTCTCGGTAGCGAACTGACCCTGCGAAGCGGCACGCCGGAGACTGTCTATCAGGAGGTCTGGGGCGCGTTGCTGGCCTACAATCTGGTGCGGCTCGAAATGGCAGAGGTCGCGACCGAAGCCCAAGTCGAGCCAACCCGACTAAGCTTTATCACAGCCCTGCATTACCTGCGTCACGAATGGGGATGGATGGCGATCGAAGCACCCGGCAAAATCCCCGCCCACCTCACCAGATTGAGAAACAGATTGGCAGACTTGCTGCTGACAGAAAAACGGGGGCGATCATGCCCCCGTGTCGTCAAAAAACTGCCTGCCAGATACCCGATAAGAGCCGTAAGCAAACCTAAGTGAACTGCATTAGGCCGTTGCAGCCGCCTTTTTGGTCGCTTTACTTCTTTGGAACCCGTGGAACCGCACTGCCCTTCTTGGGCGGGCTCTTCACCTCGGATTCGACGACTGCCTTTGCCTTCCTGGCCGTTGTCTTCTTCGGGCGAGCCTTCGTCTTCAGCTCGCCGTCATCCTCATCGTCGGCCTCGGGATGCGCGACTTCGGCTTCCGGCTTCGGCTTGATCGGCGCGCTATCCGACACGGCTTCGAGGATGATGCCGGGCTTGCCGTCTTCCTTCGGACCGACCGTGACGTTGACGACGCCGCCCTTGCGCAGCTTGCCAAAGAGGATTTCGTTAGCAAGCGGCTTCTTGATGACGTCCTGGATGACACGGGCAAGCGGCGGGCGCCCATCTTGTCGTCGTAACCCTTTTCAGCCAGCCAGGCGATGGCATCTTCGTGCAGGTCGAAGGTGACATTCCGTTCGGAAAGCTGTGCTTCGAGTTGCATGATGAACTTCTGCACGACCTTGTGGATGACTTCCGTCGGGAGCGCCGCGAACGGGATGATCGCGTCGAGGCGATTGCGGAACTCGGGCGTGAACAGGCGGGTCAACGCCTCCTCGTCCTCGCCCGTGCGCTTGGACGAACCGAAGCCGATCGCCGCCTTGGCCATCTCCGACGCACCCGCGTTGGTCGTCATGATCAGGATGACGTTGCGGAAGTCGATCTTCTTGCCGTTGTGGTCCGTGAGCGTGCCGTGGTCCATCACCTGCAACAGAATGTTGTAGATGTCAGGATGAGCCTTCTCGATCTCGTCGAGCAGCACAACGCAATGTGGATGCTGGTCGACGCCATCGGTCAGGAGACCGCCCTGGTCGAAGCCCACGTAGCCAGGAGGTGCACCGAGCAGGCGCGATACCGTGTGCCGCTCCATGTATTCCGACATATCGAAGCGCAGGAGTTCGACGCCGAGAGACGACGCCAGTTGCTTCGCAACCTCGGTTTTGCCAACGCCGGTCGGGCCGGAGAAAACGTAGGATCCGATCGGCTTGTTCGGTTCGCGCAAGCCCGCGCGAGCGAGCTTGATCGCGGTCGACAGCGCTTCGATCGCGTTGTCTTGACCGTAAACCACGGAGCGCAATTCCTGCTCCAGATTGGCAAGAACAGCTTCGTCGTCCTTCGACACCGTCTTCGCCGGGATACGCGCCATCGTCGCGACCGTCGCTTCGATCTCCTTCTCGGTGATCAGCTTGCGGCGCTTGGAGGGCGGCAGCAGCATCTGGGCAGCACCGGTCTCATCGATGACGTCGATCGCCTTGTCCGGCAGTTTGCGGTCCGAAATGTAGCGAGCCGACAGCTCGACGGCGGTCTTGATCGCTTCGTTCGAATAGCGCAGGTGATGGTACTCTTCGAAGTAGGGCTTCAGACCCTTCATGATCTCGATCGCATCGTCGATCGACGGTTCGTTGACGTCGATCTTCTGGAAGCGGCGAACCAGAGCACGGTCCTTCTCGAAGAACTGGCGGTATTCCTTATAGGTGGTTGAACCGATGCAGCGGATCGCGCCCGAGGAGAGAGCCGGCTTCAAGAGGTTGGAGGCATCCATTGCCCCGCCCGACGTCGCACCCGCACCGATGACGGTATGGATCTCGTCGATGAACAGCACAGCACCCGGATATTCTTCCAGTTCCTTGACCACCTGCTTCAGACGTTCTTCGAAATCGCCGCGATAGCGCGTGCCGGCCAGCAGCGTGCCCATATCCAGCGAGAATATCGTGGCATCGGCCAATGCTTCCGGCACCTTGCCCTCAACGATTCGCTTGGCAAGGCCTTCGGCAATCGCCGTCTTGCCGACGCCGGGATCGCCGACGTAGAGCGGGTTGTTCTTCGAACGGCGGCACAGGACCTGGATGGTGCGGTTGACCTCAGCCTGACGGCCGATCAGCGGATCGATCTTGCCGCCCTTGGCCTTCTCGTTGAGGTTCACGCAGTAAGCCTTCAGAGCGTCCTGCTGCTTTTTAGGACCGCCCTCCTCCTGCTCGCCGCTGCCACGCGCCGTTGGCTTGCTCTCGGATTCGCCGTCATCGGCGCCGCGCGGCGGACGCGATTCGGATGCGCCTGGACGTTTGCCGATCCCGTGGGAGATATAATTGACGGCATCGTAGCGGGTCATCTCCTGCTCCTGCAGGAAGTAAGCAGCATGGCTCTCACGTTCGGCGAAAATGGCAACGAGGACGTTAGCCCCTGTTACCTCCTCACGACCGGATGACTGCACATGGATCACCGCTCGCTGGATAACGCGCTGGAAGCCGGAGGTCGGCTTGGAGTCCTCGTCATAGCCGGTGACCAAATTGGAGAGTTCGTTATCGACATATTCAACAAGCGTTTTGCGCAGCGCGTCGAGGTCGACATTGCAGGCCCCCATAACCGCGGCCGCATCGGCATCGTCAATCAGGGCGAGCAGCAGATGCTCGAGCGTGGCATATTCATGATGCCGCTCGTTGGCAAAGGTCAGTGCCTGATGGAGCGCCTTCTCAAGACTAGGCGAAAATGTTGGCACGTTCAGATCCTCACTTCTTTTCCATGACGCATTGCAGCGGATGCTGGTGCTGTCGGGCGAAGTCCATCACCTGGCTCACCTTCGTCTCCGCTACCTCGTATGTAAATATTCCACATTCACCGACACCATGGTTGTGGACGTGGAGCATGATGCGGGTGGCACTTTCACGATCCTTCTGAAAAAAACGCTCAAGGATATGAATGACAAATTCCATCGGAGTATAGTCGTCATTCAAGAGGAGCACGCGGTAGAGATTGGGCTTCTTGGTCTTCGGCTTCGTGCGTGTGATGACCGAGGTTCCGCGATTTCCGTTGTCCCCGTTCCTTTCGCTGTCGTTTTGCATCCGGATCGGCGCTGCGATCATTTTCTTTCATTCCTCGATCGGTCCAGCGGGGCCTGGGAGGAGTGTTTCCCGCCGAATATTCGAAATACTAACTTAGTTCATCCTGGAGCGATTTTAAGCCCCTCGTTTCACACTGCAATCACAATTCGGCCGGTCTTGACGCAAAGACACAGAAACTGGCGATGGGCAGCCGACAGGCATCGTGAAAAAAGAAAAGACCGGCCGCAGATGCGTAGCCGGTCCTCGATTTTCAAGAGCTATGCGGCCTGTGCCGCGTATCTTTACGCCGCGGCTGGCGCAACAACTGCAGCCGCTTTCGTCGCCTTTGCGGCCGCTGCGGCAACAGGCGCTTCATATGGTTTGTAAGCGCTTTTGGCGAGATCGGAATACATTTCGCCGAGCTTGGTGGCTTCGGTCACGAAGGCTTCGTATGCGGTTTTCACATAGTTGCTCTGCAACTCGAACGCAGCTTCGAAGCTGCGCGCCCCCGAGAGGCTTTCAAAATGCGTGACCGTATCCTGGAACGACTTCTTGGAATATTCCACCGCCTCGGCGGCGATCGCCTGGAAACCCTTGGCAGTATCCGAGTAGCTCTTCAGCATCGTATCCATGGCTTCCTTGCTCTTCCGGTTGGCTTCATCGAAGTTCAACATGACCATCATCCTCCTTGGCCTCTGCGGCAGGTGAAGCGTAGCTGCAATGCACAAATAGTCAAGCGTCATTGTGCATTGCAAAACAATCTATGATTGCGTCCTCGAACCCCGCTTTTTGGACGGCGCAGGGCGGCGATATTTCGATATTTGATTTCACTAAAATATATCAGAAGCGCCGCAACCAGAAGCTTTGCTAAAAATGTCGCCGCGGCGCTACCGCCACTGAGCCGGTCAGTCGAGGAGGTCGGCCGGAACCTTTCCGCCGTTCTCGGCAAGGCGCTTCATCAGAGCCTTGTGCAGGAACATGTTCATCGTGGCGGTGTCGTGCGTGTCGCCGGTAAAACCAAGCTCGGCGGCAAGTTCCTTGCGCTCCGCAAGGCTCGCATCCATGCCGACTGCCTTCATCAGATCCACGATCGAGCGGCGCCAATCCAACTTCTGTCCACTCTTCTTCACCGCTGCGTCTAGCAGTGGCACGATGTCGATCGCGGCCGCGCCCGGCGAGGCAGCTGACGGTGTCGGCTGTGGTGTGGCTGCCGGCGCTGCGCTTGGCGCTGCTGCGGTCGGCGATGGCGCCGGCGTGGCAGACGGAGTGACCGGAGCGGCGACGGCCTCACCAAAAATCGCGTGCTTGATCTTGTCGAAAATACCCATTCTCGGCATCCTCCTTTGGCGCTAGAGCACATGCTCAGCGGAGGAGATGGAGCATTCGGCGGAGCGGTCCAGAGAAGGCGGCCTATTTTTCCGCTAAAGATTGCTCTGCCAAAAGAAACAATCGGAGGTTTGCAAGATCAAGGCTTGAGCCGCGTTCCAGCTCGATTGTTTGGGCTGCCTTGACAGGCCAGCAGCTCGCGGACGCGAGCCGAGGCAGACGGGCGGCGAAAAGGCACGCCGCCCGTCAATCACGGATCAAAGATCGACGTCTAGGATCGCCATCGAGAAATTATAGGAGCGGTCGCCGTCCTCGTCATCGATATAGACGACACCCAGAAATTCTTCGCCGAGATAGACTTCCGCGGAATCGTTCTTGCGCGGGCGTGCCTTGACGATCACCTGCGGGTTGAACGTGCGCTTGAAATAGGCGTCGAGCTTCTTGATTTCTTCGGGCTTCACACTGCATCTCCTGAGCGGTCTCGGTTGGCCGCTTTTTGCATGGGAAAGACGGCGCTGTAAAGGCACGGGGACAGACGCATGAACGCTAATCCCCGCCGATATGTCCCATGCTGTTAAGGCAACGAGCGGCTCAGATATCTGCGCCGATCACCTGATCCATTATTCGCGACGGTTCCGAACACCCTGCTTCTCCGACCACCTTGGCCGGCACGCCCGCCACAGTCGTCTTGGGCGGCACCGCCTTCAGCACGACAGAACCAGCGGCAACGCGCGAGCAATAGCCGATCTCGATGTTG
The DNA here is from genome assembly GCF_000577275.2 of Rhizobium favelukesii. Taxonomy (NCBI): domain Bacteria; kingdom Pseudomonadati; phylum Pseudomonadota; class Alphaproteobacteria; order Hyphomicrobiales; family Rhizobiaceae; genus Rhizobium; species Rhizobium favelukesii. The sequence goes on from NZ_HG916852.1 coordinate 2,532,036, forward strand.
CCGAGAATCTTGGCGCCGGCGCCGATCAGGACGCCGCTGCCGATCTTGGGATGCCGGTCGGAGCCTTCCTTGCCGGTGCCGCCTAGCGTGACGCCGTGCAGGATCGACACGTTATCACCGATGACGGCGGTTTCACCAACGACCAGCCCGGTTGCATGATCGAGGAAGATGCCCCTGCCGATACGCGCTGCGGGATTGATGTCGGTCTGGAAAACGCTCGACGATCTGCTCTGCAGATATAGCGCCAGATCGCGCCGGCCGCGGTTCAGCAGCCAGTGCGCCAGGCGGTGTGTCTGCAGCGCGTGGAATCCCTTGAAATAGAGCACGGCTTCCATGAAGCGCAGGCATGCGGGGTCGCGATCATAAATTGCCTGGATATCGACGCGCAGAATGGCACTCCACTCTGGCCAATCCTCGAGCATCTGATCGAAGGTCTGGCGCAGCAGGATTGCCTGCATGTCCGGATGGTCGAGACGTTCACAGATGCGGTAGATCACGCACTCCTCGAGTGACCGATAGTTGAGCACGGTCGAGTAGAGAAATGCGGCCAGCACCGGATCATTTTCTGCGGCAGCACGCGCTTCCTCGCGCAGGCTGTCCCAGATCGGATCCATCACCTTGAGAGGATTGCCCGTCTCAAGAGAGCGAATATCTGTCTTTGCGACCATGAAAGGTCTCCTCGTATGCCGTAGGATCGGCTCTATATAGGGCAAAAACCTGTTAACATAAATGGGTGGTCAGGGAATCGTTTCTGCGCCGTCCCGAACCGCCGCGACAAAGCCAAGTCACTATCCGGCGACTTCGGCGTAGAACTCCAGCACCGCCGTCTTGAAGATCCGGTCTCCGACAGCCAGCATGTGATCGCGACCGGGAATATCGAGCGCCCGTGCACGGGGCATCAGTGCTGCAAGCTCCTGGGCTGAACCCGCAATGTCGTCCTTCGTTCCAACGCCGATCAAGGTTGGAGCGTCGATCTTGGCCATATCGGACCGTGCGACGAGATCACGCGACCCCTTGATACAGGCAGCGAGCGCGTCGCGGTCGCTTTTCGTCTGATCGGCAAAAGCACGAAACATGCGTGCGCGATCATGGGTGACGTCTTCGAGGGAAGCCGTCAGCAAGGCATCCGCAATGGGATCCCAATCGCCGACGCCATCCGTCATGCCGATCCCAAGACCGCCGAGCACCAGCGAGCGGACGCGGTCGGGATGGGCAAGTGCCGCGAACACGGAAATGCGGGCTCCCATCGAATAGCCCATGATGTTGGCTTCCGGAATTCCCAGGTGATCGAGGAGCGCAACCGCATCGCTCGCCATATGCCAAGGACGATAGGCCTCGGCGTCGCGCGGCTTGTCGCTCGCACCGTGTCCCCGGTTATCTATGGCGATGACCCGATAACCCGCATCGCCCAATGTCTTCAGCCAGCCCGGATGAACCCAGTTTACGTTGGCGCTGGAGGCAAATCCGTGGATCAGCACCACCGGCACCCCCGACGGATCACCTTCGTCAAAGAAGGCGAGCTTCAGACCGTCATGCGTGAAGCTGGAAAAGGCGGGCGTATTCAAGTTCATCGGACTGTCCTTTTTTTCCGGACCATATTTTATAGGCCGCCGAACTGAAACCCTCGCGGTTGCAAAAACTGTGCGTCCCGCCTCTCTTTGGCTCTACACATTTGTAGTGAACGACTATAAGGTCCGCGCACGTTACAAAGCATTCGGAGACGAACATGGCCGGCCACAACATTCCCCACTTCCAGAACGACGGCGGACACCGCGTTATCGAAGTCGGCGTGAAGGAATTCATGTGCACCGGCGCCTCCGTTCCGTTCGATCATCCGCACATCTTCATCGACATGGGCGACGAGAACGAGAAGGTCTGCTCATACTGCTCGACCCTTTACCGCTTTAACGGTGCGCTGAAGGCAAACCAGACCAATCCCGCTGGTTGCGTCTTCCACGTCAAGGCTGCCTGACCCCAAATCGAGATCGGACAGCCTATGCCGGCTGAACATGCCGCCATTGTCGGCGCGGGCGTAGCGGGCCTTACAGCTGCGCTTGCGCTGGCGAAGCGTGGCATCAGTTCCGAAATTTTCGAGCAGGCGCCTGATCTGACCGAGGTCGGGGCCGGTCTGCAGATTTCGCCGAACGCTTCACGCATTCTGGCCGAGCTTGGCATCCTCGAGCGCCTGGCCGAAGCCTGGCTCGAGCCAGAATCCATTCGGCTGATGTCCGGAACCACGCTGCGTCAGCTCGCGGCCATTCCAGCCGGCGGATTTGCACGTGCCCGGTGGGGGGCTCCCTACGGCGTCCTGCATCGCTCCACGCTACAGCGAACATTGCTTGACGCCGTCGCCAAAGAGCCGCTCTGCCAACTGCATCTTGGAGCGCAGATCAAGGGTCGGGTATTGTCGAACCTATCACGCCGAAAGGATCTTCTGGTTGGCGCCGACGGCGTCTGGTCGCAGGTTCGCGAAAGCATCGAAGGCAGCCCCTCGCCCCGGTTCTCCGGCAATATCGCCTACCGCTTCACGGTTGGCGCCGCAAACGCGCCCACATTTCTTGAACGCAATGGCGTCTCGGCGTTCCTTGGTCCGTCGGCGCATCTCGTCTGCTATCCGCTCAGGGAAACCGACAGTTTCAATATGGTGGCGATCACGGCCGGCAATGGCGCGCCGCATGCCTGGATCACGCAGCCGACGCAAGCCCAGCGTCAGCAGCTGCTTTCGCGTTTTTCTCGGTGGCACCCTGCCATGACAGAGCTTTTCGGCAAGGCCGAAGACATGACCTTCTGGCCGCTCTACGAAACGACAAACGGCCGCTGGCAGGACGGCCGCGACTGCGTGCTTATCGGCGACGCAGCGCACGCAATGATGCCTTTTGCGGCCCAAGGTGCCGCGATGGCGATCGAGGATGCCTGTGAGCTCGCGATGTTCGTTGCGACGCGCCCGGTCGCCGAAGCTCTACCGTTGTTCGAAGCGCGCCGCACCCCGAGGATAGCGCGACTGCGCCAGCGCGGCGCGTTCAACCAGTTTGCCTATCACGCCCGCGGACCGATACGCATCGGCCGTGACGTCGTCCTAGCGCTGCGAGCGCCGCAAAGTCTCGCGGCGGATCTCGACTGGATTTACGGCTACCGCGCCGGCACCTGATCAGACGGCGTTGGCGGCTGCAAAGCCGCGCTCGATATCTGCCTTGATATCGACGACGTCCTCAAGCCCGATCTGCAGACGGATGACCGGCCCTTCGGCTGGCGCCTTGCAAATGCGGCGATCGTTCAGGTTGACGTGAACGGCGAGGCTTTCGAAACCGCCCCACGACCAACCGAGGCCGAAGATCTGCAGCGCGTCGAGGAAGGCGTGCGCCTTCGCCTTGAACTTTTCCGGGGCGTCGACGGCAAGCACGAAGGAGAAGATGCCGCTCGCGCCCTTGAAGTCGCGCTTCCATAATTCGTGCGACGGGAAGCTCGGTAACGCCGGATGCAGCACTGTCGCGACCTCCTCCCTGTCCTCAAGCCACTTGGCGATCGTGAGCGCGCTTTCATAGTGGCGCTCCAGGCGTACACCCATGGTGCGCAGCCCGCGCAGGATCTGATAGGCGTCGTCGGGCGCGCCACAAATGCCAAGCGTGATGTTCGCTTCTTGAAGCTGCGGCCAGTGTTTGGCGTTTGCCGAGACCGTCCCCATCAGGATATCGGAGTGCCCGGACGGATATTTGGTGGCGGCGTGAATGGAGATGTCGGCGCCGAAGTCGAGCGGCTTGAAGTAGACCGGCGTCGCCCAGGTGTTATCCATCGTCACCACCGCACCGTGCTTGTGCGCGATTGCGGCAATCGCCGGAATATCCTGCATTTCGAAGGTATTCGAGCCTGGCGCTTCCGTATGGACGAGCTTGGTGTTCGGCTTGATCAGCGCTTCGATAGCCGCGCCCACCAGCGGATCGTAGTAATCGACCTCAACGCCGAGGCGCTTCAGCATCGTATCGCAGAAATGCCTGGTCGGCCCATAAACCGAATCGACGATCAAAGCGTGGTCGCCGGCCGAGAGGAATGCCAGGAACGGAACGGTAACCGCAGCGAGGCCCGACGGCACGAGAATCGTTCCGGCCGACCCTTCCAGGGCATCGATTGCCTCACAAAGGGCATCCGTCGTCGGGGTACCGCGCGTTGCGTACGTATACTTCTGGCCACGGGTTTCCATTGCTCGCGCGTTCGGGAAGAGGACCGTGGAGGCATGGACAACGGGCGGGTTGACGAAACCGTGGAATTCGGCCGGGTCGTTGCCGAGGTGGGAAAGGCGCGTGTTGATGCCAGCGTTGTGAAGCGGGCCTTCTCTGTCTTTCATGTTGGAAATGCCTTTGGCGGAGGGATGCAGTCGGCAACTTTTGAACCGAGCGAAACCATCGGTCAACCCCGAAGCAGGACCGGGCAACGCATCCCTGCCATGCAGGTTATTCAGATATATCAGTGATTTTGCGCGATTTTTTTCGGCAAAAGGCCGCCATTTCGATAGCCATCTGCCTCTTTTGCGCGCCGCGAATAGGGAATTGCCGAAATATCACGCAATCTTTCAACGCGACACTTGACCATAGTGACATTTGCGACTGTGATAGCACCACTCGCGCCGGGAGGGTGTCGGGTCATCTGGGAGGTTTGCTTGCTTCGGCGAACGCTCCCACAAAAAGATAAGACAAAGGAAAAGGTTGGGAAAAATGAAGATTAAGCTTCTGTCCGCCGCGATCGGCGCAGCAGTTTTCGGGCTTGGCGCCTCGGCAGCGTCTGCCACTACGCTCGAAGACGTAAAGGCAAAGGGTTTCGTTCAGTGCGGCGTCAACACAGGCCTTCTCGGTTTCGCGCAGCCTGACGCTTCCGGCAATTGGGCCGGCTTCGACGTCGACTTCTGCAAGGCAGTTGCTTCGGCCGTTTTCGGCGACCCGACCAAGGTAAAATACACGCCGCTGTCGGCCAAGGACCGTTTCCCGGCGCTGAAGTCGGGCGAAATCGACGTCCTGTCTCGTAACACCACGTGGTCAATCAACCGCGACACGGCGCAGGGCTTCAACTTCCGCCCGGTCACGTATTATGACGGCCAGGGCTTCATGGTTCGCAAGAGCCTGAACGTGAAGTCGGCGCTCGAATTGTCCGGCGCGGCCGTTTGCGTGCAATCCGGCACGACGACGGAATTGAACCTTGCCGATTATTTCAAGTCGAACAACCTCCAGTACAATCCGGTCGTTTTCGAGAAGCTTGACGAAGTCAACGCCGCCTACGACGCCGGCCGTTGCGACGTCTATACCACCGACCAGTCCGGCCTCTACTCGCTGCGTCTGACGCTGAAGAACCCCGACGAGCACATAGTCCTTCCGGAGATTATTTCCAAAGAGCCGCTGGGCCCGGCCGTTCGTCAGGGTGACGACCAGTGGTTCGACATCGTGTCGTGGACGGCTTATGCGCTCGTGAACGCCGAAGAGTTTGGCATCACGCAGGCAAACGTCGACGAGATGAAGAACTCGGCAAATCCCGACATCAAACGCTTCCTTGGCACGGAAGCCGATACGAAAATTGGCACCGACATGGGGCTCACCAATGAATGGGCCTACAACATCATCAAGGGCGTCGGCAACTATGGCGAAGTCTTCGAACGCAACGTCGGCCAGGGCAGCCCGCTCAAGATCGAGCGCGGCCTGAACGCGCTGTGGAACAAGGGCGGTATACAGTACGCCCCGCCGGTCCGTTGATCGACTGACGAAGGTGTGGGGAGGCGGTTTCCGCCTTCCCATCATAAAGAGAAAAGCCCGAAAACGGGCTCATAGGGGATTAGGCTCGGCATGACGCAAGAGGCTGTGCACACATCACATGTGCAAAGCACTGGCTGGAGTTTCCAGTCGGTGATCTACGACCCGAGGCTTCGGGGCATTTTCTTCCAAGTCCTGACCGTCGCGGTCATCGTCGGATTCGTGTGGTGGATTGCCCACAACACAGCTGAGAATTTGACCCGCTCCGGTACCGCCTCCGGCTTCGGTTTCCTGAACGGGCGCGCAGGCTTCGACATCGGCCAGTCGCTGATCGGCTATTCCAGCGACGCCACCTATCGCCGCGCGCTGCTGGTTGGCTTTCTCAATACCCTTCTGGTAGCAGTTACCGGCATTATTACGGCAACGATCATCGGTTTCATCGTCGGCATCGGCCGCCTGTCGCATAACTGGCTGATTGCCAAGCTGTGCACGGTGTATGTCGAGGTCTTCCGCAACATCCCGCCCCTGCTCGTCATCTTCTTCTGGTATCAGGGCGTTCTTGCCGTTCTGCCAGGGCCGCGCGATTCGCTGCATCTACCGCTGAACATGTTCCTCAACAATCGCGGACTCGCATTCCCCAAGCCGATCTTCGGTGAAGGTATGTGGGCGGTTGGCGCGGCATTCCTGGTCGGGATCGTGGCATCCGCGATTATCGCGCACTGGGCGCACAAGCGTCAGGCAGCCACGGGCAAGCAATTCCATACCATCTGGGTTTCCACCGGTATGATTGTCGGCCTGCCGATCCTGATATTCCTCCTTTCCGGCCTGCCGCTGTCGTTCGACGTACCGGTCGCCGGCAAGTTCAATCTTACCGGCGGCTCCGTCGTCGGACCGGAATTCATGTCGCTGTTTCTAGCGCTGTCCTTCTATACGGCGGCCTTTATTGCCGAAATCGTTCGCGCCGGCATTCGTGGCGTGCCGAAGGGCCAGTCCGAAGCAGCAGGTGCACTTGGCCTGCACCCGGCGAGCGTCACGCGCCTCGTCGTGGTTCCGCAGGCTTTGCGCATCATCATTCCGCCGCTCACCAGCCAATACCTGAACCTGACCAAGAACTCGTCGCTCGCCATCGCCATCGGCTTCGCGGATCTCGTTGCCGTCGGCGGCACAATCCTCAACCAGACAGGTCAGGCGATCGAAATCGTGTTTATCTGGGCGGTCATCTATCTCACCCTCAGCATTCTCACATCGCTCGTGATGAATTGGTTCAACGCCAAGATGGCTCTGGTGGAGAGATAAGATGCCGACTTCCAACCAACCCTTCGTCAGAACCAACTTCCTCGACGCCGAACCTGCACCGCGCAGCGAAAGTGGCCCGCTGGCCTGGATTCGCAAGAACCTGCTGGCAACTCCCAAGGACATCGTGCTGACGGTTCTCGCCGTTGCCCTCCTCGCCTGGGCGTTGCCGCACATGATTAACTGGCTGTTCATTCAAGCCGTCTGGACCGGAACAGATCGCACGTTCTGCGCAACGGCCGTTCAGGGAGGCACTCAGCCCGACGGCTGGAGCGGCGCCTGCTGGGCATTCGTCGATGCGAAGTTCGACCAGTTCGTGTTCGGTCGATATCCCCTCGACGAGCGCTGGCGCCCGACGATCGTCGGGATCTTGTTCGTGCTCCTGCTGGTGCCAATGCTCATACCCAAGGCGCCGTTCAAGGGCACCAACGCGATCCTGCTTTTCATCGTCCTGCCGCTTCTTGCCTTCTGGCTGCTTTACGGCGGCTTTGGCCTTGAGATCGTCGACACGCCGCTCTGGGGCGGCCTGATGGTGACGCTGGTGCTTTCGTTCGTCGGCATTGCCGTGTCGCTGCCGTTCGGCATCATCCTGGCGCTTGGTCGCCGCTCAAACATGCCTGTCATCAAGATGGTCTGCGTCGCCTTCATCGAGATCATCCGCGGCATACCGCTGATCACGGTGCTCTTCATGGCGAGCGTGATGCTGCCGCTGTTTCTGCCTACCGGATACACGATCGACAAACTGCTGCGCGCCCTGATCGGTGTTGCGATCTTTGCGTCTGCCTATATGGCCGAGGTCATCCGCGGCGGTCTGCAGGCGATCCCGAAGGGCCAGTCCGAAGGCGCCGACTCACTCGGGCTCGGCTACTGGCAGAAGATGCGCCTCATCATCCTGCCGCAGGCGATCAAGCTGGTCATCCCCGGCATCGTCAACACCTTCATCGGCATGTTCAAGGACACGTCGCTGGTATCGATCATCGGCATGTTCGATCTGCTTGGCATTGTCCGGTTCAACTTTACCGACGCCAACTGGGCAAGCGCAGTGACGCCCTTGACAGGGCTGATTTTCGCAGGCTTCGTTTTTTGGCTGTTCTGCTTCGGCATGTCGCGTTATTCAGGCTTTATGGAACGCTATCTCGATACCGGCCACAAACGATAAAAGATTAAGGGAACGAACGCATGGCTGAGGCTCAACCAAAGAAGATGACCGTTTCGGCAACCGATGTTGCTGTCGACATCATCGGCATGAACAAGTGGTACGGCGATTTTCACGTGCTGCGCGACATTAGTCTGAAGGTGATGCGTGGCGAACGCATCGTCATTGCCGGCCCCTCGGGCTCCGGAAAGTCGACAATGATCCGCTGCATCAACCGTCTGGAGGAACACCAGAAGGGCCAGATCATCGTCGATGGCGTCGAACTCACCAACGACCTGAAGAAGATCGATGAAGTGCGCCGCGAAGTCGGTATGGTCTTCCAGCACTTCAACCTCTTCCCGCATTTGACCATTCTGGAAAACTGCACGCTGGCACCGATCTGGGTGCGCAAGATGCCGAAGAAGCAGGCGGAAGAGATCGCCATGCACTTCCTGAAGCGCGTCAAGATCCCGGAGCAGGCCCATAAGTATCCGGGCCAGCTCTCGGGCGGTCAGCAGCAGCGCGTGGCGATCGCCCGTTCGCTCTGCATGAACCCGAAGATCATGCTTTTCGACGAGCCGACCTCGGCGCTCGACCCCGAAATGATCAAGGAAGTCCTGGAGACCATGGTCGGACTGGCCGAGGAAGGTATGACCATGCTCTGCGTGACGCACGAAATGGGTTTTGCCCGTCAGGTCGCCAACCGCGTCATCTTCATGGACCAGGGCCAGATCGTCGAACAGAATTCGCCGGCCGAATTCTTCGACAATCCGCAGCACGAGCGCACCAAGCTCTTCCTCAGCCAGATTTTGCACTAGGCCGATTGGAGCACCGAATTCAAGGGCCGTCGGACTTCCGGCGGCCTTTTTGTTTAGAGCACTTCTGGCCGACCAGTTTGAGCACATCGCCACCGTAGCGCGTAAAACAAAAGGCCCCAATAACGGACCCAATAACGGGGCCTTTCGAGATGCGCAACGGTCCATCAGCTCTTCAGCTTGGCATTGCAGAGGCTATAAAAGCCGCCACCCTTCTGAATCCATTTCAGGCCATTGAGCGTGTTGGCGTCCTTGTTCTGATGGTAGGAGTCGACGCAAGTGTGCATCCGGCCCTTGCCAGGTGTTTCCTTCGCATACTTCGGTGCAACGGCTGTCGGGAACGAAACGCCCTTGGGCGCCGTCATCGTCGGCTTTGCCGGCTCTTCGCCGCTATTGAGCGTAACATCCGGCTCGGCCGTCGCATCCGGGCCGCATTGCGCCTTGCGGAAGTCATTCCACTTCATGTCCTTCGCAGAGCCGTCAGCCTGCGCCGACTTATACTTCGCGCTGCATTCCTTCATGCTCAGCGCCGAGGACGGCGTTGCAAACGCCAGCGCCCCGAGCAGGGAAACGGATGCAAGAATAGTGAAATGCTTGATCATGATCTTTCCTCCAAGCCTCCAGGGCGATCGAACTATCAATCCGACCCATTTTCTTGTCAACGCGACAATTGGCGCAACCAACACGTTAAATATGTCCATTGATCGCCCTGCATTTGCAAACGGAAAATGTATCACCGCAATGCCATCCTGTCGCCTTCGCGGCAAACGCTGACGGTGATATAGTCCACCGGGGCTGGTCCTTTCCTGCATTCTCGATGGAGGAAGACATGCGCGAACCTGACATGCAGAAAGTGGATGCACTCGTCGGTCGGTTGATCGGCGACGTAGGCGCGGCCGTATCCGGAGCGCTGGTGGTGCTTGGCGATGACCTCGGCCTGTTCAAGGCCATGGCCGACGGAAAGCCACGCAACTCGTCTGATGTATCGAAGGAAACCGGCATAAAGGAGCGGTACATCAGGGAATGGCTGTCCGCGCTCGCGGCCGCCGACTACCTCAGCTATGACGAGAAAACCGATCGCTTTCACCTGACGCCGGAGCAGGCAATGGTTTTTGCCGAGGAGGACAGCCCTGCCTTCTTCGCTGGCGCTTTTCAGGTCGTGCAGGCCTTGTGGATGGACGAACCCAAGGTGGCCGACGCCTTCCGTACCGGGAAGGGCGTGGGATGGCACGAGCATAGCACTTGTCTGTTCCGAGGTACGGAGCGCTTCTTCCGCACTGGTTACAACAACAATCTCGTTGCCGACTGGATTCCGGCACTGCAGGGCGTCGAAGCCCGCCTGAAGGCCGGCGCGAAAGTCGCCGATGTCGGCTGTGGCCATGGCGCTTCGACGATCTTGATGGCTCAAGCATACCCAGCTTCGAAGTTCTTCGGCTTCGACTATCACGCGCCGTCGATCGAGCGGGCAAAGGCCGCGGCCAAGGAAGCCGGTGTTTCCGACCGCGTCACGTTCCAACAGGCTCCGGCGGCTGGCTTCCCTGAAGGGAGTTACGACCTCATCGCCATGTTCGACTGCCTGCACGACATGGGAGATCCGGTCGGCGCCGGCAAGCATGTGAAGGAATCGCTTTCGGCTGACGGTACCTGGCTGATCGTCGAGCCCTTCGCCCATGACTGCCTGAAGGACAACCTCAATCCGGTGGGCCGTGTCTACTACGGCGCATCGACGATGATCTGCACACCGGCCTCGCTCTCTCAGGAGGTCGGGCTGGCGCTCGGCGCGCAAGCCGGCGAGACCAAGCTGAGGAAAGTCGCCCTCGATGCCGGCTTCAAGCATTTCCGCCGCGCCACCGAAACACCTTTCAACATGGTCTTCGAGGTGCGCGCCTGAGGAAAATTGCGACATTGGCGACGTGGCAGGCTCCGGCCGGCCACGTCCGCTGAAACTTTCCACATGGCCGCGAACAGCGTGTGGCACAAGAAATAACATAGTGATATCAAAACGATAATCATAGCACTTCGAACGCCATAAGCGCGAAGCAAAGAAAAAATCGCGCCATTGTGATTTTTTCTTGTTTTGCCGCTTGCGGGATTCAAAGTGCCTGACTATAAGGGCGCCACCACGAAGGAAGCGCCCTTCGTCTATCGGTTAGGACACCAGATTTTCATTCTGGGAAGAGGGGTTCGACTCCCCTAGGGCGTACCAAATTACTAATATAAATCAAATACGTAGAGATGATCTACATTAGCCGGGTAATAGCCGTCACCCTGGGGCACGCCGGGGGCACATGAAATGGCCGGCGCATTTTCTTGGGGCAAGGAACGCGCCGCAAATGAGAGCTAAACCTCCTGAGGATCTGGCACCATTTTTGTCTTCTCCTTGCCGGTAGTGCGCGGATAGTCGACCAATCTTCCAATGCTGCCTATTACCGAACGCCGCAGGCGACCACGGTCTGGGTCATAGTGCAGCTGGCGGTGGCAGTTCGGGCAGCAACCAACCGCGTTGTCGGCTGTATCGGGACCGCCTTCTGCCAGAGGTCGCACGTGGTGGACTTCCAGGTAGGGCTCGCCGCCTTCACGATCGAATGGTGCCGGCCGTCTGCAAACCTCGCGCGGCCTCCTGCCCCAAAGGGCAATATGCGCACGCCAATTCTCCAGACTATGATGAGGAGCAAGCACATCCTTCGCGGAATGGTTGGTTCGCGCGAACGGGAGGTCCTCGAAATGATCAGAGTACGTTGGGTGGCAGCGTCTGTGGCCGCACTTGCTGTGTGTTCGCTCTCGCAAGCCAGTTTTGCAGACGACCTTGCCGGCGCGGTGAGGCTCGGCGGGCAGGCCGTTTCCGGAGCCAAGGTGATACTATGGCGCACAGCCGGCAACGCGGCGCCTTCGTCGCTCGCCGAGGCATCGACAGACGCGAGCGGCGCGTTCGAGATGCCGGGCTTTCCTGAAGGCAAGGCTGGCGGCGTCTACTATCTGACAACCAGAACAGGGCCAAGCGACGCGGTGGCCCTGCTGTCCGTGCTGGGCGAGAAAGCGCCTCCGGCGGTCGTGGTCAACGAACTGACGACGGTCGCGTCAGTGTTCACCAACGCGCGCTTTATTAACGGAACCGCGATCAGCGGCAACGACGTAGGGTTGCGGATCGCGGCGGGCAACGTGCCGAACCTCGTCGATCCTTCGACCGGAACCTGGGGCAAGGTGGTCTTGAACCCGTTGAACAGTTCCCAGACGGCGACGCTGGCGAAACTGAACACCCTGGGAAATCTGATCACCGCCTTCGCGACCACGGCCGACGCAGCGTGGAGGACCGAATTCCTGAAAACCGCGACAGCAGACGGCGCGGCGGCGCCGACGGACACCTTGCAGGCAATGGCCGGTATCGCCCGCCGGCCCTGGGTCAACACAACGGCGCTCTACGGCCTGTTTGACGCAGCCTACCCACAGCCGAAGGACGGCGCGCGGCGTGACGCGCCCCTTCTGCCCTATCTCTTTCATGCGCCGTCGGATTTCGCCCTGTCGCTCTGGTTCGATGGTGGCGGGGCGCTCGCCGCAGGCAAACAGTCGATTGACGCTGATGGCAATATCTGGAGCGGTGTCAACTGGATGCCCGGCTCGCAATCCGGCGTTGCCGCCAATATCGGCGGAGGCACAGCGAAGTACGCCCCTGACGGCACCGCGCTGTCGCCCGCCATCACCGGGTTCACCGGCATGGGGCTCGATGGCGTCGGCTGGGGCACCGGGGTATCGGAGGACAAGGTCTGGATCGGTGGTCTCAACGGGACGATCCTGCTCATGGGCCTCGATGGAAAACCGATCGGTCAGGAAAGCGATTTCCCAATGGCTGGCCAGCTCGGCGGCCTCATGGGGAGCGGCTTCTCCGAGAACGGCGACGTCTGGATGGCCGACGGCACGCGGAACCGCCTGCTGCACTTTCCCGGCGGTCGTGTGGCGGACGGGCGCATCGTCGAGGTACCCGGATTGAAATCCCCCTTCGGCGTCGCGATCGACGCTCAGAATCGGGTGTGGGTCAGTAACTCGCAGTCCAACACAGTCGTTCGGTTCGGTGTCGATGATCCGTCGAAGATCGAGAGATTCACGGTCGGCGGCAGCGTCCGCGGCGTGGCACTCGGTTCGAAGGGCAACCTATGGGCTGCCAGCAACGAGCCGCCGGAGTTTCCGCCGGAAAAAATCCCGGACGGCGTCCCGATCATGGTGCAGTTTGAGATCGCATTGAAGCACATGCTGACCGTGCTTGAGGAGAACCCGAAGTTGAAAACCGGCGTGCTCAATATGATCACGTCCGATGGCACCCAATCTACCTCGAAAGGATACGGTGACGGCGTCGTGAGCGTGCCGTGGGGCGTCTCGATCGACGGCGCCGACGACGTCTGGTTCGGCAACTTCTGGGGCCGCGGGGTTGGGCTGATGGCCGGGACCGATCCGAAGAGTCACGCGGCGGGGACGAAGACAGGCGATGTCATCCACATATTCCAGAGCGGCGCTATCCAGATGATCACCGACGTCGGCATCGACCCAGCGGGCAATGACTGGGCGGCACACAATTGGAACGACCTCGATGCAGTCGTCGCCAAGGATCCGACCGATCCGATCTTGACCAAGGGCGGCGGGCAGGGCGTCGTGGTCCTCTACGGTGTCGCCGCCCCCGTGAGGACGCCCCTGCTTGGTATGGTACGAAAGCCATAAGCATCAGCACACCGAGGCGTACCCGTCCCAACCGGGTGCGCCCGGCATCCGTGAAGGCATCAACATCGCCTCAAAAGCGGGACGGGGAATATGACCAAAGAGCTACCGGCCGGCGTGGACCTCAGTGCTGCGATATCGGACATTGAGCGGTCTGTCGACGGTTTTGCGGTGGGCCTCTATGCGCGGCTTTCTGCGTGGTTGGAAGTGCCTCCCGAGTTCGCGGCCTTGCGGGGGGCACTAGCGGACGCTTCGACGTCACTTCTCCTCCTTTCTTTCGAAATCATTCTGGTGACGGTGCTAACAGCCGGCACATTTCTTGTGGTCACTCGGCAAGTGAAGATTAGGAGTGCAGCGAGAGGTGCGTGGCAACGTTTCTTCTTCAGGGCGGCGGCTGCAGTCGCGGCCCTTGCCATTGGTTTTGCCATCGCGAGGTTGCTTGCCGATCCGGGGCTGCCCTTGACGACGCTTCGAGTCTGGACGGTCATCACAGTTATCGGCAGTGCCATTTTATTTCTGATGAAAGCCATTTTGATGGCATCCCGCCGCCCGGAATGCCGCGGCCGCTCCTTTCATATGTCGGCGCTGGCTCGTGACCTGCAACTGGTGATCGCTTGGACGATGATGGGGTTCGGGCTCCTTTTGACGTTGCAGCTTTGGCGGAGCGGCCCCGGCCTTATTGACCTAACCCGCACGTTCTTGGTTGGAATTCCCGCCTTTCTTCTATTTTCAAGAGCGGTTTGGCGGCACAAACGGGCGATGGCCAGTGCCGTTGCTGGGCCGGGTCCGAGGAGCCGTTGGCGCACCCGCCTTGCCAAATCATGGCCGGGAATAGTTATCGGATTCCTCGGCATCACATTTCTCAGCAGCCAGATCGCCCTCACATTGGGAGCGCCGCTCCCCGGACCGGCCGTGGCTTTGACGGCCCTCATGCTCTTTCTGACACCGCATCTTGATACAATGATTGCGAGCTGGGCACAGCGAGAGTTGGAATCTCCCAAAATCTCCATTCTCGCGGCCGCCGGGCGACAGACAGCGCGCTTCGCTATTTTAATCGGAGCAGTAGCGATGTTGGGAACAGTGTGGGCAACGCCGCTGGCACTCGGACTGGGCTTCGAATTGCGAAGCGTTGCACGCGAAGCGTTCCAAATAGCAGTGATTTCCCTTGTGGCGGCATTCCTTTGGAACGTGGTCGGAACGTTGAACGCTCGTGCCTTAATTCAAGGGCGTCCAGCACTCGAGGGTGACAACGACAAGCTGGTCGCGCCACGCTCCAGGCTCGGGACGATCGTCCCATTGCTCAGTGTGGTTGGAAAATCCAGCATTCTGATGCTGGCGTTGCTCTCTATCCTCGTGTCACTTGACATCAATGTTTGGCCACTGATCACTGGTCTGAGCGTTTTTGGACTCGCTATTGGATTTGGTTCGCAAACGCTTGTCAAAGACGTGGTGTCCGGCCTCTTCTTCCTGATCGATGACGCATTCCGTTTCGGCGAGTACATCGAAACGTCGGGTGCCAAGGGAACGGTAGAAAAGATTTCGATACGGTCCGTATCGCTGCGCAACTCGCGTGGCTCGATCGCCACGGTGCCCTACGGCCAGATAGGCAAGATTCAGAATTTCAGTCGCGATTGGGCCATCGAGAAGCTGACCTTTCGCGTTGCGTTCGACACTGATGTCGAATTGGTCCGGAAGCTCTTCAAGAAGATTGGCCAGGATATTGCTGCAGACCCGGAGCTTGCCCCTGACCTTATTGAACCGTTCAAGAGTAAAGGGATCGGCGACGTCGAGGATGGGACGCTGATAATCAAAGCCGCGTTCACGGCGAAGCCAGGCAAACAGTCCATGATCCGCCGCGCAGCCTTGACGGCAGTGCAAAACGCATTCCGTGAGAATGGTATTTATGCCGTGCCAAAGCCCCTGACACACCAAGCTGAACCGACAGCTGGTTAGCTGTCGACGATCTCGTAACCGGCTGCCTTGACGAAGGTATCGATAGCCTCGCGCTGACGTCTCTCACTGTCCTTGTCCTGCCCGACATTGGCCGAGCTGGAGGTCCGGAGATAGGCCACCGCCTTTATTCTTCCCTTGCTACTCAAGGTATCGATCCTCCTTGAGCAATTGATACACAAACTATAGGGAACGGATCCCAGCTAAAAGGCGGACGATGTCTGTGAAGGCTTGTATTTTCTCGTTCGGCTATGGCCAGTTCGATCTGGCGCAGGCGCAATTCTGCAATTTCGGCCGCCACCCTGCCTGCACCCTCCGGAACAAACCGCTGTATTAGCGGTCCTACCCTCTCGGCAAGCACGAGCATCAGGTCGATGGACGGCGGGACGGGATTGGCAGGACAGTAGCGCTCGATGCGCCATGCGCATTTCAGCGCGCGGACGGCGGAAGCCCTGTCGCCGCTTGCCTCCGCCTGCTCTGCCAACTGTCTCAGATCGGCAACCAGGCGTTCACGGAGCGCTCCATTGTTCGTGTGAGTGGTCCGCCGATCTTTACAGAATGCTTTTTACAGGGGCAGATCGGGGGCAGTTCACCCTGTCACGGCATGGCTCTTCGTTACAGAATACGGCACAAGAAAGTTAAGTGATTTCAATGGATGAGGCAATTTTGACGCCTCTTTGCACGCCTCGGCACAGGTGCAAAAGAGCTTCTCATTCTGTAAAGAGGGGTTCGATTCCCCTAGGGCGTACCAGACCTCTCAATTGCAGATTGCGCGCCTGATGGCACATGCGCGACACTCCATATTCACATGCGTGATCACACGCTCGTCACGTTTGCGATCCAGGCGCCGTGGCCGTGGCGGGCGCATTCGAGGTGGCGGCAACGCTGGTATAAACAGCGCGGAAGAAGCACTAGCGCAGCGCAATCAGAAGCCGCTGATGAGCTCTACCTTCGAGCCGTCGGTAAAGCGCGAGAATCGGAACGCGCTCAGGTCGACGGCAGGCGCCCGGCCCGTCACGATATCAGCCATCAATCGTCCCGCTGCCGGCCCAATGCCGAAGCCATGCCCGGAAAATCCGGTTGCGATATGAAAGCCGGGAATGGCGTCGACAGCCGAGATGACAGGCACGGCATCCGGCGTGACATCGATGTAGCCGCCCCAACGCTGCGCGATTTCCGCCCTCTCGAACACGGGAAACGCCCTCTTCAGGCCGCCGAGCGCATCCTGCGTCAATCTCTTCGAGGGCACAGGATCGAGAACCCGATGATATTCGAAGGGACTTGCATCATCCATCGACCAGCGTCTCGGAATGCGCAACTCGTCGACGAAGCGACCGGCGAGGCGGAAGGAAAGCGACTTCCACTCCGACCGTAATGCCGGCAGGAAGGCAGCAGCATAGCGAAACGAGGCCGGCACGATGTCGACGATGTTGTGGTGCCCGCAGGCCACGGTATAGCCACCGTCCTGTCGCTTGCGGATCGCGAAATCCTTTGCCCAGATCGTCTGCTCCGGCCCGCCTTCCAGCGGCTTCGTGCGCATCACGCTGTTCAGCACCTTGAGCTGCGGCAGGTCGATCCCGAAGCGTCCGGCAAACAGGCTGGACCATGCCCCGCCCGCCAAAACCACAGCCTTGCAGGCGATTGCCCCGCGCTCCGTTACCACGCCGCTGACGGCTCCCGCCGAGGTTTCGACGCCGCGTACGGCGCATTCCGTCAGAATCGTCGCCCCCTTGTCGCGTGCAGCCTCAGCGATCGCCGGTGCCGCCTTTTGCGGCTCCGCCCGGCCATCGGCTGGTGTGTAGAGCGCTCCCGACATATCTAGCCTGGAGCCGGGAACCACGTCGCCGAATTCACGCGCCGTCAGGATGCGGGATTCGATCTGGTAGCCGTCCAGATTGGTGCGCCAGCGCTCGTGGTCGGCCAGTTCCTTCTCGTTGGCGCAGATGAAGACGATGCCGGCCCGCTTGAACCCGGTTTCGCGCCCCGTGCGCTTGTCGAGCCCCTCCCATATCCTGAGCGACTCGGCCATCAGCGGCACCTCGCGCGGATCACGCATCGAAATCCGCACCCAGCCCCAGTTCCGGCTGGACTGTTCCTTGCCGATCCCGCCCTTCTCGCAGAGTGTCACGCGCAGGCCGCGTTCGGCGAGCTCCAGCGCCGTGGAGCAACCGATGATGCCGCCGCCGATCACGACGACGTCGCACTCTTTCGGAAGTTCCTCGTCGCCATGGACGGGAACGACATACGGACCGGGCATGAAGGATGGTCTCCTGGCAGGGACTCAAAGATCGTTTGACTCCGGTAGCCTACGACCCCGCTACGCGTTTAGAAACCCTGCTCGCGCTTTGTCGGTATACCTGCCGCTCTCACGATTGCTTGAAGGCAAAGACATCGACGGGCTCGCCCAATCCCCGAAGGGGGAATGAGCCGAGGCTTTCCATGCCTTCCTTGCAAGACGCCATCTCGACGAACGCCCTGGAGAAGAGCACCGGACGCTTGATTTCCTTCGTCAGGCTTTCCAGGCGCGAGGCCACGTTGACCGCAGGCCCGATCACCGTGAAATCGAGCCGCCGTCGCGAGCCGATGTTCCCATACATGACGTCGCCGACATGTACGCCAATCCCGTAGCGCAGCACCTCACGGCCATCGCGCCCGTTCTGCTCGTTCAGGGTGGCGACAGCGCCCTCTGCCTCCTTGATTGCCACCAGCAGGTTCCTGCAGGCCATCGGATCGGCCAGCGGGAAGATCGCCAACATGCCGTCGCCCATGAACTTGAGGATCTCGCCGCCATGTTTCTCGATCGGCTCCGACATCGCGTCGAAATAGCCGTTCAGCAGGTCGATCACGTCGTCGCGCGGCCACTGATCCGAGATCGTCGTGAAATCGCGCAGGTCACAGATCAGGATCGCCGCACCGACGGTCGCACCGCTGCCGCGTGTCGTTGCCCCGGCAAGGATCTGTCCGCTGGCATGGGGACCAACGTAGGTTTCCAGCAAAGTCCGCGCGAGAATGTTCTTGATGCGAATCTCGGTGACAAGCGTCAAGGCAGGAAGAACGTCTTTGAGGAAAGCGATATGTTCCTCTGCGAAGCCGCCGGACCGATCGCTGGAGAAGGTCGCAATGTGCCGCTTGCCAAGCGTGTGTTCCATTGGCCAGGCGATATACTCCGTGAGCCCGTCACGTATCAGTTCGTCATAGAACTGATGGTGGCCGTCGCCGTCGCGCATCGTCTCGAGGTTTTTGCGGACCTCGGTCGCGCCGCTGAAAATCTCGTTCACCGGGCTGTTGCGGAACTGCGGTGTGTTCTCGACACCATAGCCAAATGTATCAATCTTGGCCTCTCCCAACCCGGCTTTCCAGAGAATGCGAGCACCGAGCCATTGCGGATGGAGCGTTCTGAAATGCAACGATGCCCGCGCGACAGGCACGCCCTCGTCACGCAGTCGCTGGCACATCTGCACGAATATGTTGTCGATGAAGCGCTCGTCACGCGTTTCATTGACCAGCCAATCGATAATCTTTCGCCGACGCGAGGGCCACGCACCTTCGCTCTGGTCCACGAAATACAAAGGTACGTCCGAAAGGGATTGCATGGTTACGCTCCACAAACACAGTCGCCTCACGATTGAGGGAAGACATTACTCATCCACTACATGGTGCACGACGCGTCAGATTGAAATGGCTGAGACCATCCGAGTATGAATCACGCTGCTCTTAACCGAGCATACGCCGGGTCTCTACAATTGTCGCGGCGCTCGCCGCCAACGGCCGATATTCCAGCCCGATCGCACCGTGGTATCCATGTTCGACGAGCCAATCGATGCGCCGTCTAAGGTCGATATCGCCGCTGCCCGGCTCGTTCCGGCCCGGATGATCGGCGATATGGACGTGGAAAACCCGGTCGATGTCCCCGCCAATCACCTCGGCCGTGGCCTCGCCCATCACGGCGGAATGATAGATATCATAGATGATGCCGATCTCCGGACGCCCCGTCGCCTTTACGATCTCGATGCCTTCAACCGTGGAATGAAGGAAATAGCCAACATGGTCGATCAACGTGTTGAGTGGCTCGAGACCAAGACGCACCCCGCTGCCCTCAAGAATCTCACCAGCGGCGGTCAGGGTTTCGATCAGCGCCGCCTTCTGCTCTTGGCGAGACTTGCCGGGAAGGTCATCGCCCGCCTGCGCAATCAATGTGTGAGCACCGAGGCGTCTGGCCGTTTCAATGGAACTTTTCAGGCCTTTCAGGAACGCGTCCTTATTGGCACGATCGGTGAGGGCAATCATCGGTTCGGCAACAAAACTACTGAGTTCCATGCCGGTTTCCGTCTGCGCCCATTCGATGCTGCCGATATCCTTGTTCGTCCACTTCCAGAATTCGACGGCCTCCGCGCCATGCGTGTGCGCAAGCCGGATCCTGTCCGCAAAATTGTCGGCTTCGGCTGCGAACAGCCATTCGATGCAAGCGGAAAGTCTCATGGCGGCCTCGCTGAATCGGGAGCTCTTTTGCAGACAATAGTCGAGCGGCGGCAACAGGCATATGGCAAAAGCCTTCTATGCTCCGTTTCTGTCTTGACGTCATATTCAGCGTTGCTAACGTGCAGATGCGTATTAATCTCCCAACTACGCCCGTCATAATTGACGGGCGTATCTTTTCCGGCTCGGCACAGAAGTCCACGAATTGCGACAGAGAGACGATGGCTGCAGTGGGCGTATCGTTTAGCAAAGCAGGCTTCGTTACTCTTGTTGCCGGCTTTCTGTCGGCACATCCCGAGATGGCTGTTTCCCAGCCGCCCGCCGCGACATCCCATCGCGTCTGCGTCTATTCGCTCGCGGTACCGAACTCCGGCGAGCGCCTTTGCATCACACGCGAGACATACGGCCGCGATCTCTGCGTCGCGATCGATCACTTCGCACGGGAAAACCACCTACCGGCGGAGTATTTCGCCCGCCTGATCTGGCGGGAAAGCCGCTTCCGGGCGGGCGCCATCAGTCCCAAGGGCGCGCAGGGTATTGCACAGTTCATGCCCGATACGGCCAGGCTGCGCGGGTTGAGGGATAGTTTCGATGTCCTCGAATCCCTCAAGGAATCAGCACGATATCTCGACGAGCTGCGGACACGTTTTGGCAATCTCGGCCTTGCCGCCGCAGCCTACAATGCCGGCGAGCAGGGACTGGCGGTCTATCTCGATACAGGTCTCCTGCCCTTCGAGACGCGCAGCTACGTCCTCGCCATAACCGCGAGTACGATCGAGCAATGGAAGAACGATCCTCCGGGCGATGCCGCGCAGTTTCTGAGCCCGGACAAGCCCTTCATCGATAGCTGCATCGAACTTGCCAGCAAACGCCGGCTGACCGAAACCGCCTCGGTTCAACAGGGCCCGTGGGCACCCTGGGGCGCGCAGCTTGCAGCGCATAGCAACGATGCAGCGGCCCTTCGCCTGTTTTCGGCGGTCGCGCGCCAGCTTCCGACGTCACTTGCGAGCGAAGAGCCGGTCGTCGTACGCGTCCGCGATCGCAGCTTCGGCTTCAGGCCGCGCTATGCGGCCCGTATCGGCAGGCAGACCCGCGCGGAAGCCGACAAGGTCTGCCTGAGCGTCCGCGCCGCCGGAGCGGCCTGCACCGTTTTCAGAAACTGAGGCACGGGTTGCGAACCTGTCGATGGACGGCAACGACAGGCCACTTTTCTCATGCGACGATGAACCTCGGCGCGAGTTTTGCGTTTCTCTTGCGGGAGGAACGCGCCATGCACAGCACGCCAAACAGACAGATCAGAAATCCGGGACCGCGGGGTCGGAGTGTCGCCAATCAAGGCAGACGAAACGGCGCCGATACTGCAGAAGAGCGCAAGCTACACAAACTCCAGGGACGCCATGCCACTGAACACGAAATTCAGCCCAATTCCACCGCTGGGCCGCCAAAACTTCGATAGCGGCAGCCAACCGAGCGCACAGCAGAGTATCAGTCCGTCAGGAAGTCCGGAGCGGTCTGCTGATAGGTCAACTTGAGTGTTCCATCAGGCTGGACCACGTATTTCTAAAATGTGCGATAGCCCCATTTTCCCAAGAACGTGTTCTTGACGACCGTTCCTGGAGGATGAGTGTGCGACGCGCCCATAGGTCAGGCTTCCCGGCATGGGCTCAAGCGGCGGCGCAGTCGCGTTGCAGCCGGAAAGCACCATTGCAGCGAATTGCGGCATATCTCACGGTTCCCTCCACTGCCGAACCCCAAAAAGCTGGCCGCGCGAGAATGCGGCCAGACTTATGCACGATCGCCAAACGATTGCCGGCGAGACATCCTTAGCCCTGCGGCGTCAACGTCATGGACGTCCCGGTTGCAGCAACGTTGAGGCCGAGCTGGCCGGTCACGCTCAGCGTCTGCAAGTGGACCGAGCCACTGGTGCCGCCAACGAGGATGTTGGCACCGACACCGGCAACGAGCGTCGCTTCAGCCGATGCGCCTTGGTAGAGGCCGCCCAGCGAGCCATGATGGTATCCCGTGGTCGGTGCAAACACCGCCCACACAATCCGGCCGCGCGTGGTAAACCCGACATCGACGCCCAACTTACGGATCGCACCTGTGTACCGATCCTGCGCCTCGCTGCCCGAGGTCGGGCTAAACACGCAATCGACCGATTTTGCCGAACCGAGGACGTAACCAACACCGCCACCGATATCGCAAGTCAGGATCCCGATCTTGACACCGTCACGCGCGTCGGCCTCAGGCGCTTGGTAGGTGGTCACCAAATCGGCCGCGATAACACTCGAGGCCAGGGCTTGCACCAGGGATGCGGCAGCAACAACGGTCGCGATCTTCTTCATCATTTTCTCCTTGTATTGGCCGGAGATAGATAGCGTATCGCTGCGGTTTACCAATGCCGTTGATGCATGGCTGCCCTTCGTATCTTGCAGCATGACGCTGTCTGAAAGCAATTCGTGCCGCCGCGACTGGCACCAGGCGCCTGTCCGGGCTGCCGAAACAGCGCGATCACGGCGAAGCCCAAGGCGCCGCCGTGATCCGTGAGCCCGATCGTGAGGCGACCCGAGCTAGTTGAGGTTTTCGAACTGAGCCATGTTCCGCTGGGTAACGAGCTGGAACGGGATCCAGACCTCACGATCCAGTTTCTCGCCCCTCGCCGCCTTGACTGCTGCGTCAATCGATCCCTTGCCCTGCCCTTTCGCGTCCTGGAACACGGTGACCTTGAGGTCTCCAGCCTTCATTGCCTGCAGGGCCTCGGGCGTGGCGTCGATGCCGGCGACGAGGATCTTGTCGGTCGATGCACCTGAATTCTTGAGTGCGGCAATCGCGCCCAGCGCCATTTCGTCGTTGTTGGCGATGACCGCATCGAATTCCAAACCCGACGTCAGCCAATTCGAGACCAGGTCGGCACCGTTCACTCGGCTCCAGCTTCCGACTTGCTCCTGAACCACTTTGAGGCCGCTGCATTCGGGTGTCTTGATGACGTCGTGCACATCCTGCGTCCGCTGACGGGCTGCCTGGCTGGTCAAGTCACCGATCATGATAACGACATTTCCCTTGCCGCCGAGCATCCGACAGACTTCCTTGGTCTGCAGGGTCCCGGATTCGATTTCGTTGGAGCCGACAAAGGCCTGCTGCTTGCCGAGCGTCGACAGATCGGTGGGCTGCACGTTCACGTAGATGAGGGGAATGCCGGCCTCTTCGGCAACCTTGCTGAGCGCGGGTGTGCCATCTGAATCGACGGGATCGACGATGATCGCGGATACGCCGCTGGTCGCAAAGTTGCGGACCTGATCGAGCTGCTTGTTGACGTCAGTCGTCGCGTCCTCGATCTGCAATTCCACCCCGATCGACTTGGCATAGGCGTCCATGCCGTTGACGATCAGCGTTTGGAAGTTATTCGACAGCGTGCCCATTGAAACGCCAATGCGTTCAGCAGCATGAGTTTGAGTTGAAAGCACCAGTGCGAGTGCGCTGGCGCTCAAGAATTTAAGCATGTTCTCCTCCCAGAGATGGTGCGGCACCCGATGTCCGCATCAAGACGGTAGCCGCGCTCAAACTCCTCGTCCGCGAAAATAATGATGAAAAAACCTCATCTTGGGAGCCGCGCCGGTCCTCCGGCCAGCAAAAAGCCAGGCTGTATTTGGACATGCAAAACCCCCGAAGGTTGATGTCCAACTTTCGGGGGTCAGTTCATATAGCCGGGCTTTTTGCTCAGGAGGAGGATCGAACTTTCAACTTGCCTGCTGCCGTCCGCGCGCCTTCTTTTCCTGGCGCCGGCGTGCCTGTTCCATAAACCGCTTGTCCATCCGCTCCTGCGCCTCGGCCGAGCCGTCGTGGAAAGTGCCGAACCACTTGTCGAGCGGGATCACGCCGTCAGCGTAGTTGCATTCGAAGTACTTGTGATGGAGGTAGTGGTCGTAAGCGTGGGTGTCGATCGCGCTGTCCTCGCCAAAGACGATCTTGTCGAAGCCGGCATGTCCGGGGGCCGGAGCAAGGCCGGCATGCGCAAGATGAAAGATCGCATGGACGGGGTTGGACGGCACGACCCAGTGGATCAGCACACCCGAAAAATAAAGCAGGTGTTCGACAGGATGCATTGCCAGACCGGACCAGGGGCCAGGATTGACGTTGTTGTGATGCAGCTTGTGGATGGCATGGTAGAGCGGCGGCCAGTGGATCAGACGATGAACCAGGTAGAAATGCAGGTCCCGAAACGTCGGGATCGAAAACATCACGATGGCACAGTAGACCGGATGGTCCGCGAACGAGACATAGGGAATGATACCGTTGGCGAAAGCCCAGAGCGTCAGCACTTCGAAAGCCGTCCAGATCGGCACGGCGCTGGCGAAGGTCCAGATGACGTTGTCGATGGTTTGATTTCCGAACAGAAACGCGTCGTTGCCGACCGACGGCCATTTCGCGTTGTATTTGAAGCTCGTCCCCTGCTTGCGTTGCATGTAAAGCCGCAGATGGAACATCCCGAAGAAGACGAGCACGAGGGCGGCGTTGCGGATCACAAGGTAGGCGATCCAGCCGACCGAAAAGCTCTTCATCGTCTCGAGCGACGGCGTCGCATACAGCCAGAGCAATGTCCCGATGACCGCATAGAGCACGTTCCAGGGCATCAGATATCCCGGATAGCCAAAGACCCACTTCAAAAATCGGATCGGCTGCACCGGCCACACAAATACAGGCGGGTAGGAAAGCAGTTTGAACGGCGCCCAGTCGCCACGCTTGTTGCGCTTGCCGAAAAGTGTATCGTCCATTGCCACTCCTCCGTATCGAATATTCCTTAAAATACCGAAGCAGCTCATGTCAGCCCACACATTGCTTGAGGTGTTTTCATCATTTTGCAACTATACTCATGTGCTGCCGCCGACCGATAGTTCGGCGGGAGGAGCCAAACATGTCCAAAGTGACTTTGAAGGACGTCGCCAGAGAGGCGAAGCTCGGATTAGCAACCGTCGAACGTGTCATCAATGGCCGAGGCGGGGTTACGGAGAAGACCATCGAAAAGGTCATTCGAGCGGCCAAGAAGCTGGAGTACGGGACGCGCCAGTCGCATTTCAACCGCGGCGCAATCCGCATAGAGGTCATCCTGGTCCGCCCCGAAACGAGCTTCTTTGCACGGCTGAACCAAGCCTTCGAACGGATCGCCGCATCACTGGACAAGAACGTCATACTGCACCGGACCTTCGTCAAGGAGAGTGATCCTGTCGGGATGGCTCGACACGTTGCCAATCCGGCTTTCCGGCGTTCCGGACTGATCATCTGTGCGCCTGATGACGCAAGGGTCAGCGCCAGTCTTCGCAAGGTGAGCGCCGCTGGCGTAAAAGTGGTTCAAATCGTTGCCTGTTGCGATCCGGATATTCCGTTCGTCGGAATTGACGACTACGCCGCCGGTCGTTGTGCGGCCTATTACATGACCGGCATGCTCGGCGCGGGACATGGCAGACTCGTTGCGCTCTGTCATAGCGGAGCCTACGCAAACCACCGCCAGCGCATCAAAGGATTTTCCGACTATATCGCCGAGAAAGGTTCTACCCAGCATTCCTTCACGCTGGTAATGTTTGGTCATGACGACGATCTTCAATCGGCTGAACTGTTGAACGAGGCGCTTCGCTGCAACCAAGATATTATCGGTGTCTATTCGGCAGGCGGCGGCGACGAAGGCGTGGCCATCGTCTTGCAACAATGGGCAAAGCAGAAAGATGTCTTCTGGGTCGGCCACGAGCTAACGGACAAGAAGAAGCGCCATCTGCAATCTGGCCTCATGGACATATGCATCGACCAGACGCCCGAAGTTCAGGCGCGCCGTTCCGTCGACATGATCCTGCGTAAGCTCGACATTGTCAGCACCGAGATCATTATCGATCCCGTGCGCTTCATGACGATCAACGCCCAGAACGTCTAGCCGTCATCGTGTTTGATCAGAACACCTCAAGGAACACACTCGCCAAGACCGCAATTTCGTGCTGTCTAGCCCCCAACCGAACCTGTGGAGGCGCCGATGCAGTCCCTGTCCGTCTTCCAGTCTCTCTGGGCAATGGAGCGCCGCAGCGCCATCCAGCCGGAACTCTCGCTTGAAGAGAGCATCGAGCGGATTGCGGAGACAGGTTTCGACGGTGTGAGCGCCCATTGGTTCGACCGCGGCTACGTCAGGCGCTTGCACTCGCTGCTAAGGTCACATGGACTGAAGGCTGAGGGTCAATGCTTCCCGAAGAGCGTGGACGATCTCAAGCCCGTGCTGGAGAACGCTGCCGAATACGATGTTGCCCACATATGTCTGCAACCCGACGTCCGGCTTCGCCGCATCGAGGACTGTCTTCCGTTGCTCGAGGGCTGGCAGCGACTGAGTGATGAGGCGAAGATTCCGGCCTATATCGAGACGCATCGCGACCGGATGACGACCGACCTCTTCTTCACGCTCGATCTCTTGGATCAACGTCCCGGTCTCCGGCTGCTCGGCGATCTTTCACACTTTCTTGTCGGGCGCGAATTTGCCTGGCCGGTATCGGCCGAGCACCATGCCATGATCCAGCGCATCCTCGACAGCTCGTGGTCCTTCCATGGACGTGTCGCCTCGCGCGAACAGGTGCAGATAGAAATCTCGTTCCCTCACCATCAGCCATGGGTCGATCTCTTCATGGACTGGTGGGACTATGGCTTTCGGAGCTGGCGCCGCCGGGCCGGGCCCGATGATACACTCGCCTTTACCTGTGAACTCGGCCCAAAGCCCTACGCCATCACCGGCCGTGACGGCGAAGACACCACCGACCGGTGGGAGGAAGCACTGCTGCTGAAGGAGCGGGTGACAGAACTCTGGGCACGCACCGCTGACAATTGACCGTAAGTAACGATCTGGGAGGAATACAAATGGACGTTCGCGCCGCCGTTGCCGTACAAGCTGGCAAACCGCTCGAAGTGATGACCGTGCAGCTGGAGGGACCGCGGGCCGGCGAAGTGCTGGTCGAGGTCAAGGCGACCGGCATCTGCCACACCGACGACTTCACGTTGTCGGGCGCCGATCCGGAAGGTCTGTTTCCGGCAATCCTCGGCCATGAGGGCGCCGGCATCGTCGTCGATGTCGGTCCCGGCGTCACGTCGGTGAAGAAGGGCGACCATGTCATTCCGCTCTATACGCCGGAATGCCGCGAATGCCCGTCCTGCCTGTCGCGCAAGACCAATCTGTGCACCGCGATCCGCGCCACCCAGGGCCAGGGCCTGATGCCGGATGGCACCTCGCGCTTCTCGATCGGCAAGGACAAGATCCATCACTACATGGGCTGCTCGACCTTCGCCAACTACACGGTGCTGCCGGAGATTGCCGTTGCCAAGGTCAATCCCGACGCCCCCTTCGACAAGATCTGCTACATCGGCTGCGGCGTGACGACCGGCATCGGCGCGGTGATCAACACCGCCAAGGTCGAGATCGGCGCGACCGCCATCGTCTTCGGCCTCGGCGGCATCGGCCTCAACGTCATCCAGGGACTTCGCCTTGCCGGTGCCGACATGATCATCGGCGTCGATCTCAACAACGACAAGAAGGAATGGGGCGAGCGCTTCGGCATGACGCATTTCGTCAATCCCAAGGAGGTCGGCGACGACATCGTGCCCTACCTCGTCAACATGACAAAGCGCGGTGCCGACCAGATCGGCGGCGCCGACTACACCTTCGACTGCACCGGCAACACCAAGGTCATGCGCCAGGCGCTGGAAGCCAGCCACCGCGGCTGGGGCAAGTCGGTCGTCATCGGCGTTGCCGGCGCTGGCCAGGAGATCTCCACCCGGCCGTTCCAGCTGGTCACCGGCCGCAGCTGGATGGGCACGGCCTTCGGTGGCGCCCGCGGCCGCACCGACGTGCCCAAGATCGTCGATTGGTACATGCAGGGCAAGATCGAGATCGATCCGATGATCACCCACACGATGCCGCTCGAAGACATCAACAAGGGCTTCGAGCTCATGCATTCCGGCGAAAGCATCCGAAGCGTGGTACTTTATTGAGGACCGACCTGGGTTCGGTATCGTTTGTACAGGGCTGAATCACACCCGAGAAGACCTGCCCATACCCGGCATGAACGCGCCGGCCACAAGGGCGCGCGCCCGCGATAACAGTCACGATCCACGTATGTGGGCGGCCGTTTGGCTGGAGACAGTCTCTGGCGGGCGGTCGCTCCCGTGGCAACGGCGGCGCGCCGTCCTCTGGATTATCGGCTGTAGGCTGGCTCGCCATGAGAGAGGACGTTTTTTTCATCACGAGCCGATCCCTTTCCGCGCTCGTCCTGAAGCCGCCCTCCGATGCCCCGCGGTGGTCCAACCTCTCGGGCGTTCTATCGGGCCCGCTCAGATGCTCACCACTGACAGCTTTGCGGATTGCCTTCGGGATATGTACCGAGGCACGCTGCCAGCGTCTGAGGTTTTTTGATCATTTTTTCTGCCGCGCCGGCCTGCGTTTTGGCCTAGCCTCAATCAAGCAATAAAAGCTTGGGAGGATCGGATGAGCGCGTGGATTAAGGCCTGTGGAATCGATGACATCGACAATGAGGACGTGATCCGTTTCGATCACGAAGACAAGTCCTTCGCCATATACAGGAGCCCCGATGACAGCTTCTACGCGACCGATGGGATGTGCTCCCACGAAAAGGTTCATCTCGCCGACGGGTTGGTGACAGAGAACATCATCGAGTGTCCAAAGCACAACGGCAGGTTTGACTACCGCACCGGCGAGGCACGCGGAGCACCCGTGTGCGTCAATCTCAGGACCTACCGAACGAAGGTGGAAGACGGCAGCGTCTATCTTGGCTTGGAGTGACGCGCGATGGAGGAATTTGTCATCGTCGGAGGGGGCCAGTGTGGCGCCAGAGCAGCGCTCGCACTGCGCGATCAGGGATTTGATGGTCGCGTCACCTTGATCGGAGAGGAACGGCACCTTCCCTACGAGCGTCCGCCCTTGTCAAAAGAGCATCTGATGTCTTCGGCGGGTATCGAGCCTCCTTTCATCGTCAGCAGTACCGTCCTCGCAGAGCGATCGATCGCGATGCTGACCGGCGATGCGGCTGTCAGACTGGACCGTGAAAGCCACTCCGTGCAATTGGCGAGCGGACGCCGCGTTTCCTATGACAAATTGCTGCTCGCGACAGGTTCGTCCCCTCGACGGCTCTCCTCCGTGGAAGGCATGGACCATGTTTTCTATTTGCGCACGCATGACGACGCGCAGCGCCTGTCGCAACGTCTTGTCGCCGGAGGGCACCTGGCGATCATCGGCGCCGGCTTCATTGGTTTGGAGCTGGCGGCAGCGGCCAGGAAAAGGGGCCTCGAGGTCACGGTCATCGAAGCGCTGCCGCGCATCTTGATGCGGGCGGTACCGGAGGAAATCGCAGCCAACGTTCATGCGCTCCACGAGGCGCATGGCGTACGCATCCTTTGCGGTACAAGCGTCGGACAAGTCGCAGCGCATGCGGCGGGCGTCACCCTCTCCGTGAACGGCGGCGAAATTCTCGACGCGACGAGCCTGGTCGTCGGGATCGGCGCCGAACCCCGGTGCGAACTCGCGCGTCAGGCAGGGCTCTCGGTCGAGAACGGCATTGCCGTCGACGTCGCACTCCAAACCAACGATCCGGCAATCTTCGCCGCCGGGGATTGCTGCTCGTTTCCCTACGAAGGCAAGAGGATCCGTCTGGAAGCATGGCGCAACGCGCAGGATCAGGGTGTGCACGCGTCGGCCAATATGCTGGGCGCGAAAAAGCCCTACGAGATCATTCCCTGGTTCTGGTCGGACCAATACGATTTCTCGCTGCAAATCGAAGGCTTAGCCAATGAAGCGACAAGCACGATCATTCGGCAGATCGACGAGGAGACGGTGATCCTGTTCCATCTCGCCGACGATCATCGGCTGCTGGCGGCGAGCGGTTGGGGACGCGGCAATCGGATTGCCCGGGACATCAAGATTGCCGAGATGTTGATCACACAGCGCGCCAAACCCGCGCCAGACGCGTTGTCATCGCCTGCAGTGAGCTTGAAATCTCTCCTGTCGCGGTCATAGACTTGCCCGGGAGGCAGGGTGGCGATTTTCGAATGGGAGGGTCAATGAAAGAGATCAGGATCGGTATCATCGGAACCGGCGTTATGGGTGCCGATCACGCGGCTATTCTTGCCGAGGGCGTTGCGAATGCCAGGCTGGTTGCCGTTCAGGATTTCGATCGCAGTCGAGCCGAAACGATTGCCGCATCCCTTGGTGTACGGGCCATTGCGGACGCGGACACACTGATCGGCGATCCCGACATCGATGCCGTGATGGTCTGCTCACCAGACGGCACCCATGGGTCGCTAGCGTTGAAGGCAATTGCCGCCCGAAAGCCCGTCCTCGTCGAAAAACCGCTGGCAGGAAGCCTGGAGGATGCCGAGGCAATCGTTCGAGCCGAAGTCGCAGCTGGCCGTCGTCTCGTGCAGGTTGGTTTCATGCGGCGTTTCGATGCAGGCTACAGGGAGATGGAACAGGCGCTTGCCTCCGGCGAACTCGGGCGACCGCTGTTCTTGCACTGTGTTCACCGAAACGCCGTCGGGCCGGATTACCTCACATCCGAATTGGTGATTGCCAATTCCGCCGGCCACGAGTTCGACATCGCGCGGTACCTTCTTGACGACGAGATCACCTCGGCGATCGTCGCCAGCCCTCCGGCAACTCGAAACGCCCCGAACAGGCAGCCGCAGTTCATTCTGCTGCAGACCGGATCGGGTGTGGTGGTCGACATCGAGGTCTTCACCGACGCGCAGTACGGATACGACGTGCGGGCTGAACTTGTCTGCGAGGATGGAACCGTTGCTCTCGACCCAAGCCCGGCGACGACGCTGCGCGCCAAAGGCCACGACGGATTCCGAACGCCTGCCGATTGGCGGCCACGGTTCCGGCAGGCCTATCGTGCGCAGTTGGAAGCCTGGACGGCAGGCATTCTCACACAGAAGCCATCAGGCTCAAGCGCATGGGACGGCCATATGGCGATGCTGGTGACAAAGGCTGCCTTCAGGCCTGGAAGACGGGCACCCGCGCCGCCGTTGAAATCCCCCAAAAGCCGCCCCTGTATCGGTGAGACGGAAACCTGGCGGAGAAATCAGCTGGCCGCCAGGACTCAAGGACGGAATGGCGTGCCAGCCATGAAGGAACGAGAAGAGCCCGCTTCACACGCGAGGCTGGTCTCTATCGGCAAACCGTTCTGTACCGAGTGATGTAGTGATTATGGCTTCGATGCTGGTAAGGCACCGTCCAGCACACGTCGCGGTAGGCGTAGCGTTGGCGGTCATAGTTACGGTACCTTGGGCCGTATCGGTAATAGCGCGGTGGTGGCGGATCGTCATAGTACCTCGGGCCGCCGGAACCGAACTCGAAATATACACCTTGCGCGTCGGCAGGAGCACTCATCAGTACTGCTGCGAGGCCGGCCACTGCGAGAATCAACCGTTTCATGGTCAGTCTCCTTTCTCTGGAGATTCAACGCCCCAGGCCCGTGTATGGTTCACGCGTTTGGGGTCCTATAGGACCTAAGTCCTACAAGTGACACCCCTCCCGATGGAACAACCGCAGAAGAAAAAGCCCCGCGGTGTTGACGGGGCTCAATATCGTGACATCTCAACAACGTGCCTAGCGAAGGCGACACGACCTGGATAAAACCGCCGCTGGTTCGCTTCTGTTCCTGACCGTTGTTCGTATTGTCTACGCAGGTCGATGTGTGAGCCCGCGCGCCACGTCGATCAGCGCGCGCAACTGCTTCTCGTCCTGGACTCCCTGCCGATAGAACTCGATGATGATTGAGGCAATCCGCTCGGACTCATCCGAGGAGGCTTCGATCCCCTGTTCGTTGCGGATGTGATCAAGCACGCGGTGGCAGACCGACAGATCCTTGGAATGCAACGGTTCGTCGCGGCGGCTGTAGCGCTTTTGAGACATGGTGGATCCTCCCTCCGGAGGCAGAAAGGAGCCCCGCAGGACGCGGGGCAAATGACAGGGACATTTGGAAAGGCCAAGGCGCAGTGTGCGAATCGCCTTGGAACTGTGTCTAGAACGCGGCTACAGGCTGTTGGTTCC
This sequence comes from Rhizobium favelukesii, assembly GCF_000577275.2. Classification (NCBI taxonomy): domain Bacteria; kingdom Pseudomonadati; phylum Pseudomonadota; class Alphaproteobacteria; order Hyphomicrobiales; family Rhizobiaceae; genus Rhizobium; species Rhizobium favelukesii. Next base: position 2,564,223 of record NZ_HG916852.1, read on the forward strand.
CATAGTGTAGCGTCTCCCTGCAGGGAAATGTCCCTCGCTCAAGCTCCACGGAATAGTCTCATCGGCTAGCAGTCTCGGCACTCGCGTCCCCGGGAAATGGCGAGATGCATTCGCGCCTCGGACCGCTATATGGCTGGTATGTATTATCGTTCACCCGATAAGAGGCATAACGCGCAGAACACCACGCGGCGTGGCCCGCGCTCCCACTCACCGACCCCGTGACTTCCATGGATGGAGCGGCGAATGGAGACACGCAGGTGCGAATTTGGCCGCTGTAGGCGCGATAGGTGTCACCGGCCGGATCGCAGGACCGGTACCGAGACACGCACCATTCTCCGTGCTCACGCCGTAGCGACGCCTCGGCGGCATCTGACGATACGCCATCGGACGCGGAATTGGCCGCAAGGTTCGCCCTGGACTTGGGCGCTGTCGGTTTAATGGGATAGGCTGCCGAGACAAGGGCCTCGACCCGTTCGAATTTCTGGCTCCTGGGATCCACCGGCTCGGGAACCGAGGTCCAAAGGTCCGGTGCATCCAGGTTTGCAAAGTGCTGCCCTTCAGGCATGGCGAGAATGTAGGTAGCGGCCGCGGCTCCGATGAAACAGGCCCCAACCACCGTGACGGCACCAAACAGCATCGTCGCAATCGTTTTCAGAACAGCCTCCATGCGCTCATCGCTACCTCCCGCCCGACTTACAAGGCCTCTCAACCGAACTCGTCGTGATGCATTGTGGCGAGGAGCCCCCGATATGCCCACACGACCGCGATCAGCCAGAAACCCGCTTCAACGAACTTTGTTCCTCATCCGCATCGTTCCGACGATAGCCCGGCAACGCCCGCTGCGGGGCCGAGCCATCTAGGCGAAGGCATCGCCGCCCTGCGAGGGCTCACCTTGGCCGCTCGTGGTCGAATTGGAGTTCGTGTCGGCACTCGAGTCGCTCGAAGACGAGCCGCCGCCCTGGGTGGCCGCGCCGTTTGACGCCTTTGTCTTCGTTGTCGATCCTGCATCGCCGGAACCGGTCTCCGATCCATTCTGACCGCTGGTCGAGCCATCCGAAGGCGTCATGGCCTTACCGGAAACCCTCTCCTGTCGACGATCCGCGCGAGCCGTCATCAGCGGGCTTCTGAGAGGATGTACCGTCCTGGCGTCCGGCCGACCATCCATGGCGGGCTGGTGACTTGCCTCGAATTGGTTACGTCCAGTCCGCTTGCGATTGCCGATAGTTTGAGGGACAATTCGCGCTCTGGCCCTAGAGGCCTGTGCAGTCTCCGATGACAGGAAAATGCCATGCCTCTGAAGCACCTCTTCGCCGCAGCAATATTACTCTTGACGCTTTCAGGATGCGCAACCACCGGCGCAGAGAACAATACCTACGCAACCCCGGCAGGGATTGGCCCGGTCCGCGGCGGCAACAACAGCTTCTACTAGCATTACAGTTGCATTTTAGTTTTGAGATGAGCTCGTCGAGCGGCCGCCTGATGGGCGCGTCTCCAGCATGACCATGCGATGACGTAGGCGGGGTTTATGCGACGCTGGGCGAGTCTGATGGCGATGCGCCGGACTTCCTGGATAGACCAGCGGATCAAATCCTGATGGTCGGCATCCGCGGTCTTTTTGGGGGCGTCGCGTCATTGGCGCGGTACCGGATCACCGCCATCATGGCGAAGGCAAGCATGACGAGGGAGACGTGGCGATGCCAGCCATGCCATGACCGGGTTTCATTGTGATCGAGTCCGAGCTCGTTCTTGGCGGTCTCGAAGCTGTCTTCGATCGCCCAGCGATGGCCTTCAACGGAAACGAGCGTCTGGATGTCCGTCCCGGCCAGGCACCATGTGGTGAAGAATGCGAGATCACCGTCGCTGATATTGCGCCGGATCAGGAGGCCACGGGTCCAAAGCCCTGATGTCGTCTCGTTGTATTCGTCGGCATCGAGATCGGCGAGTTCACAGTAGGCCCAGTCATGAAGCCGCGCGCCTTTGGTGCCCTCACCGGCGGAAAGACGCTGCCATGCACTTGAATCGAGATCACGGGCGATCTCCTGCGCTGTGCCGGCGACCGGAGGCTTACCCGACCAGGAGCCGAAATGGTGGTCCGATTTAACCCCAAGAACGTAGCCTTTGCAGGCTCGACGCAGGGTCCCTTCAACGTCCCCGACGCCATAGACCGCATCTGCGGCCACCCATGAAAACGGCACATCGGCTGCCAGCGCACGCCGTATCATCTCGACAGCCAGGCCTGGCTTGGTAGCGAAGGCTGTAGCCTGAGGAACATGAGCTGCTGCCAGCCTTGCCGGATCGCCGGTCCAGCTTTTGGGCAAGTACAGGGCCCGATCGATAAAGGCATGACCGCGAACGGACACATAGGCGGCGAACACACCGATCTGGCAGTTCGTTATCTTGCCAGCCGAACCTGTATATTGACGTGCAACACCGCACGATGTCTTGCCCTGCTTGAGGAAGCCCGTCTCGTCGATGACCAGGACCGCATCATCCGTGGCGAGGTTTTCTACGACATACTCTCGCACGATGTCGCGAAGTGCGTCCGCGTCCCAGCGCCCGCGCCCCAGAATGGCTTGTTGCCGCCACGGGCCGGGATCACCGGCCGCCTCAGCACGCATCCAACCTGTCTTACGCCGCTCGTCACCCAGCAAGCCGTCCAGGAAAAGGTTCGCAGAGGCTGCAACTCGCTCCTGCGTAAACAGTCTGCGCATGCGAGCCTTCACGTCGCGCAACGATGATGCCCAAAGCTCAAGCGTCGTCTCGATTGATGCACCTGTCATCCATGACCTCCGAATCATGGAGACCCATAGATTCAGACCACAGATAGATATGCAACTGTAATGCTAGTTCAGTCTTGAGGCGTTGCCTCGAATTGTTGCCGGGTTACCCTCCCGGCTCGACCGCTGTCCCAAGGCCCAAAGCCGTGGTCTCTCAGATCGGCGGGCAGCCGCGGGCGATATTGCATTTACCTCGGATCTTAAAAGCTGCATGAGCCGTCGCCTCTGGCCTTGAAGCCATCTGCGCAGGCGATGTTCAAAGGTTCGTTCAGCGAGCGGGCCCCCGGCCCACCGGGGGTACATGACGAACTGATTGCGGCGAGCAAGAGAAAAGCGAAAGCGGCTATTGGCTTGTGCAAGCGGATCATGGGAACTCTCCAAATTGAGCATCCTAAAAGGCCTGACCGCCGAAACCTTCCGATCCCAAATAAATCGGTGTCAGTTCCGGGTTCGGACCTGCTGAAACAGCTAAGCGGCGGTAGCATCCCATGTCCCCAACAGGTCACGTTGTTCAAGCGCTGCGCAGAAAGGTCAAGGGACAGCCCATGACAGGATGAAACTATACTCGCCTGTTGGAAAGAGAAGAGGCGAGAATCCATGTTTTTGAAGGATATGTACGACGAACCGCTTGAGCGAACTTGGTCTTGCCTCGAACTTTGAGCTCGTCGATCACTGTAGGGCGAACCACTCGGAGAGACCTAGCCAGATGTTATCAGACCTTTATGCCGTCTGATTTCGGCGAGCTTGTCTCTGCTTGCGACGTTCGTTCTGCTCTGCGGCCCAGGAGAAGTCATGAGCCTCGATGTCAGCGGCCGAAATGAAAGCCCCGGGAGCCATCCCCCTTTCGGAACCAGGCGACGAAGCCGCCGGGAACGGGGTGAGCGCCGATCGAGAACTCGTTCATTCGGCTGCCTCCTGGTACTGGACGAGGTGCTGGCAATTTGCTCCGACGATTGCGGCGGCGACCGGCGGACATACCGAGTTGCCCACGCACGACACCTGGACGTTCTTCGGGAATGGCCGGCCGTTGAGGTCGCTGTCGATCCTGTAGTCTGCCGGGAAGCCTTGAGCGTTGTAGAGCTCGCGCGGGGTGAGCATCCGCATACCGATGTCGACGATGACGAACTCCGAGCTACCGATGGTGAGCGTCACGAACTCTCGTTCATCCCAGAAGCCGTATGAGCGCATGAAGTCAGCGAGACGACGGGCGCTATCAACCTGATCCTCAGTGAAAGAAGGAGCATCGGCAGTTGGCCGCCGCGTATGACAGCAGAGCTCGCCGCTGGGTATTGGGGGGAAAAACACGTCGAAGACTTCCTCGATCGCGTCGGGACCACCTACGCGGCGCCACGAGTGGTTGACACGACCCGCCGTAAGTTTTGGTATCGGGATGATCTAGACCGCGCGATGAACATCGGCGTGGCTGAAACCGCATCCGGCATAGGAGCTAGATTCCGTGAAAAGATCAGGGAAAAGCGGAACAGTCGATCTGCCTAAGCACGTTCACCGCGTGACGAAGCGCCGGAGGAACGGCGCTGAGGCTGTCTATACCTTCTACACCCGCTTCAGAACACGAAGGCCGCCTGGCCTTCAATCGCGCTGCCAGAACCGTTGGAGCGGGAGTTTCAGACCAGAGCGGCTATATGCGAAGCGCTGGAGCGCGATGACAGAGGTTTCCTGCTTGATGGGAAGCGCCTACCCAACCCGATAGATCGAGACTTCTGGCCAGCGGCGGAGAAGGCGTTCGAAGCGCTCCTGAAGCGCGGCCGTGATGGCATCAAAGACTTCAAGACAATGGTCGGGGCCTTCCAGGATGAAGGCAAGCCGTTCTGGTCGAGCCTCGCGGCATCAACGCAGCGCGGCTACAAGGCATCGGGAAAGATGATCGTGGAGATGGTCGGCGATGACCTGCCCGCCGATCTGACGACCGTCGAAGCCCAGCCGATGATCGACGAGCTTGGCGAGACACCAGCAACTGCCAACCAGTTCCGCGCCTTCTTGTCCCGCCTGATGGCTTGGGGAGTGCCCCGCGGTTACTGCACCGCGAACCCTGTCGAGCACACCGAGAAGATCCCAGGTGGCGAGCCGTGGGTACCGTGGCCGAACTGGGCTTTCGAGATCCTCTTCGAGCACGCGCATTCCACATGCAGATTATCGCCATGTCCGCCTTCTTCAAGGCCAGCGCCAAGGCGACGTTATCGCCATGCTGAAGCCCAAGGCCGGAGAAACGACTATCGCCGTCAAAGCACAGAAAACAAAGAAGACGGTTTGGATCCCGATCCACTCCGCCTATCGGAAATGGATCGATCGCGTCCCGTCGAATGACAGCGTTGCTGCACGCCGGATCGCGCACGAAGTTCTACAAGACCGCCGACGGCTTCCGCACTGAATGGCAGAAGATGATGAACGAAGACGCGTTCAGGCGCTTCCGCGAAGAGTGAATTGTCTTCCACGGACGGCGCAAAAACGCGGTGATAAATCTGCTGGAAGTGGGGTGCACAGAGAACCAGGTGGGGGCGATCTGCAACATGTCTGCGCAGATGGTTCAGCACTACGGGAGGGAGGTTGCGCTACGCAGTTTGGCGCGTGATGCGATGAAGCTCATGGAGAGCCCGCTGGAGCGAAATTGAGCCCGCCGCATTCCGGAACAGGGACGGAACATGAATTGGAAACCGTTTCCAATTTCTTGGAAACTGGACAGCCGAAAACGTCTGAGTCATTCCATATTGTGTAATGATTTCAAGAGGTTTTGGTGGGTGATGTAGGGCTCGAACCTACGACCCGCTGATTAAGAGTCAGCTGCTCTACCAACTGAGCTAATCACCCGTAACCGCCGTGTTGCGCGGTGTGAGGGGGCGTATAAACAGGATCGTTCGGCTTGTCTAGCGCCTGCCTGAAAATTCTTTGGTTAAATGCGAAGATTTTTGCGCATGGCTGAAATGCAATGAAATCAAAGGTCCAGCGTTCCGCTTGCAATACGCACCGCCTGCCCGCCAATCCGGGCATTCGAGATCGCTCCGCCTTCGACATCCATATGCAGGTGGATGAAGGACGGTCTGCCCATTTCCACGCCCTGCTCGATCATCACCCCGTGGTGCCCGTCCGTCAGGCGGTCGAAATGGTGAATGGCACCGGATAGCGCGGCCACTGCCGACCCGGTGGCCGGGTCTTCAACGATCCCCATGCCGCTCTTAAACATCCGCGCGTGGAACTTTGCGACATGGTTCACTCCGCCCCGACAATAGATGTAGGCCGAGGCAAGTGCGCCGTCGACGAAGGGAACGGTCGCTTCCCAAAGTTGCGGGTCGAAATCCATGCGCTGCGCGGCGCCGACGTCGTGAACGGGAACCATGAGGAAGGGCACCCCCGCACTCCAAAGCGACGGAACGTGATTTTCAAAGCCGATCTCCATTGTCTTCAGCGACAGCGCATTGGCAATTCCAAGCTTGTCGAGGGGCATGGCGATCTGCTGCGACTTCCGCGGCAGGTCGAACTCGGCAAAGCTCGCCTCACCCTCCCGCAGCCGAACGGCACAACGCACCGGCCCGACATTTTCCTCCAGCACCGAAACGAGATCGATGGTTGAGTTGCCGTGCGCCCGCTCGGCCAGAGCGATCGCCGTTCCGACCGTCGGGTGTCCTGCAAAGGGCAACTCGCGACCGGGGGTGAAGATGCGGATTTTCGCCGTGTAGGCGGGGTTGCCCGAGGGCTGAACGAAGACCGTTTCCGACAGGTTCGTTTCCTTGGCGATCGCGTGCATCGCGTCATCGCGCAAGTCGTCGCCATCGAAGACGACGGCAAGCGGGTTTCCGGCGAGCTTGCGGTCGGTGAACACGTCGTAGACGCTGTAGCTGCGCGCCACATCGGCCTCCCCTGTCTCGGTCCTCGTGTCGCCAACCTGCCCGACCGGAAGACCGAGTGCAAGGCGTTAAGCGCCCTGCTTCTCTCTGAAGTACCAGTCGATGACGGGGAGCATCGCAATATTGTACGGGTAAGCCTTGGGATCGGCCGACCGAATCGCGATGGCGCCGGCAATCTCCTTGTCATCGGCAACCAGCATGTGTGCGTGGATCCTCTCAATCATCTCTTCGGCGGTCAGGCCGAAGCGGAAGAGACGCAGCACCGTTACGGTGCGCCTGACATGGCTCGCATAGTACCGATCGCCCGCCTGGGCAACGTTGAGGTCAAGCCCCGTCTCCTCCATCACCTCGCGACGCATGTTGCCTTCGACGTCGCAGCGGTCGCCGGAAACGTCCTCGGGCTCCAGCGAGCCGGCGGCGAAATACACCTGGCCGGGATTGGCTGTATGGCTCCCCATGCGGATCGCCACCAACGCGCCGTCGGATGCCTCGAGAACGGGATAGGCAAACAGATGGATGCCGCCGTGCCGGCTCGCCTGACGGCGCCACCACATAAATGTCGAAAACGGTATGACGTGGCCTTCGCCGGCGATACCGCTGTCGGTCAGCGCCAGCCGCCTCTGAAAGACCATCCGGCCGTCGAACAACGCCGGGTTCGCGGCGGTTTCCCGTTCCCAATTTTCCCGGATCGCCTCGCCCTGCTCGAGATAGAAGGGGTGGTCACCCGACAGGACGCGGAGGTCCAGGCCAGCAATCGGGAATACGGTCTGCTCCGGCGGCCAGCCGGCGAAATCTTCTGAAAAATGAACGTTCATATCAGATCCAATGTCATGACAACGGGGCAATGGTCGGAAGCTTTCGGTCGATCCCAGCCCGTGCGGGGATAACGCTCGACCTCCTGACCAGGTGGGAAGACCGTCCGGTAGGGCTGTCCATGCCGAACGATCTCCGGTATGCGGCTGGCGTTCGTCCTAGCAAGTGCGGCGGACAGCCAGATGTAATCGAGCTGACACAGCCATTGTTCTTCGGGTCCGCGGGCGTGGTAGAGCGTCCAGCGATCGAGTGGATCGCGGCGGCGGACGACGTTCTCCGTAAAGCCGTCATGGCTGAAGACATCGAGTGCGCTGACACTCTCGTCCCGATGCTCGAAACCGAATCCGGTGCGGCGGCGCCCGATGACATCGACGCGCTCCTGATAGTCGTTCATATCGCCGCAGATGACGAACCGCTTGTCTTCGATGCGACCGCCGAATCGATCCTCGATGATGCGGCGCACCGCCAACGCTTCTGCCCGCCGCACCGGCATCGTGCCGAGCCTGCTGTCGACGCCTTCCGTGCGCGGTCCGTCCATCGATTTGAAATGGACGACATAGAGCGATAGCGGGACACCACCAATCAGCAGATCGAACTCCAGGCAATCGCGCTTGAAGATCTTGTCGTCGATGCGGTTGGTAGGCGCCAGTTGATCGTTGAAGAGCCCGAGATCGCGATAGGTGAGCATGGCATGGCTCCTGATCTGCTTGAGCTCGATCTTCTGGCCGTCACGCGTCTCTTCCCGCATCAAAACAGCGACGTCGATGCCGCGACTGTCATTACCCTCGACGAGATATTTCTGCCGGTAGCCGTTGCCGACCATCCGGAACAGATAGCCATACTCGAAGGCCTGCAGCGCCTCCATATTATCGACCTCCTGCAGGCACAGAATGTCGGCATCGGCGTCTGCGATCGCCAGGGCCGTCATCTGCCGCGTATCGTCGGTCGAGGAAATCACCCGCGCCTGTTCGAGCTGCTGGTAGACGCCTTCGCTACGCACCTCGAAAAGCTTGATCACGCGGTCCTGCCGCAGCTGGTTGCGGAAGCCCGTGAAGTCGAAGCGCGTCATGAGATTTTCGACGTTGAAAGTAGCAAGGCGAAGCGACATCGAGCATTTCCAATTGACGTTGCGCCATTAGTAGTGGCTAAGGCCCGCTTCGCAAAGACGTTTCGAAATCAGAGGCGCCAGGCGGCCCGGGCCATCACCCGCACACTCTCGCCAACATCCAGCCGCTCCCGGCTGAACGCCCGAAGCACCTGCCCGTCGCCGAGCAACAGCTTCACGGCATAGCGCTCGCCCTCGTAGAGGATGGATTCGACGCGTGCTGCAATGCCCTCACCCGTGATAAGGACATCCTCCTGGCGCAGCAGCACGTCCACCTTCGGCCGATCACCGACTTCGTGCGACAACAAAGGTTCGAGAGCGCACCAATCGAGCAGCCTGATGTCACCAACCGGAGACGGAAGCGAGAGAATTGCGCCGCGACCGATCAAACCGCCGACCACCCGACCCTCCGGCCGGGCGTAGATTTCCGCTGGCAGTGCAGCCTGCAGAAGGCGGCCTTCGGACATGACCGCAACGTCGGTTGCGAGTGCCATCGCCTCGCTCTGATCGTGCGTGACATAGATCATCGTCGCACCCGAGCGCTGGTGGAACTCGCGAAATGTTTCCTCCATCTCCTGCTTCAGGTGGTGGTCGAGATTGGCGAGCGGCTCGTCGAGCAGCACGACATCAGGTGAGGACACGAGGCAGCGCGCCAGTGCCACCCGCTGTCGCTGGCCACCGGACAGATCGGCGGGACGGCGCTCGGCATGATTGGCCAGTCTTACGGTCGCCAGCGCCTCGCGGACCTTCTGCTTGTAAGCCTCGCCGGAGATACCGCGCACCTTCAAGGGATAGCCGACATTGTCCGCGACACTCATGTGCGGCCAAAGTGCATAGGACTGAAACACCATCGCCATGTTGCGCCGTTCCGGCGGCAGCGACCGGGAGGCGTCTGCAAGCAGCCGCTCCCCGAGATGGATGGAGCCATTCGTCGGCGCTTCGAAACCGGCGATCATGCGCAGCACCGTTGTCTTGCCGCAGCCCGAAGGCCCGAGCAGTGCCAGAAAGCCGCCATGCCTCACCTTCAGGGAAAAGTCGGTAACGGCCGCACGGCCGGTGCCGAAATCCTTGGCGAGGTGGTTGAGGATCAGTTCCGCCACGGCACGACCCCTTTCGGCAAGCGTTTTGCCAACAGTTCCAGAAGCAGCATCATGCCGACGACCATGAGGACGACGAGCACGGAAAGCGCCGATGCCAGATCGGAGCTGCCGCTATCGTCGAGATTGTAGATTGCCACGCCAAGCGTCTGTGTCCCGGCAGACCATAGGAGCGCAGAGATGGTGAGCTCATTGCAGGCGATCAGGAAGACCAGAATGACCGATGCTCCCGCCGCGGGGGCGATCAACGGCACGATGATATCGACGAGCCGCCGGAAGAAGCCCGCCCCCGATAGTCTTGCTGCTTCCTCCAGTGCCGAATCCAGCTGATGGAACGCACTGACGACAGGCTTTAGGCTTACGGCAAAAAAGCTCGAAAAATACGCGATCAAGATGATCCAGATCGTCCCGTAAAGTGTCACGTGCAGGATGGGAAGCGGCGCGGCAAACACGAGAATGAAGGACACGGCCATAACGATGCCGGGCAGCGAATAAGGGATCTCGATGAGGCTGGAAACAATCCGGCTCAGCAGGTCTTGGCGTCGCGCCAACGCGTAAGCCGAAAGCACGGTCACCACAAGGAGACACAATGCCGTCCCAGACGCGAGAGACAGGGAGTTCACGAACGCCGTGCGCGTTACCGCTTGCCGGAAAAGGATTTCATAGAAGGCGCTCGCCGACATCGTCTTGAAGGTCAGCGGCACGCCATAGGCCGGCACGAGCGCACCGGCCAGGAGAGCGAAGAATGGTGCAGCCAGCATGAAGAAAAGGCAAAGCCATAACAGCGGCTGCAAAAGGAACTTCCAGCCTCCCAATTCGAAGGCCACGGTCGCGCCGGAAAGCCCAAGCACGCGATAGTCGCGTCCACGCAAGGCGCGGTCCTGAATGGCAAGCCCGACCACTGAAATGATGGCGATGATCGCTGAAAACAGTGCCACGTCGCCGAAAGTCCGGCTGGTGAAGGCGGAGAACTTGGTGAAGATCAGCGTCGGAAGCGTATAGATCGAGGCCGGTATACCGAGGATTGCCGGAATGCCGAAATTGCCGGTGCAGGAAACGAACGAGATTGCTGCTCCGGCAATGATCCCCGGCAGCGAAAGCGGCAGGATGATATCGCGGAAGACCCGAAGACTGCTGGCTCCGGCCAGTCGCGCCGCCTCGACGCCATCGCGCGGGAGCGCCATCAGGCCAGCACGGAGAGCGAGATAGACGAGCGGCGCATGCTGCACGCCGTAGAGAAGCGAAATCCCGCCGACCGAATAGAGCGGCTGCGGCGACCCGAGTGGAGGCGCAATGTGCAACGCCTTCAGGAGCGAACTGGAGGGCCCGGACATCTGCACCCAGGCGAGCGCCGTCACCTGCGGCTCATCATCGGCAGGACGAACAGGAAACTCAGCGCGCCCTTGCCGCAAATATCCGTCAGCGTCAGCAGGAACGCGAAGGCGCAGCCGACGGCAAGCGAGATCAGCGTGCCGAGCACCGCCGTCACGAGGGTGTAGTAGGTTGCCGACCAGAGCGCCGGATCGCCCAGCACCGCGCCGACGCCACCGTTTGCAAGCGCGGCAAGGCCTGTTGTCGCCAGCCGCGCCACCGGCAGCACGCTGAGGATCAGCACGATGATAACAATAAAAGGAAACAGCCAGACGGGCTGGCTGTTTCCAGGACGAACATATCCGCGCATCTGCTTTCCGGCGGCGATCAGTTCGAGCCGTAGATGCCGGAGAAGGTCTTGAGGTCCTGATCGGTGCTCGTCAGCGCCTCGGCCGCATTGATCGGCAGCACCTTGATGCTGTCGCGGGCCGGAAAGCCCTCCGGCAGCTTCATGCCATTGCGGGCCGGGATATAGCCGAGTTTCAGGAAGCCTTGCTGTCCCTTTTGCGAGAGCACGTAGTCGACGAATTTCTTGGCTGCATCGGCATTCTTCGAGCTGGCGAGAATGCCGACCGGCTCCGTCACTGCGGAGACGCCTTCCGTCGGGAAGACGAACTCGACCGGCGCGCCCTTGGCTTTTTCGCGGATCGGCATGTAATCGACAATCATGCCGAAGGCCTTCTCGCCTGAAGCAACTGACTTGAGGACCCCACCATTGCCGCCGGCAGCAGTCGCGCCATTGCCAGCGAGATCCTTGTAGAAGTCCCAGCCGAGGCTATCGACGCCGGCAAGCGTCTGCGCATGAATGAGGGCAGCGCCCGACGTCAACGGGCTCGCCATGGTCACGAGGCCTTTGGCTTGCGCCTTCGTCAGATCCTTCCAGCTCGTCGGCTTGAACGCGGCAGAGGTGTTGTAGACGATACCGGTGGTGATCAGTTTCGTCGAATAATAGTAGCCGTCGGCGTCGTAGAGAGCCGCGTCATAGCTTGCAGCCTCCGGCGACTTATACGCGAGCAGCTTTCCGGCTTCCTTGAGGCGCTCGAGCGTTACCGTGTCGGCGATCAGCAGAACGTCGGCGACGGGATTGCCAGCCTCGATTTCCGCCTGCAGCTTCGCCATGATCTTCGGAGTGCCATCGCGCACCCAGTCCACTTTGACCTCGGGATTGGCGGCCACGAAGCCGTCCACGGTCGCCTGTGCATCTTCGTTCGGCTGGCTCGTGTAAAGCACAAGATTGGCGGCAGAGGCCGGCATTGCAAGCAAGCTCGCGGCAAGCAGCGTGGCGGCGGAAACGATCGTCTTCATGATGGATCCTCGATGATGGGAGAACCGTTCCTTAGCCATCGCGGATAACATGATTGTGACAGTCGGCTTCGGCACGAGCACGCCGACCTCTGCCCTTGACCCGCCTGCTCCGCCCCTATCTTCTACCGCACGTTCTGACATGTTCATTTTGGAGGAAGGCATATGGAATACCGGCTTCTCGGCCGTTCTGGTCTCAAGATTTCGACCGTGACGATGGGCACGATGACGTTCGGTGGCCAGGGCTGGGCGAAAATGGTTGGCGATCTCGGGGTTGCCGAAGCGCGCAGGCTTGTCGATATGTGCATCGACGCCGGCGTCAACCTGATCGATACGGCCGACGTCTACTCGCAGGGCGCCTGCGAAGAAATTCTCGGCGAGATCATCGGCGGGCCGCGCAAGAACGGCGTTCTGGTCGCCACCAAGGCACGCTTTCGCATGGGAGACGGCCCGAACGATACCGGCTCTTCGCGCTATCATCTCATCAGCGCCTGCGAAGCCAGCCTGCGGCGCCTGAAGACTGACGTCATTGATCTCTATCAGCTTCACGAATGGGATGGGCAGACGCCGCTGGAAGAAACCTTGGAGGCGCTCGACACGCTCGTGCGCCAGGGCAAGGTCCGCTATGTCGGCTGCTCGAATTTCTCAGGCTGGCACATCATGAAGGCGCTCGGCGTCAGTGAGAGAGAAAAGCGGGAGCGGTTCGTCAGCCAGCAGATCCACTACACGCTCGAAGCGCGCGATGCGGAATATGAACTGCTGCCCATCAGCGTCGACCAGGGGCTCGGCGTGCTGGTCTGGAGCCCGCTCGCCGCCGGCCTTCTTTCCGGCAAGCACCGCCGCAACCAGGCCGCGCCCGAAGGCTCGCGTCAGTTTGCCGGCTGGACCGAGCCGCCGATCCGTGACGAAAACCGCCTCTGGAATATCGTGGAAACGCTGGTAGCGATCGCCGACGAGCGCGGCGTGTCGGCAGCCCAGGTGGCGCTTGCCTGGCTGATCGGCCGCAAGGCGGTGACCTCGGTGATCATCGGTGGCCGGACCGAAGCCCAGTTCAAGGACAATTTGGCTGCCGCCCAGCTGAAGCTGACCGAGGACGAGCGCAAGCGCCTCGACGCCGTCAGCCTGCCGCCGGTGCTTTATCCGTATTGGCACCAGCTCAACACGGCAAGCGACCGGCTGAGTGAGGCCGATCTGGAATTGTTCGGCCCGCACTTGAATCGTTAGTTGTTCCTGAAAAGTCGGCGGCCGATCAGCCGCCGGTTTCGCCAGCGATCAGCGCGCCAAGGCGGCTGATCCCCTCCTCGATCATCTGCTCGTTCGCGCAGGAGAAGCTGACGCGGAATGTATTCTCGCCCGAACCGTCGGCGAAAAATGCCTTGCCGGGGACGAACGCGACCTTGGCCGTTTCCAGCGACTTGGCGAGCAGCTTCGCGCCGTCCATACCCTTCGGCAGCGTCACCCAGATGAACATGCCGCCTTCGGGCTTCGTCCAGCTCGTGCCGGCAGGCATATATTTCTCCAGCGCCGCCAGCATGACGTTGCGGCGATGGCTGTAGACCGACCTGATCTTGGCGACCTGCGCGTCAAAGCCGCGCTCCGCGACGTGCGCGATCGCCATCTGATTGATCGTCGAGGAATGCAAGTCAGCCGCCTGCTTCATCAGCACGAGCTTGCGGATGACCAGAGCATTAGCAACGATGAAGCCGACACGCAGGCCCGGCGCCAGCGTCTTGGAGAAGCTGCCGCAGTAAATGGTGCGCGTGTCGTTGATATTCCCCTTCTTGGCAATTTCCGTCGCCAGGATCGGTGCGATCGGCGTCCCATCGTAACGCAGCGACTGATAGGCTGCGTCTTCGATGACCGCGATATCGAGCTCCTCTGCCAGGGCGAGAACCTTCTCTCGTCCGGCTTGATCGACAGTCTCGCCCGTCGGATTGGCAAAATCGGCGGAGAGATAAGCGAACTTCACCTTCCCACCCGCAGCTGACGCCTGCGCCCTAAAGGAGTCTGGCGTGCGATTGCCGTTCGGCGTCAGCTGATCATAGGTCGGCTCGTAAGCATTGAAAGCCTGCAAGGCACCGAGATACGTCGGCCAGGTGACCAGCGCCGTGTCGTTCGGCGAGAGGAAGAGCTTGCCGAGATAATCCAGACCCTGCTGCGAGCCGGAAACGATGAAGACGTTATCGAGGTCGCAAGGGATGCCGATGGCAGCCATCTGCTTGATCAGCCATTCGCGGAGCGGCTTGTAGCCTTCGCTGACGGAATACTGCAGCGCCGAGTTCACGGCCGAACTGTTGAAGATATCGGCGTAAGCGGCCTTGAATTCCTTATCGGGGAAAAGTGCCGGATCCGGAATGCCGCCGGCAAAGGAAATGATGTCAGGGCGGTCAAGAAGCTTCAGAAGCTCGCGAATCTCCGATGCACGCATCCGTGAAGAACGCGTCGCGAATATGCTTTCCCAATTCAACATGGGCATTTCCTCGCAATTTTTTGTCTTTAGGCGACAGAACCACGCAACAAATGATAAGTCAACATTACTGACCTATTTGTTTGTCACGGTGACAAGTCTGCGCGCCTTTTAGTCCCAAAAATCTGCGACAGCGACTGGAAAACGTTACAGAAAGGCCCCGTTCCCGGAAGAAACAGGGCCTTCTTGTCTAGCAAGATCACGAACGGAAAAGCGTTGCGATCTGCTCTTGTGTCGGTAGCTGGCCCCGCGGCGTCAGTTTGTCGACCACGCCAGGCAAGACGTTCGACAGTTGGTTCAGCAGCTCTTGCTCACTGATTCCCGCCTGCCGTGCGAGATCACTGATCGTCTTGGAACCGAGCGCATCATTGAGATTGCCCGGTGCGATCGGCTTGTTCTGCCCGGGCTGGACCCACGAGTCGACCGTATCGCCCTGCCCGGCTTCCGTCAGCTTGCCGAGAAGACCACCGAGCCCACCGAGAAGTCCGCCGTCGCCGGTCTGCGGATTGGCCTGCGGATTGGCCTGCTGAGTGGCTGGATCCGCCTGGCTGCCGCCGGCACCGAGAAGCTTTCCCACCAGCAACGCGCCAAGAGCAATCATGATCGGCTTCGATATATTTCCGCCTGGAACGGCGTCATCAAAGATACCCATGCCATCCTCCTTTTCGGTTTCTTCATTTCATTGAACAACAACTGTACAATGAAAGCATAAGGTTCTCGCGAACCTTGAATTCCCCGACCAGCTATTTAGCTTGAACGGGAAGATGGCCTGAATATTCAACCAATCAAGGAGGGGAATGGCAGATGTCAGTAATCGGTTGGATTATCCTTGGACTGATCGCAGGATTCATCGGAAGCAAGATCGTCAACAAGTCAGGCGCGGGCATGCTGATGGATATCGTCCTCGGCGTCGTCGGAGCAATCGTCGGCGGCGTCATCTTCAGTTTCTTCGGTGCCTCCGGCGTGACGGGCTTGAACATCTACAGCCTCGTCGTCGCCGTCATCGGTGCCGTTATCGTTCTCTGGCTCTACCACGCCGTCAGCGGACGACGCTCCATCTAGTTCGCTATTCTTCATCGAGCGAATGTGGCCTGCCTCAAAGGCGGCGGCTTTACGCGTGTAACTCCGGTCTTGGCTCATCGGGCAAACGATCATGGCGGACGAGAGTACATCTTCATTCTACAACGACAACGCGGCCACCTACGCTTCGCGGCAGCGTCTTTTGCCGATTCGACGGCTGGACGCCTTTTTGTCGCTGCTGCCTCCGGGCGCAGCCATCCTTGATTTGGGGTGCGGGGGCGGCCAAGACAGCGCCTACATGCTGTCGAAAGGCTTCGATGTGACACCGACAGACGGGTCGCCGGCAGTCGCGAAACAGGCGGAGATCCTTCTCGGACATCCCGTCGAGGTCGTGCGCTTCGAGGATTTGGACGAGGAAGAAGCCTTCGACGGCGTATGGGCCGAGGCCAGCCTGTTGCATGTCCCGCGAGCAGCACTTCCCGAGGTGCTGGAACGGATCCGCACGGCGCTGCGGCCTGGTGGCACCTTCCACGCCACGTTCAAGGCAGGCGAAGCGGAAGGACACGACGGCTTCGGTCGCTACTACAACTATCCGTCGGCGGAATTGCTCTCGGAAATGCTGAGCAATGGCGGCTGGCACAACATCGTCATCACCGAAGGCGACGGCAGCGGCTACGACGGCAAGCCAACCCGCTGGCTCGCCGTGCGGACGCAAAAATAAAGGCCGGAGCTTTCGCCCCGGCCCGCTGAAGCAGTAGTTCGAAACCGCTTAGTTGACGCTCTTGTCGACCAGCTTGTTCTTGCCGATCCACGGCATCATGCCGCGAAGCTTGGCGCCGACTTCTTCGATCTGATGGCTATCGTTCATGCGACGAATACCCTTGAAGCGCGAGCCGCCAGCCCGGTATTCCTGCATCCAATCGGACGTGAACTTGCCGGTCTGGATGTCGTGCAGAACGCGCTTCATTTCAGCCTTGGTTTCAGCGGTGATGATACGCGGGCCGGTGACGTATTCGCCCCACTCAGCGGTGTTGGAGATCGAGTAGTTCATGTTGGCGATACCGCCTTCATAGATCAGGTCGACGATGAGTTTCACTTCGTGCAGGCACTCGAAATAGGCCATTTCCGGCGCGTAACCGGCTTCGACCAGTGTTTCGAAGCCAGCGCGGATGAGTTCGACGAGACCACCGCAGAGAACGACCTGCTCGCCGAAGAGGTCGGTTTCGCACTCTTCGCGGAAGTTGGTTTCGATGATGCCCGAACGGCCGCCGCCAACGCCGCAGGCGTAGGAGAGAGCGAGTTCAAGTGCATTGCCGGAAGCGTTCTGGTGAACGGCAACGAGGCAGGGAACGCCGCCGCCCTTCTGGTATTCGCCGCGAACCGTGTGGCCCGGGCCCTTCGGCGCGATCATGACGACATCGAGCGAAGCCTTCGGCTCGATCAGGCCGAAGTGAACGTTGAGGCCGTGTGCAAAGGCGATTGCAGCACCGTCACGGATGTTGCTGGCGATGTCGGCCTTGTAGATGTCGGCCTGCAACTCGTCCGGGGTCGCCATCATGATGAGGTCGCCCCACTTGGCAGCGTCGGCAACGGTCATGACCTTGAAGCCGTCGGCTTCTGCCTTCTTGATGGTGGCCGAACCGGCCTTGAGCGCGATCGCAACGTTGGCGGCACCGCTGTCCTTGAGGTTCAGCGCGTGCGCACGGCCCTGCGAACCGTAGCCGACGATGACGACGTTCTTGGACTTGATGAGGTTGATATCGGCATCACGATCGTAATAGACGCGCATTGTTCTTTCCTTCCCTTTGCTGGTCCTGTGACTTGTAAGAGGGGATCAGCCGACGAGCGGCATCTCCGCCAAAACCTTCTCCGTGCCGTAAAGGCGCAGGAAGGCGCAAACCGCCCTCTCCGCCTGACGCGCGGTATCCTTGAGACCCGGCTCGCCGAGCAGCATGCGAACATGCAGATCGGAAACGATCAGGCCATAAAGCGTGTGATATGCCTCGTCGGCATCATTAAAGCGTAGCAGCCCGGCACGCTTGCCGGAATCGATAAGCCCCATGGCGCGGCGATCGATCTGGCGGCGGCCCCGCTCCAGAAGCAACTTGCCGAGCTTGGAGCCGTCGCGATGCGACTGGCCGATGGCGAGGCGGTTCAGCGCCAGCGAAACGTCGCCGGCGAGAACCTCCAGCAGATCCTATGAGAAGATGACGAGGTGATCGTGCAGGCTCACCGACGTCAGTCGCTCGCCGTTGCGCTCGAACGTGCGCACCTTGCTCGCCTGGTAGGCGATCATCGCCGACAGCAGCCCGTCGCGGTCGCCGAACCACTTGTAGAGGCTTTCCTTAGAGCAGTTCGCCGCGCGCGCGACGCCGGATGTCGTCAGCGCCTTCTCGCCGCCGTCGACGAGCAACCGCAGCGCCTGCTCCAGAACGGCGTTTTGGCGCGGCGAAAACTCGCTGGGCTCCAAATTATCGACGGACACGGTCTCACTCCCGATTAGTACCGTACGGTACGGTTCGCGGGCTTTATGCTGCAAAGCTTAGGGCGCGTCAAGCGGCATCTTACGAAAATTCCCGCCTCGTTTCGAGCCGTCGATTTCCGTCGTCAAGACCGGTCCGACGCGGCAATTGCTTGGTCAGGCACCGTCAACGGGCTCGCGCGCGGCCTCGACGTCTCTCAGTGGGGACAGGCCATAGACGCGGCTGTACTCCCGGCTGAACTGCGACGGGCTCTGGTAGCCGACGCGATGGCCTGCCGTCCCGGCATCCAGCCTCTCGATCAGCATCAAGCGCCGCGCCTCATGCAGCCGCAGCTGTTTCTGGTACTGTACTGGCGTCATCGCAGTAATCGACTTGAAATGATGATGGAAGGACGACACGCTCATGCTGACCTGGTCGGCGAGGTCCTCGATGCGCAGTGGCCGGGCAAAGTTCTGCCGCAACCAGGCAATGGCGCGGGCGATGCGGTTGCCATGGCTGTCGGCGACCGCAATGTTGATGAGCCGGCCACCGTCCGGACCGGTAAGGACCCGATATAGGATCTCCTGCTCGATCAGCGGTGCCATCGCCGCAATGTCCTTTGGACTATCGAGCAAACGCAGGAGCCGCACCGCCGCATCCAGGAGTTCGGCTGTCGCTATGTTTACGACAATCCCGCGCCCGCCTACGGGTGCTGTCGGGCGCGGGAGATCAGTGCGGCTCAGAAGATCGAGAACCTTCTCGCTGTTGACGGCGAGTGTCAGGCAGAAATGTGGAACCTCTGGGCTCGCCTCCACGACGCGCCATGTCACCGGCAGGTCGAGCGATGTCAGAAGATAGTCGCCAGCGCCGTAGTTGATGACATCGGTGCCGAGGCGAAGGCTCTTGGCGCCTTGGATAACGAGGGCGATGCAAGGTCGGTAGCTGCCATGGCACGGCGCGCTCGGAGTGTGTCGGCGGCTGATCCCCAGGCTCTCGATGGCGGTGCGGAACTCACCCTCTCCGTCCGCGTGACGCGCGGCAATGGAAGCGATTTCCTGATAAGGATTGAACGGCAAGGTCATGTAGAACTCGTTCTGAGATAGCAGGTTCACTTTATCTAAGCTTCACGGCAGCATCCTACAAACCCGTAGTCGCACTATTCGGTCTCCGGAAGCAAAGGAGATTAGTCGTCATGACGGGAATGGATCGCTAGGGGCAGCTCGACGTCAAAATCGGCCGTTGCAGCATTCGCGATACTTCCTATTCTGCCAGGCTGCAAAACATCATGCGGACGTCGCGCTTTGGTCCGGTATCTTGCGCAACGACTTTGAGCGTCTCGAGAGGAAAATGATGCGTTTTATCAATCCTATTCCTTTCGTTCGCGACATAAGTCGCTCGAAGGAATTTTATAACGAGCTGCTCGGTCTGAACATTATAGAGGACGCCGGAAATTTCGTCCTTTTCGAGTGTGGATTTGCAATCCACGAAGGACAATCACTTGAACAAACGATCTGGGACCAGAAGCATGACGCTGCCGAACCCTATGGGCGAAGAAACTTGCTTCTGTATTTCGAACACGGCGATCTTGATGCCGCGTTTGAAAATATCGCGCCGCATGTCGAATTGATCCACGCAGTAGAAAAGCAAGCGTGGGGACAGCGGGTCTTCCGATTTTACGATCCGGATGGGCACGCAATAGAAATTGGCGAGCCACAGAGCTGAATTGCTTAGAAGATTCGCGAACCTCCTGAAATTCGTGACGCGGTCCGTTATATGGCTCTGCCCGTGAATTTTGCAGGATCGTGCAAGAAGCTTGCAGGATCGCTCTAACGCCTCTTCGTAGTCCCGAGGCATAGTCGGGCTGTCCAATTGCTCACATCAAAGGAAGTTTCAGATGGCTATTGCAAAAGGCTATGCCGCGACGGATGCGTCGAAACCGCTAACACCCTTCACCTTCGAGCGCCGCGAGCCCAATCCCGATGACGTCGTGATCGACATCAAGTTTGCCGGCATCTGCCATTCGGACATCCACACCGTCCGCAACGAATGGAAGAACGCCGTCTATCCGATCGTACCGGGTCATGAGATCGCCGGTATCGTCTCCGCGGTCGGCGAGGCCGTGACGAAGTTCAGGGTCGGCGATCGTGTCGGCGTCGGCTGCTTCGTCGACAGCTGCATCGGCTGCGCTACCCGCGACGTTGACCGTGAACAGTATATGCCGGGTCTCGTCGGCACCTACAATGACTTCGAAGCCGACCGCAAGACGCGCACCCAGGGCGGCTACTCCGACTCGATCGTCGTCAAGGAAGGCTACGTGATGTCGATCCCGGACAACCTTCCGCTCGATGCCTCGGCCCCACTGCTTTGCGCCGGCATTACGCTCTATTCGCCGCTGCGTCACTGGAATGCCGGCCCCGGCAAGAAGGTCGCGATCGTCGGCATGGGCGGGCTCGGCCACATGGGCGTCAAGCTCGGCGCCGCGATGGGCGCTGACGTCACCGTTCTGTCCCAGACCCTTTCCAAGAAGGAAGATGGCCTCAAGCTCGGCGCCAAGGAATATTACGCCACCAACGATCCGGCAACCTTCGAGAAGCTCGCCGGCGCCTTCGATCTGGTGATCTGCACGGTCAGCGCTGAAGTTGACTGGAATGCCTACCTTGGTCTGGTCAAGGTCGACGGCGCCTTCGTCGTCGTCGGTGCGCCGGAAAACCCGATCCCGGTTCATGCTTTCGCACTGATCCCAGGCCGCAAGAGCATTTCCGGCTCGATGATAGGCTCGATCAAGGAAACCCAGGAAATGCTGGATTTCTGCGGCAAGCACAACATCGTCTCCGAGATCGAGAAGATCAACATCCAGCAG
This sequence comes from Rhizobium favelukesii, assembly GCF_000577275.2. Taxonomy (NCBI): domain Bacteria; kingdom Pseudomonadati; phylum Pseudomonadota; class Alphaproteobacteria; order Hyphomicrobiales; family Rhizobiaceae; genus Rhizobium; species Rhizobium favelukesii. Next base: position 2,585,357 of record NZ_HG916852.1, read on the forward strand.
GTCAACGAAGCCTACGAACGCGTTCTGAAAAGCGATGTTCGCTATCGCTTCGTCATCGACATCGCCTCGCTGGCTGCCTGACAAACGCAAAGGGCGGCCTGGAGCCGCCCTTCTTGTTATGTGCAATTGTCGTCGCGCATCGTTTCCTTCTGAGTGATGAGCCGCGCGCTGTGCTGACCGCTCAGGTAGATCCAGAGCCAGCTCCAGGCCACCGCAAAGCGCGAACGCGTTCCGATCAGGAAGTAGATATGGGCGATGCCCCATATCCACCAGGCGATCCGGCCTTTCAGTTTGATGCGACCGAAATCGATGATGGCGGCACTCTGGCCGATCGTCGCAAGACTGCCCCGATGTCTATAGCGAAACGGTGCGGGCGCCGGTTTTGCCGCTAGGCGCGCGCGGATCACCTTTGCTGCATAGGCACCCTGTTGCTTGGCGGCCGGCGCGATCCCCGGAACCGGAGCGCCGCTCTCCTGAATGACAGAGGCCGTGTCGCCGACGACAAAGACATCCGGAAACCCCGGCGCCGTCAGATCCTTCTCGACGATGACGCGCCCCGCCCGATCTGCCGGCACATCGAGCCACTTGGCAGCGGGCGAGGCCTGTATGCCCGCAGCCCAGACGATCGTGCGGCTTGCGATGAGTCCTTGGCTTGTCTCGACGCCTGCTGACGTGCACTCCAGGACGCGCTCGCCGATATGCAGTTCGACACCCAGTTCTCCAAGCGCCTTGCCGGCATAGGCCGAAAGCTCTTCGGCAAAGGTCGGAAGCACGCGCGGCCCCGCCTCGACGAGCACGACCCGTGTCTTGCGCGTATCGATATTGCGGAATTCGCGCGGCAAGGTATTGCGCGCAAGCTCGACAATGATCCCGGCGAGCTCGACACCGGTCGGCCCTGCACCGACTATCGTGAAAGTCAGAAGCGCGTCACGCATAGCGGGATCGGTTTCGGTCTCTGCCCGCTCGAATGCGAGCAAAACCCGCCGTCGGATTGTCGTTGCGTCCTCCAGCGTCTTCAGACCTGGTGCAACCGGCTCCCAATCATCTCGCCCGAAGTATGCGTGCGTTGCCCCCGTCGCGAGAACAAGGCTGTCATAACGCAGCGTCATGCCGCCGCGTAATGCAACCTCCCTTCCGGCCGTATCGACACCAACGACTTCGCCAAGCACCGTCGTAACGTCCGGCCGGTCGCTATAGAGGTGGCGAATGGGCCAGGCGATATCCGAGGTCGAGAGGATTGTTGTCGCCACCTGGTAAAGCAGCGGTTGGAACAGGTGATGATTGCGACGGTCGACAAGGGTGATGCGGACACCCGCTCCCTTCAAATCGTTTGCCAACTGCAATCCGCCGAAACCGCCACCGACAACGACAACGTGGTGCTCGCTCATGCCTTGCCTTTCCGTGCCATTGCGCTACCGCAAATGTCGTCGATTGCCTGCGGCTTTCAACCTCTCTTTGGGCATAGCTCGCCTGCGTCCAGCGGTTGTCGCGGAGGTCGAATTCAGAGAATGGAAACAACTCAATCTGCGTAAGCAACCGGAATCGATGTCCCGCTTTTCAGCAATTCCATCGAGATGGACGCGGACACGTCGAAGAGTTCGATCTTGCGAACGATCTGCTTATAGATCACATCGTAGTGCTCGACGCGTGGGAGCACGATCTTCAGAATGTAGTCGTGGTTCCCGGTGAGCCGATGCGCTTCGACGATCTCGGGAATGCTGCTGATCGCCCGCCGAAACGCTTCGATCCACTCGTCTGTGTGATGCGCGGTCTTGATCAGCGCAAACACCGTCGTCGGCACGCCCATCTTCTCGCGATCGAGCACGACGATTCGCCGCGCGATATGGCCGCTCTCCTCCAGCCGCTGGATGCGCCGAGAACAGGCAGAGACCGATAGCGCGACACGTTCGGCAAGATCCGTCACCGAAATGCCTGCATCGGACTGCAAGAATTCCAGGATTCGTCGATCGCGGTCATCCAGCATCGGCCTTCCTATCTTTCATGGTTGTCGTTTGCACAATATTCGATATCCACGCAAAAAAACAGCGTACGCCGAGAATTTAAAACAAACAAAGCAAACCATTTGCGCGAGGATCGATGCAAGATTTCAGCAACAGGAAATTCCAGACGGGAGCATAAAAACAATGCAGACAATCGGACTGATTGGTGGGATGAGCTTTGAAAGCTCGGCGGTCTACTATCGCTTGATCAACGAAATGGTGCGCGAGCGCCTCGGTGGGCTCGCCTCTGCCGACCTCCTGATGCACTCCGTCAATTTCGACGAGATCGTCGCCATGCAGAAGGCGGGCGACTGGGACGCCGCCGCAAACCGGCTCGGCGACGTGGCCCTGCACCTGCAGATCGCCGGCGCGCGCTGCATGCTCATCTGCACGAATACCATGCATCTCATCGCCGATCAGGTCGCCTCGCGAATCTCCGTGCCGCTGATCCACATCATCGACGAGACCGCCAAGTCCCTGAAGGCCGCCGGACGGAAGCGCCCGCTGCTGCTTGCCACGCGATACACGATGGAGCATGGCTTCTATGCCGATCGCATGAAGAGGCTCGGCGTCGACATCGCAGTTCCCGAGGCCGCCGACCGAACTGCTGTCCACGACATCATCTTCAATGAGCTCTGCGCCGGTAAGGTGCTCGAGAGCTCGCGTGATAAGCTCCTGCAGATCATCGAGCGCGAGCGGGCCAAGGGCGCCGACAGCATCATTCTCGGCTGCACGGAAATCTGCCTTATCCTCGACCCGAACGACCTGCCCCTGCCCGGCTTCGACACGACAGAGATCCATGCCCGGGTGGCGGTCGAGTTCGCGCTTGCCGACGAAGTGGTCGAAGAGACCGTCGCCGCCTGAGTGCAAAATTAGTTGACTCAGTCAAATAAAAGCAGGACAAAATCTCGTATCAGGAGGTTTTGTCCATGTCCGACTCTGGCTTGATCGACGTCGCCCGCGACTTCAATCGCTTCTACACCAACTTTCTCGGCGTCTTGAACCGGGCCTATCTCGATACGGAGTTCACGCTCAGCGACGCGCGTGTCCTCTTCGAGATCGGCTCTCGCCAAGGTGTAAGCGCGGTCACGCTTGCCGGCGACCTGCACCTCGACCCCGCCTATCTCAGTCGGATCCTCAAGCGCTTTCGAGCCGGCGGCCTGATCGAAACACAAGCCGATCCAAGCGATCTGCGCAGTCAGATCATTACGGTCACTACCAAGGGACACGATCAGTTCGAGGAACTTGGCAGGCGCTCAAATGCTCAGATCGCGGAGCGCTTCGGCAACCTCGCCGCGGGCGAGCCGCAAAGCGTCGTAACGGCAATGACAGCCATCCGCTCGCTACTCGATCCGGACGCCGCACCCCCTCCATTGGTCATCCGCGCCCACCGGCCCGGAGATATCGGCTGGATCGTCCAGAGCCAGGGCAAGGCCTATACCGAGGAATACGGCTGGGACATGCGCTTCGAGGGCCTTGTTGCAGAGGTCGCCGGCAGGTTCCTGACGAATTTCGATCCGTCGATGGAGTATTGCTGGATTGCCGAACGCGGCGGCACCAACATCGGTTCGATCCTTGTCACCAATGGTGGCGACGGCGTTGCGAAGCTTCGCCTGCTCTACGTGGACAAGGCGGCTCGCGGCCTCGGGCTCGGCAAGATGCTGGTGGACGAGTGCATTCGCTTTGCCAAGGCAAAGAAATATCGACAAATCTCTCTATGGACGAACGACATCCTGCACGCTGCGCGCGGCATCTACTTAAAGACCGGTTTTCGCCTTGTGTCTGAAGAGAGGCACCGGATGTTCGGGCCCGAGGAAAACGGTCAGACCTGGATTCTTGATCTCTGATTTGCTGCGTCGCAAAAGTTTCACTTGATTTGGAAACGATCGTTTCCTAATTAAGTCACCATGACCATGACGACCTTCACTGGAACCACCCGCACACGCGGAAGACCGCGCGAGTTCGATCGCGATGCAGCACTGGACAAGGCGCTGCAGGTTTTTTCCGAGCGCGGCTATCATGCTGCGTCGATCAGCGAACTCACAGAGGCAATGGGCCTTGCCTCCGGCAGCGTCTACAAGGCGTTCAAGGACAAGCGCGGAATATTCCTCGCAGCCTTCGACCGGTATCGCACGGTGCGTCGCGGCCTGCTGGATGCCCGCATGGCGAAAGTCGAAACCGGCCGCGACAAGATTCGGCAGGTCCTGACCCACTATGCCCTCTCCTCCCACGGCACCTCTGGGCGGCGGGGCTGCTTGGTCGTCGGCAGCGCGAACGACCTTGCGCTTTTCGACGAAGAGGCTGCCGAACGTGTCGCAGCCGCCTTCGCGGCCAACGAAAACCTGATCGCCGACCTCCTCCACCTCGGCCAAAGCGACGGCTCGATCTCACGCGAGATCGATGTCGCCGCCACTGCCCGGACACTTCTGTGCATGACCAATGGAATGCGCGTCGTCGGCAAGACGGGGCGCAATGAGGACGACATGGCCGCTGTCGCCGAGACTGCAATGAAGCTTCTTGTGTGAATCGGGTTGCGATCGACCCGCCTCAGCACGCAACCTTTTTTAATCATCCGATAGCCCCACCGGAGCCCATTATGAGCCTTTCGACCACCACGCGGGAAACCGTCGCGCCACAGACGATCTCGCCGTTGATGACGTTTCTTTTCGCTGCCGCGTGCGGGCTCGTCGCGGCCAATCTCTACTACGGCCAGCCGCTCGCAGGCCCGATCAGCGCCTCCCTCGGCTTCACACCGGCGGCAACCGGCCTGATCGTCACCCTGACGCAGATCGGCTATGGTCTCGGCCTTCTGCTGATCGTTCCCCTCGGCGACCTGCTGGAAAACCGCAGACTTGTGCTGACCCTCATCGCCGTCTCTGCCGTCGCTCTCGTCGGCGCGGCTCTATCGTCGACTCCACCCACGTTTCTCCTGGCCTCGTTGTGCATCGGCCTCGCCTCGGTCGCCGTCCAGGTGCTCGTTCCCTTTGCCGCCCACATGGCGCCGGACGCAAGCCGTGGCCGCGTCGTCGGCAACGTCATGAGCGGGCTGCTGTGTGGCATCATGCTGGCGCGCCCCTTCGCCAGCTTCCTTGCCGAGGCGACGTCCTGGCACATGGTCTACTTCGTCACCGCTGCCTTGATGATCGCGCTCGTCGTCATCCTAAGGGCTAACCTGCCAGTGCGTGTTCCTCACACCCAGCTGAGCTATGGCAAGCTGCTCGCCTCTATGGCGGACCTCGCCCTCCATTCGCGGGTTCTCCAGCGTCGCGCACTTTATCAGGCCGGCATGTTCGCTGCTTTCAGCCTGTTCTGGACCACCACGCCCCTGCTTCTGGCAGGCCCGGAATTCGGGCTAACGCAGAACGGTATTGCCTTGTTCGCGCTGGCGGGTGCTGCCGGTGCCATCGCTTCGCCGATCGCCGGACGCCTGGCCGACCGCGGCCTGACCAAGGCTGCCTCAACGCTGGCGATGCTGCTTGGAATGTCGGCCTTTCTCATCAGCCACTTCGCGACGGACGGTTCGCCGACGGCGCTGCTGTTGCTGACGGCGGCGGCGATCCTGCTCGATTTCGGCGTCACGACCAATCTTGTCTGCGGACAGCGTGCCATCTACGCGATCAGCGCCGAGCATCGCAGCCGCCTGAACGGTCTCTACATGGCGACGTTCTTTGCCGGTGGAGCGATCGGATCGGCTGTGGGCGGCTGGGCTTATGCCACCGGTGGTTGGACGATGACTGCCTGGATCGGCTTCTCGTTCCCGGCTTTCGCGTTCCTTCTCTTCCTGACGGAAGGTCGCGGTCAGCAGGCAGTCTCAGACGCTGGCTGAGTCGAACCTGAGCCGGGCGGCGCGAACCGCATCATGGTTTCCTTCCGCCCAGTTCAGCAGCAGTGCGAGGGTGCCGTAGAGCGAGCGGCCAAGATCGGTCATGCGATACTCGACACTCGGCGGCTTGGTCGGAAACACCTCCCGCTCGATATAGCCGTCACGCTGCAGATCTCTTAGCGTCTGCGTCAGCATGCGCTGCGAGATGTCAGGGATCATCCGCCGCAACTCGCCGAATCGGTATGGACGCTGCGACAACGCCTCGAGCATCAGCGTCGACCATTTGCCGCCGATCTGCTGCATCATGTCCCGGACCGGGCAATTGCTGAAGTCGAGCTTGCTGAGATCGACTTCACGACGAATGCCGGGTGCCTCGTTCTTCAGGTTGACGACGGCGCCGCTCATCCTTGGTTCCCTTTTGGTAACGTAGAGCGAAAAAACTGCCTTCTTTACAGACGCCAGTCAATTCCTAATCTAGAGCTACTCTCTTTTTGAGACTGCAACGAACCTAGAGGAAAGACATGAGCGAGACCATTCTCATCACCGGCGCCGCCGGCCAACTCGGCCAGAAGGTCATCCATCATCTGCTCGAGACCGAAAAAGTTCCGGCGGCAAACATCATCGCCGCAACGCGCGATCCCGCCAAGCTCGCAGATCTTGCCGCCAAGGGTGTCATCGCCCGCAAGGCCGATTTCGACGACGCCGCCTCGCTCGAAGCTGCCTTCAAGGGCGTCGATCGGCTGCTGATCATCAGCACCGACGCGCTTGCCGTCCCCGGTCAGAGGCTCAAGCAGCATAAGGCAGCGGTGGATGCAGCGGCCAAAGTGGGCGTGATCCATATCGCCTACACGTCGATGCCCTCGCCGGACAAATCCCTGGTGACCTTCGCGCCGGACCACCTCGGCACCGAGAATGCCATCAAGGCAACGGGTATTCCCTACACGATCATTCGCAATGCCTGGTACATGGACAATTATCTCCACGGCATGCCGCATAATCTCCAGTCCGGAAGCTGGTACACGGGCAGTGGCGAAGGCAGGGTTGCCAACATCTCCCGCGAAGACTGCGCGCGGGCGATCGCGGCAGCTCTTGCCTCAAGCACAAACGAAAGCGCAACCTATACACTGACCGGCGCTGAATCCCTGACAGCTGACCAGATCGCCGCAACAATCGCTGATGCCGTCGGAAAGCCGCTGAAGGCCATGAAAGTCACCGATGAGCAACTTGGCCAGGGCATGCGCGGCGCAGGTCTGCCCGATTTCGTCGCAGACATGCTGGTCTCCGCCGACGCCAACATCCGCGCAGGCAACTTTGATCTGGCGACAGCCGATTATGAGAAGCTGACCGGCAAGAAGCCTGAAACGCTTAAGGACTTCTTCGTCGCGCACAAGGCCGCCCTCATCGCTTGAACCGGTCAAGGAAGCCCGCTTCGCACCACCGGAGCGGGCTTTCGCCTATTCGCGGTCTTAGATCTTCTGGCCGCACGCCCGGCAGAACCGCCGGACCGTTTCGGCCATGCCGAATTCAAGCGCATCGGCTGTCAACCCATGCCCGATGGATACCTCGGCGAGGTTCGGAATGCGCTTTACGAGCGGCGGCAAGTTCGCCACCGTCAGATCGTGCCCCGCATTGACGCCGAGGCCGATCGCTAGCGCCGCATCCGCTGTCTTGCCAAGCGCCTCAAGGATCGGCCCTGCCCGTTCGGGCGACCCGAAGCACCCGCCATAAGGACCCGTATAGAGTTCGATCCGGTCAGCGCCGACCGCCTTGGCGATCGCGAGGGCCTCGGCGTCCCCGTCGCCATCGGCGAACAGCGATACGCGCGTGCCCGTCTTCTTCAGCCGCGCAATCACCTCTACCAGAAAGTCCCGGTGTTTGCGGAAATCCCAGCCATGATCAGAGGTTGCCTGCGAAGGATCGTCCGGAACCAGTGTTACCTGCTCGGGTGCCGCACCGGCGCAGAGTTCAAGAAACTCATCGGTCGGATAGCCTTCGATATTGAACTCGGCGTCCGGAAATTCATCATCGATCAGGTTGCGGATGACGGGCAGGTCGGAGAAGCGAATGTGCCGCTGGTCGGGCCGCGGATGCACGGTCAATCCGCTCGCGCCGGATTGCAGCGCGATCCGCCCCAACCCCTCGATACTCGGCCACGGCAGGTCACGGCGGTTGCGCAGCATCGCGACGGCATTGAGATTGACGGAAAGCGTGGTCGGCATGGCAGGATTCCAATGAAGCGAAGGATGATCGTTTCTAAGCCAATGAGTCGGCACGGGCCAACGAGATTCGTACATGAATGCATGTGAATCTGTGATGACGCGAGTGTTTCACCCATCAGCGCGACGCTGAAAGTACATCTGGTTCGGTCTTCGCGCTTTAAACGATCAAGCGTTTCTCCAACGCTGATTCCTCACGAGAATCGTCATCGCCCGGGCAACTTTTCCCTGCAAATTAAAGGTCACTAATTTTGATACTAACAAAATACGTCAATCACGAGTAACGTAAGCTCTCGATATCGAAGAGAACACCGCCAGTTGCTTCGAGCCTGAACAGAAACGATAAGAGGGAACCCCACTCAGCCGCACCCTTTTGCAATTTGCAGACGCACAATGAGCACAATGGGAGGGACACCATGCAAGAAGGTTACAAGCAGGGGTTCACGTCAGACCTAGCGACACAAACGCGACCGCGGCACCGTTTCCTCCCTTTAGCGGCCCTCCCCGCCGATTTGCCCCGCGGACGAGTCCCGATCGCCGATATGGCCAATGCCTTCGGCGTTACGCATCGTACCCTGCACTTCTATGAGGAAAAGGGACTGATTTCCGCCAGCCGAATCGGTCTGATGCGCGTCTATGAGCCGGGCGATGTCATGCGCATGGCCGTCATCAACGCCTGCCGCGAGGCGGGTATGGCGGTAGCTGTGATACAGGACCTGATGAACGACCTCGTCGAGGCCGGTTCGCAGGAAGCTGCCGAGACTTTGTTTCGCGACGCGCTGGTGACCCGCAAACGCGAACTCAGCGCGGAAATGTCCACATTGCATCGGCAGATGCAGCAGGTGAACGAGCTGCTCGACCACGAAGCAACCGACGATCAAACGCTCAACGACAATCAAGGCGGATCGCCACTCACGGATCAGGAGTTGCGGTGTCTGGCACTGATGGCTGCAGGGCTTTCCACGCAGCGCATTGCACGCACCCTCGACCTTCCAAATGACGATGCTCAAAATCTCGAATCCGGCATCATCGTGAAATTCCGCGCCAACAACCGCTTTCAGGCCATTGCCCAGGCCGTCATGCTGGGTGTCGTACAGGTCTGACTGCAGGCGGCAAGCCTTAACGCACGATCGTCAGCGTCTCCGCTGCGCGCGTTATTGCGGTGTAGAGCCACCGCTCGCGCGTGTCGCGGAACGCCCAGCTTTCATCGAACAGCACGACGTTGTTCCACTGCGAGCCCTGCGCTTTGTGAACCGTCAGCGCATATCCATAATCGAATTCGTCATAGCGCTTGCGCGTGTTCCAAGGGATTTCACCCTCGACGTCCTCGAAAGCCTGCTTCAGCAGTTTGACCTTCGCCGCGCCGCGATCCATGTCGTCGTCTTCAGGCCGGATCAACAGGTTGATGCCAGGCTTTGTCGTCTCCTTGGACGACGTCATGACCTGCCAGAGCGAGCCGTTGAGCAAGCCCTTTGCCGGATCGTTGCGCAGACAGACCAGCTTGTCGCCCGTTTGCGGGTATTCGGTATTAAAGCCCTTCAACTCGCGAAGGCGCTGATTGTACCGACGTCGCGTTCTGTTGGTACCGACGAGCACCTGATCGGCGTCAAGCACCAGCGACTGGTTCACGTCGCCTTTTGAGATGACCTGCGCAGTGCCATAGTCGCCGTAACTAACTTCGTTGCCCTCACGCACCTGCATAGCGAGCTGGATGATCGGATTGTCGCGAGCCTGGCGGTGAATATCCGTCAACAGATAGTCCGGCTCCTGATTTGTGAAGAACCCGCCGCCGGAAACGGGAGGCAACTGCCCCGGGTCACCGAGCACCAGGATCGGGGTGCCGAAGCTCATCAGGTCCCGGCCGAGCGCCTCGTCCACCATCGAGCATTCGTCGACCACGATGAGGGCGGCCTTGGCCACCGGACTCTGCCGGTTGATAGAAAACATCGGAGCGATGGAGGTCTTGCCCGTCTCCTCGTCCTCGACGGCTTCCTCGCCGCGCGGACGATAGATCAGCGAGTGGATCGTCTTCGCATTGCTGGCACCCCGCGACCGCAGCACCTGCGCCGCCTTGCCCGTAAACGCGGCAAACAGCACTTCACCATCGACGTGCTCCGCGAAGTGGCGCGCAAGTGTGGTCTTGCCCGTGCCGGCATAGCCAAACAGGCGGAAAAGCGGAGACCGCCCTTCCTTCAGCCATTTAGAAACGGCCTTCAGGGCTTCATCTTGTTGCGGAGCAAATTGCATCGTGGATCGACTTGGCAGGATTCGCCGGGGATAGGCAACCCTGAAAATCCGAGCGGATTGAGGATCGCATGGGAATAAAACCGGCGCCGATCGTGTCTCATGTCTGGCAACGCAATCAAGCGTGCCCAACACGTGAGGAGAGAGCCCATGAAATCCGCAACGATGCTGATCGCATTTGCCATTGCATCCGCCGCCACAACGTCCGCATTTGCGGCCCCGCCCGTCAAGGCCGTAAAGTCCACCAAGGGCGAGGTTCTTGCCGGCGAAAACGGCATGACTCTCTACACGTTCAAGAAGGACAAGATGGGCGTTTCCAATTGCTACGACGACTGCGCCAAGAACTGGCCGCCGCTGATGGCCGCTAGCGGTGCGAAGCCTGAGGGTGCATATTCGATTGTCGAACGAAAAGACGGCAGCAAGCAGTGGGCCAAGGACGGCATGCCGCTCTATTTCTGGGTGAAAGATAAGAAGATGGGCGATATCACCGGTGACGGCGTCGGCGGCAACTGGGATCTCGTCAAGCCGTGAGCGAACCGACTTGAAGACACCAGGTCACGACACGTTCGAGGGCCAGATCCTGGCCCTCCTTCCCTCGCTGAGGCGTTACTCGCGGAGCCTCACCCGCTCCGATGCGGACGGCGAGGACTTGCTGCAGGACTGCGTCGAGAAGGTGTTCGCCCGCCGCGGGCAGTGGCGGGGGTTGAACCTGCGCGGCTGGGTGCTGACGATCATGACGAACCTCTATCGCAACAGTTACCGCCAGACCGGTGGCGCGCCATTCGTGGAACTCGACAGCGCCGAGGACATCGTGTCGGTGGATCCAGCCCCAGATCCGTTGGAACGTTCGCGGCTGGAGGACGCCGTGAACAGTCTTTCCGAGGAGAACCGCTCGGTGCTGATGCTGGTCGTCATCGAAGGCTATACCTATCAGGAGGTTGCAACCGCGCTCGATATCCCGATCGGCACCGTTATGTCGCGTCTGTCACGCGCACGCCAACGGATAGGAGAGCGCATGAAGGCTGACAATGTCATTACGCTTCGGAGACCGAAATGAATGAGATCAACCAGACCGTGACCGAAGCGGATCTTCATGCCTACGCCGACGGGCAGCTTCCCGAACAAGCACGGGCGCGCATCGAGGCGTGGCTCAGTGACAATCCGGACGATGCCGCCAGAGTGGCGGAATGGACGGCACAAAATGCCGAGATCCGATCGCTTTTTGCAAGCTACGAAATGTCCAGGGATACGGACATTGAGCTTGTCACGGGCCGTAGTAAGCGCGCAAGCTGGCCGAAACGATTGGCCATGACAGCCGCAATCGCCGGCATTTTTGGTCTTGGGGCTCTGAGCGGCCACTACGGCCCGGCGCTGTTTGAAAAGCCGAATCTGCAACTGACGGAACTCGAAACGCTTCCCAATGAAGCCCGCAACGCCTTCCTGGTTTACGCCGGTGAAGTCCGTCATCCCGTCGAGGTCTTTGCCAATGAGGAGGCTCACCTCGCTACCTGGCTCGGCAAGCGGCTAGCCGTTCAGGACCTCAAGGTTCCGAACCTGCAGGAACTCGGCTTCAAGCTGGTCGGCGGTCGCCTGTTGCCCGTCGACGGCAGCCCGGGTGCGATGTTCATGTACGAGGATCAGGCAGGCGAACGCCTGACGGTACTCGTCGGGCGCAACGCGGATAACAGATCGACCAGTTTCCGCTTTGCCTCATCCGGCAATGTCGAAACCTTTTATTGGATCGATGGCGAACTCGGCTATGCCGTGACCGGCGAGGTCTCGCGCGATGTACTGAGAAAGGTCACGGAGGAATGCTACAGGCAGTTTCCGTCCTGATCTTCAGTGCAGCGGATCATTGGCAAGCTCGATCGGCTTGCCATGCGGCGTCGCCTCCGCCGCCCGCTGCCAGCTTTTCTGCAGATCGAGGATCATGTCGGCGTCAGCGACGCCGAGTTTGACGAGGATCGCAGAAAGCGCGGCCACCCAGCAATCGAAGTAGTCGCCGCCGTCCTCGGCGCGGCCGGGTTGGTGCAACTCCCGGGACAGGGTCTCCGCCCACTCGCCCCAGGTAAAGATGCCTTGCTCGTGCAGATGCACCGTCATAGCAAAGGCTTCCGCAGCCCATGGCTCAGCAAAAACCGGCTCGCCATCGGACGATTTGGGCAGTTGCGGCGATTGCGCCAGCGGCGAGCGCATCTCACACTGGCTCAAGATAGTTCTCCCAGGCATCGATCGACACGCTGAGGGTCGGATCGGCGCCTTCGCCCCAGATCTCGCCGCCACCGAACACGACCGTATAGACCCATTGTGGATTCTCGCCTTTCCCGTGCGCGTTGTCGTCAGGAAAGACAAAGGAGCCCTGAATCGCTTCCACCACACCGGATTTTGAACGGGCATAGCGCGGCAGCCGCGTATGTGTCGTCGGGCTGAAATTTCTGGTTCGGACCCTGTCACCTTCTGAGAAGCGGGGCGGGATCGCCACCGGTCGGTCACAAGGACCGCCCTTGGCGATCACGCCCGCGACCATGTCTGCCTTGAGGACGCGCTTCGGCGTCGCTCCGTCCGTCTGCTTGTGGCCGGCATCGATCTCGTCGGCCGTCACGAAGCCATGGCGCTGCAGCAGCACCTCAAGCGCCCGCATCCAGATCTCGTAGTAGCTCGCGCCAAGATAATTCGCTGGCGGGATGCTTTCGCGGGCATGCCGGCTCTCGTCGATATTCCAGGCGCCAAACGCACCGCTGGAAAGCGTAAGTCCAAGCGCCCGTTTCTCCCACTGCGCATGGAAATACGGCTCGTTCTTCTCGGGCGCGACTGGGCCGAAGCCCATCTGACCGCCAAGGTCGTGAGGGCCGTTCATGGCGCAACTCCCGCCACAGCCGCGAGACCCGTCCCGATCATCGCGTCGCGGCTGACGAGACCGGCAAGCTGCTCCTCGCTCCACCCTTCTGTGCCTTCCGGTCGCTCGGGAATGACCAGATAACGCAGCTCCGCAGTCGAATCCCAAACGCGGATCTTCTTATTCTCCGGCAACATCACGCCGAATTCAGCCAGCACGCCGCGCGGATCGATGACCGCCCGCGAGCGATAGGCGGGGGCCTTGTACCAGACCGGCGGCAGGCCAAGCACGGACCACGGATAACAGGAGCAAAGCGTGCAGACGACGAGATTGTGCGTATCGGCGGTGTTGAACACCGCGCGCATATGCTCACCCTGACGGCCGGTATAGCCGAGGCTCGCGATGGCGGTCGTCGCATCACGCCGCAACCCCTCGGCAAATTCAGGATCGCTCCAGGCCCTGGCAACGACGCGCGCCCCGTTGCGCGGGCCGACTTTCGTCTCGTAGGTCTCCACGATCGCATCGATAGCCGCCGGATCGATCAGCCCCTTCTCCGTCAGGACCGTCTCAAGCGCCTTCACCCGCGCATGCATGTCGGTGTAGCGGTTATCGTGGTCGTGATGGTGATCGTCGTCGTGCACGAGATATCCTCCTCCGCCAATCTGCGGCTATCTTTAGGCTCTTGCTTGGGTCTCGCCAAGACATTCTATGCCGATGCAACTTTTCGGTTAAGTTCGATGCCATGAACATCCTGATTCTCGGTGCGACAGGCTTTATCGGTTCGGCGACAGCAGCCCGCCTGCTGGCGGATGGGCATCGTGTGACCGGCCTCGGACGCAACCCATCGCGCGCGCGCCTGAAATTGCCAGATATCAAGTGGATAGCCGCTGATCTGTCGAAAATGCTGCGCGCAGAAGATTGGAGCGCCATCATTGAAGGTCATGACGCCGTCGTCAATTGTGCCGGCGCTCTGCAGGACGGCCTTGCCGACGACCTGGCGGCGACACAACACAAGGCAATGCTGGCGCTCTACGCCGCCGCACAGCAAGCGCGCCCTCTCATTGTGCAGATATCCGCACGGACCAACGGCGCCGCCGGCGACCGACCGTTCCTGACAACGAAACGTCAGGCTGACGAAGCGCTCGCGGCAAGTGGCCTGCCTCATGTCATCCTGCGCGCGGCCCTCGTCCTCGGCCGCAACGCCCATGGTGGTTCGGCCCTGCTGCGCGCCCTCGCTGCCCTGCCCTTCAGCATCCCGCTAGTTCATGCAGCAAGTCCGATTGCAGCAGTCGCGCTTGATGACGTCGCGGCGGCGGTAAGCAGCGCTGTGGCGGGACAGTTCCCATCCGGCGCTGACGCGGATCTCGCATCGACCGAGCAATTGACGCTCGCCAAACTCGTCACCCTCCACCGGCAATGGCTGGGTTTGCCGCACGCAAATGTGGTTTGCCTGCCCGCCATCGCTTCAAGGCCGGTCACCTGGCTCGCAGACGCTGCCGGTCGCCTTGGATGGCGTTCACCCTTGCGCTCCACAGCCATGGCCGTCATGGCTGAAGGCATCCAACCAAGCGCCGGCAGTGACCCTGGTATTGCTACAGCGTCGGCGCGGGACATCCTGCGCATGAACCCGGTCGGCGTGCAGGATCTTTGGTTTGCCAGGCTCTATCTCCTGAAGCCGCTGATGATTGGCACTCTGTCGATCTTCTGGCTGCTGTCGGGTTTTCTGCCGCTGCTTGATGTTCAACGTGCTGCCACACATTTCCTACCCCTGCTGCAGGCAGGCCCTGCCACGTCGCTGACCGTCCTCACCTGCCTGATCGATATGCTGCTCGGTGCGGCTGTCCTCGTCCGGCCACTCGCCCGCCGAGCCATGCACGGCATGATGTTGGTATCGCTGGCCTATCTTGCTGGTGCCACTATCGTCGAACCTTCCCTGTGGCTCGATCCGCTTGGACCTTTGGTCAAAGTCCTGCCGTCGCTCGTGCTGACGCTGGCCACCCTCGCCATTCTGGATGAAAGATGATGCTCGAACAGTTGCTGCTGCTGGCACACGTGATCGGCGCGACCGTCCTGTTTGGCACGGGCGCCGGCATCGCTTTCTTCATGGTGCTTGCACACAGGACGCGGGATCCGAAGCTGATCGCTCATGTCGCAGGAACCGTCGTCATCGCCGATGCGCTGTTCACGGCGACAGCCTCAGTTCTCCAACCGGTGACAGGCTATCTACTGGCGAGACTGATGGGCTGGGAACTGACGGAGGGCTGGATCGCCCTTTCATTGCTTCTCTACGTCTTTACCGGCCTTTTCTGGCTACCGGTCGTGGGTATTCAAATCCGTATCCGAAATCTTGCCCGCGCGGCCATCGCGGAGCGAACAGAGTTACCCGCGGCTTATTTCCGGCTTTATCGCATCTGGTTTACCTTTGGATTTCCGGCGTTCTTCGCAGTGATCGGCATCCTGTGGCTAATGCTCAACAAACCGACGATCGCACTATTTTAGCATTGGCCAGAGGCTGAGCACCAACAATACGGCCATCGTGATGTTGAACCATTTGAGCCGTACAGGATCCGACAGCCAATCGCGCAGGGCCGAGCCGAACCCTGCCCAAGTCGACACGCTCGGAACGTTGACCAGCGCGAAGGCGAAGCCGACGATCAGGACGCTCGCGAGATAGATGTCCGGGATCGTATAGGTCGTCATCGCGGTCACCGCCATGACCCATGCCTTGGGATTGACCCACTGGAAGGCTGCCGCCGACAGGAACGACATCGGCTCCACGCCGCTTTTGCCTTCGCCAAGAGTACGCGATGTCGCGATCTTCCAGGCGATCCAGGCAAGATAAGCGCCACCGGCAAACTTCAGCGCCGTATAGAGCGCCGGCACCGTATGCAGCAGTGCCCCAAGTCCGAATCCTACGCCGATCAGCAGAGAGAAAAAACCTGCCCCGATGCCCAGCATATGTGGAACGGTGCGGCGGAAACCGAAGTTCACGCCGGATGCGAACAGCATCATGTTGTTGGGGCCTGGCGTGACCGATGTCGTGAAGGCAAACAGAACAAGAGCCAGAAATGTATCCAGCGGCATGAGACCTCCCGGAGGCCCGCGGTTGGTTGGCGAGCTCAATTTGATTTAGGTCAGTATAACTGACCTAAATTCGTCATTCCACGTAATCATTGTCATGGTGACAGGATTGGTTGAAAGATTGCCGGGCCGTCCAACCTTCATCGAAAACGGAACGACCATCATGCAAGACGCCGCCATCCCGGTTATCCGCTTCCCGAACGGTATCGAAGTCCCGGCACTTGGCCAGGGAACCTGGAACATGGGCGAGAAACCTTCCGAGGCGAAGAGCGAGATGGAGAGCCTGCGGGCCGGCCTCGACCTCGGCATGACCCTGATTGATACAGCGGAAATGTACGCCGACGGTGGCGCGGAGAGGATCGTCGGCGAAGCGATCCGCGGTCGCCGCGAGGAAGTCTTTCTCGTCAGCAAAGTGTATCCCTGGAACGCCAGCCGATCGGGAACGATTGGTGCCTGCGAACACAGCCTCTCGCGTCTCGGCACAGATCGGATCGACCTCTATCTGCTGCACTGGCGTGGCGACCAGCCGCTGTCGGAAACCGTCGAAGCATTCGAAGAACTGAAGGCATCAGGCAAGATCGGCGCCTGGGGCGTTTCCAACTTCGACGAGGACGACATGAAGGAATTGCTCGGAGTTCCGGGCGGCCGCAATGTCGCGGCCAATCAGGTGCTCTACAACCTGTCGCGCCGCGGCATCGAATACGATCTGCTGCCTTGGTGCCAGGAGCGCCAAATCCCGGTTATGGCCTACTCGCCGATCGAACAGGGGCGGATCCTGCATCATCCGGAACTAATCCGCGTCGCCAAGGCCTACCAGGCAACGCCGGCGCAGGTGGCGCTTGCCTTCCTGCTGGAGCGCGACGATGTGATGGTTATCCCGAAGACGTCGAGCGCTGCCCGCGCAGCCGAAAACCGCGATGCCGTTTCGCTCGATATAACCGACGAGGATTAGGCAGCTCTTGATGCCGCTTTCCCGCCTCCGGCAAGAAAAAAGCCGCTGGAAATGCTCTGATCGCCAACGGCCTTAGATATCACTGCACGGTGACTTACATACCCTGCGAGCCGCGGTTCATCGCTGCAATGCCGGTGCGGCAGACTTCGATGAGGCCGAGCGGCTTCACGATCGCCACGAACTGGTCGATCTTCGATGACTTGCCGGTCAGCTCCAGGATGAAGTGTTCGACGGTCGCATCGACCACCTTGGCATGAAAGGCATCGGCCAGACGGAGCGTCTCGGCACGGGTTTCGCCCTCGCCCACCACCTTGATCAGCGCCACTTCGCGCTCGATCGGCCGTTCCTGACCCAGTTCGCGGGCGCGCACTGTCAGGTCGACCACGCGGTGAACAGGCACGATGCGCTCGAGCTGGGCCTTGATCTGCTCGAGGACGTGGGGCGTGCCGCGCGTCACAATGGTAATTCGCGACAGATGCGCCTGATGCTCAGTCTCGGAAACCGTCAGGCTCTCGATATTGTAGCCGCGGCCGGAGAACAGGCCGATGACGCGAGCAAGGACGCCCGGCTCGTTGTCGACGAGGATTGAAAGCGTGTGGCTTTCGGCTGCCGCCGTTTCCGGTGAAATGAAGTAGGCCGAGCCCGTCGGTTGTAGATGTGCATTCATGGTCTTGGGTTCCTTTTCCCGGAAATCAGACGAGCGCTCGGCCCTTGGCGTCGATGGCATTGGCAACGGCTTCGTCAGTCGCCTCGTCCGGCAGCAGCATCTCGTTATGCGCCTTGCCCGACGGAATCATCGGGAAGCAGTTAGCGAGATTGGCAACGCGGCAATCGAAAATGACCGGCTTCTTCACATCAATCATTTCCTGGATCGTCGCATCGAGATCAGCAGGCTTCTCGCAACGCAGGCCGACGGCACCATAAGCTTCCGCCAGCTTGACGAAGTCGGGCATCGCCTCTGTATAGGAGTTGGACAGGCGGTTGCCATGCAGCAGCTGCTGCCACTGGCGGACCATGCCCATGTACTGGTTGTTCATGATGAAGATCTTGATCGGCGCATTGTGCTGAATCGCCGCCGACATTTCCTGGATGCACATCTGGATCGAGGCATCGCCGGCGATATCGATGACGAGGCTTTCCGGATGCGCGATCTGTACGCCGAGTGCCGCCGGCAGACCGTAGCCCATCGTGCCGAGGCCGCCCGAGGTCATCCAGCGGTTGGGCTTCTCGAACCCATAGAATTGTGCCGCCCACATCTGGTGCTGACCGACTTCGGTTGTGATGTAGGTATCGCGATCCTTGGTCAACGCATAGAGACGTTCCAGTGCGTATTGCGGCATGATGACGTCGTTGCTCTTGGTGTAGGCAAAGGAGTTACGCGCGCGCCAGCGGGTGATATCGGCCCACCAATCGGCGATCTGGCTCTTCTCCGGCTTCTTCGGCAGCGCCCGCCACAGGCGAACCATATCTTCCAGAACGTTGCCGACATCGCCACGGATCGGGATATCGACGCGAACGTTCTTGTTGATCGACGAAGGATCGATATCAATGTGAATCTTCTTCGAGTTCGGAGAGAAGGCATTGAGACGACCGGTAATGCGGTCGTCGAAGCGTGCGCCGATGCAGACCATGACGTCGCAGTCGTGCATCGCCATGTTCGCCTCGTAGGAGCCGTGCATGCCGAGCATCTTCAGCCAGTTCTTGCCGGAAGCCGGATAGGCGCCGAGGCCCATCAGCGTCGAGGTGATCGGGAAGTCCGTCAGCTCGACCAGTTCACGCAGCAGCTTGGTGGCCTCGGGGCCGGAATTGACAACGCCGCCGCCGCTATAGACGACCGGGCGCTTCGCATTCGCCATCAGTTCGACAGCCGCCTGGATCTGATTGAGATCGCCCTGGACCTTCGGCTGATAGCTTTTCTGGATCGCGTGTGCTGCGGGCGGCGTATAGGTGCCGGTCGCAAACTGCACGTCCTTCGGAATATCGACGACAACTGGACCGGGACGGCCGGACTGGGCGATGCGGAACGCTTCATGGATGATGGCAGCCAGCTCGTTGACGTCCTTGACCAGCCAGTTGTGCTTGGTGCAAGGGCGCGTGATGCCGACCGTATCGCACTCCTGGAACGCATCCGAGCCGATCAGCGAGGTCGGAACCTGGCCCGTCAGGCAGACGAGCGGGATCGAATCCATCAGCGCGTCCTGCAGCGGGGTGACGGCATTCGTCGCACCAGGGCCCGACGTAACGAGCATGACACCGACCTTGCCGGTGGAGCGAGCGTAGCCTTCGGCGGCATGGCCGGCACCCTGTTCGTGGCGAACGAGGATATGCTTGATATCGTCCTGCTGGAAGATCTCGTCGTAAATCGGCAGCACAGCGCCGCCCGGATAGCCGAAGATGTGCTCGACGCCGTTGTCCTTCAGCGCCTGGAGGACGATCTCCGCTCCCGTCATCCGATTGCCTGCTGCCTGATTGTCCGTGCCCGTCATGTTTCTTTTCCGTTTTGACTGCTGGGATTTGAGTTTTGTGGTCCGGAAGCCCGAATTTCGGACATAAAAAAAGGCCCCTGAGGG
The DNA here is from genome assembly GCF_000577275.2 of Rhizobium favelukesii. Classification (NCBI taxonomy): domain Bacteria; kingdom Pseudomonadati; phylum Pseudomonadota; class Alphaproteobacteria; order Hyphomicrobiales; family Rhizobiaceae; genus Rhizobium; species Rhizobium favelukesii. The sequence continues at coordinate 2,605,079 of NZ_HG916852.1, forward strand.
AGCCTGTCATCTAGCGCATGGGTGGCTATCGCCGGATGGTTACACCATCCTGCCCATGCGCCTTCCCACCACGATAAGAGCTACTGCGATTTTCATGGGCCGAAGTGATAGACAGAAAATTTCGCATCGTCAACGCATGCCGCAATAAAAAATCGAGCAGCATCGTACCAGCCGAATGTGTGCGCGAACGGCCCGCCTGTCGCAAAAAGACTTTCTTAAACGTTCGCTCATATCCTTCTTTGCTACCGCAGGGAGTAGCCCTTTGCTGAACAAGGACTTGCACACGTCAGGCAAGGAAGGCGAGCATGACCGCCGCGATGACCAGACCCCGGGCAACCGGCTTCTTGGTCGCGTTGTTGCGTGTAGCGGCTCTCGCGCCACAATCGCCGCCGTCGCCGAAGCCGGCGGCACAGAGCTGGCAGAACTGTGGTCGGTCGGCAGGCTTATTTCCATCAGCGTCGGTCTGAACCGTGTGGTCGCCCTCGTCTACGCCATGAACACCGGCAGCCACAGCTGGGGTGAAGGCGAAGACAACTATTTCCAGATCGAAACCGAACTGCTCGGCGAAGTCCGCGTCGACGGGGATGGCCGCGAGCAGTTCTCCACCGGCATCTCGCGCTATCCCTACCTCGGCGCCGTCGCACACCGCATTCGCTCGGCCGACTTGATGCGCATCTATGATGCCGGCAGCGGAACAACGGCTGTCATCGGCAAGCTCACCCAGGACGAGAGCATTGATGCCGCCCTCCATATCCCTTCGATGCTGTCCAAGCACTTCGCCATCGTCGGTTCGACCGGCGTCGGCAAGTCGACGGCCGTCTCGCTGCTTTTGCACAAGGCGATCGAGGCCGACCCGAAGCTGCGCGTCCTGATCCTCGACCCGCACAACGAATTTGCCGCCGCCTTCCCGAAGCACTCCGTGGTCATCGACACCGACACACTCGATCTGCCGTTCTGGCTGATGAAGCTGGAGGAGTTCGCGGAGGTCGTCTTTAGAGGCCGAACTCCCATTCCCGAGGAGGTCGATATCCTGCGGGACCTGTTGCCGGAGGCAAAGCGTGCTTTCCGGGGCAGCGACAGCTCCCTCGTGCGACGGACGACCGAGAAGAGCTCTATTACCGCCGATACGCCCGTGCCCTACCGCATGGCCGATCTGCTCGCACTGATCGATGAGCGCATCGGCAGGCTAGAAGGCCGCAGCGAAAAGCCTCTTCTGCGATCGTTGAAGATGCGCGTCCTCGCCGCCATCAACGACCCACGCTACCACTTCATGTTCTCCAGCAATACGATCAGCGACACGATCATGGAGACGGTGGCGGAGATATTCCGCATCCCCGGTGACAGCAGGCCGATCTGCACTTTCCAGCTGTCAGGCATTCCGTCCGAAGTCGTGAATTCCGTTGCGTCAGTCCTCTGCCGCATGGCTTTTGAAATCGCTCTATGGAGTGACGGCGCCATCCACATGCTCGTCGTCTGCGAAGAGGCGCACCGTTACATTCCCTCCGACCCGACTCTCGGCTTCGTCCCAACGAGGCAGGCAATCGCCCGCATCGCCAAGGAGGGCCGCAAGTACGGCGTATCGCTGGGGATCATCACCCAGCGCCCCGGCGAACTCGACCAGACGATCCTATCGCAGTGCTCGACGCTCTTTGCCATGCGCCTCGCCAATGATCGCGACCAGGAGATCATTCGCTCGGCCATTCCGAACTCATCCATCTCCACGACAAGTTTCATTTCCTCGATCGGCAACGGTGAGGCGATCGCCTTCGGCGAAGCAATCAGCGTTCCGATGCGAATGCGCTTCTCGCGCGTCGACGAACGCTACCTGCCCAAGGCCAACGGCGCCAACGTGAAGGTAAGCGAAGAGGATCCTGACAACGTCGACCTGCGCAAGATCGTGACGCGCATGCGCGCCGTGAGCGGTCCCGATATTTCGGCGTTCCAGCAGAGCTATTCATCCGCGATCCCGAGCGGTCCCTATGAGGACGAAGACGACTATGGTGACGACTTCGACGAGCCGGCAGTGTCCCCCTCCTACCCATCGGTGCCAACGGCGGCCCCCTTACCGGCAACGCCGCCACTTGCCCCATTCGAGCCCTACCGCCGCGATATGCTGCCGGGTGCGGGCTCGCAACGCGAGCCTGTAGCCGCCGCACCACGCGCAACTGTCGCGGCACCGCAAACGTCTATCGACAGTCGCCTCGAAGCCCTGAGACGCGAAATCCGTGGAGAAACGTCGCCGGGACAAGGCGACAAGCCAACCGTCGCGGGAAGCATTCGCCGCGAACCCGGCATGTCCCTTCGTGACAGCATACTGAAAAAGCCTCTCAGCAGCATAAATAACAAGGACTAGTGCCGCAGGCGGTTTCTACCGTAGGCGCTCCCAGCTTTCGTCCATCTGGTTGCGAAACCAAGTCATTTGCCGCTTGGCGTATTGTCGCGTCGCCGCTGCACCCCGCTCCAGCACTTCATCGCGCGTAAGCTCGCCTCTCAACATCGCCGCAATCTGCGAGACGCCGATAGCCTTCATCACGGGCATATCGGGCGACAGCGAAAGGGCGAATAGCGCCCTCACCTCGTCCGCGGCCCCCTGCTCCAGCATCTTCTCGAACCGGCCGTTGATCCGCTGATGAAGGACAGCTCGCTCCGGCTCCACGACGATCCTGCGAGACGTCGAAGGATCGACGATCACAGGGCCTGCCTGCGCCTGGAAATCGACGATCGATCGACCAGTCGCCTCAAGAATTTCCAGCGCCCTTACGATCCGCTGCCCATCCTGTGGGCGCAGACTGTCGGCGACCAATGGATCGCGCGCTTGCAGTTGTCGATAGAGTTCCTCTGGCCCTTCCGACTGCAAGAGGGAACGGAGCCTGTTGCGCAACGCGTCCGGTATCACCGGCATATCCGAAAGCCCGCCGGTCAGCGCCTTGAAGTAGAGACCCGTTCCGCCCACAAAGATCGGTTTGCGGCCATCGGCGCGCAGGCGCTGCAGAAGATCCGTGACATCCCGCAGCCAGGCGCCCGTCGAATAGGCTCGACTCGCCGGGACGTGACCGTAGAGGTGATGCGGCACGCCTTGCATGTCCTCGTCTGAAGGTCGCGCCGTCAACACACGCAGCGTGTCATAGACCTGCATGCTATCGGCGTTGACGACGACGCCGTCGTGCTGTTTCGCCAGCTCAACGGCCAAGGCGGACTTGCCGCTGGCGGTCGGCCCGGTTATCAGGATCGCGTTCACCGCGCTCAGAAGGTTTTCCATCATGGCCCTCGTTGCCACGCTTGTTGCCAATCCGTCAAATCCTGTTCTCACGCCTCTGATTGCCGAGCAGGCATTCGACGCGGCGAATGCTTCCGGCCTCTACTGGCTTGCTGACGGAATCGCTTGCGATATCGCGCTGAGAGACGGGACGGATATTGAAGCCGCTCGAGCCAACATTCTCGCTGTCATCGGCAGCGCAGCCATAGACCTCGTCATCCAGAATGCCGAGACACGCCGTAAGCGGCTTCTGATCGCCGACATGGACTCCACCATGATCGGCCAGGAATGTATCGACGAACTCGCCGCCGAAGTCGGGCTAAAAGAAAAAGTGGCCGCCATTACCGCTCGTGCAATGAACGGCGAGATCGCCTTCGAGCCAGCCCTTCGCGAGCGCGTCGCACTTTTGAAAGGGCTGCCGGTTTCCGTCGTGAACGAGGTCATTGCCAAGCGCATCACGCTGACGTCAGGCGGTCCGGAACTGATCGCCACGATGAAATCGAAGGGACACTATACGGCGCTAGTCTCTGGCGGCTTCACCGTTTTCACCGGCCCCATCGCGAAGACGCTCGGCTTCGATGAAAACCGCGCGAACGTTCTTCTAGCAGAGAACGGCCTCCTCTCCGGCTTCGTCGTTGAACCCATCCTTGGCAAGCAAGCGAAAGTCGATGCACTGAACGACATTGCAGAAAAGCTCGGAATTTCGCCAGAAGAAGCGATCGCCGTTGGCGATGGGGCAAACGACCTCGGCATGCTGCATCTGGCAGGCTCAGGCGTCGCACTACACGCCAAGCCAACCGTTGCCGCAGAAGCGAAGATGCAGATCAACCACGCGGACTTGACGGCGCTGCTCTATATCCAAGGCTATCGGAAAACGGATTTCGTGTCATCATGACAGTGATCGCGACGACGGATCGCCTGCTTCTGCGCAATTGGACCGACGAGGATCGGCCGCTTTTCCACGAGATCAATTCCGATCCTGAAGTGATGGAATTCTTCGCCTTTCGTCGCGACCGCGCTGAAGCAGATTGGATGCTGGACAATATTCGCGATGCCATTGCGACTACAGGGCTTGGCTTCTACGCCATCGCCCTGAAGGAAACCGATGAGCCGATCGGCTTTTGCGGCCTCTGGAAACCCGAACTCGAACCGTTCCTTGCGGCCGGCACGATCGAGGTCGGCTGGCGTCTTGTGAAGCGGCATTGGGGCAAGGGATATGCGACGGAAGCGGGAGCGGCGGCACTTCACCTCGGCTTCACCCAGTTCAATTCCCCCGAGATCGTCTCTTTCGCCGTGGCGGACAATCATCGTTCCACCGCCGTCATGCGCCGACTGGGCTTGCATCACGAACCGGATCGCGATTTCGACCATCCCCGCGTTCCCGACACGCATCCGCATCTGAAACGCCACGTTCTCTACGCCATTAGCCGTCACCAGTGGAAGCAAGCAGTCGGCTGACGCCGATTGTCGACGCGCGCAAGAGACTATGGAAAACGTCGCCCCGTCTGCCATCGTCGTTGACGCAGACATGGGAAGACGGGACCGTTCAGTAGTTCCTGAAACGATGAACCCCGCGTCTTGTTATTCCATCGGCACCGCCACGAAACGCAGGTCGCCATTCGCCGACGCGATCATCATCTGTGCATTGCGCCGCCCTTCCTGCTTCAGCGACTGCACCTTCGCGGCAACAGCCTCCGGCGAGCGCATGAACTCCTGCGCCACCTCGACGATCACGTCGCCGGGCTTCAAGCCCTTTTCAGCAGCAAGCGAGCCAGGCGCGACCTCAGCGACGAGCACGCCATCAACGCTTTCGGCAATGGCGAAGGTCTTGCGCGTCTCGGCGCTGAGCTCCGAAAGCGAGAGGCCGAGTACGTTCTTGGGATTCGTTGCATCCGGCGTTGCCTGGTCCGCCTTACCCTTGCCATCCGGCATTGGCTGGCTCTGCTGGTCATCGGGCTCGTCCATATCCTGATTTTCATCAGGATCCGGATTGATCACACCCTTGTTGGAATCGGCATCGTTCGAGGCGGCCTGATCGCTATCTTCAAGGCGGCCGAGCTTCACCTTCACGGTCTGCTCCTTGCCATCGCGAAGTACGACGACGTCCACTTCCTTGCCGACCGGGCTTTCCGCCACGACGCGCGGCAGGTCGCGCATCTCATTGACCGGCTTGCCGTCGAATTTCAGAATGACATCGCCCGCCTTGATCGAGCCGTCATCGACCGGACCGCCCTTGATGACGCCGGCCACCAGCGCGCCCTTGGCGCTCGAAAGGCCGAGGCTGTCGGCAACATCGTCGGTAACCGGCTGGATACGCACGCCGAGCCAGCCGCGGCGCGTCTCGCCAAACTCGCGCAACTGCTCAACGACACCAGCCGCCAGTTCCGACGGCACCGAGAAGCCGATACCGATCGATCCGCCGCTCGGCGAAATGATCGCCGTGTTGATGCCGATAACCTCACCCTTCATGTTGAAAAGCGGACCACCGGAATTGCCCTTGTTGATGGCCGCATCCGTCTGGATGAAATTGTCGTAGGGGCCGGCGTTGATGTTGCGTCCACGTCCCGAAATGATGCCGACGGTCACGGACCCACCGAAGCCGAAGGGATTGCCGATCGCCATGACCCAGTCGCCGATGCGCATCCCACTGGAATCACCGAATTTGACGGCCGTCAGCGGTGCCTTCGGCTCGACCTTCAGGACAGAAAGATCGGTCTTCGTATCGGTCCCGATCAGCTTCGCCTTCAGCTTGGTGCCATCGGCGAAATTGACTTCGATGTCGTCGGCCCCCTCAATCACGTGATTGTTCGTGACGATGTAGCCTTGCGGATCGATGACGAATCCGGAACCCAGCGAATTGACGTTGTGGTTGCCGCCCTTATTGCCCTTCTGCTTGTTGAAGAAGTCGTTGAAGAATTCCTGGAAGGGCGAACCGTCAGGCGCGCGCGGTGCCGGACCAACGCCCTCGTCGTCCTTGACATTCTGTGACGTCGAAATGTTCACGACGGCGTTGAGAAGCCCTTCGGCGAGATCGGCAACAGATGCCGGCCCGTTCATCGGCGGCGTGCCCTGTGCGTGGACCGCGCCTGTGAACCCAATGTTAGCCAGAAGTGCGGCGCCGGCCAGGAGAGCGAGCGATCGTCTGAAGGTCGGGCGAGTCGTCGGGGCCATCAAGCATCCTCATTTCAAATAAAACGCACTCTGAGCACCAGCATAAGGCGGAATGATGGAGGGTGAAATCACCTTTTCGCGAAATCCCGCGCAATCTATCCGCCGCGCTCGCCACCATCATGTCGCAACGCAAAAAGGGCCGGCAAAGCCGCCGGCCCTTCGTGTTTTTGCAGGTCCCGATGCGCCGATCAGTTCGCCGGCGCGGTCGGCATTGCCGGCGATGGGTTTCGTGGCGCGCCGCTTGCGTCGTTGAAGAAACGGAAGAACTGCGAGTTTGGCGAGATCACCAGTGTCGTGTCCTGAGAAGTCAGAGCCGTGGAATAGGCTGCCATCGAGCGATAGAACTCGAAGAAGGCGGGATCCTTGCTGAAGGCATCCGCAAACAACCGGTTCCGCTCGGCATCGCCTTGGCCACGCAGGATTTCGGAATCACGCTGCGCATCGGCAGTGATCTCGACCACCTGCCTGTCTGCGATAGCCCGGCGGCGCTGGCCCTCTTCCGTACCCTGTGCGCGCAGGAGTTCAGCTTCGGCAAGACGCTCGGCGCGCATGCGGTCATAGGTCTTCGGCGCAACTTCGCGCGTCAGATCCGTACGACGGATGCGCACGTCCTGAATGTTGAGGCCGAGGTCTTCGGCATCGCGATGCAGATCGTCGCGAACCTCAAGCATCATCGCCACACGCTCTTCCGACAGCGCAGCATCGAAGTCGCGCAGACCGTAGACACGGCGTAGCGAAGAATCGAGCTGGGTACGAAGGCGCGCTTCCGCTGCCTCGCGATCGCCCGAGACGGTTTCGCGGAACTTGCGCACGTCTCTGATGTCATAGACCACGAAGGCATCGACATCGAAGGTCGCGCCACCGCGAACCTGGACGCGAATGTTGTCGAGGTCGAAGCGGAGTGCCTGTCTTTCGACGATCTGGACGCGGTCGGCATCCATGAAGGCAAACGGCAGCTTGAAGTAAATACCCGGTTCGGTCTTTACCGACTGGATCTGGCCGAAGCGGACAACGATTGCCTGCTCACGCGCGTTCACCACGAAGACCGAAGAGTAGAGCGCAACCAAGACGACGGCGAGGATGCCGAGAATGAGAGGAAGCCTGTTCGATGTCATGGCTCAACCTCCCTGCTGTGCCGGTTTGCCGATCTCGTTCAGCGGCAGATAAGGCACAACCCCCTGCTTCTCGTCGATCACGACCTTCTTGGAATTCTTCAGGACTTGCTCCATCGTTTCGAGGAAGAGGCGCGTCCGGGTGACATCAGGCGCCTTCGCGTATTGTTCGTTGATCGACGCGAAGCGCTGCGCCTCACCTTCAGCTTCCTTGACGACGCGGTTCTTGTAGGCTGCCGCGGCTTCACGGATCTGGGCGGCGTCACCGCGCGCCTGACCGAGCTTCTGGTTGGCGTACTGATTGGCCTCTTCGACCAGTCGCTGCTTGTCCTGGTCGGCACGCTGCACTTCTTCGAAGGCATCGGCAACTTCACGCGGCGGCGCCACGTCCTGGATCGTCACGGCGCCGATGGAGATACCAGCCCTGTAACGGTCCATCGTTCCCTGGACGATATTGGCGACTTCGGTCTCGATCGGTTGACGATTGTCACGGAACGCATCCTGGGCAGGACGGCGACCGACGACTTCGCGCATGGCGCTTTCGGCGACCTGCTGCAGGGTTTCGGCCGGATTCTCGACGTTGAAAAGATAGGCCTTCGGATCGCTGACCGTGAAGAAGACGGAGAATTGAACGTTCAGGATGTTCTGGTCGCCGGAAAGCATCAGGCCGCTCGGCGAAGAGGAGGACGTCGACGCGGCGCCTATGTTCTGCTGCTGCATCGTCACCTTGACGATTTCGACGGTTTCCATCGGCCATAGGTGGAAATGCAGGCCAGGTGTGGAAATCTCTTCCTTCGGATTGCCGAAACGCAATTCGACGCCGCGCTCATCCGGCTGGACGATGTAGATGCACTGGAAGAGCCAGAACACCACCAAAATCGCAGCGACAATGACGAGCACGCCGCCGTTGAACCCGCCAGGCACAATGTTGCGCAGCTGATCCTGTCCGCGCCGGATGATATCCTCGAGATCGGGCGGTCCGCCCTTGCCGCCCCCGCGTGGGCGATTGGGTCCTTGCCCCCATGGTCCCTGATTGTTACCGCCGCCGCCGCCCCAAGGGCCGCCGCCGCCATTCTGATTGCTCCAGGGCATCAAAACCTCGTTATTCGTTAAACTCTCGATCGCCGAACCCGCGGGGGCGGCGGATATTGGCGATCGTGACCGTTATAGGTATCGCCGCAGCTGCTTTCAACGCAGCATGAGGAACTTGACGATATTTATTGGAAAATAGTTGGTTTTCAGCGTTTAGCGCCTGTCGTAGACGACGAATCTCGTAGGATAGTTATCCTTGTCGCCTGCTGGCACATCGATCGTCTCCGTCACCTTCCAGAGCGTCGCGTCAATCGCGGGAAACGAGGTGTCGCCTTCAACGAAGGTTTCGACGTGCGTCACACACAGCCGATCGGCTAGATTGATGGCCTGCGCGTATATTTGGCCACCACCGATGATGCAGATTTCGCCCTCGCCATTGTGCGCGGCAATTTCCTCGGCACGATTGACGGCTTCGTTCAGCGAACCGGCCATGCGCACATCCCGATGGTCGATCGCAGTCGCCTGGCGCGAGATGACAACATTCGCGCGTCCAGGCAACGGTTTGCCGATCGAGTCATAGGTCTTCCGACCCATAATGACGGGCTTGCCCAGCGTCAGCGCCTTGAATCGCTTAAGATCGGTGGATAGCCGCCAGGGCATGTCCCCGTCTCGCCCGATGATGCCGTTCTTGGAGACGGCCACCACGATGGTCTTGCGAATTCCCGACATGGATGTCCCTGATCAGACCGCGATCGGCGCCTTGATGCTGGCATCGGCCTCATAGCCGATCAGCTCGAAATCATCGAACATGAAGCCGAAGATATCGTTCACTTCGGCGTTGATCCGCATGAACGGCAACGGCTTCGGCGTACGCGTGAGCTGCAGTTTCGCCTGCTCGAAGTGGTTGTGATAAAGGTGCGCATCGCCGAGCGTGTGGACGAAATCGCCGAGCTTCAGCCCCGTCACCTGCGCCACCATCATCGTTAACAGTGCATACGAGGCGATGTTGAAGGGCACGCCGAGGAAGATGTCGGCAGAGCGCTGATAAAGCTGGCAGGAAAGCTTTCCGTCGGCGACGTAGAACTGGAACAGGCAATGGCACGGCGGCAACGCCATCTCATCCACCTCAGCTGGATTCCACGCCGAAACGATATGCCGGCGCGAATTCGGATTCTTGACGATGCCAGCAACGAGATTGGCGATCTGGTCGATATGACCGCCATCGGGAGCTGGCCAGGAGCGCCACTGAGCGCCGTAGACCGGTCCGAGGTCGCCGTTCTCGTCGGCCCATTCGTCCCAGATCGATACGCCATTGTCCTTGAGGTAGCCGATATTGGTGTCGCCGCGCAGGAACCAGAGAAGTTCGTGGATAATGGAACGCAGGTGCAGCTTTTTGGTCGTCAGAACCGGAAAGCCTTCCTGCAGGTCGAACCGCATCTGATAGCCGAATACGGAACGTGTGCCGGTGCCCGTGCGGTCCCCGCGATCTGTTCCGTGTTCCATCACATGCTTCAAGAGATCGAGATACTGCTTCATCGTTTGCCGCCGATTCCGTTCCTTACCTATTTAGGCGCTTTGACCAACGAAACCAATCGCCGCGCTGTCTTTATCCCGGCAAATCTCCGCCCTGCCTGTCAGGATGCAACCCGCGACGCGCAGCACTTTGAGGTTATCGTCAGCTTCACATGTCTCCCTGTGCTCGGCGCGGGGGCGCTCCACGGGGAATCAGCACCATCAGGATACTGGCGGCAATGTCGCCGACCCCCCTTGGGGCCAGCCGCAAGTTTTGGGGGGAAATGATGGCCGAGAGCCCAGTACGATTGCAGCTACAAGCATAGCGGCGCGACGAAGTATTCGCCCAGCAGGATCAGCCCATCGGCGACTTCACATTCAATGCGAAGGTCGCCGATGTTTTCGACGACATGGTCAGCCGATCCGTGCCGTATTACGAAGAAATGCAGCGGATGGTCGGCGAGCTGGCGCAGGACTACGCCAAACCGAAGACCAATCTCTACGACATCGGCTGTTCGACGGCGACCACGTTGCTCACCCTCGACCGAGTGATCGATCCGACCGTCAATTTCATCGGCGTCGACAATGCCCCTGACATGCTGAAAAAAGCGACGCAGAAAATCCAGCATGCAGACACGCAGCGACCGATGGACCTGAAAGTCGTCGATCTTCACCAGGGTCTCTATATGGAGAACGCCAGCGTCGTAACCATGCTGCTGACGCTGCAGTTCATTCGCCCGCTGTTTCGCGAGCGCGTGATGAGGATGATCTTCTCCGGCCTGAACGATCAGGGTTGCCTGCTGCTCGTCGAGAAGTTGACCAGCGAGGATACCGCCTTCAACCGCCTGTTCATCCGCCACTATTACGACTTCAAGCGACGAAACGGTTACTCCGAAATCGAGATATCGCTGAAGCGCGAAGCACTCGAAAACGTGCTCATCCCCTATCGTCTGGAAGAGAACATGCAGCTTCTGAAGGAAGTCGGCTTTCGCAGCGTCGAGGTCTTTTTCCGCTGGTACAATTTCTGCGGCATCATAGCCGTCAAGTGAGGCTGGGCGCCAACATGAAAGCAACCATGATCCACATCGGGAACTTCTTCTTCAAATACCGTAACCAGGTGTTTCCGCTCATAATTGTCGCCCTGTTTCTGATGTCGCCGCCCCCGGCGGAAGCGTTACCGCTGAGCGTGTCAAAGACGTGATCGCGCTTTTGATCGTGTTTTCCGGCCTGGCCCTGCGGGCAACGGTGATCGGCTACGCCTATATCAAGCGGGGCGGTTTGAAGAAGCGCGTCTACGCCAGCGACCTCGTGACGGAAGGCATGTTCGGCGTTTGCCGCAATCCACTCTATGTCGGAAACATGCTGGTCTACGCAGGGGTCTTCCTGCTGCACGGCAATCCGACCGTCGTGATTGTCGGCATAGCTCTCTTCATGTTCATCTACCAATGCATCGTCTATGCCGAAGAAGCGTTCCTCGAAGACAAGTTTGGAGATGCATACCGGGCCTACTGTGCGGACGTCCCTCGCTGGATGCTACGTTTTAGCAACTTTGCGCAGGCAACCCGCGGGATGGTCTTCAATGTGAAGCGAGTAATCGCGAAGGACTATTCGACTGTCTCTGCCGCGCTGCTCGCTGTTCTCCTGATCGAGATCTACCGGGCTGCAGGTGCAGCCAATGCGCTGTCTCTGCCTTACATCTCGCTTCTCGGCTTCTTTATGGCCGTCGTGGGAGCCGCGACCGGAATGGTCAGTCTGCTCGAGAAGCGTGGTGTCTTCAATGATCCGAAAGCCATCTCCTAGAGCGGCCAGCGACCTTTTCTCTTTCCTGCTCCGTTACGACACGGTTTTGTGACGACGCCTCTTCCCATACGAAACGGAAAACACTATATCAGCCATGCCGGTCTTCGGATCGGCTATGGCGATAAATGAGCGGTGTAATAAACCTATTGGACCCGGGGGCGGTACCCGGCGCCTCCACCAAAAACCGGCGACCTTGCAATGAGATGGCCGGCTTTTGATGGGGGCGAAACAGGATCGACAAGGGTGTAAAGATCGTCTTTTTGCTCGGCATTGTACCGCCGTTATCGGGCTAAAATTGTAGTTGCAAACGACAACTATGCGGAAGCTCGTCTCGCTGCTTAATCGCGGTGTGACACTTCAAATAAAGCCCTAGTGGTTCGCACCTCTAGGCGGGGTCCGAAGGCACCTGGCAACAGAAGCCTTCACCTTCTCCCTTGCGCGCAAATCATGTATGGTTTGGTCAAGCATGAATCGGCTCAGGCCTTTTCCAGGGCGTCTTGGCATGCCATACAGCCTTGGGAAACGAGTCCGAACCTAAAGAAAGACAGGAAAGCATGGGGCAGGATCACATCCGTTACGACATTCTGGCACAGGACGCACTGCGTGGCGTCATCCGCAAGGTTTTGTCTGAAGTTGCCGCGACGGGTCGCCTGCCGGGCGAGCATCATTTCTTCATTACCTTTCTCACGGGCGCGCCGGGTGTTCGCATTTCGCAGCACCTGAAGTCGAAATATCCGGAACAAATGACAATCGTCATTCAGCACCAGTTCTGGGAGTTGAAGATCACTGAGACCACGTTCGAGATTGGCCTTTCCTTTTCGGACGTTCCGGAGAAGCTGTTTATTCCGTTCAACGCTATCCGTGGCTTCTACGATCCCTCCGTCAACTTCGAGCTGGAGTTCGACGTACCTCTCGCTGACGGCGACGAGCTTCCGGACGCCGAAATCACTGCTTATCCGGTCTCGGCCGAGAAGCCCGAGGAAACGCCAGCCAGCAAGGCGGATGGCGAGGAAAAGAAGCCTGGTTCGGTCGTCTCGCTCGACGCCTTCCGAAAGAAACAGTAAAACGAAGGGAAGCAATTTCTTCCCTTTTTTCAATTCCGATCGAGGCCAGCCGTGACCGCCGAAGTCGTCAATTTGCGTCAATTCAAAAAGAAACGGACCCGCGCCGAGAAAGAGAAACAGGCGGAGCAAAACCGCATTTCTTTCGGCCGCACCAAGGCCGAAAAGCAGCTCACGAAGGCACTCAATGAGAAGGCCGAACGCTCTCATCAGCAAGGCCGGATCGAGAAATCCGAAGACGACATATGAGCGTCTTGAGAAACGAAAAGGATTCTCGCATCAGTCAGTTGGCTGGTTTTCTGGAATCGTTTCCTCAGCACGTTGGATCGAATTCTGAAGCCTGGCGATGATCCGCAAGCACTCCGCTACTCTGCACGGCCACCGCACCAGCTTTTCCCTGGAAGACGAATTCTGGACCGAGCTGAACGCAATTGCCAAGGCGCGCGCCGTCCCGCTCGCAGCCCTGATCTCCGATATCGACGATCAACGGCAGCCGGAGAGCAACCTCTCCTCAGCGCTTCGCCTTCATGTCCTTCACTGGCTGAAATCCAAGCGCGCGAGCTAGGTCATTTCCCTCGTTTCGGCAGGCCGGGTACCCGAATGTACGGATTGTTCGGATCGTAGGGGAAGCTTGGCTCGCCCAGGCCTTTCGACACGACGTTCCTTGCAATAATCCCGTCGTTGCCGAAGAGATAGTCTATGCCTGCGCAGAGGTGTGCAAGCTCCCTGTAGTCGAACTGTTTGAACTCGGTCTGTGCCAGAAAATTCGCGTCGTCCCAGGCTTTGCCGCGCAATTCGAAATAGCCGTTCTGTTTCAAAAACGCGATCCCGGCGCCCTCGTCTGTTGCCGATCCCTTGCAGGCATGCCCCGCCATCAGCGACAGGATAACGGTCCGCAGCAATCCGGCCTCCGGCGTATTGAGCCGTCGCGTGAATTTTGCGAGGTAGAGATTGCTGGCAGGATCATTGGTCATGCTCTTGTGCCAGAATGCCGGGATACTGTCCTCGGCCCCAGCACCGGCCGGCGAGGCAACCGTCAGGCCAACACGGAGCGGCGACAAGCGCCAACATAAGTCTGGTCGAACTCATCGAGTATTCTGGCTCCAGTCGTCACAATGCCCGCCAGCTAACCAGATTCGCTCAAAATACAACCATTGAGAGCGTCCATAAAATCCGCTACTGCGGCATCTGCACACCGGGCAACCCGGGTATCGTCTTGAAATTGAGAGAGTTCTCGGGGGGAACGGCAAGCTGCTCTTGAGCACGTCGCGCAGCATCCGCGGCAGCCTTCTCTTCCGCCGCCTTCGCGCGTGCTTCGGCATCGGCTTTGGTTTTTGCTTCTGCTTCGGCCTTTGCTTTCGCTTCAGCCGCCTGCCTCTCGCGCTCGGCCTGTGCGGCCAAAGCTCTCAGACGCTGCTCTTCGGCCCGTCGCTCTGCCTCGAAGGCTGCAGCCTTTTGGCGCTCTGCGTCATTGAACTTGTAGAGAGCGACTTCGCGGCGCAACCGCTGCTTTTCCAGAACGTTTGACTGCAAACGCTCGACACGCCGGCGTTCACGCTCGAAGGCACGCAGCGACAAATAGCCGGTGATATCGGTGACATCCATGGTTCGTCCAGGCGACGCGAGCAGTCCCGAAAAGTCGAGGCGTACGGCGGGCTCCGCGCCCGCAAGCACCTCGCCGCCCGGATTCAGCGCAATGTTGAGCGACGCGTTGATGCGCTCCTGCGGCAGATCGATCTGGCCGTTGCCAACGACCGTCGCCTGGTCGGTCGTCACGCTGACGTTCTGAAAGCGCAGAACCCCATCCGTCACGTTGAATGGAATAGCGGCCGGCGGCAGTTTCGCCTCGCCGTTGTTGAGCAATGTCTCAACGATCGGATGAACCTTGCCGGCATTCAACTGATCCTGCATCGGATCGGTCGCAGCCAGCAACGGCGCCAGCATGCCGAGATTGAGACCGCGAACACTGGTATCTCCAAGCCGAAGCTCGCCGGAGCCGTTCAGCGAACCGACGATGTCCTTCATCGACTTGCCGGAGGCTTCCGTGGAGAGTGCCAGCCCGAACTTCCCATTTGCGACGGGCGCTCCGTCGCGTGACCACACGACACCAGCCAAATCCGCATCCGTCACCGCCAACTTGGTCTGGAAGAAGCCTGTCCCATCGGCATTGGTAAACAGCAGGCTGCCGTTGAGGCTGCCGCCACCCCAGCCGCCCTTGATGCCGTTCAGCTGCAGTTCATCGCCCTTGTAGGCCACATCAGAGGTGAAATCCGAAATAGCGCCCGACCAACCGGGCCAGAATTGCTTGGCGGAAAGCTTGAGGGTGACGTCCATGTCCTTGAAAACTGGCAAGCCCAGCGCGCCGGCCGACAGATCGCCAGTCGCCGCATCCGTCATTGGCCCGTAGATGGCTTCTCCGAGCCACGCGGCATCGGCCTTGGAAAGCGCCAATTCACCCGTTGCCGTCGTCTTCTCCGCTTTGCGGTCAACGGTCAGGGCGCCATTGAACTCATTGTCGGCGGCATGGCCGGCGATGTCAGCAAAAGCAATCTTGTCGCCATCAATGGTCGCGTTTGTCGTCAGCTTGAACGGCAGGCCGGTGCCCATCTGCGGCACGGCGATACCGTTCATGACAAGATACGGATCAAGGTCCGCACTCTCCAGAGACACCGCAAGCTGTCCGTTCATGAAGGCTTGCGGGCGAACATCGACCTTCCCGCCGGCCGTAAAGGAGGTGCGATCAGTGGCAAACGTCAGCTGTGCGTCGGCGGGATCGGTTCCCTCTGCCTGCACCTTGAGAGTCAGGCGCCCGTTGGCGTCGGCTTCGACCGGCAACGGATCGAGACCGGCCTGCCCGAACAGGATGGAGGTGACGCTGTTTTCGAGCGTCGCCTCAAGGCTCGTCGTGCCCTTGCCTGTCAGCGCCAGAAGATCCGACATGCGGTAGTCGAGATTGACACGGCTGCCGTTGCTCACCCCGGCCAACGTCAGGGTCAGACCGTCGCCCTCGTCACCACCGAGCGTCAACGCTCCGCGCAGTGCGGTATTCGTGTACCACGCGGCGTTACGAACGAGCCGGTCCATGACCGGATGCGGCGGCAAATGCTGCTTCAGCATCGTGAAGAACGCGCCCGGATCGGCCGATTTGAAGGTGATTTCCCCAGAGCCCTTGTAGTCGAGCAGCGATCCTTCGGCGCGGCCGGTCGCCGTCACTTCGGCACCCGCCAGATTCTTGACGGAAAGCTTCTCGACCGCGAGAGCGCCATCGGCAATTGCAAAACGTGTCTCGACATCGGCCGCTTCAACGCCAAAGGCTGTAAACTTGTCGGCCTTGAGCTGTGCATTGATTTTGTGATCGAGCACGTTGTCGCCGGCATCCTGACCCGTGAACAATCCTGTCAGCGCACGCAGCGCATCCAGATCGAGTGCATCGCCGGCAAGCGCCACATCCAGCGTCGGCGCCTGATTGGCCACCACCTGTCGGTCCAGCCTGCCCTTGAGTGTCGCCTGCCCAACGGCAATTTCCAGGTTGCTGAACGTCTGGCGCTCGTGCGTGAGGCTAACATCTGCGGAAAAACCCGCCTGCCGCAGTTGCCGGATCGCGGGATCGACGGAGCCTGCAAGCCAGGCCGCAAGGCCAGTGGGCTGATTGGATGCCACTGTGATCTGCCCAACGAAGGATGCCTGCCCCTGCAGATTGAGCTTGCCTTGGCCTTCCACCTGCGTACGACCCGGCAGCGTGCCGACCACATTGTCGATCGTCCAGCCCTTGCCAGCGGGTTCGACATCGAGCTGAATGTCGCGGATTGTCGTGTCTCCCGCCACGATCGCCGGCAATCGAACGCTCGCCTTACCCGGCACCTGCGGCACCGGCACTTGCGAAACAATCTGGATCAGCGCGTTCAAGCGCTGCCGGGCCGAAAGGCCGGCATCACGGGTGGTCTTGCCGTTCGCACCTTGATTGCCGATGCGATTGACATCGATCTGCTGGCCGTTCGCAATCAACAGGAATTGCGGCTTGCTTCCGGTGTCGAGCGTCGCCTCCCCGGTGACGACGTAGGGATCGTCTGTCGCCCCGACCTCCAAACGATATTCCGGTATGCGAACGCTCTCGTTGGTAAGTTCGAACTTCCCCTTCAATCGCGGAGGCACATCGGCCTTGTCGGCCTTCTTGCCATTCCGGTTTTCGATCGAAGCCGACACCGTTCCCTGATAGTTCGGTTTGCGGTCGACGAGCTTCAATTCCCCGTCGAGATCCACCGTCACCGGCTGCTTATCGGGCTGCAGCCGCGTGCGCATCCGCAGGATTCCGTTCTCATCCAGCTGATTACTGGCAATCGTGAAGCTGCCATGCGCCCCATCCAGAGCCGCATCGCCCTCGATCCGCCATGGACCGGCAAGCGACTTCGCCGACATTTCGGCATTCAGGCCCGTAATGTGTCGCGACCGTCCCGACTGATCGTCGATGAACTGGACATCGCCGCCGCTGACGTGAACATTCTCGAGAATAACCGTCCTGGCCGGAATTTCAGGTCGGCTGCCGCGGGTCCAGTCGAGTGTGCCGTCTTTCAGGAGCCTCAGCTTCACCTTCGGGTTGACCACGCGCATGTCGAAGATCAGCGCCTCGCCCGAGAGGAACGGCGCGAGTTCCGCATCCATCGAGAACTGTTCGACCTGCACGATCGGCGATCCGTCAAGCTCCTGCCCGACGCGCACGTCATGCAGGGTCACGGAGGGAAACGGCAACAGCCGCGCATCCACCGCACCGTAGACGATGACCTTTTTGCCGATGATGCGGCTCGCCTGATCCTCGAAATTCTTTCGAAAGTCCGTCCAGTCGATAAACAGCGGCGCCAGCAGCGCCACGAACAGCGCCACGACAATCACTCCGCCCAAAAAGACGAGGAACCGGCCTACCAACTCAACACTTCTCCATTTGGGAATCCATCGCGGACACTAGAGCATGATACCGAAAGCTGTGAAGCAGCTTTCCGGCAACATCGTGCTCTATTTACTTGATTTCGAGATGAATTCGCCTCACGCCCGGTCATTTCCCTCTCAGTCGGTCTCGCCTGACAGACAAGCGCAACAGAGTGTTCGTTTTCAGGCACGGTGGAATATCTTGCCCGGATTGAAAATATCATCCGGATCGAGCGCCTTCTTGACCTGCCGCATGAGATCGACCGTGCCCCCAAGCTCCTCTTCAAGGAACGCCATCTTGCCTTGGCCGATGCCGTGCTCTCCGGTGCAGGTACCGTCCATCGCCAAAGCGCGGGCGTTGAGCCGGCCGACAAAGGCTTCAGCCACAGCAATGCCCTCCTCCGTCTTGTCGTCAAACAACAGGAGCACATGGAAGTTCCCGTCACCGGCATGCCCGACGATCATCGCCAGCAGACCATGTTCCTCGATATCGGCCTGCGTCTCGCCGATGCAATCGGCAAGGCGGGAAATCGGCACGCAAACGTCCGTCGAGAGCGCGGCCATTTCAGGCGCCAGCGCGCGCGATGCCCAGTAGGCATCATGCCGTGCCTTCCAGAGCTTGCTGCGTTCGTCGGCGTTGACCGTCCATGAGAATTTGCCACCGCCGCATTCTGCGGCAATCTCAGCAAACTGCTCCGATTGCAATGCAACGGTTTCGTCCGTGCCATGAAACTCAAGGAAGAGTGTCGGCTTTTCCTCATAGCTCAGCTTTGAATAGGCATTGCAGGCGCGGATTTGCAGGGCATCGAGAAGTTCGATGCGGGCAACGGGAATACCCATCTGGATGGTCATGATCACCGCATCACAGGCAGCCCGAACGGTCGGAAACGCGCAGACGGCGCCGCCGATCTTCTGCGGAATACCCTGCAGCCGCAGCGTGACGGAGGTCAAAATGCCAAGCGTACCTTCCGCACCGACGAAGAGCCGGGTCATGTCATAGCCGGCGGACGACTTGCGTGCGCGTCGCGCGGTGCGGATTTCTTCCCCATTCGCAGTCACCGCCGTCACGGCGAGCACATTGTCCTTCATGGTGCCGTAGCGCACGGCATTCGTTCCCGACGCCCGCGTCGAGGTCATGCCGCCGATCGAGGCATTTGCCCCGGGATCGATGGGGAAAAACAGTCCGGTATCGCGGAGATACGTATTGAGCTCCTCACGGGTCACACCTGGCTCGACGGTGCAGTCGAGATCTTCCGCATTGACTTCAAGAATCCGGTTCATCCGGCTGAAATCGATCGATATGCCGCCATTGGGGGCATTGACCTGCCCCTCCAGCGACGAACCGGTGCCAAAGCCAATGACGGGCACCTTATGTTCGGCGCAGATCTTCACCGCGGCCTTCACATCGTCACTGCCCTCGGCAAGTAGCACGCCGTCGGGCAGCTGCGCCGGGATGTAGGTGGTGGTGTGCGCGTGCTGTGCGCGAAAGGCTTGGCCGGTCTGAAAGCGCTCGCCAAAGCTCTGCTTCAGAGCGCCAAGAGCGGCGGCGATGCCTGCCTCGTTCCGTGTTCCGGTTTTTGCATCTTTGAGCGCCATCTCTTTGATCTCCTTCACCTTCGCTGCCGGAGGCAGGTTGGTATGGGACAAGAGACGGCGCCTGTCTAGTGCAGGATTAGCGAGAACGGTTCTCTGTCGAGCACCGCTTAGACCAACGGCGGATTGAGCCGCGCAAACGCTTCCTGCCTGCGGTACGGAAAGTACGGATAGGGCGCGGTCACGGCACTGGCTTTATCGAGCTTTTCCACCTGCTCCTTCGACAAAGACCAACCGACGGCACCGAGATTCTGCCGAAGCTGCTCCTCGTTGCGCGCACCGATGATAACGCTGGCGACGGTCGGACGGCCGATGAGCCAATTGAGCGCGATCTGCGGAACGGTGTTGCCGGTCTCTTCGGAAATCTCCAGGAGCGCATCGATGATATCGTAGAGCTTCTGGTCATCGACCGGAGGCCCGTAATGGGCCGTCTGGTGCAGACGGCTACCCTCCGGCAGCGGCTGGCCGCGTCGGATCTTGCCGGTGAGACGCCCCCAGGGCAAGCGGACTCCATACCAGCGCGCCTACGCCCTGGTCGGCAGCGAGCGGCATCAGTTCCCATTCGTAGTCGCGACCTGCGAGGGAATAGTAGACCTGATGCGCAACATAGCGCGGATGGCCTTGACGCTGCGCAATGCCGAGCGACTTCATCAGTTGCCATCCCGAGAAATTAGAGACGCCGATGTAGCGGATTTTGCCTGCCGCGATCAGGCCGTCCAGCGTTGCAAGCACCTCCTCGATGGGAGTCGAGGCGTCGAACGCATGAAGCTGCAGCAGATCGATGTAGTCCGTTCCCAGCCGCTTCAGCGCCTCGTCCGTGGAGCGGATCAGCCGTGCGCGCGACGTTCCCCAATCCGCAGGTCCATCGCCCATCGGCAAGGCAATTTTGGTCGAGATCAGCACCGCATCGCGCCGACCGGCGATCGCCTGGCCAAGGACCTCCTCGGAGGCACCGGCCGAATAGACATCTGCCGTGTCGAAGAGATTGACGCCCGCTTCCATCGAGATATCAATCAGTCGCCGCGCTTCCGCAGCATCGGTATTGCCCCATGCCCCGAAGAGCGGGCCCGCGCCACCGAAGGTTCCTGCGCCGAAACTCAAGACCGGCACCCTGAGGCCGGATGCGCCGAGATTTCTGTATTCCATGGTCGGTCACCTCCTGTTGTTGTCCTCAGAAGAGATAGACACTGAATTTACGGTGATATAGCTTACCGGAAGGAAAACCATCCATGAATTGAATTCATCATGAGCCGACAAGACATCAATCGCTCCGGCGAAATGGAGGTCTTCGTGCGCGCCGTCGAGCTCGGCGGCTTCACGGCCGCGGCTCGCGCCTGCCGCATGACACCATCCGCCGTCAGCAAGCTCGTCGCGCGGCTTGAGGCACGCCTCGGTGCCCGCCTCGTCAACCGTTCGACCCGCAAGCTGCACCTGACGCCGGAAGGCTCCGCCTTCTACGAGCGCAGCGTTTCCATCCTTGCGGACATAGCGGAGGCCGAGCGCTATGCGTCCGCCGGCGAACAGGCTGCTGGTCCCATTCGCATCAACACCAGCGCGTCTTTCGGCCATCATATCCTTGCGCCGCTGGTTTCAGACTTTCTGGCGCTGCATCCCGCCATCACACTCGACATCTCGCATACCGACGCCATCGTTGATCTCGTGGAGGATCGAGCCGATGTCGCAATCCGCGCCGGACCGCTGAAGAGCTCCAGCCTGATCGCCCGCAAGCTCGGCGTCACCCGCAAAGTCATCGTCGCATCGCCGGCCTATCTGAAGCGTTTCGGCGAGCCGAAATCCGTCGACAACCTGAAGCAGCACCGCCGCATTGGTTTTTCTTATGCGCGCAGCGTCCAGGGCTGGCCTCTGCGCCATGACGGCGAAACCGTCACGCTGCCGATCACGCCAGGCGTGCAGGTTGGTGACGGTGAAGCGATGCGATACATGGCCGTGTCAGGAGCGGGCCTCGTGCGGCTCGCCAACTTCACCGTACGCGCCGATATCGAGGCGGGCAGGCTGGTGCCGGTTCTTGAGGATATCAATCCAGGCGACATTGAGGAATTCTACGCCGTCTATATCGGCCAAGGCGGTCCATTGCCGGCTCGCGTGCGGGCTCTGCTCGACTTCCTGGCGGAGCACGTCAGTCTCTAACACTGCGAAACCTATAGGATTTCGCAATTGACCCCTTCCATGGCTGGCGCCTATATCGGCGCAGTGTCCTCCGGCTTCTCCGGCCGGTCTTTTTACCCGCCAGTGCTGCTCCCCTGCTTCGCCTCGATTGCAGTTTCAGCATTGGCAAGACATGCATGGGATCATGCCGTTGTACGATGCCAGCCGCTTTCTTCGATACGCCAGCCTGCCGCGGTGGGTACTCTTGCTCAGCATCTCGACCCTGCTCGTCGTCGGGCTCGAAATGCTCGGTCTACCGGCTTCGCTCCTTATCGGTCCGATGGTGGCGGCGATTATCCTTGCTTTGTCCATGGGCCAGGGATCGCTTCGCGTGCCGCGCTGGCCGCTCCTCTTCGGGCAGGCGCTCGTGGGCTTCCTGATGGCACGCGCCATCACGGTCGATATCCTGAAGACGATGGCGACCGATGCGCCGCTCTTTCTCGCAATGATCCTTTCCGTCATCGTCGCGGCGGCAGGCCTTGGCTGGCTGCTGACACGCTGGCAGGTTTTGCCGGGAACGACGGCCGTTTGGGGCTCGTCTCCCGGCGCCGCTTCCGCAATGGTCATCATGTCCGAGGCCTACGGCGCCGACGCCCGCCTCGTCGCCTTCATGCAGTATCTGCGTGTGGTCTTTGTTGCTGTGGCGGCCTCGGTCGTTTCCCGCCTCTGGGTTGCCGCCGATGGCGGCAAACCGCCGGCATTCATCCTCTTCCCTCCAGTCGACTGGCAGGCGCTTGCCGCTACCATCGCCCTCACCTGCCTGTCAGCTTATGTTGCCGTCCGCTTTCGCATCCAGGGCGGTACGATCACCGTGCCTTTGGTTCTCGGCTCGCTGCTGCAAGGCTTTGGTCTGCTGACGATCGAGCTGCCGCTATGGCTTCTGGCGATCAGCTATGCCCTGATCGGCTGGAATATCGGCCTGCGCTTTACCCGTGGCATCGTCATGCACGCCGCTCGTGCCCTGCCCCGCGTTGCTGCCTCCATCCTGTTGCTGATGTCGATCTGCGGCTGCATGGCCTTTGCCTTGCACAAATTCGCCGGCGTCGATCCGCTCACGGCCTATCTGGCGACCAGCCCAGGGGGCGCAGATTCCGTCGCCATCATTGCAGCGTCCAGCGATGTCGACGTGCCCTTCGTGATGGCGATGCAAACCGGCCGCTTCCTCGTGATCCTGTTTACCGGTCCGATGCTGGCTCGCTTTATCGCGCGGCGCTCCGGCCTTGCGGAGAAACCCGTCTGAGGCCTGCCCATTGGCCCGGCGTCAGACCATAGGCCTTCTTGAAATGGCGGGTCAGATGGCTCTGATCTGCAAAACCGGTTGCCGCGGCAACATCAGAAAGTCCTTCGCCCGCTCCGATCATGACGCGTGCCTGCTGGAGCCGCCGCATAAGAAGATACCGATGCGGACTGGTTGCAAAGGCGGCCCTGAAATGCCGCGCGAGGGAAAAACGGTCGAGGCCGGTGACAACCTCCAATTCGCCGGACCGCACAGCTTCTGTCGCATGTGCTTCGAGATAGTCCCGCGCCAATCGTGTGCGCTCCCACGCCACGTTGGCGAGCGGCCGCAGTGGTGTCCTTGCGTGCTTGGCAAGTCCGCCCGCAACACGCGAAACGAAGTCATCGACGAAAAGCTCATCGAGTTCGCGATCCAGTTCGCCAAGAGCGGCGAGCAATGTGTCGGCCAGGATGGGATCCCCGATCACCGGTTCATCGACGAACGGCAGCCCGATCTTCTCGGCGTCCAGGCATTCGAACAATAGCGCCGGTTCCAGATACAGCATACGATATTGCAGCCCGTCATCTGTGCCCGCACCGCCATCATGCTCTTCATCGGGGTGGAGGACGATCACCTGCCCAGGCATGCTGAAGCGCCGCTTGCCTCGATAGGAAAAAGTCTGCACGCCCTTGATCGTGACCCCTAGAGCATAAGTATCGTGGCGATGCGGCTCGAAGGCATTGCCTGAAAATTGCGCCTCGATCCGCTCGATGCCCGGAAAGGCCGGTGCGGTCAGGATCCCGTCTGTGCCGGGCTCCATGCACAAACGTTCAAGACCTTCGAAGGCGTGATTGCTTACATCCTGGTCCAACGCGACTTTCGACCCCGCATGAAAGAGACTGGAATGTTTGATACCAAAATTGCAATCGTTCTGCGAAACAATCTTGCATCCTGGCAAAAGCTGAACGTCACCGCCTTCCTGATGAGCGGCCTTGCCGGACACAATCCCGAGATCATCGGCGAGGCCTACAAGGATCGCGCCGGCAATCTCTACCATCCGCTTTCCATCCAGCCGATCATCGTTTTGTCGGCCGAGGGCGAGACGCTATCGACGATCCACCGCCGTTCTTTGGAGCGCGGCATAACCTCCTCGCTGTTTATCGAGGAGATGTTCGCAACCGGCCACGACGCCGCCAACAGAGCTGTCTTTGCCGAGTATGCACCTGATGATGCCAAGGTTGTCGGCATTGCCATCAGGGCGGAGAAGAAGATCGTCGACAAGATCACCAAGGGCGCGACGATGCACCAATAACGAAAACGGCCGGGCGTTGGCCCGGCCGTTTTCATGCCTGCAATGTTGATCAGCTCTGGGTGACAGGCGCGATCTGGATTTCGACGCGGCGGTTCTGGGCGCGGCCGGCTTCCGAGGCGTTGGAGGCGACCGGTTGCGACGGTCCGAAGCCGACGGCCGAAACGCGGCGCGGATCGATGCCCTGGGTGCCGAGATAGTCGGCAACTGACATCGCGCGGCGCTGCGGACAGATCCTGATTGTGCTGCAGGCTGCCGGTGGAGTCGGTGTGACCGTTTACGTCGATCAGCGTGCGGTTGAACTTGCGCAAGACGATCGCCACAGAGTTCAGCGTCGGGTAGAACCCAGCCTTCACGGCATCCTGATCAACATCGAACGTGATGTTGGACGGCATGTTGAGGATGATGTTGTCGCCGCGGCGGGTGACCGAGATGCCGGTTCCCTGGAGCTGAGCGCGCAGTTCGGATTCCTGCTGGTCCATGTAATTGCCGACCGCACCGCCCGCGAGCGCGCCGACGCCGGCGCCAATCAGCGCGGCGTTGCGACGTCCAACCGGCGAGCCGCCGACAGCCAGGCCAGCAAGCGCGCCAACGCCGGCACCCAGCAGTGCCCCGCCTGACGTGTTCGACATCTTCTGCTCGCCCGTATAGGGGTCGGTCGTGGTGCAAGCGCTAAGGTAAGTTGCAGCAACAGACAAAAGTATGAATTTCTTGATCATGGACAGCGGTATCTCCAATTCGGTGTTGATGCGACCAGTATTAAGGATTGCGGCAACAAGATGAAGCAGGCTCTTCAGATACTGGAAATTGGGCAAAATGCACGGCTACTGCGGATCGCAAGCCACAGTGACAGGCTGCGTGGCCATGTCGCCCGTCGGAATACGGGCGACGAACCGTTTTTCAAGACAGCCGGTTAGACGTTCTGGAAGAGCTGGCGAACCTTGTCGTAGCTGGCGTTGGCGATGTTCAGCGACTGCAGGCCAAGCTGCTCCTGTGTTTGCAGGGCCCGCAGCCGGCTTGACTGCTCTTCCATGTCGGCATCGATCAGGCGGCTGATGCCGCGGGAGTAGGAATCGTCCAACGATTGCGCGAAATCGCTCTGGATGCCAATGCGCTTTTCGAGTGCGCCGAAGGCCGAGCCAACCGTCGTCATCTGGTTCAGCATCATGTCGACGACGGTGATCATCTCCTTCACCTGCGCCTGGGTCGTGCTGCTGGAAACCCCAATTTCGACCTGCCCTGCCGTATTGCCGGCGCCCTTCAGCATCACATAGTTTTGCGAAGCGCCGGCCTCTGTCGCAAAATACTGAGAGGTGAGAGCGCCATACTCACCGGAGCCGGTCGTCCGATCATCAATGAGGTAACGTGCATCCTTCGAGGTGGTCGCACCAACCGGTGCGAGATCGACCTCATAGCTGAGCATGTCGACCTTCACCGTGCCATCGGAATGACGGATGAAGGAAGACGGTATCTGCCTCGGCTTGGACGGATCTGTGGATCCGTCGATAACAACCCAGTTGTCGCCGTTGAACTCCGCGGACTGGGCAACCGAGCGCAGTTGATCTTTCAGGTGAGCGATATCCGTGTTGATCTTGTCCTTGTCGACGCCGGGTTCGGTTGCTGCAACGAGCTTTGCCTTGATCTCGCTGACGAGATCGATCGCATTGTCGACGGCATTGTAAGCTGTGTCCATGGTCGCAGCCGCGAGGCCAAGGGCGTCGCGAATAGCCGACTGGGCTTTCTGATCGGTTTTCAGCGTCGAACCTATCGCCCAATAGGCGCCGTTGTCGGACGCTCTTTCCACTCTGAGGCCGGTGGATACCTGCCTCTGCGTCTTGGTCATATCGCGACCGATGTCACGCAAAATATACAGCGCGGCATCCACCGAAGTGCGCCGATAAATCGTCAAGGTACTGTACTCCGAACACAACAATACGCGACTGATACAAACAAACCGGTACCGCGAACCTTCATGTCCGGGAGCGCCTCACACCGGCGCCGAAGCGGCCCTCCGAAACGTTGGAGGATCTATCGGTTTCTGTCGGAATGATTGCCGCTCATGCTTAAAAAACATCTAAGGTTTAGAGGAAATTCATCCAATCCTACAACTTTTCATAAACTATAAGTCGCAGCGTTTGCCCGCCAGGGCAGCGGGCTTCGCTATTCTGCCGCCTGCAGTCGGCCTGCCTTTGGTGCCGGAGGCCGCGATGCGTGAGCCATTTCTTCGTGGAGGCGCTCCTCTTCATGAGCATGCGGCTTCGCAAAGCGGGCGATAAGCAGGTAGGCGACCGGCGTAATGTAGAGCGTCACCAGCGTCGCAAAGCCGAGCCCCCCGACAATGACCCAGCCGAGCGCGACGCGCGCTTCCGCGCCAGCGCCATGCGCAAAGACCAGCGGAACGCCGCCGAGGATGGTCGCGATCATCGTCATCATCACGGGTCGCAGACGCAGCGCACACGCCTTCTCGATCGCTGTGCGCACATCCTCGCCGCGATCGCGCAGCTGGTTCGCGAACTCGACGATCAGAATACCATTCTTCGCCATCACGCCCACAAGCAGCACAAGGCCGATCTGGCTGTAGATGTTGAGGCTCGACCCGGTGATGATCAGTGCGAAGACGGCGCATGCGAGCCCGAGCGGCACCGTCGACATGATGATCACCGACGACAGCACGCTTTCGAACTGCGCGGCCAAAACCAGAAAGATGATGACGATGGCAAAGCCAAAGGTCAGCGCCATGCCGCTCGAGTTCTCTTCCAGTGTCGCGGCCTCAGCGAGAGGGACGAGACGGGCGCCGGGCGGCAGGATCGATTTGGAGATCTCGGTCACTTCCTTGACGGCATCTCCGAGCGAGAGACCGTTCTTCAGGCCGGCAGTGATCGCCACCGAGGCGAGCTGCTGTTCGCGGTTCAGCTGCGGCGCGACCGAGCTTTCCGTCAGCGACGCGATCACCGACATCGGCACGATCTTGCCATCACCGGTCTTCAGGAAGACGTTCTCTAGATCCGTCGGATCGTCAAGGGGCCGGGTGTTGGAGGTGAGCAGCACCGGATAGGCTTCACCCTTGACGAAAACATCGACGACCGAGCGCCCTTCCAGCAGCGACTGCATGGCCGTTGAGAGGCCGGTAATGTCGATGCCGAGATCGGAGGCCCGCTCGCGGTCGAACGTGACCGACACCTGAGCCTGGGTCGGCTCGTTGCTCAATCGCGGCGTATCGTAATGCCCTTTTGCGTCGAGTGCCTGGACCAATTGAGCGGCTGCGGTCGTCAGTGCCTCATGATCGTTACCAACCAAAGCCATCTGCAATCCATTGCCGGCGCCGCGAATGCGCAGGCTGTTCGACTGGATCGCATTGCCGCGCAGAGCCGGAACCCTTGCAGCCGCCCGGTTGATATCGGCGACAATCTCCGCCTGCGTGCGGTGGCGCTCACCCCACGGCGCCAGCGTCAGCACCATGAAGCCGCTGTTGACCTGCCCGCCTTGCCCGGAGATGGAAAAGACGTTGCTGATATCACCGCTGTCGACGAGCGGCTGAAGATACTCTTCAACCCGCTGCATCTTGTCGCGGGTATATTCGAGACTGGAACCCTGCGGTGTTGTCAGGCGCATCATCACCAGGGCGCGGTCTTCGTTCGGCGTCAGCTCGCTTCGAACCGTCGAGAAGGCCAGCACAGCCGCTCCCGCGAAAATCGCGGAAACGACGATGACGACGAGCGGCGCATTCAGGCAGGCATGCAACGACCACCGGTAGGTATCAGCAAACCAGGTGCCGAAACGGCCGAGAAGTCCGTGGTCCTCGAGCATCTCCTTCGTCAATATCCGCGAGGCGAGCATCGGGCACAAGGTCAAAGCGACGATGGACGAGAGGCCGACCGAGAAGGCCAGCACGAAGCCGAATTCGCGGAACAGGCCACCCACCTGCCCCGGCAGGAAGGACAGCGGAATGAAGACTGCGGCAAGCGTCGCAGTCGTCGCGATCACCGCAAAGAACACCTCACGTGTGCCAAGCACGGCGGCCGCCCGCGGCCCCATGCCTTCCGATCGGCGGCGCACAATGTTCTCGAGAACGACGATCGCGTCGTCCACGACGAGACCCGTGGCCAACACGATCGCAAGAAGCGTCAGGATGTTGATCGAGAAGCCGACGAGATAGACGGCCGCAAGGGTTCCGATCAGCGCCACCGGCATGCTGACGGCAGGGATGATCGTCGCGCGCCAATCCCGCAGGAAAAGATAGATCACGCCGGTAACGATGACGGCGGCCAGGATCAACGCCAGCACGACCTCATGAATCGCCCCCTGGATGAAGACGGCATCATCGCTGGTGATGGTGATCCGCGTGCCCTCGGGAAGCGTCTTCGAAAGCTCGGCAACGGCGTCCTTGATGCCGTTCGAAATGTTCAGCGTATTCGACTGCGCCTGGCGGATGACGCCGAGACCGATGCCGGGAACGCCGTTGGAGCGCAGTGCCGTCTGTCCGTCGCGCGGTCCGAGCGTAACGTTCGCCACATCGCCGAGGCGCACGCGGTTCTGCAAAATGACGTTGGCGAAATCCTCCGGCGTCTGCAGACTCGCCATCGCACGCACGACGATCGTCTGCGTCGGGCTCTTCAACGATCCGGCCGGCATATCGAGGGCAGCGCTCGACAGCGCCTTCGTCAGATCGCCAACAGTCAGCCCACGACTGGCAAGTTCGCTCTGGTTGACGTCGACACGGAACACCTTCTCTTGGTCGCCATAGGTCTCGACATCGGCAACACCGTCGACCGAGGCAAGGCGGTCGATGACCTGGTTTTCCACGAGAAGGGTCAGGTCATCCATGTTGAGCTTGGACGAGGTCACGGCAAGTCGCATGATCGGCTGAGAATCGGAATCTGCCTTGACGATCTGCGGCGCATCTGCCTCCTCGGGCAGACGATCTGAGATACGGCCGATGGCGTCGCGCACATCGTTTGCCACGACGGCAAGATCGATTGAGTCCGAGAATTCGAGCGTCACCCGGCTCTGGCCGAACTGCGAACTGGAGGAAATCGACTTGAGGCCGCTGACGCGAGCCGCCGCGCCCTCGATCACCTTCGTCAGTTCCTGGTCGATCGTCTGCGGCGACGCGCCCTCGAAAGTGGTGCGAACGGTCACGATGGGCCGATCGACATCAGGCAGTTCGCGCACTTCGATTCCGGCATAGGCCGCAAGGCCGGCGACGATCATCAAGGCATTGAAGACCAGCGCAAGGATGGGACGCCGGACGAACAGCGCGGTAAAGGTCTGTTTGCCGGAAGCCGGCTTGTCCTGCATCTCGATCACGTTCATTGCGTGGCAGGCTCCGAATTCGACGCGACTTCGCCGGCAACCCGCACCCCGCCGCCCTCACGGACGCGCTGCAGGCCCTCGGTGACGATGGCATCGCCATCCTTCAGATCGGCTTTGACGAGAATGTAGTCGGGATTGCGCTGCACGATACTGACCCGCACCTTGCCGGACTTGCCGTCGACAACCTTCCAAACAAAAGCCCCTTGCGAGTCCCACTGGACCGAAAGCGGATCGACCGCCGGATATCGGTCACCCCCAAACTTCATCCCGACATTGAAGGACATGCCGGCGCGCAGCTCGTCCGATGCGTTGTCGATACGGGCCCGAACGCGCATTGTGCGGCTGGCCGCGTCGATGCGGTTGTCGATTGCTTCGACCGCGCCCGAGAATACCCGACCGGGCCGGGCTACCGACGTTGCCTCAACCGGCTGGCCGACCGTGATGGTGTTGGCGAAGCGCTCGGGCACCCAATAGTCGACAAGAATTTCCGTTCGGTCGTCGAGCGTCGCGACAGGCGTGGTTGTCGAGACGTTGTCGCCGATGTTGATAGGGATAATGCCGACGATGCCATCGATCGGCGCAACGATGCTGCGGCGTTCAAGATTGAGATCGGCGGCCTGCAGCTGCAGCCGCGCGCCCTGCTCCGCGATTTCGGCATCGAAGACATCCATGCGCGATACGCTGGATTTGATGTTGTGGTAGAGACTGGATTTCTCGATGGCGCTCTTCAGCGCCACATCCGCCTGACCGCGAGCGATGACTTGCTCTTCGCTGTCGAGTTTCGCAAGGACCTGCCCCTTGGTGATCCTGTCGCCCGATTTGATGAGGATTTCGCGGATCGTGCCGCTCGCCTGTGGCATCACCACGACAGAGCGGATCGCATCCCCCGTGCCGATGGCGCTCAACCGATCATTGACAATGCCACGAACAACGGCTTGCGTGGCGACCAGAACGGGGGCAAGGGCTCCGCCACCGGGACGCCTCGACTGCCCTTCTCCACTGGCCGCCAGCTGCGGTACAGCCTCGTCGGGCGCTAGCTTGGAAACCTCCCTAAAGCCGGCCTTGCGCAGCGTCTCGCCAGCTCCCGGCACAAAGTATACCCATCCAGCAAAGCCGGCAGCAATCACGACAAGGCAAACGATAAACTGCTTCCAAAATGGCATTCACGTCTCCAGAGGGACTCGAGGCTGGTCCAGGGTCTATCGAAAGAGGCGTTCGCAGGACAAATTGCCGCGCGTCTGCGACAATATTGTCTCTTTGCTGATCACCGGCAAGCGAATTGGCCCCTCCTTACTGAATTGTAATATCAAGACTGAGTTATCGACGGAGTATCCGCCCATCGCTCCGCGCAGGTTTCGCAGTGTCTCTTCGTTCGGGTCAAATGACGGTTGTTTTCTGACGTTTATGAGGGATGCGGTACCGCCGGGAACGATTCTCGTCTCACATGCCGGCAATTCGCTGCCGTTGCTGCCCTCTCACGCCAGATACAAGCTGAGGACAGCCATCCGACCGGGAATGAAAGCAGAACATCTTTTCTGGTCTTTCCATCCCGAATCACTACATTACGCGCCATGAGCAATAGTTTCGACGATATCCCCTTCTTCGATGAAGAGCCGGGCGAGCCGCCGCGCAAGCAGCCGACCCCTGCCGCTTCCGCCGCCGGAGGGCTCGCCGCCCGGGCCATGGCCGCTCGAGATGGCGGCAAGCGCCCCGATTACCTTTCCGGCTTGAACCCCGAGCAGACCGAAGCCGTCGAAACGCTGGAAGGCCCCGTCCTCGTGCTCGCGGGCGCAGGCACTGGCAAGACACGTGTCCTCACGACGCGCATTGCCCATATCCTCAACACCGGCCGCGCATTCCCCTCGCAGATCCTCGCCGTCACCTTCACCAACAAGGCTGCCCGCGAGATGAAGGAGCGCATTGCCGTTCTCGTCGGCGGTGCTGTTGAGGGCATGCCATGGCTCGGCACCTTCCACTCGATCGGCGTGAGGCTTCTGCGCCGCCATGCCGAAATGGTCGGCCTGCGCTCCGACTTCACGATTCTCGATACCGACGACGTCGTCCGTCTGATCAAGCAGCTCATCCAGGCGGAAGGTCTCGATGACAAGCGATGGCCTGCCAAGCAGTTCGCCGGCATGATCGACACCTGGAAGAACAAGGGCCTCGGCCCCGGCGACATCGCGGAAGGCGACGCACGCGCCTTCGCCAACGGCAAGGGCCGCGAACTTTACGTCGCCTACCAGCAACGGCTTTCGACGCTGAACGCCTGCGATTTCGGCGATCTCTTGATGCACCCGATCGCGATTTTCCGGAAGAACCCGGATCTTCTGAAGGAGTATCACGGCCGCTTTCGCTACATCCTCGTCGACGAATATCAGGACACCAACACCGCCCAGTATATGTGGCTGCGGCTGCTCGCGCAGCGCCCCAAGGGTGAGCCGCAGAACGTTTGCTGCGTCGGCGACGACGACCAGTCGATCTATGGGTGGCGCGGCGCCGAGGTGGACAACATCCTGCGCTTCGAAAAGGATTTCCCGGGCGCCAAGGTCATCAAGCTGGAGCGCAACTACCGTTCGACGGCGCATATCCTCGGTGCGGCCGGCCACCTGATCGCTCACAACGAAGGCCGCCTCGGCAAGACGCTCTTCACTGATCGGAGCGATCCCGAAGACATCAAGGTCCAGGTGCACGCCTCCTGGGATTCCGAAGTGGAAGCCAGGGAAATCGGCGAGGAAATCGAGCAGCTTCAGCGCGGCAATCCCGATGGCAAGCGGCATCTGCTGAACGACATGGCGATCCTCGTGCGCGCCTCCTTCCAGATGCGCGAATTCGAAGACCGCTTCGTGACGTTGGGCCTCAACTACCGCGTGATTGGCGGCCCGCGCTTCTACGAGCGCCTCGAAATCCGCGATGCCATGGCCTATTTCCGCCTCGTCGCACAGCCTGCCGACGACCTCGCCTTCGAGCGCATCATCAACACCCCGAAGCGTGGTCTCGGCGACACCACCGTGCGCGCCCTTCACGATTACGCTCGCGCCCGCGATATTCCGATGCTGGCGGCAGCCGCCGACATGATCGAGACCGACGAGTTGAAGCCGAAGGCTCGCAAGGCCCTCTTCGACGTCGTCCAATCCTTCCGCCGCTGGCAGGAAATGCTGGAAAATACGCCCCATACCGAGCTTGCCGAGCAGATTCTCGAAGAGTCGGGCTATACCGATATGTGGAAGAACGACAAGTCGGCCGACGCGCCGACCCGTCTCGAAAACCTGAAGGAACTGATCCGCTCGATGGAAAGCTTCGAGTCGATGCGCGGCTTTCTCGAGCACGTCTCGCTGGTCATGGACGCCGAGCAGAATGAAAATCTCGACGCCGTCTCGATCATGACGCTGCATTCCGCCAAGGGCCTGGAGTTCGACACCGTCTTCCTGCCCGGCTGGGAGGAAGGTCTCTTCCCCCACCAGCGTTCGCTCGATGAAAGTGGTCGCGCCGGCCTCGAAGAAGAACGCCGCCTCGCCTATGTCGGCATCACCCGCGCCAAGCACCGCTGCCACATCTGGTTCGTCTCCAACCGACGGATCCACGGTCTCTGGCAATCCACCATCCCGTCGCGTTTTCTCGATGAACTACCGGAAACGCATGTCGAAGTGGCGGAAGCCGAGCAGAGCTACGGCGGCTATGGTCGCGGCGGCTACGGCCAATCGCGCTTCGATAAGGCTGATCCCTTCGCCAA
The DNA here is from genome assembly GCF_000577275.2 of Rhizobium favelukesii. Classification (NCBI taxonomy): domain Bacteria; kingdom Pseudomonadati; phylum Pseudomonadota; class Alphaproteobacteria; order Hyphomicrobiales; family Rhizobiaceae; genus Rhizobium; species Rhizobium favelukesii. The sequence continues at coordinate 2,638,270 of NZ_HG916852.1, forward strand.
CTCTTATTCGACGCCGGGCTGGAAGCGCGCGCAGCAGAACAAGACGGACGCCACCCGCGACAACTGGGGCACCCGTTCCGGCCACGCTGTGGAGCGCATCGGCTACGGCGAAAGCGGCCCGCGCGGCCGCACTATCGATGGCGAACTGGTGGCAAAATCCACAGCGACCGAGCCCTCGAAATTCAAGACCGGAGACCGCGTCTTCCACTTGAAATTCGGCAACGGCAACATCATCGAGATCGAGGGCAACAAGCTGACCATCGATTTTGACCGGGCTGGCCAGAAGAGAGTGCTCGATGGGTTTGTGGAGCGGGTTTCGTAGAGCGGAAATCAGCCTGCTCGCCAACCTCAGATAGCTCTCACAACACAGGGATGGCGCGAACTATCGCTCGGCTTTCCTCACCCATTCGTGACTTCGCTTGTCGTCCTCCCTCCCGCATACTGGATACCCGACGCGCACTGATTGGTGGAGAGAAGGAGCACGCAGATGAAACACTATTCGCTATCGCTGATCGCAGCCTCGCTTATGGTCGCCGTCTTGAGCAGTCCGACCATCGCATTTGCCTGCAACAAGATCATCCTCGGGACCTGATACCAAACGGCCGCGCTTGCCGCGACGACCGAGCAAGTACGAACTCACGGGGCGGGCGTGGCGCCCGCTCACCCCAGGATCGGCATCGATCCCAGTCCCAGTATGTCATTGATCAATGCCAGCCCGATCCCGGCCGCGACGACCGCGATGCCGATCAGAAACAGCCGTCTGGCCCGATCATATTTTGCAGCAATCAGCGAATCCCGAGCCAAGAGGTCGGCGAAAACCTTGACTTGTAGGGCTATCCCCGCACTGAGCAGCAGCATCGGAAAGATGTCTATCCGGCTCCAATCGTTCGGATTGGAGACCCAGCGACTTATGAAGCTCAAGGAAAAGCCGAGAATGATGCCGGCTGCTGTTAGCGAGCCGTTGCGGAATGTCGCGTCGATCTTCTCCTCTGGACCGGGCTCGGTCATGGCTTGGGCTCCGGGTGATCATCTCGCAAAGAAAGGCAGAAATTCCCGGCGTGAGCAAGGCCGCAACTCGCCGCGATGCTACGCGGGCGCTAGGCGCAGGCTTCCGCCGCAAACGTTGCATTCCGCTCTTCAAGCAGGCGCCGCAATACGCTTCGATGGCATCTGCTTTCATTCTCGCAGTAACAGCCGATTGAAAAATGGCTGGCATTCGAAAGCGTGGCGAACAGGTCGAGCACGTGGCTCGCCTCCGGCACTTTCATTTCCTTCCTGAAGCTGCGCACAAACGCCGCCCATTCGGCGTCCGTGGTCGCCGCCTTCGCTTCGCTCACCAGGGCCTGGCTCGGCGAAAGGATCGGCAGCCAGACGTCATAATAGTTGCGGCTGGAAAATTCCTCCTTCGGCACACCGCGCGGCGGTCGGCGGACGGTGCCGATGCGCACCCCCTCGCCGGCAGCCCGCGCCGAACCTAATTGAACGACACTGATAGCCACTTCGCCCTCCATCAACTTGGTGCGATAACGATCGCAATCGCTGCCTCCTCACCAGCCTGCGCAGGATATCCTTCGGTTACCAGAGGCCAGGGAAAAGACGCCATCTGACTTTCTCGCGGTAGTCGGCATAGCCGGTCAATTGCTTCACAAGGTGTTTCTCCTCGTCGAGCAGCCGCGCGACGAGACCGCCAGGGACCGGGAGTACCACAAGCACGCCCCAATAGCAGCCCAGCGCCAAGGGCACGCCGAGGAACATCGGCAACACTGAGGCATACATGGGATGGCGCACCATACCGTAGAGCCCTGTCGAGATCACCCGCTGCTCTTCCGTTACGCGCACCATTGCCGCGGCGAAGGAATTTTGCCGGAAGACGAAGAAGCACCCGACGAAGCCGAGGGCGATCAATACATTGCCGAGAAGCACGACAGCGACAGGAATGGTGCCCGACCAACCGAACCTGCAATCGAGCGCCGAGACAACGAAAAGCGCTATGATTGCGATACTGTTGAAGAGTTGTATCCGCTTTTGCGATGGCTCCCGTTCCGCAGCGGGTCCGACGCTCAAACGCTGCCGGACCAACGCCGGGTCGCGCTTGACAAAATACGCCATGAGGGCTGCGCACCAGCCGCAGAAATTCGCGAGAAACAGCCAGTCTTGCCAGTAAGACATGGATCCCACAGCAAGGAAGATCATCCCGAGCATAACGAGGCAAAACCTGACCGTCGCCTGCCGCCCAATACTCTGAACGCTACTCACCATTGTCGCTCTTTCGCGCCTTTGAAGCCGCGATCTCTTCTGCGAAGGAAGGTTGGTCGGATCGTGCGGGCGTCAATGGCTCCTCGCATGAGAGCGGCCAGCGCGGCGGGCCACCAACAACGCCGCGTCAAGCGAAGGTTAACGAATCACTCTTAAAGATCGATCAAATAGTGCTGTGCCTCCACAGGCAACGCCAAAATCGAAAGTCCTGTCATGAGCGATTCCGATATCTTCGATCTGTCACCAATCGCGATGTGGATCGAGGATTTCAGCGGGGTCAAGGCATCGCTGGCGCGCCGAAGGCGTCGTCGACATTCGGGCCTACTTGGGAGACGACACAACCCGCGTCGCGTCCTGCTCGCGGCTGATCCGCGTTCTGCGCGTCAACCGCAAGACATTGGAACTCTTCGAGGCCAACGACCTCGACCACCTCGTCGCGAATCTCGGTTCCGTGTTTCGCGATGAGATGCTCGAAAGCCACGTCAACGAATTGGCCGAACTCTGGGAGGGCAAGACAGAGTTCACCAGCAGCGCCGTCAACTACACGCTGTCCGGACGCCGGCTCGATATCCAGCTGCGCGGCTCGGTGCTGCCGGGCCATGAGCAGTCGCTGGCGCAGGTGATGCTGACGACGGAAGATGTTACGGCGCGCGAGGAAGCGCGTCGCAAGGAGTGCGAAAACCGCCGCTACGCCGAAGGCATTTTCGAGCATTCGCCGGTCTCCCTCTGGGTTGAGGATTTCAGCCAGATCAAGCTGCTGCTGGAGAATGTCGGCGATCGCGGCATCGACGATTTCAGGGTCTTCACCGATGTCCATCCTGAGTTCGTGCGCCAGTGCATGAGCGAAATCCGGGTCATCGACGTTAATCAGGCGACCCTCGATCTGTTCTGCGCGCCCGACCGTCACACACTTCTGCAACGCATCGGCGAAGTCTTTCGGGACGATATGGAAAAACACTTCCGCGAACAGCTGATCGAACTGTGGAACGGCAGGCTTTTCCACCAGCGCGAGGTCATCAACTACGCGCTTGACGGCTCGGAACGCTACGTCCTCCTGCAATTCTCCGTCCTTCCCGGTCACGAAGCCGACTGGGCACTGGTGCAAGTGGCGCTCACCGACATCACCGCACGCAAGAAGGCAGAGGCCTATCTCGAATATCTCGGCAAGCACGACGTGCTGACCAAGCTGCGCAATCGCGCCTTCTATGCCGACGAATTAAACAGGCTCGAGCGCAAGTCGCTGCGTCCGGTCTCTGCTGTCATCATCGATCTCAACGGCTTGAAGGAGGCAAATGACCAGCTCGGACATGATGCCGGCGATGCACTGTTGCGCCGCCTTGGCGAGGTCTTGAACGGCGCTGCCGCGCAACCCAATCATGCGGCCCGCATCGGCGGCGATGAATTTGCAGTGCTGATGCCTGGCGCCGACAAGCTGGCTGTCGCCACGATGGTCGAGACCATCGGCGAACTCCTCAAGATCAACAACCAGTTCTACTCCAATGCTCCGCTCAGCATTTCGCTCGGTGTCGCGACAAGCGAGCCCGGCGAAACGATGGAGTCGATGGTGCGGCGTGCCGATATTGCCATGTACACGCAGAAGCGCGCCTACCACGCCAGCCGCAAGGCCGACGAACAGGGCGGCGCGGCCACGAACGAAAAGTCCGCCTCGGCCGCCTGAACACTGCCAAGACGCCCGCCCCGGCCTTCAGTGACGCTGGCGTGAAATCCTGCGCCTAGATGCGTGTTCGCAAGGGCGAAGCGCATATCGCGACGCACAATAAAAATCGATTGCATGCTACCAATTTTGTTTCAAACGGTTATATGAAGCCCCGTGGCTTGCTGCATGCTTCCTCCCAAAGCGCCTGCCGAGCCACCGCCGACCCGTCGTTTCGACGGCTTCAACGGAAAATTTCCGGCGCAAACAAGAACAAGAGGTACAAGACAGTGGCTGGTATCATCACCAACAATGCCGCGACGATACGCCCGGCATCGACTTCCCCAGCAGCGAATTATCAGTTTGCCCTTGTGGCCCTGACATCGCTGTTCTTCATGTGGGGCTTCATCACCTGCCTGAACGACATTCTCATTCCGCACCTGAAGAACGTCTTCCAGCTGAACTACACGCAATCGATGCTGATCCAGCTCTGCTTCTTCGGCGCATACTTTATCGTCTCCCTCCCCGCCGGCGCGCTCGTCAAGCGTATCAGCTATAAGTGGGGCATTGTAGCGGGCCTCCTCATCTCGGCGATCGGCTGCGCGCTCTTCATTCCGGCGGCGAGTTACCGTGTCTACGCTCTCTTCCTCGGCGCCTTATTCGTGCTGGCAACCGGGATCACCTTGCTGCAGGTGGCAGCGAACCCCTATGTCACGGTGCTCGGCCCGCCCGACACGGCTGCAAGCCGCCTGACGCTGACACAGGCATTCAATTCGCTCGGCACCACGCTTGCCCCGATGTTCGGCGCGTTCCTGATCCTGTCCGCTGCGACGGCCGCCGTTGCCGGCGCGACACCCGAACAGCTGGATGCTCTGAGACTGGCAGAAGCCGGCGCCGTGAAGCTTCCCTACATGATGCTGGCTGTCGCCTTCCTGTTGCTGGCAGCGCTCTTTGCAGCCCTGAAGCTGCCGCACGTCGAAGGCGCCGAAGACATCGAGCCGATTACCGGTGGCGGCTCGGCCTGGCAGCATCGCCATCTGGTGCTCGGCGCGGTCGGCATTTTCCTCTATGTCGGCGCAGAGGTGAGCATCGGCAGCTTCCTCGTCAACTTCATGAGCCAGCCGGACATTGCCGGCTTTTCGGAAACCGAGGCCGCTCATCACGTGTCCTACTTCTGGGGCGGTGCGATGATCGGCCGCTTCGTTGGCGCTGTCGTGATGCGCTACGTCAATGACGGCAAGGCATTGGCCTTCAATGCAGTCGCAGTGATCCTGTTGCTGCTGCTCACCGTCTTCTCGGGCGGTCACGTGGCCATGTGGTCCGTGCTGTCAATCGGCCTCTTCAATTCGATCATGTTCCCGACGATCTTCAGCCTGGCGCTGTACGGTCTCGGAAAATATACCAGTCAGGGCTCCGGAATCCTTTGCCTGGCCATCGTCGGCGGCGCGCTGCTACCGCTGGTTCAGGGCGCCCTTGCCGACACCGTCGGCATACATCTCGCCTTCCTAATGCCGGTTCTGTGCTATGCTTACATCGCCTTTTATGGGCTGAAGGGGCACCGCCCAACCTGACCTTTTCAAGGCTCGCTTCGCCGCCCCTGCGGCGAAGCGTCTTGGTGCTTGCGCCATCCCTCGGCCCTTGGCATGGTGCAGTGCAAAATCCAGGGAGTCGCACCGATGAAAGCCTTGCTTCTAGTCGATATTCAGAATGGCTTTTGCCCGGGCGGCAACCTCGCTGTACCGGACGGCGACGACGTGGTTCCCATCGCAAACCGGCTGATCGAGAGCGGCAAATACGACCTGATCATCGCCTCCCAGGACTGGCATCCGCCCGGCCACGGCAGTTTCGCCTCCTCTCATCCCGGTAAGAAGCCATTCGAAGTCGGCACACTTTCCGGCAAGCCGCAGATGCTGTGGCCGGATCATTGCGTCCAGGGTACGCCGGACGCGGAACTGCATCCAGACCTCAAGATGGGGAAGATCGATCTCATCCTGCAAAAGGGTGAGAATCGCAACGTCGACAGCTACTCCGCCTTTCGCGACAATGATCAGGACGCACTGACGGGGCTCGCCGATTTTCTCGAAGGCCAGGACGTCACGGAACTCGACGTTTGCGGTCTCGCAACCGATTATTGCGTGAAGTTCTCGGCATTGGACGCGATCGAGATGATGCCGGGCGTGCGGGTTCGCTTTGTCGAAGATGCCAGCCGCGGTATCACGCCCGAAGGCGTCACGGCCGCGATCGAGGAGATGCGCGAGCATGGCATCGACATCGTCACCAGCCGGAAGGTTCTGGAAGGCTGATCACTCCGTCGCATTCCGCTGCAACTGATAGACGTCCTCGGAAAAGTCATCCATGCGTCTGGTGAGGGCGGCCTGCGCGTCTTCAAGCCCCTTCTTGTAATAGGCGGCGCCAACTTCCTTCGCAAAGAATTCGAGAACGAACTCCGCTTTGAGGAGGCCGATCGGCTGGTCCAGCTCGCGACCGAAATAATGCTGGATCCGTGCAATGAGCTCGGCCTTCTCTTCCTTCGAAAATTCGATCTGATTCATGTTCTCTCCGCGAACGGCAATCGGTCACGCGTGCATCGTTCAGCGAAATCGATCGTTCAATCAAGGAAATTTGCTTGCGGCAGATACCGCCCCTCCTTAGACGGGGGCAAGATTCCAGAAGGATTGTCGCCGATGAGTCGCGCTGATTTTTTCGACGGTTTGCGCGGTGGTTCAGCCGTTGCGCTGGCCTCGGCCCCGTTCGGGGCTTTGTTCGGAGCACTGGCGGTCGATAACGGCATGTCGCTTGCAGAAGTGACCTTCATGAGTGCCACGGTCTATGCCGGCGCGAGCCAGATGGTCGGCATCGAGCTCTTTGGTCATAACGTCCAGGCGTGGCTGATCGTCGCCTCCATTCTGGCTGTCAACTTTCGCCATGTCCTCTATTCGGCGGCAATCGCGCCTTACATCAAACACTTCTCTCCGATCCAGAAGTTCTTCACCTTTTTCCTGCTGGTCGATCCCCAGTTTGCGGTAACGGCAAAACGCGGCGAATCAGGCAAGCCAGTCACCTTTGTCTGGTATCTCGGCTTTGGCATCATCATCTACATACCCTGGGTCCTGGTCAGTCTGCTCGGCGGCCTGCTCGGCAGCTTCATCGGCGACCCGAAATCGATCGGACTGGACATCCTGCTGCCGGCCTATTTCCTCGGTATCGTCCTCGATTTCCGTCATCGCGACAATTTTCTGCCGGTTGCCGCCGTCAGCGCGGTCGCCTCTGTTATCGCCTATCATTATGTCGGCTCGCCTTGGCACGTCAGCCTGGGTGCCGCGGCGGGCATCATCCTTGCCGCCCTGTTCCCGCCCCCGCCTCGTGAACAGGAACTCGAATCCGATCTTCACGAGGTATGACGATGGCCTTCGATCTTCATATGGCACTCGTGATCGCCGCTGCGGCAGTTGCAACCTACGCGACCCGCATCGGCGGCTATATCCTCATCACCACGATGAAGCGGATTCCGCCGCGCATGGAGGCCGCGCTTGCCGCAGTCCCTGCCGCGGTCTTGACGACCCTTGTCGCGCCGGCCTTCTTCACCGGCGGCTGGGATTCGAAACTGGCCCTGCTCGTCGCGCTCCTCGTCGGCTTGCGGGTCTCGCACACCTGGATGCTGATTGCCGCCTGGCTCGTCGTCATGGGCTGGCGTCACACGATCGGCATGTGACGCCACCGGCGGCGAGCAAGGCCGCCGCGCTTAATATTCCAGCGGCAGCGTCGCATTTTCCAGCCACGCCTTGACGTCGTGGTCGTGGATCAGCGGCATCAGCGCGTCGCGGGTGCGCTCATGATAGCCGTTGAACCAACGCAGCTCGTCATGCGTGAGACGTTCGGGAATGACCAGACTGCGGTCGATTGGGCAGAAGGTCAGCGTCTCGAAGCCCAGCATAGGCATGTCGCCGCCGTCGATCGCCTCGGCCTCGCGCACATAGATCAGGTTCTCGATACGGATACCGAAGGCGCCGGGGCGGTAGTAGCCCGGTTCGTTTGAAAGGATCATCCCGGGCAGCAGCTCCTGCGTTGAAAGCCTCGAGATACGCTGCGGACCTTCATGCACCGAAAGATAGGAGCCGACGCCATGGCCGGTGCCATGGGCGAAGTCGACGCCGGCCCGCCAGAGCGCAATGCGGGCGAGCGGATCGAGATCGCAGCCACGCGTGCCCTTGGGAAAACGTGCGGTGCTGATCTGGATCATCCCCTTCAGCACCAGCGTGAAGAAACGTTTGCGCTCCTCGGTGACCGCGCCGATACCAACGGTACGGGTAATGTCGGTCGTACCGTTGATGTACTGGGCGCCGGAATCGATCAGGAAGAGCTCGCCGGCTTCCAGGTTGCGGTTCGTTTCTGTCGTCACACGATAGTGCATGATTGCGGCATGTTCGCCGGCACCGGAGATCGTATCGAAGGAAATGTCCTTCAACGGGTTCTGCATGCTTTCGCCGACGCGGCCGCGCAATGCTTCCAGCTTTTGCGCAACTTCGATCTCGGTCACGGTCCCGGGCTTCGTCTGCGAGAGCCAGTAGAGAAACTCGACCATCGCTGCTCCATCCTGGAGGTGCGCGGCCGCGGAGCCGTTTATCTCGACGTTGTTCTTGACCGCCCGCGGCAGTTTGGCAGGATCGTTGCCCTCTGCGACCTCACCGCCTGCCTTGCGAATGATCTCCGCCAGGGCATAGGAGGTCAGGTCCGGATCGACCAGAACTTTACCGCCATCCTTCGCAACAGCCGCGAGCTTGTTGTCGAGTTCCGAGGGCGGAAGCTGTACGCACATCTGCGCGAGGTAGGCTTCGGCCTCGATGCCGGTCTTGCGCTTGTCGAGGAAGAGATCCGCGTTGCCGTCGGCATAGATGATTGCTCGCGCCAGCGGGTGCGGCGTGTGCGGCACATCGGTACCGCGAATATTGAAGATCCAGGCGACTGAAGACGGATCCGCAATCAGCGCCGCCTTGAGATTCTTCGTTGCAAGATCGGCGGTGATGGTTGCTATCTTCTCCGTCGCGAGCACGCCCGCCTGGACGATGTTCTGGATCATCACCTGCCCCAGCGGCTCCTGCGGCCGGTCGCTCCAGAGCTTGTCTAGAGGATTGTAGGGCAGGACAACGAGCGAACCGCCAATCTCGGCAAGCGCCTTTTCGAGCCGCCTCACCTCTGCTCCCGAATGGAGCCAGGGATCGATGCCGACACGCAAGCCCCTGGAGCCGTTCTTGGCAAGCCAGTCATGAGGCGGCTCGTTCACAAGATCTCCACCAATGAAGACGGAGTTGTCCACTTGCTCGGCAAGTTGTGTCACGTAGCGCCCGTCCACGAAGACGATCGCCTCGGAACGCGTTACCAGCGCGACGCCCGCCGACCCTGTGAAGCCCGTCAACCACGACAAGCGCTCCGCGCAAGCCGGCACATATTCGCCGTTGAACTCGTCGGCGCGCGGCACAAGAAAGGCGTCGATATCAAGCGCGTCAAAACTTGCGCGCAAGGCCGAGACGCGATTTCGGCCGAATTGTGGCGTCGAGGTGACTTCGAAAGACTGGAACATGCTCAATAACCCGGTTTCTTGGACGAATCCGCTGCGAAAGGACACGTCTATGTTATCGGAATCTCAGACGAATACGAGAAATTCGCGACGTGACGTGTGAGCGAAAGCCGCGCAATAATCCGGCGGAAATGAGGCGCCCATTCGCAAATTGGCACGCTTTATGCATTCCACGCATGGCTCCCATGAACGAAACCCTCTCCCTCGACTTTTCTAAATCGCTATATAGGCGCCATCAGACTGGTTCGAGACGAACCTGAAACGAAACAAAAGGAATTTTGATATGACTGCCCCTCTGTCGCGCTTCGCTTACAGCAGCCCGGTACAGGCTGGCGAACGCCAGACTGTGCGTCACGTCATCGGCTCACGCCGTCCGCTCAATGAGGACACCCTCAATCTGCTGGGCGCCGGCCAGAAGGTTACGCGCCGCCAGGTTGCAACCAGCTACGCGTTCTGAGCAACTCGCCGCTCCGTTCTCCTCCTCCCTCATCGGACCGGCGATCAGAACCAGTAGAGCCCGCTCGAGCGCTCCTCCTCCTTCGAGCTCGCGGGCATTGACCGGGAAACTGGTCCGAAGGCGGTGCCATTGGCACCGCCTTTTCTTTTGTCTCACCTCAAGGACGATCGAGATGGATCGTCACCCAGCCATTGCGCCAGATCGTGCGGACGTGCCGCAAATGCGCACCGTTATAGGCGGCCAGCACCTTCCAGCGCTGCGCGGCCAGAATACCGGAGAGAATGACCGAGCCTCCTGGCGCCAAATGGTTCACGAGCTGCGGTGCCATCTTGATGAGGGGTCGCGCCAAGATGTTGGCGATGATCAGATCAAAGGGGCCATGCGCGCCAAAGGTGGTGGAGTGAAACCCCGGCGCCGTCTCGGTGGCGATGCCGGACGCGATGCCGTTGCGCCGAACGTTCTCGGCAGCGACCCGCGTCGCGATCGGATCAATGTCCGTTGCTAGAACAGGAATATTCCGCAGCTTCCTGACGGCAATCGCCAGAACGCCGCTACCAGTCCCGAGGTCGAGCGCATTCCGCACCCGGCGGGAACGAAAGACAGCGTCGATCGTCTCCAGGCAGCCAGCCGTCGTGCCGTGATGACCGGTACCGAAAGCCTGGCCGGCGTCGATCTCGATCGCAATGTCGCCGGAGCGCACCTTGTCGCGGTCGTGCGATCCGTGGACGAGAAAGCGCCCCGCCCGAACCGGCTTTAGCCCTTCAAGCGACTTCGCCACCCAATCGACATCGGGAATCACTTCGCGCTCGACTTTGGCCTCGGGAAAGCTCACCTTCAGCGCTTCCTCGACGCGCGCGCGAACCTGCAGTTCGTCTTCGCGCATCATGTAGACCGAGGCTTCCCAAATATCCTTCTTCTCATCGATCTCAGTGGTCGCGATTGCGAAGTCTTCTTCGCCGAAGACATCGGACAGCAGGTCCAGAATCTCTCCTGCCTGCACTTCGGTCGTCGTCACATAAAGGCGTATTTCACTCACAAGCGGTCTTTCTTCTATAGTGCGCCATCGATCCAGGGCGGCGACTGCGTATCATATCCGGAAACGCCGTGAAGCAATTTTTGTCGGAATGCGGGTATTCGCAAAAGTAAGGGGACGGCAAGATTGCGGATCGCGATCGCCACCGGATGCTTCATGGTAATAAGCGATGTCAGTTGATGCGTCTGCTTCAACACCGTCTTCACCGCCGGCATCCTGAGACCCGCATATTCACGCTCCCGCCCTTCCGAGATGAGCCAGGCCAACCAACACGCGTCCTCGATGCCAAGGTTCATCCCCCGCGCACCGGCCGGCGAATGAATATGCGCTGCGTCGCCGGCAAGAAACACGTTGCCCCTCGCCATCATGGCGACGTGGCGGAAATGAATGCGGAAATCGGAGGCCCAGACGCGCTCGGCGACCGGCGCGGGATGTTGGATTCGGCTCTCGAAATCGGGAAGCGTTGAGATGTAGCGCAGCACATCGCGCGTGACAGGCAGACGACCGATCATGCCTGGATCGAACAGGCTGATCTCGGCAAAACCGGGATCGATCGGCACAGCATAACGAAAGTCCGCCAGATAGAAGCTGCTCTCCAGCGCCTGCCCGGGAAAGCCGATGCCGACGGCCCTGCGCACCGCCGAATGGGCGCCGTCGGCAGCGACCACGATATCGAAATCCGCCGCTTCGACCGATCCATCTGCCTTCCGTAGCGTTACCCGCGGCTTCGAAAGATCCCCGGAGACCGTCTCCACCGCCGTTTGCCACTCTGGAGCAACCTCATAGTCGGAAAGCTTGCCCAGCAGCAGCCGCTCGGTATGCCCCTGTGCCAGGGCGTGGATTGCGCTGTAGGGGCCGGGAACCCTCGTCGTGTCGATGTCGGCAAGCAGTCTGCCCTTGGAGACGATGCGGAAGTGCGCAATCCGCTGCGCCTCCTGCAGGATCGTGTCCGTCACGCGCGAAGGCGAAAGAAGCGTCAGCGTTCTGGCATTGATGCCCAGCGCACGGCTTTCCGTCAGCGGCACGGGTCCGGCGTCGCTGTCGACGATACGCGCAAGGAACCCGCGTCGGGCAAGTTCGAGGGCAGCAGCCAGGCCGGTCGCGCCGGCCCCGGCGATCAAGATGCTGCGATGCCCTGACGCCATGCCGTCATCCCTTGCTGACGAGGTTCTCCAGTTTCTTTACAGCCGTATCGGGATTTTCGCCATAGGCGATGGTACCGGAGAACCGCCCTGCCGAATCGAGCAGGAAGACCGAGGCCGTGTGGTCCATCGTGTAGTCACCGTTCGGATTGCTCTCGTCCACGGGAACCTTCTTGGCGTAGACGCGGTAACCCTTGATGACGTCGGCAACCTTGTCGGGAGCGCCGGTGATACCGACAATGCGCTTGGAGACATTGGAGACGTACTGGTTCATGACGTCAGGCGTATCGCGCTCCGGATCGACAGTGACGAAATAGGCCTGAAGCTTCTTGCCCTGCGGATCGACTTTCTCCAGCCAACCATTCATTTCGAACAGCGTTGTCGGACATACCTCCGGGCAATGGGTAAAGCCAAAGAAGAGCGCCGTCGGCTTGCCGCGGAAGGCCTGCTCCGTGATTGGTTGGCCGTTCTGGGCGACAAGCGTGAATGGCACGCCGAACGGTCCCTCGGATACGGCCTCTTTTGTCTTGGTCACATTGAGCGTCAGCCAGCCGAGAATTCCGGCCATCACCAGCACCGCAACCCAGACCGCAATGCGGACAGTCTTCATCGATCGAACCTCTGAGATCGGGACCATTCCCGTTTCCGGGTGATATCGCCTCGTTCTTCACGGTGCAATTCAACAAGATGTTTTCCAGGCGGCGACCGATTGCCCCACCAGCACACGGAAAAGGCGCAATCAAAATTGGAAACTCCTGTATTTACAAACACATATTCGACGCAACAAAGGCAACCTACAATCTTTGAGGGTTAGTAAATACTTAAAAATGCATATCTATATTTAGCGATGGATAGAACGGTCGCCGTTCTCGTGACATGACGTCTGCCTGGCATTTCAACCCCGGCTATCCGCGTGAGCGCAAGATACATGCCGCGTCTCATCGCGGAGGGGATGATCGTCACATGAGCGATATGAAAGTGCGCAAGAGCCTCTCCGTTGGCCAGAGGCTCGGAACGCTGGCCGGTGCGGCATTCATCGGCTTCGGCGCGATGCTTGGAGTCGGCTGGTACCAGAATTCGAGCGCCGACGCCGCTCTGAGGCACGCCAACGAGATCCAGGCCAGCGTCGATCACATCAACGAGCTACGCACCGCAAATCTCACTCTAATTCTTGCCGCCATGGACACTATCGTCGATCGCGGCGATCGCGCCGTGATGCCCGAACGCCTTAAACTAATGAACGAAGCAATCGGCGAGCTACAGAGCAGTTCCAAGGAAATGCACCGCCTCGAAGAAGAGCTAAACGCGGGAGGCCTGCTCTCCACGTATGATGCAGACGTGGCGACGCTGGGACAGAATATCGTCGGAGACCTGAAGGCTGCCGTCGATTCTGCGGCGCCTGACAGTGAATTCGACAGACTAGATGACGCCATCGACGGTAGCGGCAAAAAGGTGGGGGCGACACTGGAGAAGTTCGCGCGCCAAGGCGGCGAATTCGCCAAGAGGAAAATCGACGAAGCCAATGCGATCTCGCGGCGAGCGATTCACATCCAGCTTGCACTTGGCATCGTCGCTATCGTGACGATGGCGATCCTGCAGTACATCCACGGCGGCTCGATTCGCCGCGGCATCGAGGGCGTACGCACGAGCATGCAGGGGATCATGCGTGGCGATCTCAATCGCCACGTCCCCGCCACCGAGCGTGGCGATGAGATCGGCGACATGGCGCGCGCGGCGGAGAGCTTTCGCCTTGCCGCAATCGAGAAGCAGGAACTCCAGGCGCGAAGCGAAAGCGAGCGTCAGCAGAGCGATGCCGAGCGTCGCAGCCGCGAAACGGCAAAACTGGCAGATGCCGAAGCGCTCAATCGTGCAGTAAATGCGCTTGGCCAGGGCCTCACACGGCTCGCTGGCGGCGACGTGACGGTCACCATCGATCAGCCGTTCAAGCCGGAACTGGAGCGCCTGCGCAGCGACTTCAATGAGACGACGGCAACGCTGCGCCAGACGATGGCCGGGATCTCCCAGAACGGCGCTTCCATCCAGGCAAACAGCCGGCAGATGCGCTCAGCTGCGGACGACCTCGCAAAGCGCACGGAGCAGCAAGCGGCATCGCTCGAGGAGACCTCTGCCGCACTCGATCAGATCACGGCAACGGTTCGCAGCGCCACCAGCCGCGCCGAAGAAGTCGGCCACATGGTCGCCCATACCCGCCAGAACACCGCGAAATCAGACATCGTCGTCACCGATGCCATGGCGGCCATGGAGCGTATCGCAGCCGCCTCGCGCGAGATCGGAACGATCATCAACGTCATCGACGAGATCGCCTTCCAGACCAATCTCCTCGCCCTCAACGCCGGCGTCGAGGCGGCGCGTGCGGGCGAGGCCGGCAAGGGGTTTGCGGTCGTCGCGCAGGAAGTACGCGAACTCGCCGGTCGCGCTGCGGGTGCCGCCAAGGATATCAAGGCTTTGATCGGAAAATCCGGGGCTGAGGTGAAGGCTGGCGGTGAACTCGTGACGGCAGCCGGCGAAGCCTTGCGCCAGATCGGCGACGATGTTTTGCGTATCGACGAACACGTTAAGTCAATCGTAACCTCCGCACGCGAACAATCCACTGGATTGAACGAAATCAACACGGCCATCAGTCAGATGGACCAGGTCACGCAGAAAAACGCGGCCATGGTGGAAGAGACGAACGCTGCAAGCTGCGCGCTCGCCACCGATGCCGACAGCCTGATCCACCTGATCCAGACGTTCAAGATCGGCGAGGGCATGAATGCCCGTTCCACGCCGCGGGAAGCCACCGCAGTCTCGCATCCGAAACCATCTCCCGCACGAAGCCTGATCGGCAAGGTCGCGGGCGCATTCAGCGGCGGCGCAACCGCCAGAGCCATGGCCGCACCGGCCGGAGACAACTGGGAAGAATTCTGATCATGAACAACACCGTCATCAACCAGACCGGCTCGCATCTCGAGATCGTCTCGTTCCACCTCGGCGAGCAGGAATTCTGCATCGACATTATGGCGATCCGCGAAATCCGCGGCTGGGCGCCAGTGACCCCGATGCCGCACACGCCGCCGTACGTGCTTGGTCTCATCAACCTGCGTGGTGCGGTGATCCCGGTCATCGACATGGCCTGCCGCCTCGGCATGAAGATGACGGAACCGTCCGAGCGCTCCGCCATCATCGTCACCGACATTGCCGGCAAGCTGGTCGGCCTGTTGGTCGAACAGGTATCTGATATGATGACCATCAAGAGCGAAGACCTGCAGCCGGCGCCTGAGATCATCCCGGAAGCACAGCGCGCCTTCTGCCGCGGCATCGTGGCGCTCGAAAAGACCATGGTCTGCTTCCTGAACCTCGACACCGTCATCGCCGACGAGCTGGCACAGGCCGCGTGATCAGACCAGCCGGGTTTCGCTGTTAGCCCGACCGCTGACAACACTTCCGAACCGCTTGCGACAGAACGTTGCAAGCGGTTTTTCTATGCCATTCTTCGGGCCGTATTGCAGGCTATCTCGTTGGCGAACGCCACCTCCGTCATGCGGTCCTTGGACATAGCCTTGTAAATCAAGGGCGAAGGCAGGCGTTTGAATGTCGTTGGAAAAGGCAATGGGATACGCAGGATGAGCGATGCAAAGACCCGCCACACCGGAGGATGCGGCTGCGGCGCGATCCGCTATAGACTCGACGAGGCGCCCCTATGTAGCGGCATCTGCCATTGCCACACATGCCGAAAGGTTGCTTCGGCTCCGACGCTGCCGTTCGTCACCTTTCCCGTGCGAACACTGGTGTATGAACAAGGAGCCCCGCGGGCTTTCGCCTCCTCGAAGGGCGTCGTGCGGACATTTTGCGGTTCATGTGGTTCCCCGCTCGGCTACCAGAACGATGCGGACCCCGGCTTGATCGACATCATGACCGTCAGCCTCGACGAGCCGGATGAGTATCACCCGACCTTTCACGTCTGGACATCCGAAAAGGTGTCCTGGGATATCATCTGCGATGACCTTCCGGCCCATCCCAAAAGCCGCACCTAACTCGACGAGCCGCGCTGCTATTGCGGCTTGCCGTTTTTCCACAAAACGTTCTGGCCGTAGAGCGGGATGGTCGAGATCGCCATCTTGGCCGAGCCGTCGGTCAATTCGCGCGAATGCGCAAGATAGATCAACGTGTCGTTCTCTTTGTCGTAGATCCGGTTGACGACCAGCTTCTTCCAGATCAGCGACATGCCTGTCTTAAACACCTCGTCGCCGCCCTTCGACAGGTCGATGTCGCCGATCTCGATCGGCCCTGTCTGCCGGCAGGCAATGGAGTTGTTCGAGGGATCCTCAAACCAGTTGCCGTTCTTTACGCGGTCGATGACGCTGCGGTCGAAATAGGTGACGTGGCAGGTCACGCCTTTCACCTGCGGGTCGGCCACCGCATCGATGATGATGTCGTTGCCGATCCAGTCAACCCCAACCTTGCCGACGACGTCGGCCGACACGGTGCCAGCGCTAAGACCGATGAGTGACGCGGTGGCAAGCGCGATATAGCTCTTTGTGGACATGACGGCTCCCTGATTGCATCAGCATCTAAGGTAAGCGCGCCAGGGGTCTTTACAAGGAAGTGCTCACTGCTTCCTGCAGGTGCAGGCCTCATACCCGTTTGACGTCAGCCGGCCCGGCTTCATGCCGATCACAGCAGGAATGGCGTTCACGGCGGCGGCCCCGACGGCCTTTGCCATCGCGATCGCCGCATGCGCGCAGACGGCGGCATCTTCGGCTGCATTGTGATGCGCAAAGCGAAGGCCGAGATGCTCGGCGATCATGTTGAGCCGGTGCGATAGGAAATGCGGCCAGATCCGCTGTGCCATCTTCAGGCTGCAGAGATAGGTGAGTTCCGGATAAGACTGCCGATAGAGATCGAGGCAGGCACGCCAGACGCTAAAATCGAAAGCCGCATTGTGCGCGATCATGGTCGCGCCTCGGAAATCGTCGTGGAACTCGTCCATCACCTCCGGAAACTCCGGCGCGTCCTCGACCTGCTCCGGCCGGATGCCGTGGATGGCGATGTTCATGCCGGAGAACCGCATCTCCTTCGGCCGGATGAGCCGCTCCTCGACGCGCGTGACCTGGCCGTCCTCGATCCATGCCAGTCCGACCGAGCAGGCGCTGCCGCGCTGTTCGTTGGCTGTCTCGAAATCAATGGCGATAGTCTTCAACGAGGCTTCCGATTCGATTGTATCGATCTGGCATAGCCTTCCTGCCCTGTCGGCGCAAACCAGGCTGTTGACATCCGCAACCGGATTGCGAACATGGCGAGCATGAACGGATCGATGGCCATAACGCTTACGCTGACGACCACCACCCTTGCGGGGTTGGCGGGAGCCACGGTGCGCTAGAAGCAGTCCGTCCAGCCCCGAAACCCCTGCCGAGGCGAGCAGGGTTCGGGAACCGGCTCCCCTCGCAATGACAAGGAGAGTTGTATGCAGAATAATCCAAGCAGCAGAAAAGCACCTGTCGGACTGTTGATCCGAGCCATCCGTTCGTCCGACACCGAGGCCTTGGCAGCGCTGGTCAATCTGCCGGGCTTTCGGGCCGGGACCTTGCGTCCGCCCTACCAGAGTATCGAAGAAACCCGCCGCCATGTCGAAAACAGCAATCCGGACGCGATGCGTCTGGTCGCAACCATCGACGGGCAAATCGTCGGCGACATCGGCATGACCCGCTTCCGCGGCCGTCGCAATCACGTCGCCAGCATCGGCATGGGCGTTCATGACGACTTTGCCGGCCGCGGTATCGGCAACGCGCTGCTCGCCGCCGTCATCGACGCCGCGGACAACTGGCTGAACATTATGCGCCTTGAATTGACAGTCTACACCGACAACGAAGCCGCCCTCGCCCTCTACAGAAAGTTCGGTTTCGAAGAGGAAGGCATACTTCGTGCCTATGCCTTCCGGGCCGGCACCTACGTCGATGCTTATGCGATGGCGCGCATCAAGCGGTAGTAGGAGGCTCTGAGATGAGCGGAACCGATGCCCTCACCCGCCAATCAGCGCCAGCCACTCGTCCTCGTCCATCGTCTGGACACCGAGTTCGCGTGCCTTGTCGAGCTTCGAGCCGGCGCCCGGTCCCGCAACGACGATATCGGTCTTCTTCGACACCGAACCGGCGACCTTGGCGCCGAGGCTTTCGGCCCGCGCCTTGGCCTCGTCGCGCGAAAACTTTTCCAGCGAGCCGGTGAAAACGACGGTCTTGCCGGCGACAGGGCTGTCTGATGTCACCGCCTGTTCGGCGGGCAACGGCCTCTTGTCGTCGAGTTCGTCCAGCAACGCGCCGATCACCTTGATATTACGCGGTTCCTTGTAGAATTCGACGATAGCGCGGGCGACAATCTCACCGATGCCTTCGATAGCGTTCAAGTCGTTCCAGGCATCGCCGGAAAGTGGTGCAGCCTCCTTCATCGCCGCCTCGAAGGCGTCATAGGTGCCATAGGAGCGCGCAAGCAGTTTCGCGGTTGTCTCGCCGACATGGCGCATGCCGAGCGCATAGATGAAGCGGTGGAGCGCGATAGTGCGGCGCTCGTTGATGGCGGCGTAGAGCTTGCCGACACTGACCTTGCCGAAGCCGTCGATATTTTCGAGCTTGGTCAGTGAATCCGCCTGCCGCTTCTCCAGCGTGAAGATATCGGGCGCGGTGCGGATCTGCAGCGCGCTGTCCTCATTATCGAAGAAGAAGTCGATTTGCCTGGAGCCCAGGCCCTCGATGTCGAAGGCATTGCGCGAGACGAAATGCTTGAGATGCTCCGTCGCCTGCGCCGTGCAGATGAAGCCGCCGGTGCAGCGGGTGACCGAATCGAGCTTGCCGGTCTTCTCGTTCTTCTCACGCACCGCATGGCTGCCGCAGACCGGGCAAGTTTTCGGGAATTCGTAAGGCCTGGCCTCGGCCGGACGCTTCTCCATGACGACGTCGAGCACCTGCGGGATGACATCTCCTGCCCGCTGCACGATGACCGTATCACCGATCCGGATGTCGTGTCCCACTTCGCGAATACGTTCGCCCGAATTGCCGATGCCTTCAATATAATCGGCATTGTGCAGCGTCGCATTGGTAACGACGACGCCGCCGACAGTGATCGGCGTCAGGCGTGCGACCGGCGTCAGAGCGCCGGTGCGGCCAACCTGGATGTCGATATTTTCGACCATCGTGAAGGCCTGCTCGGCCGGGAATTTATGTGCGGTCGCCCAACGCGGGCTGCGCGAGCGGAAGCCAAGACGGGCCTGCAGCTCAAGGCTGTCGACCTTGTAGACGACGCCGTCGATGTCGTAGTCGAGATCGGGCCGCTTCAGGCCGATCTCATCGTAATGCGCCAGGATATCGGCGACGGAGTTCAGCCGCTTCATCAGCGGATTGACGGGAAAGCCCCATTCCTTGAACTTCTGCACCATGTCGAATTGCGCCTTCGGCAAATCATTGGGCTCGGAAATCTCGCCCCAGGCGTAGGCGAAGAACTTCAGCTTGCGGCTCGCTGTCACTTTCGCATTGAGCTGTCGCAGCGAGCCAGCGGCGGTGTTGCGCGGATTGACGTAGGTCTGCTTGCCCGCCGCCTCCATCTGCTTGTTCAGCGCCAGGAAGTCGCTCTTGGCCATATAGACTTCGCCGCGCACTTCAACGACGGCCGGAACGCCCCGGGGCAACTCGTTCGGGACTTCCTTGATGGTGCGGATATTCGCGGTGACGTTTTCGCCCGTCGTACCGTCGCCGCGAGTCGCTGCGTTTACAAGTTTGCCGTTCTCGTAGCGGATCGACATGGAGAGGCCATCGATTTTCGGCTCTGCCGTAAAGGCAATCGACTGGTCCGGCAAGCGGCCGAGGAAACGATAGACGCTGGCCACGAAGTCCTGCACGTCCTCCTGCGAGAAGGTATTGTCGAGCGACAGCATCGGCCGCGCATGCACGAGGGGTGCGAATGTGACTGAAGGCGCGGAGCCGACACGCCGCGACGGGCTGTCGTCGCGGATCAGTTCCGGAAAGCGCGCCTCGATCGCGTCGTTGCGCCGCTTCAGCGCATCATACTCGGCATCCGAAATCGCCGGGCGATCCTCGCCGTGATAGAGCTCGTCGTTGCGGGCGATCTCCATCGCAAGCCGCTCGAGCTCGGCGGCGGCATCTTCGATCGTCAGGGCATCAACGGCTATGGTTTCGGTCGACATACGGCTCTCACTCCACGGAATCTGGAGTCGTTTTAGAGCAAAATGCATGGATTGAAAGGGAGTGAGACGTCATCTCCGGCGCCTCTCCCCAATTCGGCGATTTCGAAATCAGCCGTTCCCGGCCAGCAGCCGGGCAGCAGCCGCCCTCGCCTCTTCCGTCACCGAGGCGCCCGCCAGCATGCGCGCGATTTCTTCGGTACGGTCGTCGGGCGCCATCGTCGCGACGCGCGTCGCAATCTTCTCGGAGCCTTCGGCGGCCGGTCCCTTTGAGATCAGCAGATGCGTCGCCGCCCGTGCTGCAACCTGCGGCGCATGGGTAACCGAGAGGACCTGAACGCGGTCGGAAAGCCGCTTCAGGCGCTGACCTATCGCATCCGCAACCGCCCCGCCAACACCGGTATCTATTTCGTCGAAGACGAGCGTCGGTGCAGAGCCGCGATCGGCGAGCGCCACCTTCAGCGCGAGCAGGAAGCGCGAAAGCTCGCCGCCGGACGCCACCTTCATGATAGAACCCGGGCGCGTGCCCGGATTGGTCTGCACGTGGAACTCGACAACGTCGATGCCCTCTGCTGTCGCATCCTCGCGATTGGTGGTGATCTCTACCATGAAACGTGCCCGCTCCAGCTTCAGTGCCGGCAGTTCTGCCATGACGGCGGCAGCCAAAGCGTCGCCGGCGTGATGACGCTTATCGGAAAGCGTGCGTGCTGCTGCATCGTAGTTCGCCTTGGCAACACCAACCTCGGCTTCGAGCTTGGCAAGCCGTTCCTCGCCGGCATCGAGATCGGCAAGATCGCTGATCATGCGAATGGCGAGCGCTGGCAGTTCGACCACCGGAACAGAGTACTTGCGCGCGGCGGCGCGCAAGGCAAACAGGCGCTCCTCTACACGCTCCAGCTCCTTTGGATCGTATTCCGTCTTTCGGAGTGCCGCCTCGACTTCCATCTGGGCGTTGGAGAGCTGGTCGAGCGCAGCGTCCAGAAGCGCAACCGTATCTTCCAGCAAGCCAGGAGCCTCGTGGCTCTTGCGCTCCAGCCGGCGCACGAGCGAGGCGATATGCGGCACGGGAGAGGCATTGCCGTTGAGGAACTCTGAAGCCTCGGCGATATCGCCTGCGATGCGCTCGGCCTTCATCATCTTTTGGCGGCGATCGGCGAGTTCGTCCTCCTCGCCATCCAGCGGCGAAAGCTTTTCCAGTTCCTCGACGGATGAGCGCAGATAGTCCGCCTCGCGCGTAGCATTCTCCACCTTCTCGCGCTGTTTCTTCAGCGTCCGCTCGGTATCGCGCCAGATGCGGTAAATGTTGGAAACGGTAGCAGCGTCTTCGTTCACGCCCGCAAAGGCGTCGAGCAGGATCCGGTGAGCGTGGGTGTCCACGAGCGCGCGATCATCATGCTGACCGTGAATCTCGACGAGCATCTGTCCGGCCTGACGCATCAGCTGAACGCTGAGCGGCTGGTCGTTGACATAGGCCTTGGTGCGCCCGTCGGAGTTTTGGACACGGCGGAAGATGAGATCGCCATCATCATCGATGCCGTTCTCGCGCAGCAGCTTGCGGGCGCCGTGATCAGGGCCGACGTCGAAGACAGCCGTCACCTGCCCCTTGTCTTCGCCGTGGCGAACGAGGCCTCCGTCTCCGCGGCCCCCAAGGGCCAGCGACAGGCTATCAAGCAGGATGGATTTGCCAGCACCGGTCTCACCGGTCAGCACCGAGAGGCCGGTCTCGAAGGCGAGGTCCAGCCGCTCGATCAGGACGATATCGCGGATCGAAAGCTGGATCAGCATTGGCCTCAGGAACCGAGCAGGAGTTTCTTGCCTGCAGCCGCGATCCAGGAACCCGGGTTTTCACGCGGCTCCGCGCCACCGTTCTTCAAGAGCTTGAAGGAATCGGCGTACCACTGGCTGTCCGGATAGTTATGGCCCAGAACGGCAGCTGCGGTTTGCGCCTCCTCGACGATGCCCATTGCGTAGTAGGCTTCGACAAGGCGCGCGAGCGCTTCTTCGATCTGGTTGGTATTCGGATACTTCTCGACGACAGTGCGGAAGCGCGAGATCGCGGCGAGGTATTCCTTCCGCTCCATATAGTAGCGGCCGACCTGCATTTCCTTGCCGGCCATCTGGTCGCGCGCGAAGCGGATTTTCGCCTGCGCGTCGTCGACGTATTCGGAATCCGGGTAGTTGTCGATGACCGCCTGCATGGCCTCGACAGTCTTTGCAGCTGCGCGCTGATCCTGCGTGACGTCCACGATCTGCTTCGAATAGGTCAGACCGATCAGATACTGCACGTAGGGAGCATCTTTCGACTTCGGATACTGCGCCATATAGCGGTTGCCCGAGGCAAGAGCATCGTCGAGACGGCCTTGGCGATACTTGACGAAGGTGCTCATCACGAGCGCCTTGCGCGCCCATTCGGAAAACGGGTTCTC